>NZ_JAVKPS010000002.1:0-562063 GCF_040981005.1 Kocuria sp. CPCC 205258 | reverse complement strand
GAAGAGCCCGGCCACGGGGTAGGAGGCCTGCCAGGCCAGGTGCTGGCGGTAGGCGCTCTCGTCGAAGAGCAGGTCCTGGTCGAACGCGGTGACGGGGAAGGACAGCAAGCCGTCCTTGAGACGTCCGGCAAGTTCCTGGGGCGTGTACTGGCTCACGTGATGACTTCCTCTGCTCTGGCTCTTCGGGCGGTGGACGGCTTGCGAGGTGGGGGCGCTCAAGCCCGAGGGCCCACCCTGACCTTGACGGCGTGCACGGGGCATCCGGCCTCGAGCAGCACCCGCTGGGACAAAGATCCCAGGAGGAGCTTGCCGACGGGAGATCTGCGGCGGAGACCGATGACCACCATCTGGGCGCCCGGCTGGTACGACGCGTCGATGAGCGCATCGCCCAGGTCGTCGTCCTGGCCCAGCGTGCGCAGCTCCAGGGCGATCCCGGATGCTCCGGCCTCGGCACGCAGGTCCGCCAGCACGTCCGCGTGCGGGACGGTGCCGTTCTCGGCCGGGACGAAGAGGGAGACGCCGGTGCGCCGGAGGACGGCTTCGGAGATGGCGGCACGGACCGCCGCCGATCCTTCAGGGGTGTTCGAGAAACCAACGGCGATGGTCATGGTCGACTTCCTTTCCCGGCCGGGGAGGGCCGGAGCGCGGGACTCAGGAGATGGGCGTGAGGAGCGTGCCGCCGTCGAGAAAGCTGCGCAGATTGGCCAGCGTCAGCTCGGCCATGTCGCCCCTGGTCTCGACGGTTCCGCTGGCGAGGTGCGGCAGCAGGACCACGTTGTCCAGGTACCGCAGGGCGGACGGCACGCGGGGCTCGTCGGCGAAGACGTCGAGCCCCGCGCCGCCGAGCCGTTCCCCCAGGAGTGCTGCGACCAGGGCCTCCTCGTCCACGACCGAGCCGCGGGCGATGTTGATCAGGTAGCCCTCGGGTCCGAGGTTCGCCAGGACGGACGCGCCGACCAGCCCCACGGAGGCGGGGCCCCCGGCCGCGGCCACGATCAGGACGTCGACCGCCCCGGCCAGTTCCTCCGCGGACTCCTGGTAGGTGTAGGCGGTTCCCTCGAGCGGGCGGCGGTTGTGGTAGTGGATCTCGCACCCGAAGCCCTCGAGCCGGCGGGCGATGGCGCCGCCGATGCGCCCGAGCCCCAGGATGCCCACTCTTCTTCCGGAGGCCCGCACGGCCAGCGGGAAGTTGCCCTTGGTCTCCCAGTCCCCGCGCCGGACGTAGCGGTCGGCCGCGGAGATCCGCCGCAGCACGTCCAGGTAGAGGGCCAGCGCGGTGTCGGCGACGCAGTCCGTGAGCACGTCGGGGGTGTTGCTGATCGGGATCCCGCGCGTCGCGGCCTGGTCGACGTCGGTCGCGTCGTAGCCAACGCCGAAGTTGACGATCGCGTCGAGGTTGCCGAGCCGGCGCATCAGATCGGTGTCGACTCCGACCTTGCCGGAGCAGACCGCGATCCGGACCTCGTCCGCGTGCTCCGCCAGGAACACCTCGCGCTCCCCCGGGGCGTCGGGCAGGCGCGCCGCCCCGAACTCGGAGGCCAGCACGGCCTGGACCGTGGGATTGACGGGGCCCACCTGGAGGATCCCGGCGCCGGCGCTCTGGACGGTGGACTCGGCCGCAGCCGGAGCGAAGTTGGTCATGAGTGCAACGTAAGGAGCGCATCGAATGCCGTCCAACACATAGATTGCATGGATCAATGCTGTTGAGGCATTGATTTGCCGTACGCCGCGGAATGTAGCGGAAGTCACATCCGGCGACCGCATCGAACTGCTCCTCCGCGGCCGTCCGGGGCGCCGTCACGGCCGTCCGGCTCCTTGACCGCCGTGTGGGCCGGTCCCACGCTGTCCATACGCCCGGCCGCCGGACAGCCCCCACGGAGTCCGTCGAGGCCGGCAACCGCTCGATTCCCGTTCTCGGAGGACACCATGACGTTCGATCTGCCGCGCCCTGCCGCCACCACCATCGCGCCGAAGTCCGGCCGCCCCCGCCGACTGGTGTCCCTGTCGGCCGCCGCCCTCGGCACGGGGGTGCTGCTGAGCGGGTGCTCCGTCGCCAACTCCGAGAACGCCGCGGGATCCGGCGAAGCCTCGGACACCCTGCGCGTGGTCCTCCAGCAGGAGCCTCCGACGCTCGAGCCGTGCGAGGCGAACCTCACGAGCACGGGCGTGGTCGACCGTTCGACCATCACCGAGCCGCTCGTCGAGCGGAACCCGACCACGGGCGAGCTCGAGCCGAAGCTGGCCACCGAGTGGAGCTCCGAGGACGACCAGGCCTGGACCTTCACCCTCCAGGAAGGAGTCACCTTCCACGACGGGAGCGACTTCACCGCGGAGGACGCCGCGGCCACCATCGAGCGGGCCGTCAACTCCGACCTCGGCTGCAACGTCGAGGGCTACGTGTTCGGTGACGACGACCTCGACGTGGAGGTCGTGGACGACACCACCCTGACGGTCACCGCGCCGCAGGCCGATCCGATCCTGCCCCTTCGGCTGTCCTTCCTCGAGGTGGTGCCCAGCGAGACCTCCATGACCGAGAAGGTGCGCGAGCCGATCGGCACCGGCCCCTATCAGCTGGACTCGTGGCAGCCGGGCCAGAACATCACCGTCTCGGCCTACGACGGCTACTGGGGCGAGCAGCCCGCCTATCAGAACGCCCGGTACGAGTGGCGGTCCGAGAGCAGCGTGCGCGCCGCGATGATCACCTCCGGCGAGGCCGACATCGCCACCGGGCTGAGCCCCGAGGACAGCATCGGGGACCTCGGTGTCAGCTACCCCAACAACGAGACCATCGCCATCCGCATGCACGCCGACGAGGAGCCCTTCAGCGACCAGCGGATCCGCGAGGCCGTCAACTACGCCATCGACAAGGAGGGCATCGTCGCCAGCCTCTACGGCGGACGCGACCAGGTGGCCGCGCAGCTCGTGCCGAAGGGCGTCGTCGGCCACAACGAGAGCCTCGAGGCGTGGCCCTACGACCCGGAGGAGGCCAAGAGCCTCGTCGCGGAAGCCAAGGCCGACGGCGTGAACACCGACGCCCCGATCAGCCTGGTGGTGCGTTCGGCACAGTTCCCGAAGATCGAGGAGCTGGGACAGGTCCTCCAGGAGCAGCTCAGCCAGGCCGGGCTCAACGTCAACCTCAAGATGCTCGAGACCAGCCAGCACCTCACCTACCAGGTCCGCCCGTTCGCCGAGGACGAGGGCAACATCGGCCTCCTGACGCAGCACGGCAACCAGGCCGGCGACGCCGCGTTCACCGTGGACCAGTACATGCTCTCCGACGGCGCCCAGAGCTCCTTCGGCACCCCGGAGCTGGACTCCATGATCGAGGAGGCGGGTGCCGCCACGGGCGAGGACCGGCAGGCCGCCTACGAGGAGATCTTCGAGTACCAGAACGAGAACGTCACGCAGTTCGCCCACATCGCGCACCAGACCGGCATGCTCGGCAAGTCCGCGGGCGTCGAGTACGAGCCCAACTCCTCGTCCGGCGACGAGCTGCGCCTCGCCGAGATGCGGCCCGCGCAGTAGCCGGCCGGAGCGCGAGGACAGACGCCCGAGGACAGACACACGAGAACACAGGGGAAGTCATGCTGACCTATCTGCGCAAGAGGATCGTCTCCAGCGCCATCCCGCTGGCGGTCGTCATCGTCGGTGTCTTCGCGCTGGCCCGGCTCACCGGCAATCCGGCGAGCCTGTACCTGCCGCTGAACGCCACGCAGCAGATGCGTGACGACTTCGCGGCCCGCAACGGGCTGGACCAGCCGTTGCTGGTCCAGATGGCCGACTATTTCGGAGGGGTGCTGCAGCTCGACTTCGGCACCTCGCTCAGGACGGGGGAGTCCGCGGCGGCGATGGCGCTGCGGGCCTTCCCGGCCACCCTCCAGCTCGCCGCGATCACCATGGTCCTCGCCATCGTGCTCGCCGTGCTGGTGGGCAGCTGGGCCGCCCTGAAGCCCAACGGCGTCGCGGACCGGATCTCCAGCTTCATCTCCATGGCCGCAGCCTCCATCCCGGACTTCTGGCTCGCGATCGTCGGCATCTGGATCTTCGCCATCACCCTGGGGTGGGTTCCCACCTCCGGCGTGGGTGGAGCCGCCGCCTGGGTGCTGCCCATCGCCACGCTGGTCATGCGGCCGTTCGGGGCACTGGTCCAGGTGGTGCGCGGCGCCATGGTCTCCGCGCTCTCCGAGCCCTACATCAAGCTCGCCCGGAGCAAGGGCGCCTCCCAGTCCCGGGTGGTCACCCGCCACGCACTGCGCAACGCCGCGGCGCCGGCACTGACCGTGGCTGGAGACCTCACCGTGGGCCTGATCAACGGTGCGGTGGTCGTCGAGACGATCTTCGGCTGGCCCGGCATCGGCAAGCTCATGATCGACTCGATCCTGCAGCGGGACTTCGCCGTCCTGCAGGCCTGTGTGCTGCTGACCGCCATCGCGATCTTCGTCCTGAACATCGTCATCGACCTGGCCTACGCGCTGCTGGACCCCCGCGTCCGGCCGGCCTCCCCGGGGCCGAAGACCTCCAGGAAGCCCTCCGCCCCCACCGAGCCGCCGGCTCCCGCCGCCGTGGTCCCGGGCGCCCTGACCACCGCCAAGGCATAGGAGAAACCCATGAGTCAGCTCACCCAGGACGGACGGGCGGCGGACGGACCGCTGGATCCCGCGGAGATCGCGCCCCCGGAGTCCGCGCCCGCGGCGCCCCAGGACAAGGGCTCGGGGCACCCCAGCATGCTGCGCATGCTCCTGCGGGACAAGTTCGCCTGCACCGGTGCCGTCATCCTGGTCCTCGTCTTTTTGACGGCGATCTTCGGCCCGATGCTCATGGGCCCGCTGGACACCCGGCAGGACCTCATGTTCGCCAACAAGCCGCCGTTCGACCCCGCCAACGGCTGGGAGTACATCCTCGGCTCCGACTCGCTGGGGCGCTCCCTCCTGGCCCGACTCGTCGTCGCCACCCGCACGACCCTGCTCGTGTCCGTGCCGGCGGTGCTGATCGCCATGCTCATCGGCTCCCTGTGGGGCGTGTGGGCCGGCTATCACCGGGGATGGCGGGAGAACGCCTCGATGCGGGTTGCCGACGTCATCATGAGCTTCCCCTCGCTGTTGCTCGCCGTCGTCGTGCTCTACGTCTTCAGCCCGTCGATCGCGAACATCGTGCTCATCCTGGCCATCACGCGCATCCCCATCTATCTGAGAACGGCACGTGCCGAGTCCGCCGAGCTCCAGAGCCGCACGTTCGTGGACGCCGCCAGAACCTTCGGGGCCCGGCCCAACACGATCATCCGCCGGCACGTGATCCCGGTGGTCATCCCCTCCATCCTGACGCTGGCCACGCTCGAGTTCTGCTACGTCATGCTCGCCGAGTCCTCGCTGAGCTTTCTCGGCATCGGCATCCAGCCGCCCGACGTCAGCTGGGGCCTGCTCGTGGCGCAGGGGCGCCAGTACCTGCAGACGGCCTGGTGGCTGTCCATCTTCCCGGGTGTGGCGATCGTGGTCACCGCGATCTCGGCGAACATGCTGGCCGCCTGGCTGCGGATCGCCACGGATCCCTCCCAGCGCTGGCGGCTCACCCTGGCCAAGCGCAGGAAGTTCATCGTCCGGACCGATTCCCAGGAGTCCAAGTGATCACGAGCGCCCCCGTCGCCACCGCGCACCGTCCCGCCGTCGAGCACCCCGTGGTGCTCCGTGTCGACGGGCTCGACGTCGACATCCGCACCCCTGCCGGCACGGTCCGCGCCGTCAGCGACGCCGGCTTCGAGGTCCGGGCCGGCCGGACCCGCGCGCTGCTCGGGGAGTCGGGCTGCGGGAAGTCCATGACGGCCAAGGCCGTCGTCGGCCTCCTGGACCCCGTGGCCCACGTGGCCGGGGGCAGCATCCAGCTGAACGGCAAGGAACTGACGACCATGTCCCCGAAGCAGCGCCGCAAGGTCGCCGGAGCGGAGCTGGGCATCGTCTTCCAGGACGCGCTCACGGCCCTGAATCCGGTGTACCCGGTGGGGGTCCAGATCGGCGAGTCCTTCCGCATCCACCGCGGTCTCTCGGCGGCGCAGGCCCGGGAGGAGGCCATCGCGCTCATGCGCCGCGTGGGCATCCCCGAGGCCGAGCACCGGGTGGACGCCTATCCGCACCAGTTCTCCGGCGGGATGCGCCAGCGCATCCTCATCGCCGCCGCCGTGGCGCTCGGGCCGCGCGTGCTCATCGCCGACGAGCCCACGACCGCGCTGGACGTCACGGTCCAGGCCCAGATCATGGAGCTGCTGCGGCTGCTGCGCGAGGAGGAGGAGATGGCTGTCGTGCTCATCACCCACGACCTCGCCGTCGTCGCCGAGGAGGCCGACGACGTCACCGTGATGTACGCGGGCACCGTGGCCGAGAGCGGGCCCGTGGACGAGGTGTTCACCCGCCCCCGCCACCCCTACACCAAGGGTCTGCTCGAGTCGGTGCCGGTGGACGGGGAGCGCGGCGCCGCCTTGGCCTCGATCCCGGGCAGCCCGCCCGAGCTGAGGAACATCCCCCCCGGCTGCGTCTACCAGGACCGCTGTCCGCTGGTCTCCGCCCGCTGCCGCGCCGAACGCCCCGCCCTGCGCGAGGTCGCCCCGGGCCACCGGGCGGCCTGCCACTACTCCGAGCTGCTCGCCACCGACACCGTTTCCGAGGGGATCGAGTCATGACCGCACTGCTGGATCGACCGCACTCCGACCACGGCGCCGCCCTGGAGGTCCGGGACGTCACCAAGACCTTCCACGTGGCCCGGAGCGCCTCGGGCCACAACCGTCTGCGCGCCCTGGACGGGATCGACCTGACCGTCGGCCGCGGCGAGACCCTGGGGCTCGTGGGCGAGTCCGGCTGCGGGAAGTCCACGCTCGCCCGGACCCTCATGCTGCTGGAGCGCCCCGACTCCGGGACCGTGTCCTTCGAGGGACAGGACCCCTTCGCGCTGAAGGGCAAGGAGCTCCTGGCCTGGCGGCGGCGCGTGCAGATGGTCTTCCAGGACCCCTTCGCCTCGCTGAACTCCCGGATGACGGCCGCGGAGATCATCTCCGAGCCGTGGACCACCCACCGTGACCTCTACCGCTCCACCCGGGAGCGCTCCGCCCGGCTGCACGAGCTGCTCCAGCTGGTGGGTCTCCGGCCCTCCGACGCCAAGAAGTCTCCCCAGGAGTTCTCCGGGGGGCAGCGGCAGCGCATCGGCATCGCCCGGGCGCTGGCGCTGAACCCGGAACTGATCATCCTCGACGAGCCCGTCTCCGCGCTGGACCTCTCCGTCCAGGCCCAGGTGCTGAACCTGCTCAACGACCTGCAGCAGAAGCTCGGCGTCAGCTACCTCTTCATCTCCCACGACCTGTCCGTGGTCCGGCACGTGACGGACCGCGTGGCGGTGATGTACCTGGGCCGGATCGTCGAGACGGGCCGCACCGCGGACGTGTTCGAGCGCCCTCTGCACCCGTACACGGCCGCGCTGATGTCGGCCTCGCCGAAGCTGGATCCGGCGCAGCGTCCGGCGGAACGGATCGTCCTGCGCGGAGAGCTGCCCTCACCGCTGGACCCGCCCTCCGGCTGCCGCTTCCGGACCCGGTGCTGGCAGGCCCAGGACGTCTGCGCCACGGACGCACCGCCCCGGCAGGACGCCTCCTCGTCGGGCCGCACGACCCTGCCGATGCCGGGCCTGCGCGGCGACGTGGTGCACACGGCGGAGTGCTACTTCCCGATGGACGAGCCGGTCGCGGCCGGCTCCACCGCGCTGTCCGCCCGGGAATGAGTCTCGGCGTCTTCGCCGTCCTGGCGGCGACGTTCTTCGTCGCCGCCGCGCTGCAGGGGTCGATCGGGTTCGGCCTGGGGCTGGTGGCCGCCCCGGTCATCGCCCTGGTCGACCCCGCGCTGCTGCCCGCGCTCGTGATCATGCTGGCCACACTCGTGACGCTCCTGGTGGTGGTCCGCGAGCGCGCGGACCTGGACGTGCGCGGCGCCGGGTGGGCGCTGTCGGGGCGGATCCCCGGCAGCGTGCTCGGGGCCTGGCTGGTGGTCGTCATGCCGGCCACCGCCCTGGCGTGGCTCGTGGCCGGCAGCGTCCTGGTGGGCGTGGGCTCCGCGTTCCTGGGCTGGCGGCCCGGACCGCGCCGGCGGAACCTGGTGATGGCCGGAGCACTGTCCGGGGTGATGGGCACGGCGACGTCGATCGGCGGGGCGCCCATGGCGATCGTCTGGCAGGGACAGCCGCCCGCCCGGCTGCGGGGCACCATGAGCGCGTTCTTCCTCGTGGGGTCACTGGTGTCCATCGGACTGCTGACGGTGGCGGGGGCGGTCACACCGGCCGTGCTGGCCGCAGTGCTCGGGCTCAGCCCCGCGGTGGTCGCCGGCTTCGTGCTCTCCCGGTGGGTGAACCGGCTGCTGGACGCCGCCCGGCTGCGAATCCTGGCCCTGACGGCCTCGGCCGGCGGCGCGCTGCTGCTGGTGACCCGGCTACTGGTGGAGTGACCGTACGGGCGGGGTCCCGCGGCGCACCACGTTGCGGAGCTCCTCGCCGCGGGCGAGCCGGACGACGTTGTCGGCGATGTCGTCGGCGCGGCCCTCGAACGTGCTGCGGGCATGCCCGGAGTGGTGCGGTGTGAGCAGCACGTTGTCCAGCTCCGCGAACGGCAGGTCGGCCGGTGGGGTGCGGCCCGGGGCAGGGACGCCCCACCAGACGTCGATGGCGGCGCCGGCGATGTCCCCCTGGACCAGCGCCCGGTATAGGGCGTCCTCGTCCACCACCGGACCGCGGGCGACGTTGACGAGCACCGCCGTCGGGCGCATCGCGGCGAGCTCCGCCGCACCGATCATGCCCTCGGTGGCGGCCGTGAGCGGGACGGTGACGACGACGACGTCGGACTCCGCCAGCAGCCGGGGCAGGTCGGCCGGTCCGCCGACCCAGCGCGGGTGCACGCCGTCGGGCACCGGGGCGTCCGGGCGGTGCCGGACCGCGACCGTGGACATGCCGACGGCCTCGGCCAGGCGGACGGTCTCGAGACCGATGCTGCCGAGTCCGAGGACGCCGAGGGTCATCGTGTCCAGCGTCGGGTGCAGCGGGACGCCCGGGTCTGTCGCGATGGTGCGCCAAGTGCCCGCCCGCAGCTCGCGGTCGGAAGGGAGCAGCCGCCGCGAGAGCGCCAGCACGGACATGAGCACGTGCTCGGCGATGGGGCGGGCGTGGTGGAAGGTGTTGGCCACCGACGCCTGCGCGGGCAGGGCCTGGACGGCGACGCGGTCCAGGCCGGCGCCGGTCACCTGCACCAGGCGGACCGCCAGCGCGGACGCCGCCTCCGCGGCCTCGAGACGGGAGCACACGAGGACATCGGCGCCGGCGACGGCCGCGGCCCTGTCGGCGGCGGAGGCGTCGGCCAGGAACCGCCACCGGTGCTCCGGGGCCGCCGCGGTGAGACGCTCCGCGAAGCGGCTGATGATCGGGTCCGTGACAACGACGTCCAGCACCTCGGGGGCCGGCGCGGTCACCACCGGGGGCTCGCGAGTTCGTAGCCGGGCTGGACGCGGCGCATGTAGCCGGTGTCGTCGCGCTCGCGGAGACCGCAGTCGAGGTACTGGCGGTGCAGGCGCTCGAGGCCGTCCGGGTCGATCTCGACACCGAGTCCCGGTCCCGCCGGCACGGCAACCGCGCCGTGGGCGACGGACAGCACGCCCGGCTGGACGACGTCCTCGTCGGGGTCCTTCCACGGCCAGTGCGTGTCGCACGCGTAGTCCAGGTTCGGGGTGGCGGCGGCGAGGTGGACCATGGCCGCGAGGCTGATCCCCAGGTGGGAGTTCGAGTGCATCGACAGGCCCAGCCCGAAGGTCTCGGTGATCCCGGCGAGAGTCTGCGAACGGCGCAGACCGCCCCAGAAGTGGTGGTCGGAGAGCACGACGTCCACGGCACCGGCGGCGAGGGCGGGCGGCAGGTCCGCGAAGCTCACCACGCACATGTTGGTGGCCAGCGGCAGGTTCACCCGGTTCCGGACGGCGGCCATGCCCTGGATGCCGGGCGTCGGGTCCTCGAGGTACTCGAGGACCCCCTCCAGCCGGCGCCCGATGCGCACCGAGGTCTCGACCGTCCACGCCCCGTTGGGATCGATGCGCAGGGGCAGTGCGGGGAACTCCGCGCGCAGCGCCTCGACGGCCTCCGCCTCGGCGTCGGGCTCAACGACCCCGCCCTTGAGCTTGAGGGCCGTGAATCCGTAGTCGTCCACCATCCGGCGGGCCTGCGCCACGATGCCGTCCGGGTCGAGCGCCTCCCCCCAGGAGTCCTTGGCTCCGTCCGGGTGCCCGGCCCACTTGTAGAAGAGGTAGCCGCTGAACGGCACGGCGTCCCGGACCCGTCCGCCGAGGAGCTCGCTGACGGGCACCCCCAGGATCCGGCCCTGGATGTCCAGTGCCGCGACGTCGAAGGGCGAGAGCACACGGTCGGCGGTGGAGGAGCCCGTGACCATCCCGCTCATGCCGTGGCCGCCCGCGACGGTGTCCGCGGCGAGAGCACGGGTCACCCGGGCCCGCAGGTCGTTGGTGTTGAAGGGGTCCGCGCCCACGACGGCCTCGGCCGCCAGGCGCAGGCGCTGCAGGTGACCCGCGTCCCCGTAGGTCTCGCCCAGCCCCGTGACGCCGGCGTCGGTGGACACCTGCAGGACCGCCCGCAGCGCGAACGGTTCGTGCACGCCCACGGTGTTCAGCAGGGGCGGGTCGGTGAACGCCACGGGCGTCACGGTCACGCCCGTGATGACCGTCTGCCGGGAGTGGAGGGAGGGCTCCGCGACGTCGCGGTCTGCGTGGATGAAGGGCATCTCGGGTGGTCCTCTCCTGGGACGGCCGTGGAGACGGGCCGTCGGTCCTCTCCACGCTAGAGAGGCCCGACCATGCCTGTCCAAGCTAAAATAGGCACTCAATCATTCAAGGAGTGGATTGATGTATTCCCTGATCCAGCTCGAGTCCTTCGTGGCCGTGGCGGAGGAGCTCCACTTCGGCGCCGCGGCGGCGCGGTTGAACATGACGCAGCCTCCGCTGAGCCGGCAGATCCAGCTGCTGGAGCGTGAGCTCGACGCCCAGCTCTTCAAGCGCAGCAGCCGGAAGGTCCAGCTCACGGAGGCCGGTCAGACGCTGCTGCCGAGCGCCCGGCAGATCCTGGACCTGTGCGCCAAGACCGAGCTGGACGTCCGGCGGGTGGCCACGGGCGACGCCGGCTCCATCGTGATCGGCTACACCGCCATCGCCGGTCAGTCCAGCCTGCCGGGCATCCTGCGGCTCGCGCGGCAGCACATGGAGGGCGTGCACCTGGTGCTGCGGGAGGCCGTCTCCGTGGACCAGATGGACGCCCTCTCACGGGGCACCATCGACATCGGCCTCCTGCGGCCGATCGTCAACCGCTCCGGAGTGGTGACCCGGCCCCACATGGAGGACCGGCTCGTGGCCGCACTGCCCGACGGGCACCTCCTCGCCACCGGTCACGGGGTGCGGATGCGTCAGCTCGACGGCCTGCCCCTCATGATGTACTCGACCTCCGAGGCCCGGTACTTCCACGACCTGGTCATGCGGCTGTACGAGAGCGCCGGAGCACATCCTGTGGTCACCCAGCTCGCCAGCCAGGTCCCCGCCCTGCTCGCGTTCGTGGCGGCCGGCCTGGGCGTGAGCCTGGTGCCCGCCTCGGCCATGGACTTCTCTCCCCCGGGGGTGGTCTTCGAGGAGCTGGCCGGTCCTGCCGGCCTGGCGGACCTGAACCGGGCCGATCTGCACGTGGCCTGGAACGAGACGAGCAACAACCGCGCGGTGGCCCGTCTGCTGAGCCTCATCCTGGAGGACGACGAGGCGGTCCGGGCCCTGGTCGATGACGACGGCCCCGGCGACGCACCGACCCCCTGACCGACGATCCACCGATCCAGGCTCCGGCAAGGAGCCCCACGCACCGCATCCCCGAAGCACCGGGCGGACCGCCGTGATCGCGGCGGCCGTCGCCCTCGTCATCGTGTCCACTCTTCTGCTGCTGGGGCCGAGCCTCGGGTGGCCGCTCGCCTGAGCCCCGGGCCGGTGGCATCCCCGCGCGTCGAGGGCTGCCTCCAGCTCGTTCACCTCCCGGCCCTGGGTCCACGCCGGGAACGCCCGGGTCGGGGTGGTTGCGGATCACCGAGGTCTGCAGCTCCCTCCACGGATCTGTGCCCCGGCGGCTGGCCGTGCGCACACTGCTGTTGACACTGCGCGAGCCGACCGGAGGTACTGCCGGCCCAGCACGACCGGCGTCCGGTCACGGGACGGTCGGCCGACCGACAGCGGCC
Organism: Kocuria sp. CPCC 205258; assembly: GCF_040981005.1. NCBI lineage: Bacteria > Bacillati > Actinomycetota > Actinomycetes > Micrococcales > Micrococcaceae > Kocuria > Kocuria sp. CPCC 205258. Next base: position 549,780 of record NZ_JAVKPS010000002.1, on the reverse strand, counting down.
CGCAACATCGCGCCGTCACCGTCCCTCCGCAAAAGCAGGGAGACATGGCCGAAGGCGATGGCCGCTGCGGCCCAGAACTGGACGGGCGCCCCGAAGGGCGGGGCAGCGAGCAGGGCCGGCAGCAGGAACGGTGCGGCCGGGCCCGCCAGGGTGACTGCGATGTCCCGGCCGGTCGGGAGGGTTCCGCGGATCAGCCGGAACCTGCCCGTCCGGGCGGTGAAGATCCCGGGAGCACGGGGTGCCACGACCCGGAAAACGACGACGTGGCCAAGTTCGTGCAGGACCAACGACAGCAGGAAGAGCAGGACGGCACCGGCGATCGTCGCGAGCACAGCCTGACCCGCCGCGTGCAGGACCAGCCACGCCACGACGACCGCTGTGAACGGCCACCCCATGACCTTCAGCATGGCGTGGGAAGCACCGGCCAGTGCCGCCGCCCGCCCCGGGGGCAGCACCACGGCAACGGTGGTCGGGAGGGCAGGAGCACGTGACCAGCGAACCAGGACGTCTCCGAGAGATCGGGCGGGCTCCCGGTGGACGCAGGCGAGACCGAGGTCTGCAGCGCGGGCCGCTCGTGACTGCTCCTCCGGGGTGCTCCCCGCGTCCAGTGCTGCAGATGGAGCCGGTGTCGAGAGTCCCAGCGGCGGATAAGCCCACAGCGGGGCGGTGTCCGCGAGTCCGCGGGCGGGCCGCACCCGGAGAGCCGCGGCGTGGTCAGGCATCCTCGGAGACCCGCTCGGCGAGGCCGGCCAGGAAGATCCCCAGCACGGCCGCCACCAGCACTGTGGCGGTGATCTCCCCGAGGACGGCGATCCCGCCGAACGCCCACCCGAACTTCGGGGCCGCCCAGGACGCCGCCGTGGACGACAGCAAGTACAGCAGGAAGACGGTGAACCCGGTCGCACTGCTGCCCAGTGGCTGCTCCCTGCTGAACGGGACCAGGACGCCGCCGATCATGGCTGCCAGCCACAGCAGAGCAGCGCTGCCGATCAGCGTGGGCCACTGCGAGACCAGGAGAAGTCCCGCGGCGAGAAGCGTGCCCACGAACACGCCGGACACGACCAGTGCGACCACCGCAGCGGCGCAGAACTTGGGCATCGCCCAAGCGGCCGGCCGAGCGGTCAGGTGGCGGAGCACCCAGTGCGCGGCGGCAGTCACACCGTAGGACTGCATGCCCAGGGCCAAGGGGGCCACGGCGAGACCGGGCGCCACCAGGGGCGCGATGAAGCCGAACTCCGCGTGACGGGACAGCAGCAGCACTCCCCCCAGCGACAGCGTGAGCAGGAGAAGGAGGACGACGAACTGGTGGGTGCGGATCAGCTGCAGCGCATCGACGTACGTGGCGGCGAGAAACCGCCTGGACGGCAGGGATGTGTTCGCCAGCACGCGCAGCGCAACATCCTCCTGGTTGTCGATGTCCGTCCGGGACACCACGAGCATCAGGAGGAAGGGCACCAGCACCCAGAGGACGCCGATCAGCAGGTCCGGCCAGGAGAGGACTCCTCCGGTCCACAGCGGGGCGAGGGCACGACTCCAGACGCGGTGCGGCGCGAAATCCCGCACGCCGGTGGCATGGTCCTCCAGACTGCTGGGCACCGGCAGCACATCCGTGCCGACCAGCAGCACGCCGAGCCCGAAACAGGACGCCCCCGAAAAGGTCAGCGCGTAGTACCGCGGGAGTCGGAGCCACCGCCGGAACAGGTATCCCAACCCCTGGAACACGGCCAGGAGGATCACCTGGGAGCAGAACATGAACAGCAGCAGGAATACGGTGCCCACGGCGGCAGTGACAGCCCTGCCGTCGGCGGCGCGCCACAGCTCCGCGATCGAAGGCATGACCAGGCTCAGGGCCAGCAGGTAGGACAGCACCAGGACCGGTGCCTGCAGACCCGCAAAAGCCGCCGGCCGTGAGACCGGGAGCATCTCCAGCACAGTGGCGAGCGCATGGCGCTGCGGGGCGAGCATGGCGAAGAGCGCCGTCAGGAGGCTCACCGTCAAGAACGCCCCGCCCATGATGAACGAGAGCTTCCCCGCTGTCAGCCCCTGTTCCTGCGCGGGACCGGAACCTCCTGACAGCACTGTGAGCAGCACTCCGAAGGCGAAGGCGGTGACAGTCGCCGCCACGGCCAGCGTCTTGACCGTCGCCACGGTCAGACGCAATTGAGCAGCCGTCTCCCGGGCCCAGGCGACGAAAGCCGTCCGAGCCACGGTGACGGCATCCATCAGTGCGAGCCCTCGGCCCCGTGAGTGTCCTGACGCCGCCGGACGGCGAGCAGGGCGCTCAGGAGCGCGCAACCGACCACCACCACGAGCAGACCCACCCCGTTCGGCTGGAACTCCACGGCGAAGGCCCCGTTCTCGGTGCCTGCCCACGCGGAGAACATGCCAGGCACGGACGCATGGCTCCCGGTGGTGAGGGCGACGGCGGCGGTGGCCACACAGAGGAGGAAGGCCACAGCGACGCCCCCGGCCACGCCGGTCAGCGCCGCGCCCATGAAACTGGAAGTCTTCTTCATCACGGTTCTCCCTAGTTGTTCGTGGCCCCGAGGGCCGCATGCAGTTGTTGCCGACGCTGGGCCTGCAGCTGATCGAGATGGGTGGCATGGAGGAAGACGTCCTCCAGTGTCGAGAGGCCGCCGAAGGACTCGCGCAGGGAGTGCGGGCTGCCCAAGGCGGCCTGTTCCCCCTGGTGGAGGATCAGCACCCTGTCACAGTCCTGCTCCGCCCGCAGCATGTCGTGAGTGGCGATCAGCACGGCGCCTCCCGCGGCGGCGAAAACGGTCAGCAGCTCCCGCAGCACGGCAGCGGCCTCCGGGTCGAGACCACGGAACGGCTCGTCCAGCACCAGGAGCCGGGGAGAGTGCATCACGGCCACGATCAGCTGCAGCTTGCGCTTCATGCCGTGTGAGTAGTCGCTGATCGAGCGGCCCAGAGCCTTGGTCAGTCCGAGCACGTCGCCCAGCTCCGCCGCCGTGCGCTGATCGTCACGGCGGCGGAGCCGGTGGTGGAGCTGCAGGTACTCCGACCCCGTCAGCGACGTGGGCAGTGGCAGGTCATCGGGCGCGAAGCCGATCCAGCGCCGAGACTCCTTGTCCTGGATGTCGGCACCGTTGATCGTCACGAGGCCCCGGCTTGCGGCCAGCAGCCCCGTGAGGATGTGGAGAGTGGTGGACTTGCCCGATCCGTTGGGACCGAGGAGTCCGAAGACCTCTCCCGGAGACAGGGCGAACGAAAGCTCTCGAACGGCGCGGAAGGCTCCGTAGTCCTTGCCGACTTCTTCGACCTCACAGACGTACCGCTTGGGTGTCAATGTCCTGCCCGCCTGCCGCTAGTGGGCTTATCTCTTGCAGTAGAGCTTCCACGTGCCACCGGAGCTCCAGGATGGCATGTCCATGGCCGGCCACATGCCTCTCCGCTGGCAGTAGATGAACCAGGCGGTGATCAGACCCAGTGCGATGACCACCGCGATGGGGATGACGATCAGCGCCCAGACGACGTCGTTCTGACGCCGGTCGATCACGTCTTCGGCACGGTGCCGCAACAGGGTGGGGGCAGTGAGCAGTAGGACCGAGAGCTGGTTCATGGTGACCTCCGAATGCCACATGAGTCGAGGGGAAAGGTGTGGGGGACACCTCGCACACAACGTAGCCTTCACCAACGGGAACAACTCTAGGTCAATGTGAATCGATTTTTGTTACGTCAGTCGAAGAATTTTCATCCCAGTCACACCGAAGATGAAGTCGAGCATTCCAGCCACCGCGTGGCTGCTGAAGGCCTCCATCGCCGTGCCCCGAGCAGGATGTCCCCCAGTCAGGGGACATGTCGTGGTCCGTGCGGGGCGCGGCGGACCGACGGTTCTACGCTGGACGGAGTTCAGCAGATCGTTCCCGGCACGAGGAGCCCCATGCACCGCATCCCCGAAGAGGTCGACACCCCGGACGTCCTGATCGACCGGGACGTGCTCGAGCGCAACATCGCGCGGATGGCCGCGGCCGTGCGCGAGCGGGGCCTGCTGCTGCGCCCGCACGCCAAGACGCACAAGGTCCCGGAGATCGCGGCGCTGCAGCTCGCCGCCGGCGCGGCCGGGCTGACCGTGGCCACGCTCGGGGAGGCCGAGGTCTTCGCCGCGCACGGGGCAGAGGACCTCTTCATCGCGTACCCGCTGTGGGTCGGCCCGCGCCAGGCGGAGCGCCTGCGCCGGCTGAGCGCCGCGGCCCGGATCAGCGTGGGGGTGGACTCCGCCGAGGCCGCCGCCGTCATGGGCGAGCGGCTGGGGGACGCGGCGGGGGACGTCGCCGTGGTCGTGGAGATCGACAGCGGCCACCACCGCAGCGGGGTCCGCCCGGAGGACGCCGCGGACGTCGCCCGGGCCGCGGCCCGGGCCGGGCTGCGCGTGGAGGGCGTCTTCACCTTCCCGGGCCACAGCTACGCCCCGGGCATGCCGGTCGAGGCGGCCGCGCAGGAGCAGCAGGCCCTGGACCGGGCGGCCGGGCAGCTGGCGGCCGCGGGCTTCGAGGTGCGGCGCCGCAGCGGTGGCTCCACGCCCAGTGCGCTGCTGACCGACAGCGCCACGGCCACGGAGGTGCGGCCGGGGGTCTACGTCTTCGGCGACGCCCAGCAGCTGGAGCTCGGCCGGTGCGTCCTCGAGGACATCGCCCTCACCGTGGCCGCGACCGTGGTCAGCCGGCACGAGGGCGGCCACGGGGTGCCGCGGCGGACCGTTCTGGACGCCGGCAGCAAGGTCCTCGGCAGCGACCGGCCCGCCTGGGCCACCGGCTGCGGGCGACTGATGGACCACCCGGACGCCCGGATCACGGCCCTGTCCGAGCACCACGCCACCGTCGTCTGGCCCGAGGACGCGCCGCTGCCCGCCCTCGGCGAGCGCCTGCGCGTCATCCCCAACCACGTGTGCCTGACCATGAACCTCGTCGACGACGTGGCCGTGGTGCGCGACGGCGCCCTGCTGGAGCGCTGGACCGTGGCCGCGCGGGGCCGCAACTCCTGACCCCGCGGCGCGCCGGGCGAGCTAGGCCCGGCGGCTCAGCTCGGGGGCGGCGGCGGAGCGGGCGCGCCCTTCGGCGGCGCGATCTTGGGAAACGAGCGGGCAGCCCCCGGGGCCGCCGTGTCCTCGGTCTCCGGGGCGCCCGCGGTCCCGGGCCAGGCACGGCCGGCGGCCGGGTCCCAGCGGGTGTCGACCACCTTGCGCTGCACCACGATCGCCAGCACCAGCACCCCGAGCCCGATCAGGGAGATGACCACGATGCCGCCGACTGACCCGATCTTGGCGGCGGAGCCCACGGCGATCCCGAACCAGCCGAAGTCGGCGTCGCCGAAGGTGGTGTTCTCCTCCCCGAAGGCGCCCAGGACCGAGAGCAGGAACGCGGGCAGGAACGTGATGATCAGGCCGTTGACGAAGCCGCCGGCGAGGGCCCCGCGACGCCCTCCGGTCGCGTTGCCGTAGACGCCGGCCGCGCCGCCGGTGAAGAAGTGGGGCACCAGCCCCGGCAGGATCAGGGCGAGGCCGATGGCGGGGTTGAGCCAGACGGAGAGGACGAGCAGCCCGATCAGGCCTCCCACGAAGCTGGAGATGAAGCCCAGCAGCACGGCGTTCTGCGCGTAGGGGAAGACGATCGGGGCGTCGAGGGCCGGGATGGCGCCGGGGACGACCTTGGCGGCGATGCCCTGGAAGGCCGGGACGAGCTCGCCCAGGATGGTGCGCACGCCGAAGAGGATGACCGCCACGGCCACGCCGAACTGCAGGCCCTGGGTGATCGACATCATGATGTAGTTGCCGATCCCGGTGGCGCCGCCCTCGAACGCGGTGAAGGCCTCCTCGGTCCCGGCCCGGGCGAGGAAGAGCACGGCGAGGACCACGTACATCAAGGCCATGGACAGGGCGGTGGCCACCATGGAGTCGCGGAGGAAGCGCAGTCCCTCCGGCAGCTTCGTGTCCTCGGTGGACCGGCTCTTCTTCCCCACGACCTGGCCCACGGCGCCGGCGGCGATGTAGCCGGCGGTGCCGAAGTGGCCGATGGCGACGCTGTCGTCGCCGGTGATCCTGCGGGTCCACGGGTGGGCGAGCGCCGGGAGGGAGACCATGAGGATGCCGAGGAGCACGGCGCCGAGCACCACGGTCACCCAGCTGCCGTACCCGGCGGTGGCGAGGATGATGGTCAGCATCGTGGCCATGAACAGCACGTGGTGGCCGGTGAGGAAGACGTAGCGCAGCGGGGTGAAGCGGGCGAGCAGCAGGCTCACGGCGAAGCCGAGGATCATCAGCCACGCGACCTGGGCCCCGTACTCGGCCTGGGCGATCCCGGCGATGGCCTCGTTGGTGGGGATCACGCCCTGAGCGCCGGTGGCGCCCAGAATCATGGCGCCCAGGGGTTCCAGGGAGGCGACGACGAGGGTGGCCCCGGCGCCGATCAGCAGGAAGCCGAGGGTGGCCTTGATGGCGCCGCCGATGATCTGGCCGGTGCTCTTGCGCAGGGCGGCCAGGCCCACGGCGGTGATGATGCCGATGAGGAACGCCGGGACGGCGAGGATCTCGCTGACCAGGAACTCGGGGATGCTGACGAGCCAGTTCACGGGAACACCTGCTTCTAGACGTCGTAGAGCTCACGCAGGGCGGCGTCGAGCTCGGTGGTGCTGGTGAAGTTCTCGATCACCTTCACGGGGACGCCGACGTCCCCGAGGGTGCGGGCGATCTCCCCGGAGGTGAGGATCAGGTCGGCCTCCTTGGCCTTGCCGCGGGCCGAGATGGTGTCGGTCGCCTCGACCGTGAGGTACTTGCCCCACCCCCAGTGGTCGAGCACCTGCTCCAGGGTGTTCTTGAGGAACAGGCTGGTGCCAAGCCCGTTGCCGCAGACGGTGAGGATCTTGTTCCGGCTGTCCGCGGTCGCCTCCGCCGCTGTCGTCGCCGCCGGCTCCGCGGCAGGCGCCTCGTCCGTCGTCGACGGTCTCCCGGACGGCGCCGGGGCCTCCTCCGTCAGCACGGCGAGCACCTCCTCCGGGGTCCTCGCCTCGTCCAGGGCGGTCCGGGTCCTCGGCGAGCCCAGCAGCGTGGCCAGTGTCCGCATGGCCTGGAGGTGCTCCTTCTGGTCCTTCGCGGAGAGGGCGACGACGAGGGTCACGGGGTCGTTCGCCGCGTGCCCGAACTCCACCGGCCGGGCCAACCGCACCCAGGACATCGCGGTGCGGTGGACCGCCTCCGAGGGCCGGGCGTGGGCGAAGGCGAAGCCCGGCGCCACCACGATGTACGGGCCGTTCTCCTCGACGCTGGTGATCATGGCCTGCGTGTACTCGGCACTGATGGCACCCTGGCGCTCGAGGAGCCCACCGGCCAGCGCGATGGCGGCCCGCCAGTCCTCCGCCGGTTCGTCCAGGCAGATCGATCCGAGGTCCAGCAGCCGGCTGAGGTGAGACATACCTGACATGGTATCCCATTCCCGTGCGCTTATGTGATCCACATCACATTCATTTTGGCCGATGCGTGCGGGAACAGGGGAACCCGTCCCGAGGCCGGGCCCGGATCTGGCAGGCTGGCAGGAGCACCTGCCCCGCCGGCAGGAGATCACTGCACCAGATCACCGCACTGTCGGGGAGGACCGAGATGAGCCAGCGCTCCGTGCCCGCGCACGCCCTGCCGTGGGTCGTCGTCGGCATCGTGCTCGTCGCACTGAGCCTGCGCGGGCCGATCATCGCCCCGACGCCGGTGATCACCCAGCTCCAGTCCGACCTCGGGCTCTCGGCGGCGACCGCGGGCCTGCTCACCGGCCTGCCGGTGCTGCTGTTCGCCCTGGCCACCCCGCTGGCCTCGAAGCTCATCGGGCGCTTCGGCCCGGAGGCCGCGGTCCTGGTGTGCCTGAGCGGCGTGCTGGCCGGGACCGTGATCCGCTCGGCCGGTCCCGCCCCGGTGGTCCTGGCCGGCACCGTGGTCATCGGCGCCGCGATCGCCGTCGGCAACATCGTGGTCCCGGTGATCATCCGCCGCGACGTCCCCTGGCGCCGGATCCCCACGGTCACCGCCGCCTACACCGCCGCCCTCAACCTCGGGTCGATGATCACCGCCCTGGGCACCGCCCCGCTCGCCGCAGTGGTCGGCTGGCGCTGGGCGCTCGTCTCCTGGGGCGTGCTGACGCTGGCGGCCCTGGTGTTCTGGCTGGTCGTGGCGCGCCGCCGGGCCGGCACGCCGCGCGCCACCCCCGCCCCGGCCGAACCCGACACGGCCACCGGGGCGCTGCGCCAGGCCCGGGGCACCACGCAGATCCGCCGCATCGGCTGGTGGCTGACCCTCGCCTTCTGCGGGCAGGCCATCTCCTACTACTCCGTCACCGCGTGGCTGCCCACCCTGCTGGCCGACACCCGCGGGCTGAGCCTGGCGGCCTCCGGGGCCGGGGCCTCCCTGTTCCAGGTCGCCGCCATCGCCGGGGCCCTCGGGGTGCCCCTCCTGGCCGCCCGCGCCCCGTCGTGGGTGCCGGTGACCGTCATCGGGGCGCTGTGGATCACCCTCCCGGTCGGGCTGCTGATCGCCCCCGAGGGCTACCTCGTGTGGTCCGCCGTCGGCGGCGTCGCCCAGGGCGGGGGCTTCACCACGATCTTCTCGATCGTCGCGCGCATCGTGCGCACCGACGCCGAGGCCGCGGCGACCTCCGCCCGCATCCAGGGCAGCGGCTACCTGGCCGCGACGGTCGGCCCGCCGCTGATCGGGGCGCTGAACTCCGGCACCGGGGGGTGGACCGTCCCGCTGCTGGTGGTCCTGGCCGCGACCGTCGTGTTCCTGGTCGGAGGGCTCCTGGCGGTCGCGGAGACCCGCCGCCGATAGGGGCACTCCCCTACGAGCAGCTCGCCGCCGGGCACGCAGCCCCGACGGCCGAAATCGGCATCGAATTAGAGCAGAGAAGTGTCAGCTAATCCGCGGACGGACTGCTACAGTCGAGCCACGAACCACTGAGGGTACCCTTACCCCGTCCGCTCGACCGAAGGCCCCGCCCATGCTCCGTGGCACGACGCCCCCCGCCGGCACGCCCGTCCCCCTGCCCCGGGACGAGGCAGGGAGCGGCGCACGGGGCCTCGAGGGCGACTTCGCGTTCGCGGGCCGCCACGGGCTCCTCCTCGCCTGCCGGGACCGGGAGCTGCCCGCCGGACGGATCACAGACGGCCGCGTGGATTCGGTCCTGGCCCGGCTGGACGAGGTCACCCGCGCGATGGCCGGCACCCGGCCCGGCGGGGAGGCCCGGCCGGTGCTGTGCGGCACCATCCCCTTCGACCCGGACGAGCCGGCCGACCTGTTCCTCGCCGAGCGGCCCGTGTGGGCGCCCCGCCCGGCGCCCACGGCCCCGGTGCCCCTGGCTCGGCAGCTCGTGCCCGCCGCCCCGGCGCCGGACCCCGACCACCACGAGGCGCTCGCCGAGGCCCTGGACCGCATCGGCCGCGGCGCCGCCCCGCACCTGGTGCTGGCCCGCGCCCTGGACCTGGAACTCCCCGCACCCGCGGATCTGGACCGGCTGTGGGACGAGCTGGTGGCCCGCGCCGCCGGCGGCCACGCCTTCCTGGTGCACCCCCGGGACGGCGGCACGGTCCTCGGTGCGGGCCCGGAGCTGACGGCCGAGGTGCGCCCGACCGGCTTCGCCTCCCACCCCCACACCGGCAGCGCCGCACGGCACCCCACGGTCTCGGGCGACTCGGCCGCCCAGCAGGTCCTGCTGCGCTCCCCCGCCGCCCGGCGGCGGCACCAGCACGTCGTCGAGCACCTGGCCCGCCGCCTGGCACCGCTCGCCGCGTCCCTGCACGTGCCCGGGCAGCCCAGCGTGCCGGGCACCGACGCCGCCTGGCACCTGGCGACCCGTCTCACCGGCAGGCTGCACCGGGGCACCAGCGCGCTGCACGCCGCGGTGGCGCTGCACCGTGCGGCCGCCGGCGCCCCGGACCGGGAGACCCTGTCCCTGATCCGTGAGCTGGAGCCGCGGCCCCGCGGGGTCTTCGCGGGCCTGGTGGGCTGGACCGACGCCGCCGGGCACGGCCAGTGGGTGCCGGTCCTGCGCAGCGCCCACCTGCACGGCACGCGCGCCCGGCTGCACGCCGCCGCGGAGCTGGACGCCACCTCCACCGTGGACGGTGCGCTGGCGGAGACGGCGGCGAACTTCGGCACGGTCCGGGCGGCGCTCGAGGCCGCCGGCGCGCCGGCGCGGACCGGCGCGGTCCCGCACGCCGCCTGACCCGTCACGCCCGGGGAGCGGCACCGGCCCCCGTCACCGAGGGGCCGGCGGTCAGTCGAGCTCCACCACGGTGACCGGCAGGGGCAGGGACTCGGCGGTGAAGGTGGTCTGCTCGGAGAAGGGCACCCCCGCCTCGTCCCGGCCGAAGCACAGGGCGAGCACCTCCCCCGGCTCGGTGCCGGCCATGAGGGTCCAGTGCTGGCCGACCGCGTCCACGGCGTGGGCCTGGTGGTCGAGGTCCGCCTCGCCCTCGACGTCGGCGAAGCGGGCCCGGTAGGCCTCCAGCTCCTCGGGGGTCTGGAGCACCCCGGCGGAGACGACCGCCTCCTCGTCACCGGTGACGGCCGGGGCCACCGGGTAGGCGATGCGGAACGGCGGCTCGAGGACCTCCAGCAGCTCCCGGGCGGGGGTGGCGTCGTCCCCGCGCAGCCACAGCCGGCCCGTGCCGTCGACGAAGCCCGTGTACTCCTCGTCGTTGGGGTAGAAGCAGAGGAACCCCGAGCCCGGGATGCGCGCGGCCAGCCCGGTGAGGTCCGCGGCGTGCTCCACGGTCAGGAAGCGGGTGAGGGGCTCCAGCAGCAGGGGTTCCACGGGTGATGTCTCCTAGCGGGGCGGCGGGGCGGTGGGACGACGACGGGGCGGTCGCGCCCGGACGCTCTACGCTACGCCGCCGCCGCCCGGTCGTGGGACGGTCCCGTCCTCCTCACCGGCCCGTGGGCCTGTCGGCGGCGAGTTCCCGGGGCAGGACCCGCCGCAGGACGTCGGAGAGGGTGATCACTCCCACGAAGCGGCCCTCGTGCACGACAGCCGCGAACTGCTCCCCGGCCGCGCGGATCCGGGCCAGGGCCTCGTAGACCGGGGTGTCGGCGTCGAGCACGAACGCGGGGCGGGCCAGGTCCCGGACGGGCCGGTCCGGGGGCTCGAGCAGCGTGTCGCGCACGTGGACCACTCCGGGCGTGCCGGCGCCGGGGTCCTCCACGAGGATCCGCAGGTGCCCCGAGCGGGCGGCGGCCGCCTGCACGTCGGCCGCGGTGGCCCGGACCGGCACGGTGGTCGGCGTCGCGCCCGGTGCGACCAGCGCTTCGACGGTGAGCTGCTCGAGCTCGAGCACGCCGGAGAGCTGGGTGCGGAAGGACGGGTCTAGCGCGCCCACGGAGGCCGAGTGCTCGACGAGGTGCCGGATCGTGTCGACGTCCTGGCCGCCGACGGCCGCCCGGTCCACCGGGGTGACGCCGCTGGCCGCGACCAGCCGGTTGGCGATCGCGTTGACCCACACCAGCAGCGGCCGCACGACCCAGATGAAGCCGCGCGAGGGCACGCCGATGAGCTTGGCCGAGGTCTCCGGGTACGCGATCGCCCACGACTTGGGCGCCATCTCCCCCACCACGAGGTGGAGGAACGTCACGAACAGCAGGGAGAGACCGAAGGCGGCGCCGTCGGCCAGCCCCTCGGGCGCGCCCCAGGAGGCGAACACGGGGCTGAGCCACGCGTCGACCGCCGGCTTGGTGACGGCGCCGAGGGCGAACGTGCACGCGGTGATGCCCAGCTGGGCGCCGGCGAGCATGATGGTCAGCTCGTTGATGCCGCGCAGGGCGGCGCGGGCGGCGCGGTTGGTCGCCGCCTCGGCCTCGAGCCGGTGGCGGCGCGCGCCCAGCAGGGCGAACTCGACGATGACGAAGAACGCGCTGAGCACGATGAGCAGCACGGTCACGGCGGTGACGACCAGGGGATCGCTCATCGGTCCTCCTCCTTCTCGGCGCCGGTCCGGGCGGTGGTGTTCTCCGCGGGGTCGGCGCCCTCGGCGGTGGTCTCGACGAGCCGCACGAGCAGCTCGCTGGGCACGTGCCGGGAGAGCTCGAGCACCTCGACGTCGAGCACCCGGTGGACGGGCCGGTCGAGGACGAGATCGCGGGGGTCGTCGGGCAGCTCGACCCGCACCACCTCCCCGGAGACCGGGAGCTCACCGCGCTGGGCGATGAGCAGGCCCGAGATGGTCTCGTAGTCGCCCTCGGGCAGCTCGTGGCCGACCGCGCGCTCGACCTCGTCGACGTGGATGTCGCCGGTCATCCGCCAGGTGTCCCCGTGCTCGGGCGTGATGGTGGCGGGCGGCTCGTCGTCGTGCTCGTCGGTGATCTCCCCGACCAGCTCCTCGGCCAGGTCCTCGACGGTCAGGATGCCGGCGAAGCCGCCGTACTCGTCGATCACGCAGGCGAGCTCGTTGCGCGACTCCGTCAGCTGCGCCAGTGCGTCCGGCAGCGACATGAGCGTGGGCAGCACCAGCGGGGGCGCCATCATGGTCGAGACCGCGGCGTCATCGGGCACGCCGCCGCGCAGCAGATCGGCGAGCTGGACGACGCCGAGGGGCTCCTCGGTCGCGGAGATCACCGGGTAGCGGGTGTGCTCCTGCGCCATGAGGACGCGCAGCTCGCCCACGGTGGTGTCCGGGGAGACCGTGCCGACCTGCGACCGCGGGATCATGGCGTGCTCCACGTCCTGGTCGGGGAAGTCGATGATGCGGTCGATGAGCACCGACAGCTCCTCGGGCAGGTCCCCGCTCTCGCGGGAGTCGGCGACGATGCGCTCGAGGTCCTCCACGGTCGCGGTCGTGTCGACGTCGTGCACCGGCTCGATCCGGAACAGCCGGAGCAGCGCGTTGGCGGCGTGGTCGAACACGGTGATCAGCCACCCGAAGAGGCCGAGGTAGATCGTGGTGGAGCGGGCCAGTCCGCGGGCGAGCGGTTCGGCGTTGGCGATCGCCAGGTTCTTCGGGTACAGCTCCCCGAAGATCATCTGCACGACGGCGGCCACGACCAGCGCGCCCACCGTCCCCACCGAGATGCTCAGCGCGGCCGGCACCCCGGCGGCGCCGAGCAGCACGCCCACGGACTCCCCCACCATGGGCTCGGCCACGTAGCCGATGAGCAGACCGGTGACGGTGATGCCCAGCTGGGCGCCCGAGAGCATGAAGGAGGTGCGGCGCGTGACCTTCAGGGCGCGCTGGGCGGCCTTGTCGCCGGCCTCGGCGCGCGCGCCGAGCTTGACGCGGTCGACCGACATGTAGGCGAACTCCTGGGCCACGAAGTACCCGTTGGCGGCGATGATCGCCAGGATCACGACGATGCCGAGGAGCAGGGTGAGAATCGCTCCGATCATCGGGGGCTCACTCCTGGATCGGGAGAGCCGGGCCGGAGCCTGCGGCGGGGGTCAGCTGTTGCGGGAAAAGGACAACTGTCGCCCGGGTCGTCGGACGACCCGGGTCTCGCAGGCGATGGGCCCATCGGGCTGGTTCACGCTCTCCATGATCGGGGGTCTGGAACGCCTCACAGTCTATTTGCCGTCGGACGCCCCCACGTGACGACGCCCCACATTCCGGGCTGACGCACAGGTTCGGCGGTGCACCGGGGCATCGGGCCGGGGCCTACTGGAACACCGGCATCAGCAGTCCCAGGAGCACCAGGCCCGCCCCGCAGACCGCCAGCGCCCAGACCGGGCGGTGCGGGGTGCTCAGTCTCCACTGCTCGGGGTGCCGGGAGTGGAACCAGACGACGACCTCGGCCCCGGAGTCGGGAGCGGGCACCGGCGGGTGGTGCCAGGGCTCCTCGTGGATCTCGTAGCGCGTGGTGTGCCAGCGCAGGCAGTGCGCCCCGTCCCGGAGGACGTGGATCGCCTCGGTCCGGTGCCACCGGACGTGCAGGCAGCGGATGATCACGGCCGCCGCCACCAGGGCCAGACCGGCGTTGGTCGCGGCGGCGCTGAGCACCTCGAGCAGGGCCGCTCCACTGAGTCCGGTCACGGCCCGAGCCTACTGGCGGGCTGCGCCGGTTCTCATCCGCCTTTCATCTTTCTCAGCCTTCTCCCGGCTGGGATTGCTAGATTTCCTGGTTCCTGCGGCCTGATGCTGGGCCGCCCTGTGCATGAGTGAGATACGGAGATCATGAGCGCCCACTGCGACGCGCCCTGTGACAGACCCCGGCCTTCGGGCCGTGCAGATGTGACGAGGTGGTGGGGCTGATGGAAGTCCTGTCGATCCTCCTCGGGGTGGCCCTGATCGCCGCCTGCGGGGCCTTCGTGGCCGCCGAGTTCTCGTTGATCACCGTCAACCGCAACGACGTCGAGGCCGCCGCGGCCACGGGTGACCGCCGTTCGGGCGGGGTGCTGCGGGCGATGAAGACCCTGTCCACGCAGCTCTCCGGGGCGCAGCTGGGCATCACCGTGACGAACCTGGGCATCGGCTTCCTGGCCGAGCCGGCCATCGCCGCCCTGATCGTGGGCCCGCTCACCGACGCCGGGCTGTCCCCGGTGGCGGCCCGCTCCGCCTCCGTCGTGCTGGCGCTGGTGCTGGCGACCGGCCTGACCATGATCTTCGGGGAGCTGGTGCCCAAGAACCTGGCCATCTCCAGGCCGCTGGCCACCGCGCGTGCGGTGAGCGGGTTCCAGCGCGGTTTCACCAGAGCCCTGGCCTGGCCGATCCGGCTGTTCAACGGCAACGCCAACCGCATCGTGCGCGCCCTCGGGGTGGAGCCGCAGGAGGAGCTGGCCTCGACCCGCTCCCCCGAGGAGCTCGCCGGGCTGGTGCGCCACTCCGCCGAGCGGGGGGCGCTGGCCGCGGCCACCGCCGAGCTGGTCGAGCGCTCCTTCGCCTTCGGCGACCGCCGCGCCCACGACGTGATGACCCCCCGGGGTCAGATGACCACCCTGGCCCCGGACGCGTCCGTGCACGAGCTGCTGGCCGCGGCCAAGGCCTCGGGGCACTCGCGCTTCCCCGTCCTCGACGCGGACGAGGGCGCGGTCCTGGGCCAGGTGCACGTGCGCCACGGCCTGGCCGTGCCCTACCGCGAGCGGAACGCCGTCACCGTGGGAGCGGTCATGGACGAGGTGACCTTCGTCCCGGACACGGTGGAGCTGGACGAGCTGATGGACACCCTGCGCGCCGGGGGCCTGCAGATGGCGGTGCTGATCGACGAGTTCGGCGACACCGCCGGGCTGGTCACCCTGGAGGACCTGGTCGAGGAGCTCGTCGGAGAGGTGCGCGACGAGCACGACCCCGAGCCTGCGCCGGTCACGGTGGAGCCGGACGGGTCCTGGGACCTCTCCGCGGCGCTGCGCCCGGACGAGGCCGCCGAGCACCTCGGCGCGGCGGTCCCCGAGCACGAGGACTACGAGACGCTCGCCGGGCTCGTGACCCTGCACCTGGGCCGGCTGGCCGAGGTCGGGGACCGGGTCACGGTGGCGGCCGCCCCCGCGCCCGGTGCACCGGAGGCCACGATCACCTTTGAGGTCACCGCGCTGGACGTCCACCGCATCACCGCGGTGCACGCCCGCGTCCACCGCCCCGGTGACGGGACGGCACCCGAGGACGGCGCGGAGGACCGCGCAGTGGAAGTGCCCGCCCACCAGAAGGAGTCCGCCCGATGAGCGAGGTCACCGGCCTGATCCTGACCGTGGTGCTCCTGGGCGCCAACGCGTTCTTCGTCGGCGCGGAGTTCGCCCTGATCTCCGCCCGCCGCACCATCATCGAACCCAGGGCGCTGTCCGGGTCCTGGGCCGCGAAGGTGACCCTGGGGGCCATGGAGAACGTCTCGCTGATGATGGCCGGCGCGCAGCTGGGCATCACCATCTGCTCCCTGGCCCTGGGCTACATCAGCGAACCGGCCATCGCCCACCTGCTGGAGGTCCCCTTCGCCGCGATCGGCGTCCCGGAGGCCTTCGTGCACCCGATCGCCTTCGCGATCGCGCTGTCCCTGGTGACCTACCTGCACGTGGTGTTCGGGGAGATGGTGCCCAAGAACATCGCCCTGGCCGGCCCGGAGCGCATGGCCGTGGTCCTGGCCCCCGTCCTGGTGGGCATCGTCACCGCCCTGCGCCCGCTGCTGTGGCTGCTCAACGGCGTCGCCAACGTGATCCTGCGGCTGCTGAAGGTGGAGCCCAAGGACGAGGTCACCTCGGTGTTCACCCGTGACGAGGTCGCGGCCCTGGTCGAGGAGTCCCGCCACGGCGGCCTGCTGGAGGCCAACGACGAGCGGCTGCTGCTGGGGGCCCTGACCTTCGAGCAGCGCAGCGTGACCGGGATCGTGATCCCGCTGGACGGGGTCACCACCCTGCCCGCCGGGGTCACGCCCGCCCAGGCCGAGACGGTGGCCGCCGGCGGGTTCTCCCGGTTCCCCATCTTCGACGTCTTCGGGGAGCTCGCCGGGTACGTGCACATCAAGGACCTGATCGAGATCGACGAGGCCGCCCGGGACACCCCGATCGACCCGTCCCTGATCCGCGCGCTGCCCACGATCGACCGGGACATGCCCCTGCGCCGGGCCCTGGCCCTGATGCAGAACTCCGGGGCCCACCTCGGCCTCGTGCTCGACGAGCGCGGCAGGACCGAGGGCATCGTCACCCTGGAGGACATGCTGGAGCAGCTCGTCGGGCAGATCCGCGACGACAGCCGCAAGCTGCAGGTCCGCTAGACCCGCGGGACGGCTACGGGTCCGGAGGTTACCGGCCGTCCGGCGGGCTCAGCCGGTGGGGCGACGGCGAGGCAGGTGGATCCGGAAGCTGGCGCCCCGGCCGGGGCCGTCGCTGGTGGCCTCCAGGGTTCCGCCCTGGGCCTCGACGAGGGCTCTGCTGATCGCCAGGCCCAGCCCCGAGCCGCCGCGGTGGGCCTCCCGGCCGGTGTTCGCGCGATAGAAGCGCTCGAAGACGTGCGGGAGGCTCTCCGCGCTGATGCCCTCCCCGGTGTCGGTGACGGTGTAGGTGACCGCCTCGGCGGTGTGGTCGGTGCGCAGGACGATGGTGCCCCCGGTCGGGGTGTGGCGCAGGGCGTTCTCCAGCAGGTTGCTCAGCACCTGGCCCATCCGCTCCGGATCCAGCGGCACCGGGGCGGTCGCCGGGCCGGTGCTCAGCGCGGTGATCGACACGCCCTTGCCGGCGGCGTCGGGCTCGATGGCCGCGACCGCCTGGCCCGCCAGGCGCCGCGGGTCCTGGAGGGTGAGCTGCGGCCGGGTCATGCCCTCTTCGGCGGCGGTGAGCTGGCGGATGTCGCGGGCCAGGCGCTCCAGGCGGATGATCTGGGCGTGGAGGATGCCGGTGGTGTGCTCGTCGAGGGCGACCACCCCGTCCTCGACGCCTTCCAGATGGCCCTTGAGACTGGCCAGCGGGGTGCGCATCTCGTGCGCCAGATCGGCCAGCATCCGGCGCCGGGTGGCGTCCACCGCACTGAGCTTGGCCGCCATCTCGTTGAAGGAGCCGGCCAGGGCGTCGAACTCCGGCCCCAGCGCGGCCGAGGTCACGCGCACGTCGTAGTTGCCCGCGGCCACCTCTCCGGCGGCGGTGCTGAAGGAGGCCAGGGACCGCCCGATGGTGCGGTAGAGGTAGAGGCTGAGCAGGCCGGCCATGCCGAGGGCCGGGAACCCGCCGATCGCCAGGGCGGTCAGGCTCACCGAGCGGAAGGCGTCCTCCAGGTGCACCAGCCCGAGGGCCTCATCGGCGTGACCCGACTCGACGAGCTCGTCGAAGAACATGTCCGGCCCGACCAGCACCGCGGTCACGACCACGATGATCAACCCGATCAGGAGCACCGCGGTCTGGGCCAGCATCAACCGCACCGTCAACGGGCTCCAGGACCAGCGCCGGGTGCGGTCGGCGACGGTGGCGCTCATCGTCCCGTGCCCATCCGGTAGCCGACGCCGCGGATGGTCTGGATGAACTTCGGGCCGGCGGCCTCGTCGCCGAGCTTCTTGCGGATCCGCCCGATGTGCACGTCCACCAGGTGTGCGTCACCGGTCCAGGCGGCGTCCCAGACCATCTCCACCAGCTGCCGGCGCGAGAGCACCACCTGCGGGTGGGCCGCCAGGGCGGCCAGCAGGTCGAACTCGATCCGGGTCAGCGCCACCGGCTCCCCGCCCACGCGGACCTCCCGGGCGGCCTCGTCCACCACCAGGTCCCCGACCACGAGCTCCCGGACCGGCCCCGCCGGGGCGGGTGCGGGGCCGGTGCGGGCCCGGCGCAGCATGGCCTGGACCCGGGCCACGAGCTCGCGCGGGCTGAACGGCTTGGTCACGTAGTCGTCGGCTCCCACCGACAGGCCCACGATCTTGTCGATCTCGTCGTCGCGGGCGGTGAGCATCAGCACGTGGCAGTCGGAGAAGGTCCGCACCTGACGGCACACCTCGACCCCGTCGATCCCGGGCAGCCCCAGATCCAGCACGAGGACCTGTGGCGCGAAGTCCCGCACGGCGGCCACCGCGTCGGTGCCGTCGTGCCGCACCGCGACGTCGAGTCCGGCCTTGCGCAGGTATCCCGCGACGAGCTGCGCCAGGTCGACCTCGTCGTCGACCACCAGCACACGACCCGCGGGAGGTGAGGACATCGTGGCTCCTTCGTCGGCGGCGCCCGCTCAGGTCCGGGCGGGGCCCGGGTCCGCCGCACGGTGCGGAGAGGCTGCGCCCACGGTGGTCCCCGTCGTCCTGTTCACGGTTCCCATTCTCCCCCACCGCGCCCGTGCGCGGTGGGGGACCGCCGGATCCGTCTCGGGACGGTCCATCACCTCGCGGGCGTCCCCGGGCCCCGTGAAGGCGGCTGCGCAGCCCTAGGCGCAGTCCAGGGCGGTGCGCAGCGCCTCGAGGTTGCTGCGCATGACCTGCTGGTAGTCGGCGCTCTCGTCGGACTGGTTCTCCACCGGGTCCAGGACCGCCGTCTCGATCCCGTGCTCGGCCGCCAGGGTCTCGGCGACCTTCGGGTTGACCAGGGACTCCGAGAACACCGTGGTGACGCCCTCGGCCTCGACCACCTCGCCGATCTCGGCCAGCCGGGCCGGGGAGGGCTCGGTGTCGGGGTCGAGCCCGGCGATGGCCACCTGCTCGAGGTCGTACTTGTCCGCCAGGTATCCGTAGGCCTCGTGGGACACCACGATGGTGTCCCGCTCACAGGTGGCCAGCCCCGCGGCGAACTCCTCGTCCAGGGCGGCCAGCTCCGTGGCCAGCTCCTCGGCGTTGGACTCGTAGGTCGCGGCGTTGTCCGGGTCGACCTCGGCCAGCTCGTGGGCGACCTCCGTGGCCACCGCGGCGAGCCGCTCCGGGTCCAGCCAGAAGTGCGGGTCCTCCCCGCCGTGGTCGTGCCCGTGGTCGTCCTCGGCGTGCGGCTCCTCGGCGGAGGCCTCGTCGCCGTGGGCCTCCTCGCTGTGCGCCTCCTCCGCGGCCCCGTGCTCCTCGGCGGGGTGGGCCTCCTCGCCCTCCACCCCGGCGTGCACCGCGTCGAGGGCGTGCTCGGGGGCGGCCTGGGCCACGGCGTCGTCGACCGCCGGCTGGAACCCGGACAGGTACACCACGGCGTCCGCGGTGCGCAGTCCGTCGACGGCGGCCGGGGACAGCTCCAGGTCGTGCGGCTCGGCCCCGGCGGGGGTCAACGACTCCACCTGCACGAGGTCCCCGCCGACGCGCTCGGTGACGTACTGCAGCGGGTAGAAGGAGGCCTGCACGCTCAGGGTCTCCCCGGCGTCACCCGCGGTGGCGGCCGAGGGGTCGCCCGCGCCGGAGGCGCAGGAGGACAGGGCGAGAGCGGCGGTCAGGGACAGCGGGACAGCGAGAGCACGCGACAGGATCATGAGAACAATTCTCAGTCAATCTGAGAATCATTGTCAAAACAGCTGCGGCGGGCCGACCCTCAGGCATCCTGCCGGCAGGTCTCGCAGGTCCCGTGCAGCTCGATGGCGTGGGAGACGTCCGTGAACCCGTGCCGGCGCGCGGTCTGGGTGGCCCACCGCTCGACGGCGGTCTCGGCCACCTCCACGGTGCGGCCGCAGCGGCGGCACACCAGGTGGTGGTGGTGCTCGGTGCGCCGGCACCGGCGGTACCGGGTCTCCCCGCCGGGGGCGGCGAGGGCGTCGACCTCCCCGGCCTCGGCCAGGGCGCTGAGGTTGCGGTAGACGGTGGCGAGGGAGACAGACTCCCCCTGCTCCCCCAGCATGGCGTGGAGCTGCTGGGCGGAGCGGAACTCGGGGGTCCGTTCGAGCAGCTCGGCCAGGGCGGAGCGCTGCCGGGTGGTCCGGGACACGGTCACGCTCCTCGCAGCTGGAGGTCGTCCTCGACGTCGTGGAGGCGGTCCGGTCCGCCGTGGCGCCGGGCGCGTCCCAGGAGGGGGCGGAGGAGCAGCGCCAGCACGTAGCAGGCGATGGCCAGCACCACGATCGTGGCCCCGGGGGACAGCGGGTGGAAGTAGGTGATGGACAGGCCGGTGACGCAGACCCCGACCCCGACGGCCATGGCCGTCCCCATGGTCCCGGCGAAGGAGCGGGTGACCAGCTGGGCCACGGCCACCGGGACGATCATCACGGCGGAGACGAGGAGGACGCCGACCACGCGCATCGACACGGAGACGGTCAGGGCGGCCATGACAGCCACCATGATGTTCAGCGCCCGCACCGGCAAACCGGTGGCGAGGGCGAACTCCTCGTCGTGGCACAGGGAGAACAGCGCCGGGCGCAGGCCGAGCCCGAGGCCCAGGACCACCGCCGCCAGCCCGGCGGTGAGCCAGACGTCCAGGGGGGTGACGGTGGCGATGGACCCGAAGAGGTAGCCGGTGAGGTTCGCCGACGTGCCGCCGGCCAGCCCGATCAGCAGCACGCCGCCGGCGATGCCGCCGTAGAACAGCAGGGCCAGCGCCACGTCGCCGCTGGTGCGCCCCTTGGTGCGCATCACCTCGATGAGCACCGCGCCGATGATGGCCGCGACCACCGCCCCGGGCACGGCCAGGGCGTCGTGCGGGGTGAGCCCGGCCGCGGAGCCGGCCAGCCAGCCCATGGCCACCCCGGTCAGGGCGACGTGGCCGATGCCGTCGCCGAGCAGGGCCAGGCGCCGCTGGACGAGGTAGGTGCCGATCACCGGCGCGGAGACACCCACGAGGGCGGCGATCAGCAGACCGCGCTGCATCAGCGGGCTGGCCAGCATGGCGGCGAGGGTCTCAAGCATGGTCACTGGGGCTTTCCGTGGAGATCGGGGGCGGTCGGGACGGCGGAGTGCTCGTCCCCGTGGGGGTGCAGGTGCTCGTGATCGGGGGCGTCGTGCCCGGGGGCCGGCAGCGGAGGGCTGCCGTCGTGGACGATGCGCCCGTGGCGCAGCACCACGGCGCGGTCCAGCAGGGGGGCCAGCTCGCCCAGCTCGTGGAGCACCACCAGGAGCGTGGTGCCGTCGGCCTGCAGCTGCGCCAGGATGCGGGCCATGGCCTCCTTGGAGACCTGGTCCACCCCGGACAGGGGCTCGTCCAGCAGCAGCAGCCGGGGCCGCCGCACCAGCGCCCGGGCGATCAGCACCCGCTGCTGCTGGCCGCCGGAGAAGATCGCCACGCTCTCGCGCGCCCGGTCGGCCAGTCCCACCTGCTCCAGGGCGTCGAGGCACGCGCGCCGTGCCCCGGGGCCGGGGCGGAGGCGCCGGTGTCCCGTCAGTCCCGAGGCGACCACCTCGAGCGCGGTGGCCGGCACCCCGGCCCCGACGCCGACGCGCTGGGGGACGTAACCGATGCGCGACCACGGCACGGTCCGGCGCGCGCCGGTGACGTCGGCACCGAACAGCCGGGCCTCGCCGGAGTCGACGGGCACGATGCCGAGCAGGGACTTGATGAGCGTCGACTTCCCGGAGCCGTTGCCGCCCATCAGGGCCACGGCCTCGCCCTCGGCCACGGCGAGGTCCACCCCGCGCAGCACCGGGGCGGCGCCGAGGACCACGGTGAGGTCCTCCGTGCGGATCGCCGAGCGGTCCGCGGGGGCCGGTGCCTCCGGCGTGGATCGAAGTTTCATGAGAGCCATTCTCAAGAAAATGAGAACGATGGTCAATTCGGCACCGGTTCCGCGGCGGACCGGTGCCGCCGGGATCAGCGCCGCGCCGGCTGCGCGGCGGACCGCACGGCGTCCTCCCCGCGGCGCGGAACGGACCGCGTGGCAGGAGACGCCGTGGCAGCAGGTCCCGTGTCAGCAGGTCCCCGCCCGGGACGGGCCGCGCGTCCCGTGACGTCGGCGCTGGAGACGGAGACGGCCAGGACGGAGGCGAGCACCAGGGCACCCGCGGGACCGAGCACGGTCCACGGGGCGCGCTCGACGTAGCCGATGCCCTCGGCCAGCAGCAGGCCCCACTCCGGGGCCGGCGGCTGCTGCCCCAGGCCCAGGAAGCCGAGGCCGGCGATGGCGAGGGCGGTACCGGGCAGGCGCAGGACCGCGTGCCGGGTCACCTCCGGCAGCAGGGTGGGCAGGACGGTCCCGGCCAGGACGCGGGTCCGGCCCACACCGAGCAGGGGCAGCACCCGGACGTAGGGCCGGGCCGAGATCTCGGCCACGAGGGCGGCGGTGTGGGCGGCCAGCGGTGCCCAGCTCACCAGGGTGACGGCCAGGGCGGCCCCGGCCGCGGAGGGGCCGGCGACCGCCACGACGAGGATGCCGGCGATGATCGGCGGTGCCGCGTTGGTGACCTCGACGGGCCCGGTGGACCATGTCCCGGTCATCCCGACGGCGAGACCGATGACCAGGCAGGCCGCGACCACGACCAGGGCCAGGCCCAGGGTGTCCAGGGCGCCGTGCCCCACACGCGCCAGGACGTCGCGGCCGGACGCGTCGGCCCCGAGCGGGAGCGCCCAGGAGGGCGCTTCGAGCCGCCCGTGGGCGGAGGTGTAGGGGTCCCGGAGCAGTCCGGCGACGACGAGCCCCAGCAGCAGGGCCCCCGAGACGGCCGGCACCGTCCACCACGCCCGGCGCCGCCCCGAGGGCGGCCCGGGGACGGGCAGGTCCCCGGAGCGGGCGGCCGGCCCCAGCAGCGCCCGGCGGGCCAGGGCGGCCAGGGCCCCGCACAGCGCGGCGAGCACGAGCAGGAGCAGGATCCCCGCCTGCAGGGCGGGGATGTCCTGGGCCGCCGCGGCCCCGAGCAGGGTCCGGCCCAGGCCGGGGATCGCGAAGACCTCCTCGACCGGCACCGCTCCGCCGGTGAGCCCGACGACGACGAGGGCGATCTGCCCGATCACCCCGGGCAGGGCCCGGTGCAGCGCCGCGAGCGCGATCCGCGGCCGGGAGTGCCCGGCCACGGCCCAGGTGTGCACCCAGCGCTCGGTGAAGGCGCCGGCCAGGGCGGTCGAGAGCAACCGGCCGATCAGCCCACCTCCGGGCAGGCCGAGCGCCAGGGCCGGGAGCACCACGTGTTCGGGCCCCTGCCATCCGTAGGGCGGGAGCCAGCCCGCCCAGACGGCCACGACGATCAGCAGCACCGCCGCCAGCAGGAACTCCGGCAGCGCGGTCAGCGCGGCGGCCGCCGCCCCGGCCCCGCGGGCGGGGCGTCCGGCGAGCCCGCTGCGGACGATGGGCACGCAGATCAGGGCGGCCACGAGCAGGGCGACGAGCAGGGCCGCGCCCATCAGCGTCAGGGACACCCCCATGGCCTCCAGGACGCCGGGCAGGACCGGGCGCCCGCTGATCCAGGAGGTGCCGAGGTCCCCGGTGAGGACGCCGCACGCCCAGTCGGCGAAGACGGCCACCGGGCCGCCGTCC
Organism: Kocuria sp. CPCC 205258; assembly: GCF_040981005.1. Taxonomy (NCBI): domain Bacteria; kingdom Bacillati; phylum Actinomycetota; class Actinomycetes; order Micrococcales; family Micrococcaceae; genus Kocuria; species Kocuria sp. CPCC 205258. The sequence goes on along the minus strand of NZ_JAVKPS010000002.1, from coordinate 526,053 downwards.
AGGCCCAGCTCGGTCCGGATCTGGGCCAGCACCTCCGGGGTGGCCGGCCGGTCCGCGTAGCGGGCGCGCAGCACCGTGTACTCCGGGCTGTTGCCCGAGAGCCACGGCAGGGCCCCGATCAGCAGGACGACGGCGGCGCAGGCCGCGGCGCGGGAGATCAGGGCCGCAGCCCCTCCCCGTCCCCTCACTCGGCCCGTCACTCGGAGACGGCGGTCTCGGCCGTGATCAGCTCGCGCTCGCGCGGATCGCGGACCGCGCCCTCCACGCCGTCCTGCTCACCCTGGATGACGCGTTCGTGGAGCATCGGGATCGCCGCGTCCTCGGCCAGGATCGCCGCTTCGGCGGCCATGATCGCCTCCTGGCGCTCCTCGCCGGGAGGGGCCTGTTCCGCGGCGGTCAGGGCGTCGTCGACGGTCCCGGAGCAGAACTGGGAGAGGTTGAACGAGCCCTCGCAGCCGAAGTCGCTGACCATGTAGGCCACGGGGTCACCCGAGTCGAGCACCGTGGCGCGGGAGAGGATGAAGGCGTCGAAGTCGCCGTCCAGGGCGTCGGCCTCGATGTACTGGTACTCGCGCACCTCGAGCTCGACCTCGAAGCCGGCGGCCTCGAGCTGCTGCTGGAGCTGGACGGCGACCTCGGGCAGCTCGGCCCGGTCGGTGAAGGTGCCGATGGTGATCTTCCGCCCGGCCGGGTCCCCGGCCTCGGCGCGGTCGGCCAGCGCCTCGCGGTAGGCGTCGGTGTCCCGCCCCTCCGCGGCGTAGGGGATCGCCGGGCCCAGCAGCCCCGCGGCCACGTCGGCCCGGCCCTCGTAGACCCCGTCCACGATGCGCCGCGGGTCCAGGGCCTCCCGGGCGGCGGCGCGCAGGGCGGGGTCGGCGAACGGTCCGTCCTCGGTGTTGAGGTAGAGCGTGTTGGTGCGCGGCATCGGCACCTCCTCGAGGAGGTCCACCTCGACCTGGGCGGCCTGGCCCACGGGTACGGCCTCGACGACGTCGGCCTCGCCGGTGCGCAGCGCGGCGGCCCGGGCGGTGCCGTCGGGCACGAAGGACACGTCGATGCCGGCCGCGGCCGCGGCGCCGCCCCAGTGGTCCTCGTAGCGCTCCAGGGTGGCCCCGGAGGTGCCGTCCACGGCGGTGAGCTCGAACGGACCCGTGCCGTGGCCCACCGGGGTCACGGCGGTGCCCTCGTAGGCGGCCGGGGCCAGGACCGACAGCTGCGGGCTGGACAGCCGCTGCGGGACCAGCGGGTCGGTCTCGGCGGTGGTGACCCGCACGGTGTCGCCCTCGGCGTCCACGCTCATCTCCACCCCGTCCAGGATGCGCGGGGCCGGCTCCGCCTCCACCGCCCGGGCCAGGGAGGCGGCGGCGTTCTCCGCGGTGAGCTCGGTGCCGTCGTGGAAGGTGACGCCGTCCCGGATCGTGAAGGACCAGGTGGTGTCGTCGAGCTGCTCCCACTCGGTGGCCAGCATCGGCTGGGCGTCCCCGGCCTCGTCCAGCCGGACCAGGGTCTCGGCGGTGGACCAGCGGGAGAGCTTGAAGGCGTCGTCGCTCAGCGGGGACAGCCCCGAGCGCGGCGGCTGCAGCATGGCGAGCTCGATCCGTGCGCCGGTCGAGCCGCCGGCTCCCCCGGCGGAGGCGGTGCCGGAGCCCTCGGAGAAGCAGCCGGTGAGCAGCAGCAGGCTGACCGCGGCGAGGCCGAGGCCGGCGCGGCGTCGGGCGGGACGGGGAGCGGAGGGGCGAGGTGGCATCAGGAGGCCCTTTCGGTGTGGTGATCGGTGGTGGGTGACAGGGATGGTGCGGCCGCCGGCTCAGGGGGCCAGGTACGGAACCGCAGCCACCAGCTCCTGCGTCGTCGGGTGGCGCGGCGCCTCGAGCAGCCGGTCGACGGGGCCCCCCTCCACCACCTGCCCGTGGTCGAGCACCAGCGCCCGGCGGCACAGGAAGCGGACCGCGGTGAGGTCGTGGGAGACGAACAGCAGCCCCAGTCCCTCTTGGACGTGCTGCTCCTGGAGCAGGTCCAGCACCTGGTGGCGCAGCGGCAGGTCGAGGCCGCTGACCGCCTCGTCGGCCAGGAGGATCCGCGGCCGGGTCACCAGGGCCCGGGCGATCGCCACGCGCTGGGCCTGACCGCCGGAGAGCTCGTGGGCGCGCCGGCCCAGGTGCTCGGCGTCGAGGCCGACCCGCTCCAGGGCGTCCCGGACCAGGCGGGCGTGGTCGCCCGCGATGCGGAAGCGGCGCAGCGGTTCCCGCAGCTGGCGTTCGACGCTGCGCCGCGGGTCCAGGCTGGACGCGGGGTCCTGCGGGACGTACTGCACGGCCTGCCTGGCCCGCCGGATCTGCTGCCGGCCGGTCAGGGGAACGCCGTCGAAGAGGATCTCGCCCCGGTCCGGGCGCTCGACGCCCAGCAGCAGGGACAGCAGCGTGGACTTGCCCGATCCGGAGGGGCCGACCAGGCCCAGCGACTCCCCCTCGCGCACCGCGAGGTCGACACCGCGCACCGCGGCCACGGCGCCGGAGCGCGTGCCGTAGCTCCTGGTAAGCCCGGCACCGTGCAGTGCGGCGGGTTCCGCCGCCCGGCTCACGAGGCCACGCCCAGCGGGGCGGCAGCCGGCGGAGCCGCGGCGGACCGGAGTCCGGTGCGGGCGGCCTCGACCAGGGCGGCCGTGAAGGGCGCCTGCGGCGATCGGACCACCTGCTGGATCGGGCCGGACTCGACCACCCGTCCCCGGTCCAGGACGACGACGTCGTCGCACAGGTCGGCGGCGACCGCCAGGTCGTGGGTGACGAACAGCAGCCCGCCGCGGCCTGCGCCGGTGCACCGGCGCAGGGCCTCGACCACGTGGCGCTGGCTGATCATGTCCAGCGCCGTGGTCGGCTCGTCGGCCACCAGCAGGTCCGGGGCGGCGGCCATGGCGAGTGCCAGGCACACCCGCTGCCGCTGCCCGCCCGACAGCTGGGAGGGGTGGGCCCGCAGGATCCGCGCCGGGTCCTCGAAGCCGACCTGGCGGAGCAGATCCGCCACGACCCGGCCGGCGGCCGCCGCACCGAGCCGGCGCCGGCGGGCCACGGCGGGCAGCAGCTGCCGGTCCAGGCGCACCACGGGGTTCAGCGCAGCCTGGGAGTCCTGGAAGACCGCGGCCATTCCCGGACGCCGCCCGGGAGCCTGCCGCCACGGCAGCTCACGGCCGGCGACCCGCAGGGAGCCCTGCACGTCGAAGCGGTGCCCGAGCAGACCCAGCAGGGCCAGGACCGTCAGGGACTTCCCCGAGCCCGAGGCGCCGAGCAGGGCGACCCGCCGACCGGGCGGCACCTGGAAGCCCACACCCTGCAGCAGCGGCCGTCCGGCCAGGGCCACCTCGAGCCCCCGCACGTCCACTCCGGTCGCACCGCGCATGCTTCCCCCTTGCCAGAACCGGTCTCCACGAGCTCTCATGGTAATGAGTTTCATTCGCAGTAACAAAACCGGCGGCACCACGCCCAGGAGGCGTCCGCGGCGTGACCGGCAGTGGCGGCCGGCGCCGACCGATTCGTCCGCCCCCCGTGGCCAGGGCTTCTTCACGGAATCTTCAACGTCCAGGGCTTCACTCCGCCGGATCGGCAGTTTACTGTCGGTTGCACGGCGGTCCGGTTCCGACCGGTCCGCACCACGGCAGGACGGACGAAGGAGCGAGACCATGACCCACGTGACCTCGATGCTCGAGACCTACCCGAAGGACCTGGGGAACATCGACCGGCAGAAGCTGGCCGAGTGCATCGCGGCGTGCTTCGAGTGCGCCCAGACCTGCACCGCCTGCGCCGACGCCTGTCTGGCCGAGGACATGGTCGCGGAGCTGACCGAGTGCATCCGCAAGAACCTCGACTGCGCCGACGTCTGCGCCGCCACCGGCAAGGCGCTCTCCCGCCAGACCGGCAACAACGCCGAGGTCGGCCGGGCCCTGCTCGAGGCGTGCCGCACCGCGTGCAAGGCCTGCGGGGACGAATGCGCCGGGCACGCCGAGATGCACGAGCACTGCAAGGTCTGCGCCGAGGCCTGCCGCCGCTGCGAGCAGGCCTGCGCCGACCTCCTCGCCTCGCTGGGCTGAGCCCGGCGGAGCACCGACCCGACCCCCGCGGCAGCGGCTGCTCCGCCGCGGCGGGGGTCCTCGGACCGGACCACGGAGATCGGAGGAGTTCCGTGTCGAGCACAGGAGACGACAGGAGCGACGGACGTCAGCACGGTGGGAGCCGGCCGGACGGGGACTCGCACGAGGAGCACCGGTCCCACGACGCCCCGAAGATGTACCTGCGCTTCGGCGCGATGATCCTGACGGCCATGGTGGTGATGTACGCCGCCATGTTCATCGGCTCCTGGGAGTGGGGCCACGTGCGCTGGAGCGAGAGCCGCCTGTTCATGACCCTGACCATGGGCGGGACCATGGGCCTGATCATGCTCGCCTGGATGCTGAACATGTACAAGAACACCAAGGCGAACGTGGCCATCGTGGTGGTCAGCCTCCTGCTGTTCGGCACCGGGGCGTTCCTGGACCGCAGCCAGACCACGGTGCAGGACACGTCGTACATGAGCGGGATGATCCCGCACCACTCCTTGGCCATCACCCGGTCCGAGCGCGCCGAGCTGTCCGACGTGCGGGTGTGCGAACTGGCGGTCGAGATCAGCGAGGCCCAGCGGCGGGAGATCTTCGAGATGGACTGGCTGATCGAGGACATCGAGCGCAACGGCGTGGCCGCCACCGCCCAGGAGGCGGAGTCCCGGCCGGTGCCCGACCACGAGGAGCCGGCCGAGCGTCAGTGTCCCGCGGAATGACCTGACCCTGCCTCGGAAGAGCGCCTCGGGCGACCGGGTTCCCGGCCCGCGCTCCGGCGCCACCGCCCTGCACGGGGTCGGACCGACGGACCTCGGCGGGCCTCAGCGGGCCTCAGCGGGCCTCGAGGGTGCCCATCATGCCGAGGTCCTCGTGGTCGAGGATGTGGCAGTGGTAGACGCTGCGGCCGGCGAAGTCGTCGAAGGCCACCCGGACCGTCACCTCCCCGAAGGCCGGGACGTTGACCACGTCCTGCCACCGCGGTCCGGAGACCTCGCGGCCCGCCTCGGCCACGACCTGCATCGGCCACACGTGCAGGTGCACCGGGTGGTCCATGGGGCTGGAGTTGACCAGGGTCCACTCCTCCACGGTGCCCACCCGGACCCGCTGGTCGGTGCGCCCGGCGTCGAACTTCCGGCCGTCGATCGTGAAGGACATCATCTGCCCGGGACCGCGCATGCCGCCCATCATTCCGCCCATGCTCATGCCCATGCCCATGCCCATGGCGAAGTCCAGGGTGCGCCGGGCCTCGACCGGCTCCTCGCGCAGGTCCCGCGGCGCCGGCCCCGCGGGCACGGGCCCGGCCGGCTCGACCGGGTCCCCGGCGACCTCCAGGGTGAGCAGCTCGACCGGACCGCCGGAGCCGGGACGGTCCCCGCCCGGACCCGTCATCCCGCCCATCATTCCGTCCATGCTGCCGCGATCCACCGGGGTGGCCACCAGGGTGGAGGTGCCAGCCCGGGCGTCCACCAGCAGCTCCACCCGGTTGCCCGGCGCCAGGGTCACGTCGGTGACCTCGAGCGCCTCGGGCAGCCGGCCGACGTCACGGCCGGAGAGCCGCAGGTCCTGCCCGTCCAGGCTCAGGCGCAGGTACCGGGCCGGGCAGGCGTTGACGACCCGCCACAGCTCCCGTTCCCCGGGTGCCGCGATGGCTCCGGGACGGACCTGACCGTTGACCAGCACGGTCTCGCCCTCCCGGCCCATCATCCGCTCGGGCGGGGAGATCTCGGCGAGGTTCCCGGAGGCGTCCAGGGTGAGGTCGGAGATCACCAGGACCCGTTCCCGGGCCACCGGGACGGGGTCCGGGTCCTCGACCACGATGGCCCCGTAGAGACCCGCCGCCAGCTGGTCGGCCACGTGCCCGTGGTGGTGCGGGTGGTACCAGTAGGTGCCCGGCGGGTGGTCGCCCGGCAGGGTGAACTCGTAGTCGAAGGAGTCCCCGGGGGCGATGCTCACGAAGGGGTTGTCCCCGCTGTCCTCCGGGGAGACGTGCAGACCGTGCACGTGCAGGTTCGTCGGGTCGTCCAGGCCGTTGGTCATCGCCACCCGGAGCGTGTCGCCGGGGCGGACCCGCAGGGTGGGCCCGGGCAGGGAGCCGTTGAACGCCTGCACGTGCGCGGTGCGCGCCCCGATCCGCACCCGGGCGGGGGCGGCCTCCAGGGCCAGGTCCAGGGCCCCGTCCCGGCTGGACAGCACCTCGGGCTGCAGCAGCTCCCGGCCGCCGCCGAGGGCCTCGCCCCCGCCGCCGGTCCACCACAGCCCGGCCCCGCCCACGGCCGCGGCGCCGGCGCCGGCCGCGCCCAGGGCCAGCAGCTGCCGGCGGGTCAGCGGGCTCACCGGTCGCCCTCCTCCAGGGTCCGCAGCCGCTCCCGGAACTCCTCGGTGCTGATCTCCCCGCGCGCGTAGCGCTCCTCGAGGATCTCCCGGGACCGGCGCGGACCCGCGCCCATCGGCGGCGGGGCGCTCCCGTCCTGCCGGGTCCCGCCGCCCGAGTTCCCGGTGAGCAGCTTCACGAGCACGACGACCAGTACGACCGCGCCCACGATGAGCAGGAGCCAGAAGATCCACATCCAGCCCATGCCCCCTCCCATGCCGTCGCCCCACATCATCGCGGTCCTCCTTCGATCGGTCGGTCGGCTTCCGCCGGCGGCCGCCCGTGGGCGACGACGCCGGTCACCGGGGCGGTCAGGAACCGTCCGGCAGCTCCTGGAGCATCCGCTCCATCTCGGCGATCTCCGCCTCCTGGTCCTCGACGACCTGTTGGGCCAGTTCGACGGCCTGGGGGTTCTGCCCCTGCTCGACCTGGTCCCGGGCCATCTCGACCGCGCCCTCGTGGTGGACGGTCATCTGCTCCAGGTACAGCCGGGCCGCGTCCGTCCCCTGCGCATCGTTGAGCATGCCCATGTCCTCCTCGCTCATCATCCCGCCGGTCCCATGGTCCATGGACGTGGAGTCCTCGCCGGGCATCGGCGCTTCCCAGGCCCGCAGCATCTGGTTCATGCGCTCGATCTCCGGGCCCTGGGCATCGACGACCTTCTGGGCGAAGGCCCGGACATCGGCGGGGACGTCGTCCTTGGCCAGCAGAATCTCGCTCATGTCCACGGCCTGCTCGTGGTGTGGGATCATCATCTGCGCGAACATCACGTCGTCGTCGTTGTGCTCGGCGGAGATCTCCGCCGCGGCGCCGGAGGCCGGTGCGGTGCCCGTGCCCTCGGGGGCGGAGGCCGCGGGGGCGGAGGCCGCGGGGGCGGAGGTCTCCGCGCCCGTGCCGGCGTCCTGCTCCGAGCTGTCGGCGCCGCAGCCGGCGAGGGCTAGGGCGGAGGCCAGGGCGAGGGCGGAAAGGGTGGTGGAGCGCTTCACAGTGTGTCCTTCTCTTCGGTTCGGGGGTCGGGGGTCGGGAGGTCAGGGTGGCTCAGCGGGCGGGGACGGTGCCGGCCTGCTCGGGAGCCCGGCGGTCCTCGGTGCCGACGGCGGCCAGGTGGGCCGGGGCGAGGTCGAGGCGGCGCAGCAGCTGGGCGTTGAGCGCCACCACGATGGTGGACGCCGACATCAGCACCGCGCCCACGGCCGGGGACAGCACGATCCCGATCGGGGCGAGCACCCCGGCGGCCAGGGGCACGGCGGCCACGTTGTAGCCGGCGGCCCAGACCAGGTTCTGGATCATCTTCCGGTAGCTGGCCCGCGACAGCTCGATCATCGACAGCACGGACCGGGGGTCGTTGCCGGCCAGGACCACCCCGGCCGACTCCATGGCCACGTCGGTGCCGGCGCCGATGGCGATGCCGACCTCGGCCCGGGCCAGGGCGGGGGCGTCGTTGACGCCGTCGCCGACCATGGCCACGGTCATCCCGCGGGACTGGAGCTCGACGACCTTGGTGTCCTTGTCCTGCGGGAGGACCTCGGCGAAGACCTCGTCGATGCCCAGCTCGGCGCCCACGGCCTCGGCGACCTGGCGGGCGTCGCCGGTGATCATCGCCACGCGCACCCCCCTGTCCTGCAGGGCGGCCACGGCGGCGCGGGACTCGGGACGGACCTTGTCCTCCAGGGCCAGGGCACCGATGACCGCTCCGTCCCGGAGGACGTGGAGCACCCCGGCGCCGCGCGCCACCCACTCACGGGTGGTCCCGGTGATCGTCGCCGGCGTGGACAGGCCGAGCTCGCGCAGCAGGTTGGGTCCGCCGACCGTGATCTCGGCACCGTCGACGGTGGCGCGGACGCCGCGGCCGGTGGCCGATCGGAGGTCGGTGCCGCGCAGGCCGAGCCGCTGCGCCTCGGGGTCATGGGCGGCCGCGGTGACGATGGCGCGGGCCACGGGGTGCTCGCTGTCGGCCTCGGCCGCCGCCGCCAGCGCCAGGAGCTCGCCCTTCGAGGTGCCGGGGACCGGGGCGGCGCCGGTCACGGCGTGGGCGCCCTCGGTGAGGGTGCCGGTCTTGTCGAAGAGCACCACGTCGATGGTGCGCATCCGCTCCAGGGCCAGCCGGTCCTTGATCAGCACCCCGGCCTTCGCCGCGCGCTCGGTGGAGATCGCGATGACCAGCGGGATCGCCAGGCCCAGGGCGTGCGGGCAGGCGATGACCAGCACGGTCACGGTGCGGATCACCGCGTCGTCCGGGCTGCCCAGCAGCGTCCAGGCGATGGCGGTGAGGATGCCTGCGGCCAGGGCGAACCAGAACAGCAGCGCGGCGGCACGGTCGGCCAGGGCCTGGGCCCGGGAGGAGGACTCCTGGGCGGCCGCGACCATCCGCTGGATCCCGGCCAGGGCGGTGTCGGCGCCGACGGCCTCCACCCGCACGCGCACGGTGGTGTCGGTGGCCACGGTCCCGGCGACCACCGTGTCGCCGGGTGCCCGGCTGACGGCCTTGGACTCACCGGTGATCATGGACTCGTCGAACTCGGCCGTCCCCGCGACGATCTCCCCGTCGGCCGGGACCCGGGCCCCGGGGCGGATCAGCACGACGTCGCCCACGGCCAGCTCGGCGACGGGCACGGTGACGGTGTCACCGTCGACGACCTTCTCGGCCTCGTCGGGCAGCAGCGCGGCCAGGGCGTCCAGGGCGGAGGACGCCGCCCCGAGGGCGCGCATCTCCATCCAGTGGCCCAGCAGCATGATGACCACCAGCAGGGCCAGCTCCCACCAGAAGTCGAGGTCGAACCCGCCGATCCCCAGGGTGGTGACCCAGGAGGCGACGAAGGCGACGGTGATGGCCATGGCGATCAGCAGCATCATCCCCGGCTGCCGGCTCTTCAGCTCGGTGAGTCCGCCCCTGAGGAACGGGGCCCCGCCGTAGACGAAGATCACCGTGCCCAGGACCGGGGGGATCCAGGCGGAGCCCGGGAACTCGGGGACGGAGTAGCCCAGCAGGTGCCCGACCATCGGGCTGAAGACCACCACGGGGACCGCCAGCACGAGGCTGAGCCAGAACTTGTTCCGGAACATCGCCGTGGAGTGCCCGGCATGCTCGCCGTGGGTGTGGACCTGGTGGTCCTCGTCCACCGCCGAGTGGGCGTGGGCGTGCGGCATCGCCTGCCCGTGGGTGTCGGCGTCGGCGTGCTGCTCGTGGCCGTGGGCGTCCGCGGGCTGCTCCGGGGCGGCGGAGCGGCCGTGGTCCTGGTGCGGGGAGCTCATGATCTTCCTCCTGCGAGAACTGGTGTCCGCTCGGTGGGGACCGAGGTGGTCCTGCTCCTCCTAGGTATATACCCCTAGGGGGTATAAGGCAAGGGGGGTCATCGGCTGATCCCGGCCGGCGCCGGCCCCGCCCGCTGACGGGAGGGCAGCTCCACGGTGAAGGCCGTCCCGGCGCCGGGCCCGGGGGACGTGACGGTCAGCGTCCCGCCGTGGGCCTCGACCAGGGCCCGGGAGATGGTCAGGCCGATCCCGGAGCCGCCGTGGTCGCGGTCCCGGGCGCTGTCCCCGCGCCAGAAGCGCTCGAACACCCGGGGCAGGTGCTCGGCGGCGATGCCGTCGCCGGTGTCGGCGACGGTGACGGCCACCTGCCCCGAACCCCGCCGGGCGACGCCGAGGGCGACCTGCCCGCCGGGCGGCGTGTGGCGCAGGGCGTTGGTGAGCAGGTTGCCCAGCACCTGCCCCATCCGCTGCCGGTCCACGTCCACCACCCCGGCGTCGTCGTCGACGTCCAGGACGAGCCGCACGCCCTTGGCGGCGTACGCCTCCCGGTGGGCCTCCGCGGCGGAACGGACCAGGTCGCCGGCCGGCTGCGAGGCGCGGTCCAGGTCGATCCGGCCCTCCTCGGCCCGGGAGACGTCGTGGATGTCCTCGACCAGCCGGGTGAGGCGTCCGAGCTGGTCGGTCACGAGCTCGCCGGTGGCCTCGTCCCACTGCGCCACCCCGTCCTGCAGCGCCTCGCAGTAGACCGTGAGGACCGAGATCGGGGTGCGCATCTCGTGGGCCAGGTCCGAGAGCATCCGCCGCCGGAGCTCCTCGGTGCGCTCCAGCCGCTCGGCCATGGCGTTGAACGAGGCCGCCACCGCGTCCACCTCGACGCCGGCGCCGAGGGCCGGGACCCGGGTGTCGTGGCGGCCGTGGGACACGCCCCGGGCCGCCTCGGTGAGCGCGGCGAGGGGCCGCCGGAGGCGGCGGGTGAACAGCCAGGTCACCGCCGCGGCGCAGATTACGGCGGTGCCCAGGGCCACGCCCAGGACGATGAGACCGGCGTCCCGGTAGGCCCGCTCCACGTGGAGCAGCTCGGGGGAGTTCTCGGCGTGCCCGGCCATGATCAGGTGCTCGTGGAAGATCGGGGGCCCGGCCAGGGAGGCGACCGTCACGGCGGCGAGGATGCTGGCGGCCACCACGAGGGCCTGGGCCAGGAAGAACCGGGAGGCCAGGCCGCGGGGGCGCCGTCGCCGGGTCATCGGGCCACCATCCGGTAGCCGACCCCGCGCACGGTGTCGACGAAGGCCGCCTGGTTCTCGCCGAGCTTCCGGCGCAGGTGACCGATGTGCACGTCCACGATCCGCTCGTCACCCACCCAGGCCGGGCCCCACACGGTGTCGATGAGCCGGCGGCGGGTCAGCGCCTCGTGCGGCCGGGCCGTCAGGGCGGCCAGCAGCTCGAACTCGGTGCGGGTCAGCGCCACCGCCTCCCCGCCCACCCGCGCCTCGTGGGCCGCGAGGTCGACGGTCAGCTCGCCGAACTCCCGGGCGGGCTCGACCGGGGTCACCGTGGTGCGGGGCCGGCGCAGCACCGCGGCCACCCGGGCGACGAGCTCGCGCACGCTGAAGGGCTTCGTGATGTAGTCGTCGGCCCCGGCGGCCAGCCCAGCCAGCTTGTCCTCCTCGTCGCCGCGGGCCGTGAGCATCAGCACGTAGCACTCGGAGAAGCCCCGGATCCTGCGGCAGACCTCGATGCCGTCCATCCCCGGCAGGCCCAGGTCCAGCACCACCACGTCCGGGCTCCGGTCACGGGCGGCCTCCACGGCGTCGGGGCCGGTGTGGACGGTGGCGACCTCGTAGCCGCCGCGGGCCAGGTAGGTGGCGACCATCTGCGCCAGGGGCTTCTCGTCGTCCACCACCAGCACCCGCCCGGCCGCCGCGTCAGTGCCAGGATTCATGACTTCAGTGTCCTCCCCCGCCGCGGCGCGGCGGCGCCCGGGGGCGGTCAGCGCGGGAATCTTCGCCAAACCTTCACGGAGCACGCCGCGGGACGGTGCGCCCCGGCCGCCTGCCGCCCGTCCGGGGAACCGGTGACCGATTCCGTCACCTGCCCGGCGGCCCTGTCTCCCCCGGCGCCGGATTCCTAGAGTCGTGCCATGGGGACACGACGGAGCGCGGCGGCGGGCGCCCGGGGGGCCAGCGCGGCGTGGGTGTGGTGGGACGCCCGCCGGGCCCACCGGAAGGGTCCGGCGGCGCTCCGCCGGCGGCAGCGGGAGCGGCTGGCCGAGCTCGTGGCCTTCGCGCGGGAGCACTCCGCCTACTACCGGCGGCTCTACCAGGGGCTGCCGGAGCGGGTCGAGGACGTCACCTCCCTGCCGGTGACGGACAAGCGGCAGCTGATGGCCCACTTCGACGAGGTCGCCACGGACCCGGCCGTGACCCTGGCGGCGGTCGAGGAGTTCGTGGCGGACCCGGCCCGGATCGGGGAGCGGTTCGCCGGGAGGTACCTGGTGGCCACCACCGCCGGCACCACCGGCACCCGGGGTCTCTTCGTGCTCGACGACCGGTACCGGGCGGTGACCTCGGGGATGATGGCCCGGCTGTCCGCGGGCTGGCTGTCCGGGCGGGACCTGGTGCGGCTCACGGTGCGCGGGGGCCGGTTCGCCGCGGTCGTGGCCACCGGCGGGCACTTCCTGGCCGTGGCCACCAGCACCCGGGAGATGCGGGAGCGACCGCGGCGCCACCGCCGGCTCAGGATCCTTTCGATCCACCGGCCGCTGCCCGAGCTGGTGGCCGAGCTCAACGCCTTCGGACCGCTCATGCTCGGCGCCTACGCCAGCATGCTGCGGCTGCTGGCCTCCGAGCAGGAGGCCGGGCGGCTGCGCCTGCGCCCGGTGCTGGTGCTCAGCACCGCCGAGGGCCTGCCGCCGGACGAGCGCACCCGGATCGAGCGGGCCTTCGGGGCGCCCGTGCGGGAGGTCTACGGGTGCACCGAGATCGGCTACGCGGCCTCGAGCTGCGCCCGGGGCTGGCTGCACCTGGTCGAGGACTGGGTCGCCCTCGAACCGGTCGACGCCGAGCACCGTCCCGTTCCGCCCGGGACCGTCTCGCACACGGTGCTGATGACGAACCTGGCCAACCGGGTCCAGCCGATCATCCGCTACGACGTCGGCGACCGGGTCCTGATGAAGCCGGACCCGTGCGGCTGCGGGAACCCGGCCCCGGCCCTGCGCGTGCAGGGCCGGGCCTCGGACGTCCTCGCCTTCCCCGACGACGACGGGCGGGGCCTGGTCGCGGTGCCCCCGCTCGCGCTGGGGACCGTCATCGACCGCGTCCCGGGCGTGGAGCTGTTCCAGGTCGTGCAGACCGCCCCCGCGGGTCTGCGGGTGCGGCTGCTCCCGGCGGCCGGCGAGGACCCCGAGCAGGTGTGGGCCGCCGCGCTGAGCGGCGTCACCGGCCTGCTCGGCGACCTGGGCCTGGGGCACGTCGCCGTCGAACGGGCCCCGGAGGCACCGCAGCAGAGCACCGGCGGCAAGTACCGCACCGTCATCCCGCTCCCCGCACCATGACGGATCCGCCGGACGGCCGGCCCGTGGGCTCCGCGGGCCGAACAGGGATCGAGCCGCCCGAGCTCGTCGTCGTGACCCGCGTGCGCTGGATCAGGCCCGCGGGCTGCCGGCCCCCGCGGGGCACGGTGCCGGGGTGGTGCGGGAGGACCGCGCCCCGGACCGGCCGCTCAGGGCGGGCAGCACCGCGAGGATCCCGAGCGCACCGGCCACGGCGAAGGCCAGGACCGGGGCGGCGGGGTCGAACAGGACGCCCAGCAGGACCGAGCCGGCCGCCTGACCGACGGCGAGGGCGATGAACAGCACGGCGGTGCCCTCGGACACGCGATCGGGAACCACCCGCGCGGCCCAGACGATGAGGACACCGGACAGGGCGGTGTAGCCGGCCCCGAACACGGACGCGGAGACGAACGCGGCGAGCGGCGCCCCCGGCGCCGCGCCCAGGACCACGGTCGCACCGGCCATGGCCACCGCGGTCGAGACCCACGCCGTCCGCAGGCTCCAGACCTGGACGATCTTCCCGGCGGCGGCGCCCAGCACGCCGAACGCCCCCAGGACCATCCAGGCCGCGATGGAATAGGACTCCTCGCCCGTGCCGGACTCGGCCATGGCCGTGCGCCCGAAGGTCCAGATCGCGGCGCTCGAGGCACCGGCGAGCGCCGCCGCGGCGATAGGTCGGGCCAGCGGCACCAGATCACGGACCCGCACCCGTGCGGGCCCCTCCGCGGGCGGAGACCGGTGCGCGGACCGGTCCGTCCGGAGGGTGGCCACGGTGGCCGCTGCCACCAGGACGGCGATGGCCGCCCACCCCAGGCGCCACTGGCCGAGCGTGAGGAGCATGAGGAGGCCCGCGACGACGATGCCCGCCCCGGTGCCGGCGTTGACGACCGTCTGGGCACTCTCCCGGCGCGCCGGTGCGAGATTGCGCTCGATGAGCGTGACCAGGCCCGGGGTGGCGAACCCGGCGCCGGCCCCGGCCAGCACCACGCTCACCGCGAGGACGACCGCGGTGGGCGAGGCCGCCACGCCCGCCGTGCCCAGCGTGGCCGTCGCCCCGGCGCACACCACGACCAGGCGCGGGCGGGCGGCCAGGCGCGAGGCGAGCACCGCGGCGAGGCAGAAGGAGAGGAAGCTGCCGGCCTGGATGAGCCCGGAGACGGCCGAGCCCATCTGGAAGGTCTCGGTGAGCCGGGGCAGGAAGAGCCCGTAGCCGAAGCGCGCCAGCCCGTAGGTCGCCGCGATCAGTGCCATCCCGCTGATCACCAGAGCTCGCATGGGACTCCCTCTCGCACGTCGCTTACCAGAACGATCGTAACGCTACACCAAAACGCTCGTTCTGGAACCAGGGGTCGATACAGTGGTGGGGTGACCACCGTCCCGCGACTCCCCGCGCGCACCCGGCTGCTGCAGGCGGCCGACCGCGTGCTGTTCGACCGCGGCATCCGGGCCACGCCCGTCGACGAGCTTCTGCGCGAGGCGGAGGTCTCGGCAGCCACCCTGTACACGCACTTCGGCAGCAAGGACGCCCTGGTGGCCGAGGCGCTGCGGGTCCGGCTGGCGGACTGGCGGGCGGTCTGGGACCAGCACGTGGTCGCGGCCGCGGACGACACGGCGCGCTTGCTCGCGGTGTTCGATGCCCTGGCCTCCTACCGGCGGGACCAGCCCCACCCGGCGCGCTGGTGCGCCTTCCTGGCCGCGGCCACCGAGCTCCCCGAGGCCGCGGACGAGATCGGCGTCGTCCTGGCCGCGGACACCGCCCTCCTCACCGAGCGCCTCCTGCACCTCTCCCGGCCCCTCGCCGGGGAGCGCGCCCAGGACCTGGCCGACGAGATCCTCCTGGCCTACGGCGGGACCCTGGCCGCCTTCCTCCGCGGCTCCCCCGGGTCGCCGATCGACGTCGGCCGCCGCCTGGCCTCCGCCGCGGTCCGAGCCCACAGCCGCGACTGAACCCCCAGCGGCGGGCTGCTCCGGACCCCGATCCCGGTGAGGCCACCTCGGTGCGGGCGCGCAGATCGGGGCCCGGCGTCAGCGCTGCAGCCGGACGCTCAACCGGGGCAGCAGGACCTGGACCAGCGGGCCGATGGCCAGGGCGTAGAGCACCGTGCCCAGTCCCACGGTGCCGCCGAGCACCCACCCGGCGAGCACCACGGCCACCTCGATCGAGGTGCGGACCACGCGCACCGACCCCCCGGTGCGTCTGACCAGGCCGGTCATCAGCCCGTCCCGCGGGCCGGCGCCCAGGTGCACCCCGATGTAGGCGGCGGTCGCCACGGCGTTGAGGAGCACGCCGGCGAGCACGAGCAGCACCCGCAGCGGCAAGGACTCGACCGGAGGCAGCACGGCCAGTGTCGCGTCGAGCACCAGCCCGACCACCACCGCGTTGCTGAGGGTGCCCAGCCCGGGCCGCTCGCGCAGCGGGATCCAGAGGAGGAGCAGCAGCACGCTGACCACGATGACCACCGTGCCCATGCTCAGCCCGAACTGCCGGGACAGCCCCTGGTGCAGCACGTCCCACGGGATGACACCGAGCTCCGCCCGCACGAGCATCCCCATGGTGATGCCGTAGAGCACCAGCCCGGCGAAGAGCTGCACGAGCCGCCGGGGCAGCCGGCGCGAGTCCGGCCCGTCGATCGAGCGGGCCAGGGCGCGCGGACTCCAGTTCATGCGGATCATCTTCGCACCGGCGGGGCGCTCCCTGCGCACGGGTCGGCCTCGCCGGCGAGGCCGCGGCCCGCCCGGCACGTCGTCGGCCCTCCGCGCGGCCGAGGACCGGCCGGGTTCAGATCCGCCTGGTGCTGGTGATGCCGCCGTCCACGTGGATCTCGGCGCCGTGGAGATAGGCGGCGTCGTCGGAGACGATCCAGGCGACGGCGGCGGCGATCTCCTCCGGGGTCCCGGGGCGCCCGGCGGGAGTGGCGGCCGTGATCCGGGCGATGACGTCGTCGGCCGGGGCGTTGACCGGGGACCGTGTCGCTCCGGGAGAGACGGTGTTGACCCGCACGCCGTGCGGGCCGAACTCCGCCGCCCAGCTGCGCGCGAGCTGGATCTGCGCCGCCTTCGTCGCCGAGTACAGCCCCACGATGGGGCTGCCCACGTGGGCCATCCACGAGCCGATGATGACGATCGCCCCGCCGCCGTTCTCGACCATCCCCGGCGCCAGGGCGGCCGTGAGCACGTGCGGGGCGCGCACGTTGACGGCGAGCGCGGCCTCGAGATCCGCGTCGGCGAGGGAGAGGGTGTCCACGGCGGGGCACACCGCGGCGTTGTGGACCAGGGTGTCGACGTGACCGCCCAGGGTCTGCGCGGCCGCGCGGGCGAAGCTTCGCAGGTCCTCCGCGGCGGCGGTGAGCTCGGAGGCGATGAAGTCCGCCCGCCCTCCGCGGTCGCGGATCTCGGCCACCACGCCGTCCCCGCGGGCGCGGTCACGGCCCGTGACGCCGACGTGCCACCCCCGGGCGGCCAGGGTCCGTGCGGTGGCGGCACCGATGCCGCTGGTGGAGCCGGTGACCAGAGCGGTGCGGGTTCGTCCCTGTGCTGTCATGACCCCATGCTCGCCGGGCCGGATCCGGATGGCCAGAGCCGGGCCGGACAGGGCCGGCAGGCCGCCGGTCCTGCGCGGAGCGCCGGGAGCTGCGTCAGGCCTCGGCGGCGGGGAGCATCGGCCGGTGCTCGTAGAAGGTCTGCAGCACCACGGTGGTGCGGGTGTTCACGGAGGCCACCTGGCGCACCTCGTTGACGAGGGCCTCGAGCGCCTTCGGCGAGGCCACCCGGACGAACAGCATGTAGGCGGCGTCCCCGGCCACCGAGTGGCAGGCCTCGATCGCCGTGATCGACTGCAGGAGCTCGGGGGCGTTGTCGGGCTGACGCGGATCGAGCGGGGTGATCTCGATGAACGCCGCGAGCGGCCTGCCGATGGCCTCGGGGTCGAGGAGCGCCTGGTAGCCCACGATCACCCCGCCGCTCTCGAGCTTGCGCAGGCGGGCCTGCACGGCCGAGACCGAGAGGCCGACCCGCTCGGACAGCTGGGCGAGGGTGGCACGGGGGTCGTGGGAGACCTCGGTGGCCAGCTGCACATCCACGGGGTCGTCCATGGGCCGAACGCTACCAGCTGAGCGCCCGGAAAAGATTGACAGCCCCCCGGGCTCATGTGAATCTTCCTGTATCTGGTTGGTATCGCCGGAAAATTTCCGCTGGTTCGACGACAGGAGGGTTGTCATGTCCACGCCTCTGCAGACGGTGCGGGCCATCATCGGCGAGCCCGAGGTCGTGGAGGACGCCCGCGCCGTGGAGTCGAACCCCGCATGGCTGCGGCTCCGGTCTGCGGCCACTGCCCTGCAGGAGCTGCAGGTCAAGGACGGGTCGGTCCCCGAGCCCGCCGACCACCCGGCGGCGCGCGCGCACGTCGCGGTGATCACGGCGTCGATCATCGAGCTCGCCCCGTTGTTCCCGCACGACGCGGCGTACCTGGCGGCCCTGCCCCGCGACTTCGCGCGCTGGGCGGACGGCGGCTTCGGGGTGCCGGACTTCCTCGACTCCCTCGTCGAGTTCCAGCCGCAGCGGCACCGCGTGGACGGCCTCCGGCACCTCGTCGTGTTCCCCATGCACACGCAGAACGGCTCGGCGGACCGGCACGTCGAGGCCGTGCTCGTCGAGGCGATCTGGCCCGAGTTCATCGCCGAGCTCGAGGCCGGGCGCTACGGCAACCAGCTGTTCGTGTCCCTGCGGCTGATCGACTTCACCCCGGGCTACGACTCGAACTCCGCGGTCCTGTTCCCCGAGACGGTCGCCGTGCGGGAGATCCCGGCGTTCACCTGGGGCGCCATCTTCCAGGACCGTGAGGCGGCACGCTACCGCCGCGTGGTCACGGCGGCGGCCGGCATCACGAAGCTGGATCTGCCCGCCGACGCCGCGGCCCTGCTCATCGACCAGGACCTCGCCGAGAAGACCTTCGTGCTGTGGGACCTCATCCACGACCGCACGCACATGCGCGGCGACCTGCCGTTCGACCCGTTCATGATCAAGCAGCGGATGCCGTTCTTCCTGTACTCCCTGGAGGAGCTGCGCTGCGATCTCACGGCGTTCCGGGAGTCGGTCGCGCTCGAGCGTGCGCTCACCGCGCGCCGGACCGCCGGCGAGGAGCTCACCGCCCTCGAGGAGCAGACCCGCCGGCACGGGAAGCTCGTGCAGTACGCGGTGATCTTCGACCGGATCTTCCGCTTCGCCCTCACCGGGTCCCGGGTGCGCAACTACGACGGCCTGGGCGGGCAACTGCTGTTCGCCTGGCTCCACCGCCGGCACGTCCTGCAGTGGCGCGACGTCGAGCTCAGCGTCGACTGGGACCGGGTCGCGGACGCCGTCGTCGAGCTCGGCGAGGCGATCGACCAGCTGTACTGGGAGTCGATCGACCGGCCGAAGACGGTGCACTGGCTGAAGGCGTACGAGCTCATCGCCTCCGTGGTGCCCCCGCACCCCGCCTCGGCGTGGGCGGAGGGGCTCCCCCGCGAGGTGCTGGCCGGGCCGCCGAAGGGCTTCACGGACCTGGTGCTGGACGACGAGTTCCCGCTGTCGATGTTCTTCGAGGCGCTCGAGAAGAAGATGAAGAGCGTCATCGAGTCGACGGCCGGCATCCGCGCCACGGACGATTGAGCCATGACCGACCTGACCGGACGTACCGTCCTGATCGCCGGCGCCACCAGTGCCTCCGGCCTGGCGGCGACTAGGACCCTGATCTCGGCCGGGGCCCGCGTCGTCGCCACAGGGCGCCACGCGGAGAAGCTCGCGCCCCTCGCCGCGCTGGGGGCGCACACCGAGACGGTGGACCTCGCGGACGAGTCCGCCGTGCGCGAGCTCGTCCGCGGGCTCCACGACAGGAGCCTGCGCCTCGACGGGCTCCTCCACCTCGTGGGCGGCTGGCGCGGGGGTGGTGGGCTCGCCGGGCAGACGGAGGAGGACTACCGCGTGCTGGAGACCTCCTTCACCGCCCTGCGCCACCTGAGCCGCGCCTTCGACGACGACCTCCGGGCCTCGCCGGCGGGCCGGCTGGCGATCGTGTCCTCGACCGCGGTGAACCGTCCGCTGGCGGGCGGCGCCAACTACGCCGCGGTGAAGGCCGCGAGCGAGGCGTGGACCCGGGCTGTGGCGCAGGGATATGCGAAGGACGCCCGCGAGGCCGGCGAGCCGCTGCGCGCCGCCGCCGTGATCTTCCGGGTGAAGGCCCTGGCCGGTCTGGAGGACCGGCTCGCGAACGCCTACGCCGGGCTCTGGGACGCCGAGGCCCCGGAACTGAACGACTCGACCATCGAACTCCAGGAGAAAGGACGAGGCACCCCATGACGAGGTCCCACGACGCCGAGCTGAGGGGATTCGCCTCGGACAACTACTCCGGGGTCCATCCGGAGGTGCTGGACGCCCTGGTCGAGGCCAACGGCGGTCACCAGGTCGCCTATGGCGAGGACGAGTACACGGCACGGCTGCAGGACGTGATCGTGCAGCACTTCGGCGAGGGCGCCTCGGTGTGGCCGATGTTCAACGGCACCGGCGCCAACGTCGTCGGCCTCCAGTCGATGCTCCCGCGCTGGGGCGCGGTGATCTGCGCGGACACGGCGCACATCCACGTCGACGAGGGCGGCGCGCCCGAGAAGTCCGCCGGCCTCAAGCTCCTGCCCGTCCCCACGGGCGACGGCAAGCTCACGCCTGAGCTGATCGCGGCGGAGGCCTGGGGCTGGGGGGACGAGCACCGGGCCCAGCCTCTCGTCGTGTACCTCACCCAGTCCACCGAGCTCGGCACCCTGTACTCACCGGACGAGATCCGGGCCGTCACGGACTACGCGCACCCCCACGGCATGTCCGTCTACCTGGACGGGGCCCGGCTCTCGAACGCGGCGGCCGCCCTGGGACTGCCCCTGCGCGCCTTCACCACCGACGTCGGCGTCGACGTGCTCGCCCTCGGCGGCACCAAGAACGGAGCCCTCGGCGCCGAGGCCCTGGTGGTCCTGAACGAGGCCGCGTCCCAGGGCCTGGTCTACCTGCGGAAGAACCAGATGCAGCTGGCCTCGAAGATGCGGTTCGTCTCGGCCCAGCTGCTCGCGCTCCTGGACGGAGACCTGTACCTGCGCAACGCGGGCCGTGCGAACGCGATGGCCCGGCGCCTGCGCGATGGCATCGAGACGGGCATCGCCGACGGGTCGATGCCGGGTGTCGCCTTCACGCAGGAGACCCAGGTGAACGCCGTCTTCGCCACCCTGCCCGCCGGCATCGCGGACCGCCTGCGTCAGCGGTTCCGGTTCTACGACTGGGACGCCGCGAAGGGCGAGGTCCGCTGGGTGTGCAGCTTCGACACCACGCCGGAGGACGTCGACGCCTTCCTGTCCGCCCTCCGCTCGGAGCTCGTCCCGGTCGGCTGATCCCGCCAGCCCGGCCCGCCGCCAGGGGCGGGCACAGGGACTGCTGCCGGGTCAGGCGGCCCCGCCGGCGGCCTGCGGCGCCCCCGAACCATGGCCGTGCCCGCCGTCGCCGACGTGCTCCCGGGCCACGAAGTTCTCCAGGTCGAAGAGGTTCTCGGCCCGGCGCGCGACGTTCACCAGGGTGGTCATCGAGGCGACCTCCTCGACCTGCTCCTTCAGGAACCAGAGCATGAACTGCTCCCCCAGCGCGTCACCCTCGGCCCGGGCGGCGGCGAACAGCGCCTTGATCTGCTCGGTGACCTCCTGCTCCTGGGACAGCGCCAGGGCCAGGGGCTCACGGACGTCGGTGAAGTCGTTGCGCACCTCCCCCACCCCGGGAATGGTCAGGGGCAGGTCCCGGTCCAGGATGTACTGGACGATCATCATGGCGTGGTTGCGCTCCTCCAGCGACTGGCGGTAGAAGTGCCGGGCCAGCTGCGGAAGGTCCTGGCTGTCGAACCAGACCGCCACGGCGATGTACTGGTGGGACGCGGCGAACTCGTGGCCCACCTGGCGGGTGAGCAGCTCGTCGAAGGTCTCGGGGGCCATCAGGATCTCCTGACATCGGTGGGTCCCCAGGGCGGACGACGCCCCGGCCGCTCCACCGGTGCGAGCCCGGGGCGGGGCCGGCAGGAATCGTCGCTCGGGTCTGGAGTTCGAGCGTAGCGCGGTGGCACGGCCGGGTGTAGGCCGGTCACCGGAAACTTCCCCCGACACGGCGCTCCGCATCGTCCTCGGTCGCGGCCGGAGGACCCTGCCCCCGGCCGCCCTGTCCCTCAGACGACGCGCACCGCGGTGAGCTCGTAGACCCGGGCCGAGCTCGTGGCCGGCCCGTGGCAGGTCAGCTGATGCGGCGGGGCGGCGTGGGACCGCAGTTCGACGTCGACGCGGCCCGGCCGGGGTGGGCGGCCGGTGAGACGAACCCGCCAGCGGTCGCCGTCGCGGACGGTCTCGGCCACCGTCCAGTCGTGCCGGCCGGCCGGGCCGAAGCGTTCGAGCGCGGCCGCGACAGCGGCCTGCTGCGGCGGGTAGAGATCGGTGTACCCGCGCAGGTGCTCCGCGTGGACCCGGCCGGCGAGATGCCCCTCGACCGTGGTGACGGAGGACTCCGCGTCGAGCCCTCCGTAGTAGACGCCATCGGGGACGACGACGACGTTGGCGGCGAACCGGTCACCGCCGACATGCGAGCACTCCCAGACCGAATCCGGCCAGCGCTCGCTCAGGGCACGTCCCACGGGCCGTCCGCGCACCGCGCAGCAGGGATCGTGCTGACCGTGGGCGCAGACCAGGAGGACCGGTGGGTGGCCGGTCTCACCGGGGACGCCGAGGGCCGTGGCGATCTCCGCGAGGTCCTCGTCGCGGCTCCACGTGCCCCAGTGCTGACGGCCGGCGCCGGAATCATCGTGGCGCAGCACGGCCCACCGGCTGGGGCCCTCACGGCTGCGGCGGCCGTGTCGCCGGACCAGAAGCACTCGCGCCCGCGCTGCCTGCGCGGCGGAGAACACGAGGGCCTTGGTTTCGGGCTCCAGGTCCAGGCCGTCGAAACCGTTGACGGGCCATGCGCCTCGGTACTCGATGAGGACCCAGGCCGCGCCGCGCGGCGCGGTGCCCGCCATCGGGTCGCCGCGCCCCCGGGCTCCGTCGGCGCACCAGAAGCGGCACGAGGCATTCACGGTGGCGGGGTCACTGGTCACAGGGAACAAGAACCCCCGCCCGCAGCAGTCGTTCGGCGAGCTCGACACCGAGCTCGCCGGCGGTGTGGACTTCGCCGTCGAGCAGGCACGAGACGGAGGGCAGGTCGCTCTCGGGGAAGTCGAGCCACCCCACGCGCGTGCTCAGCCGCGGGCCCTCCAGCCGTGCCTCCAGGGCACCGCGCAGCCGGACGGGAAAACCGGGGCCCAGGCCCTGGACGGCCGCGAGCTGGGCCAGCGGCCCCAGCGGGGCCGGGCGCCCCTGTCCTCGGCGGGTGCGGTGGAAGCGTGGGACGGGATCGGCCGCGGCGAGCGCGGCGACCAGGCGCTCCCGGACGGTGTCGAGCTCCCCGCCCGGTCCGTCGACGCCCAGGGGCAGGGACCCGCGCATCTGCGGGTCCTCGGCCAGCAGCGCCAGCGCCTCCTGGGCGAGCTGCTCGGCCAGGCCGTGGCGGGTCCAGGTGTGGATCCCGAGCGTGAGGTGGATGGAGACCGCTCCCTGCGCCTGGGCCGCGTGCAGCCAGCCGCGCGGCAGGTAGAGGGCGTCGCCGGGTTCGAGCACCACGTCGAGATGCGCCTCGCCCTTGGCTGCCCCTGCCACGGCGGAGCGGCGGTCGGTCCAGGGCTGGTCCCGCAGCGGGTCCGGGTGCACCGGCTCGTGCAGGACCCAGCGCTTCGTCCCCTCGATCTGCAGGACGAAGACGTCGTGGACGTCGTAGTGGTCGTCGAACCCGCGGTTCTGCGGCGGGGTGATGTAGGCGTTGGCCTGCACCGGATGCCCGAGCTCGCCGCTCAGCGCGGCGCTGAAGTCGGCGACCGGCTCCCACGTGCGGTGCAGCGCCTGCAGCACCAGGGTGGCGCCGTCGGCGAACTTCCGCCACAGTGCGGTGTCGTCGAGCTGATCCGCAATGGTGGCGCCGACTCCGGCGGGGGACGTGAAGGACGAGTCGGGGAACGTCGACCCGTCCTTGGCGACGCGCAGGAAGGGCGTGCGCAGCCCGCGGCGCGAGATCAGCTCGTCGACGGCGTCGGCGGAGAACAGGTCGGCGAAGCCGCCCGCCCGGCGCGTGAGCAGCGGCGCCCGGCCCCAGATCTCACGGGCGAACCGCTCCCGGCCGATGTCGATCAGACGGGTCTCCAGGACCCCGGCGCCACTCCGGGCGCCGGGGTCCTGCCCGTCAGTGCGGACGGCGTCCACGCTCAGAGGCCTCGCGCCCCGGCTCCTCCGTCGGCGCCGCCATCGGCACCGCCGTCAGCACCGCCGTCGTGGACACCCGGGGTGCCGGCCGCTCCACCGTCAGCGGGGCCCTCGGCCCCGCCGTCCGCGCCACCGTCCTGAACACCCGGAGTGCCGGCGGCTCCGCCGTCGGCCGGGCCCTCGGCGCCATTGTCAGCACCGCCGTCGGCGCCGCCGTCCGCGCCACCGTCGTGCACGCTCGGGGTGCCGGCCGCTCCACCGTCGGCCGGGCCCTCGGCGCCGTTGTCAGCACCGCCGTCGGCACCGCCATCGGCACCGCCGTCCTGAACACCCGGAGCGCCGAAGGCTCCGCCGTCGGCGGGACCTTCCGTCTGGTCCGGATCCTGCTGTGCATCAGTCATGTTGACCTCCCAGATTCGAGTGACCATGCCGTCACCGGCCGATCACCAGGACAGGCGGTCCTTGAGCAGCACCGCCCAGCTCGAGGCTATCGGTGCGGGGCAGGTGAGGGAACAGCCGGCCCTCAGGTGATCCGGACGAGCCAAGGGAGCTGCGGGACGCGGGCCGTCCTCGCCGGGGGCACGATCTCCGGGCGGCCTCCGGAGGTGGAACAATTCACCCGTCCCCTGCCCGCGACCGGGAGGTGCTTCATGACCGGCCTGGAGCTCGCCGTCGTCGCGCTCGTGGTGAGCATCGCGTCCTGTCTGCAGGGCGCGATCGGCTTCGGCGTGGCCCTGCTCTCCGCCCCCGTGATCGCCCTGTTCGACCCCACCCTGCTGCCCGGTTCCCTCCTCCTGGTGGTCACCGGGCTCACCACGCTCGGCGTGCTGCGGGACCGCGCCGCCGTGGACGTCAAGGACGCGGGCTGGGCCGTGGCGGGGCAGGTCCCCGGCACCGTGGCGGGAGCCCTGCTGGTGGCCGCCCTGTCCGCCCGGACGCTGGCCCTCGTCCTGGCGAGCACCGTGCTGCTGGCCGTGCTGCTCAGCGTGTGCGGCTGGCGGCCGCGGCCCCGGCCCGCGGCCGTCGTCGTCGCGGGGGCGGCCTCCGGGCTCCTGGGGACGGCCACGTCCATCGGCGGTCCGCCCATGGCGCTCGTGTGGCACGGGTCCTCGCGGGCCCGGATGCGCGGCACGATGAGCGCCTTCTTCCTGGTCGGCGCCGTGCTGGCCCTCGTGGCGCTGACCGTGGTGGGGTCGATCGACCGCCGGACCGTGCTCTTCGCGGCCGCTCTCCTGCCGGCCATGGTCCTGGGCTTCGCCGTGTCCGGAGCGGTCAACGCGCGGATCAACCGGCGCACCGTCCGGCGGGTGGGCCTGGGCGCCTCCGCACTGGGCGCCGTGCTGGTCCTGCTGCAGGCGCTCTGAAGCACGTCTGCCGGGCCTCTCCGGCCGGCCTCAGAGCTGGTCGATCCGCCGGTAGCGGGACGGCGTGGTGCCCGTGGTGGCCCGGAAGTGCCGGTTGAAGTTGGAGAGGTTGGTGAAGCCCACCCGGTAGCAGATGTCCGAGACCGGCAGGTCGGTGCCGCGCAGCAGCCGGCAGGCCTCGGTGAGCCGCATCCGGGTGACCGTGCGGTTGAAGCCCACGCCGGTGGCCTTGGCGAACAGCCGGGAGAACGCGTCCCGGCTCAGGCCCACGGCCTCGGCCACCTCGGGCACGAGCATCCGGCCCTCCAGGTGCTCGGTGATGTAGCCCAGCGCCCGGTTGAAGACCTCGGCCTCGGACACGTCCAGGCGGTAGGTGCCGCCGCGGCTGTCCAGGTAGCGGCGCTCGCTCTCCGGGGACTCGGCGAGGACGGCCAGCAGCTCGGCCACCGCGGCCAGCCGCCGGAGACCGAACGTGCCGTTCACCGCCTCCATCGCCGCCGCGCCCTGGACGGCGGTGCGGCCGGTGAACTCGATGCCCCGGGCCGCGGCCTCCAGCAGCGGGCGCAGGGCCTCGAGCTCGGGCAGCGTCCCGGCGGCGGCGAAGAAGCGCTCCTGGTCGAACTGGAGCACGGCGTCCCGGTTGCGGACCACGGCGCTGTCGTCGCGGTGGGAAATCCAGTTGTGCGGAAGGAAGGAGCCCATGAGGCTGAGGTGGCCGGGGCCGAAGGGCCCGGCCCAGTCGCCGGCCATCACCGTCCCGGAGGACTCCCGGATCAGGTGCACCTCCACCTCGGGGTGGTAGTGCCAGCGGGCCAGGGGGTGGGGCCAGTCGTGCTCGTGCCACCGCACGGAGCTCGACGGGTCCGGGATCACCAGCTCCCGGACCGGGGAGGTGGGGTCCTCCGGCGTCGTGCTCCGTGCGGCGGCCGCCACGGTCAGGCCCCGGCCACGCGGATCTGGATCTTCGTGTCGGTGGGCCGGCCCTCGGCGCCGCGCTCGAACGCGGCCACGGCGTCCTCGAACGGATAGGTGGCGCTGATCAGGGCGCCCAGGTCCACGGCCGGGGACGCGGCGAGCTCGATGGCCCGCTGGTACGAGTTCGCGTAGCGGAACACGGTCTCGATCCGCAGCTCCCGGGCCTGCGCGGCGGCGACGTCCAGCGGCACCGGGTCCACGGGGATGCCGACCAGCACCACGGTCCCGCCGGGCGCGGGGATCTCCCACAGGTTCCCGAAGACGTGCGGGCTGCCGCTGGCCTCGAACACCACGTCCGCGCCCCAGCCGTCGGTGGCCTCCCGCACCGCCTCGCCGAGGTCCTGGCGGGAGACGTCCACGGCGTGGATGGTCGGATAGGCCTCGATCTTGGCGAACTTCTCCGGCGCCACGTCCGAGATGTACACCCGGGACGCGCCGCTCGCGGCGGCCGCGATCGCGGTGAGCACCCCGATGGTGCCGGCACCCACCACCACCACGACGTCGCCCGGCGCGAGACCGGCCTTGGTCACCGCGTGCACCGCCACGGCGAAGGGCTCGATCAGGGCGCCCTCCTCCAGCGAGAGCTGCTCGGGCAGCCTGTAGGTGAAGTCGGCGGGGTGGATGATCTCGGGCTGCAGGCAGCCGTCCACCGGGGGCGTGGCCCAGAACTGCACGTCCGGGTCCACGTTGTACATGCCCAGCCGCGCGGCCCGGGAGCGCGGGTTGGGGATGCCCGGCTCCATGCAGACCCGGTCCCCCACGGCCAGGTGGTCCACGCCCTCCCCCACTTCCAGCACCGTGCCGGAGGCCTCGTGGCCGAGGACCATGGGGCTTTCGACGACGTAGGGGCCGATCCGGCCGTGCGTGAAGTAGTGGACGTCGCTGCCGCAGATGCCCACGGTGTGCACGCCGATGCGCACCTCCCCGGGGCCCACCGGGCGCAGCCCGGGGACGGGCCGGACCTGGATCTCGTGCTGGCGTTCGAGGACGACGGCGTCCATGGTGCTCTCCTGGGTGCTCGGGGGCTTCGCGGCGGTGGTCGTGGGGTTCGGGGTGGTGAGCGTGGTGGGGTTCATGATCTCAGGTCCTTTCAGGCGGCCATGGCGAGGCGGTCGCGGCGCGGGAGCATCCGACCGTCCTCGGTGGTGAGGCCGGGCTGGGGCGGGTGGATGAAGAAGGTGGTCAGGGTGCCGAGGAGCATCAGGCCGGCGAAGACCCAGCACACCCCGATCGGGCCGAGGACGGGCAGCAGCAGGGTGGCGATGCCGGGGCCGAGGAACGTGGTCAGCCCGGAGGCGAGGTTGTGGGCGGAGATCGCCGCCCCGCGGTGCTCGGGGGCCAGGGCCGGGAAGATGGCGCCCATCGGGACGAACGCGGTGACGGACAGGGCGAAGAGCACGGCCGCCCCGACCATCGCCGGGAAGCTGGGGCCGAACCACACCGGGACGTAGGCGAAGGCGAGGACCGCGAGGGCCATGCCGCCGAAGCCGAACCAGCGCATCTGCCGCATCCAGCCGTAGCGGTCCCCGAGCCGGCCCCACACGATGTTGGCGCCGATGGTGATGGTGTTCATGATCGCCCAGAGCATCATCCACTCGGGCAGGGTGAACCAGGACTGGCCCCCGATCTCGCCGGTGGTCAGGTACAGCGGCATCATCATCGGGAACGCGTAGAGCGTGAGGTTGCACAGCACCCGGATGACTACGGAGAGCGCGATCTGCCGGTTCTCCACCAGGATGGTCACCCCGCGCAGCAGCTCGCGGGTGCGCTCGGCGCCGTGCAGCTTCTGGGAGAGGTCGGTCTCGGGCGGGGCGCCGGGAACCAGGAAGGCGCACATCAGGGTGCCGGCCGCCACGAAGGGCAGGGACATCCACAGGGTGGCGTACTCGCCGATGACGGGGACCAGGAGGCTGGGCACGTAGGCGCCCATCACCCCGATGCCCAGCGAGAAGGACGCCCAGAACCAGCCCATGGCCGAGGCCAGGCGGCTGGGGTGCACCGACTGCGCGATGAGCACCACGAAGGAGTACATGAACAGCGGGTAGGCGACCCCGCGCAGGGCATAGATCAGGATCGTCCCGACCACGCTCTCCAGCCCCACGGTGAGGAACAGGACGTGCAGCACCATCCAGAGCACGCCGCCGAGGACCATGAGGCGCTTGGCGCCCACGACCTCGGCGAGCACGCCGGTGGTCCACGCCGAGATGGCGACCACCAGGCCGTAGACGGTGAAGACGAGGCCGGCCTGGGTGGGCGTGAAGCCGTTCTCGACGAGGAAGCGGGACAGGAACGTGAGCTCAAAACCATCACCGGTCATGAAGATGGCGAGGGCGAGATAGCCGAAGAGCAGGCGGCGGGGCATGCCGAACATGCGGGTACTCCTTCGTGGACACCAAGGGGAAGGCACCTGGTGAGCAGAAGAGCGGTCAGCCGGTGCGCGATGTCCTCAACGCTACGGAGGTGTGACGCGGGCCACTAGCCGATTAATCTGGTACAGACTGATACTTTTGCGCCCGAAGGACTTGACCCGACTGCATGGCCGGCTGGCTGGACATCGTCGGACATGGCACCCCGGGCGCAGACGTTGAGCGAGCACTCGCCTCCAATTGAAAAAGTCTAACTATCCGCTCACCGACCGGTTCGTCCATGGCTTGGATTTCGCGCTGCTGATCAGGGCTTCACAGAGACGCCCTACCGATTGGTGTCGGGATCAATGCGGCGAGAACCGCTCCGAAAGGTAGCCCGGGAAAGCGACTGTATGTACCGGCGTAGCACCCGGACTGCACTGTGGTTGCCCCATCTGTGTGGACATCCAAATCGTCGCCACTTGACTGCCATTGCGACTAAGTTGATGTTTGCATTTGCATCATTCGACTAGGGGGCTCGACATGACGGAATCCGCGCGGCAAGGACGACCGACTTTCTACTACGGGCGCACCTGGGACCAGTGGGATCAGATGCTCACCGTGGTTGAAGACTTCCTCATCGAGATAGCTGAAATAGAAGATCAAACCAACTACAGCGAAGTAAATGCCCGCCTTCTTGAAGAAGGTCTACCTGGGTTCAAGTTCTTTCTGGACTCGGAGCGGGCAGCCATCGGCTCACTGCTGGGGCAGATCTCCGAGAGGTCCTACGCGGCCGATGAAATCCTACTCACAGTCCTGGTCATCCACCACGACACCCCGAACGATATCGGCGGCGGATTCTGGAGGCTGACGGCCAAGTACGGAATGGTCTCGCCGAAGCCCAATGACATTGAGAAACTCGACGCCCTTGTGGATTTGACCACCGCTGTTTACGCCCGTTACTCACTGAGGAAATCTCGCCGCTGAATCGGCACATCAACGCTTGACAGGCCCTGGCAGAGGCGGTTCAAACATAGAGGCAGCCCACATGTGGTCGGGTTTGAAACAATCTCTGGGCGTGCCAGCTATAAAGGGCAACAATTTTATCGATTTCGTCGCGGACAAAGACATGAGGTCGAGAACCGAGCTCACATGCTGCTGGAGGTGAGCGGGTGAGCGCCGCCCCTGGCGTCATCAAGGCATCTGAACAGGCCTCTCGCTTCGACATGACCCGGAAGTTGCTTTGGCATGGGGCATTTCAGTTCAAGCGCCGGTGAGGCGCCGATGATAGGCAAGTGATTCAGTGTCGAGATCGTGGGAAGGGTGGACCAAGATCTGTCGGGCGTACCTGACGTTGCTCGTCGTGAGGTCGTGGACCCGAAGATCCTCATCGAGGTAGAGGGTCAGGCGGTTGAACCGCACATGGCAGGTCGGGCACAGACAGAGCATATTGTCGGCAGTGTCGGTTCCATTGTGCGGATAGGCCAGTGGGCGAATATGGGCGCCTTCTGAGTAATTGAGGTCGCCGGACAGCGTAACCCTGGTGCGGCAAAATTGACATGTTCCACCATAAATTTTTTTCACCCAGGCGGCTACTGCTGTGAAACGTTCGATGCTGCTGCCAGATGTCTCCGAACGAATAGGGCTTGATGCGCTGGGGGGCGGCGTCGACCTGTCGTCACTGATGATGTCGATCGGAGAGGCGTCGTCCGTCTTGACCATTTTGAATCGGCACATCCGGAAGCCTTCGGCGCCGATTTTGTACCAATAGTCATCGACGAGATAAAGCCCCCGGTAGATGTACTTGTCAGGGGATTTTTTGGTCTTGCCGTTACCCGAGGTGACTCGCACGGGCCTTGCGTCGAGGTGGCTTCGAACAAGAGCAGCATTCCACCGATCGCTGAAGGACTGGTTTTCTAACTGAATACGCTTCAACCGGTGCTGTCCTCCGGCCCCAGTGAAGATGATGACGTCGCCGAGATCTTCGTCATCCGGGTACCCTCCGCTCAGAACGATGGAGTCGGCACCGTCTTCAGGATTTCCTTGGATCCCGTGCATCGGTGGCATGTGCACACCTGCTGCGCGCAGGTCGGCGCGGGCGCTGAAGGTCCGGCCAGGATAAATTCCGGGAATTTGGCCGAAGACAAGATCAGCCATTCGGGTTCTCCCTATCACGAGGGTCAGGCGAACACGCCTTGATCGCACTCAACGTTTCGGTCATGGCCGCATGATGACACGAATAAATACAGTTACCCGGACATTCCCGACCCGCCGGGGCGTGTCTACACCGAACCCCCTTGCCCCGGACTAAGACATGACAACATCCAATCCATCGTTGCCAGTTCTCGCCCGGGGAGCTCACAGCGCCGCCATGATTACGCGGAACCAGCTGTAGATGGTCGGCGATCACAGTGGGAGCTGTTCGCCTCCGTTCCTTCCGACGCCACCGCCAGCGCAGGGGGCGGCGAAGGGCCCTGGATCGGCAACCGTGTCGCGTTGGAGGGCGACCAATGACCTCCAGTGTCGTGCCCCTAGGGGGCACTCAGTGGCCATGTGGTATTGCATTTCGTCGGTGGGGAATGCCCCGACTTTCCTTGACAAAGATGACCTGCCCCACGGTTTGCTTACCCCGTGAGGTCTGAAGATCAGGCGGGGATGGATGGTGCTTCGTAGCGTAGTTCGTGGGTGACCGGGGACTCGTAGTCCAGCTGGGAGTGACGCCGTTGGCGGTTGTAGAAGATCTCGATGTACTCGAAGATTGCGTTGGCCAGGTCGATCCGGGTGCGCCACCTCTTCCAACTGAGCAGCTCGATCTGCATGGAGGACCAAAACGATTCCATCATCGCGTTGTCATAGCCGTCCCCGATCGTCCCGAACGAGGGCATCAGACCCGCCTCCCGGATACGGCGGGTCTGATGCCCAAGAGGTGAACTGCACCCCGTGATCGGCGTGCACGATCCCGCCCGGGGCGGGCCGACGGTTCTTGATGGCCATGTCGAGGGCGTTGACCACCAGGGAGGAGTCCTGGTGGTTGTCGATGGACCAGCCGACGATCCGGCGGGAGAACGCATCCAGCACCGCGCAGCAGTAGATTTTGCCCTCTCGCGTGGGATGTTCGGTGATGTCGGTGACCCACAGCTCGTTGGGCGCCAGCCGGTGGAACTTCCGGTGCACGAGGTCATCGGCGGTGGCCACGCCCTTGAGCTTTTTCACCTTGGCCGGGCCCGGTAATCCGGCGATCCCGGCGAGACTCATCAGCACGGCCACCAGGTTCTCGCTGACCACCACGTCCATGCCGCGGGTGAGCTCGGCGTGGACCCGCCGGGAGCCGTAGGTGCCGCGGGACGCCGTGTGCACTTCCCGGATCAGCCCCGTGAGCCACTGCCGGCGCATTGCCGTGGGCGACAGCGGCCGGTTCTTGTACTGGTAGTAGCCGGGACTGCTCACCCCGAGCAGACGGCAGCAGACCTTGACGGGGTGCCCGGCGTCGACGAGCTGGTCGATCACCGGATGAGCCCTTTTGGGTCGGGGCGGTCCTCCCCGAGCAGCTTCGCGGCACGCTTGAGGATCTCGACCTCAGCCTCGAGCTGGCGAATCCGCTTCTTCGCCTTCGCCAGATCCGCCGACTCGTGGGTGGTAAGCCCGGGCCGTTCGCCGCGGTCGATCTGGTCCTGACGGACCCAGTTGTGCAGCGCACCGGTGCTGATCTCGAGCTCGGCGGCGGTGGCGGTGATGGTCTTGCCGGCCCGCACGAGGGCGACGGCACGGAGACGGAACTCTGCAGGGAAGGGTCGTGGCATGGTCGGGGCCTCTCGATGAGATGCGCCGATCTTCACATCCGGAGGGGTAACTAAGCCATAGGGCAGGTCAAGGGGTCAAGGAAATCTGGGGCAGTCCCCTGCGGTATCGGGTCTCCTCGGCGCCCTCCTCGCCGATCAATACGATGGCCGGAGTGAACGTGGTCCGCTCCGAAGAGACGTGGTAAGTGGATTTCTGGTGCGCACCCGGCTGTCGTAGAAGACACAGACCTTCACGATCTCGTTGAGAGTCCTGGTGCTCCGGATTGCGATGTGCTGTACGCCGTAGTCGCACTGGTGGACCGTGCAGCGGTAGCCATTGAAGTTCTTTCGCCGGACCATGCGAGCTCCTCGGGGGGTGGTGGGATGTGGCGAAGTCGGAACCGCCCTCCACCAGCGACTGCCACAGGTGGTTCGCGTGTTGACCTGCCGTTGGCAGTTCCCCCCGCAGCTTCGAAATCGTTCTACAACTGGCCCTGGATCGGGTTGGAGCGGTGCGGTTCAACGCCGCGGCGTAGCGTCCTTGACGCGGCGCCGGCCGTGGTTTCTGGATCCGGGCCGGCGAACGTTGTGATAGCAGTAGGGCAGGCTGTCGGGCTCGAACCAAAAATCACCCTTCGCTCGGGCCTTGTCGTCGAACGCTGCGGGGCGCGACCAGATGCCGTTGATGTCGAAGTAGACATCGGCGTCGGGCACGTCTGACTCGTCCCCGAAGCCCACGGTGACGGGGTGGTTGGAGAGCAGATGGAGGGGTGCGGCCTTGCCGGGCTTGTCCAGGCCCTTACTAGTGAACAGCACGACCCCTTCCTCGAGGACGGCAGGACACTTGGTGGGTCGCATCCACGGGCCCCAGAAGATGGACGGGTAAAGATGGTGGGGTTGACTGGTGGTCGGCGTAATTCTCATCCACACCATTCCCTCGTAGTCCCAGTCCCAAGTGTGTTCGTGGTGCTGTGCCGCACGGCTGTGACCTGTCACGAATCTGTCTCTCCCATCCCATGACCTCCGACCTCCATGACTCTGTACATTTTTGCAAACAGCCAAGGGGAAGCCTGTCACGCACTCCTTAGTCGCAGTGTCCCCTTTCGCGCCAGCGCACTGGTAAATACGCCAGAATGCGGGTCCACCCGCCAGTAGGGTAGGGCCAGCGCTCCTCCCCTGGGCCCCGAGGATCATGTCAGCGACGGCGCCAGAATCTAGGTGATGCGTACTTCCGAACCCTTAAGTTACGTCACGGTAAGCAGGGGGAGCGGGTCGATTCCGTCGAGACCTATGAGATTCATTACGATCGAAAAGGTCGACCCGTGGAAGGAAACAGCAATGGCGCACACACCCTGGAACTCCCCGGATCCAGCGCTCATCGGCTTCATCGAGGACTGGCAGTCGGTAGTACCGAGGATTTATCGAGAGGACCCCAAGCTCCTCGAGGAACATGCGCGCCAGGAGAAGTCCTTCCAGACCAGCGGCTATTCGCGTCGCCAGGTGACGGAACTCGTGCAGAACGCCGCCGACGCGATCTTCAAGTCGGGACGAACAGGGAAGATCGAGCTAGTCCTGACGGACAGCTACCTCTACTGCGCCAACGATGGTGAGGAGTTCGAGAAGGCCGGCATCGAGGCGATTACCCACGCCTACCTCAGCGACAAGAGGGGCGGGGAGATCGGCCGTTACGGTCTCGGATTCAAGTCCGTTCTCGCGGTCACCGACAACCCGCAGATCTTCAGCCGTTCGGTCAGCTTCCAGTTCGGCGCACCGGAAGCACAGAAGGTGCTGGAAGGAGTCGGTGCGACGAACGGCAACATGCCAGTGCTCCGGCTGGCCACACCCCTCGATGCATCGAGCACCCTCACCGAGGATCCCATTTTGCAACGATTGGCGGAATGGGCCAGCACCGTCGTCCGCCTTCCCCTCCACAGGAACACGGACCTGGGAGAGCAACTTCGTGATTTCCAAACGCAGTTCCTGATTTTCACTCCCCATGTCGAGGAACTCTCGATCTCCGTGTGCCGTGACGACGCCAAGCATGCAGTTCGACACTCATGCCGCTCGATCGGCGAGTCGTCCTATGAATTGGAAGGACCCCAGACCGGCGTTCAGAAGTGGGCGATCTTCACGCGGGAGCATCTTCCGTCGTTGGCGGCACGACAGGAGGTCGACGACGCCATCGCCCGAAAGTCGATCCTCGTCACATGCGCCATGCCGCTCGACGGAGGCGTCAAGGAAGGCGCGTTCTGGGCCAACTTCCCACTGTCCGATCGAACCTCTGCTGTAGGTATCTTCAACGCACCATGGGCCTTGAGCGAGGACCGCAGTCACATCCTCACGGAAAAGAAGTACAACGTCGAAATTTTCGACACCTTGGCTCAACTGTTCGTCGACTCCCTGCCGCACCTTCGCACGGACCAGGACCCGGCCAGGCATCTCGAGTATCTGCCGAGCCGTTTCCAGGAGTCCTACTCCCTGGTGGACAAGGCATTAATTTCGGAAATACACCGCAAGGCCTCGGAGGCGGCCCTGATCCCTGACTCGACCGGTCATCTGCGACGCGGATCCGACATCATTGCTCTCAATCACGGAATCACCCTGCCAGCCCAAACCATGGCGTTCTGGGATTCCGCTCCCCATACTCCCGATAACGTGCCGCATGCGTCCTGTTACCGGGATAGCAAAAGCAGAAATATCAGAGTTCGTCTCCGTGAGCTGCATCGGAGAGCATTCGCCGATGCCCGGGCCCTCTTGCAGAGAGATCTGCCTGCGTCGAAGAACGAGATCGATCTCTCCACCTGGTTGAGCATGCTCGGGAACGTCGATGATATGAAGTATTCGCAAGCAGCGCTGAGCATGGTCCCGGATGTCCAACCGGAGAAGGCTCGAGGATCGCTGGCGTCGGCTCGTATTGTCCCGACCAACAGGGGACGGCGAGCTGCCCTGGGCGAGCATGCAAGGGTTCACCTCCCTCCCGACGGCGGAGTCCAGCTATCCGGGTACGAACTTGTTGCGGACCACATTGTCGACGACGCTGTCTGCCGCGGTGTCCTCCGTAATTTCGGGTTCACGACGTTGGACGACGAGGTCGTCTTCAAGTCAATGCTCACGAGGATGGGGGAAGAGCCGGGTGACCTCGAGTGGGAAAACCTTTGGAACCAGGCTCTCAACCTCGAACCTCGTAAGTTGGCGCTGATACTTCAGGTCTGGCGACAGGAAGGTCATATTGTCAAGGTCAGGACAAAGGCTGGTACTTGGCACGATTCCGCGGAAATCTTCGCACTGCAGAAGCCCCCTTTGGAGATTTCGTGGGCCGACCGTACTTTAGAGCCCAATTTCCTCCCTTCCAAGGCGCTAATGGAAGTCCTCGGTATCGTGACCGAACTTTCCCCCAGGTGGCCGGTCATTGAGGAGCCTGAGTTCACGCAGTACCGGGCGTGGGCAGTGGAACAAGCCTGGGGAGCGGACGCCGAAGACCAAAGTTCGACGCCGGAGGACTGGACTTTCGCGCAGGAGCGAGGTGGTGGGCCGCTCGGGCTCATCCACCACTTGTCCGATACGGAACCTATTCCGACAGAGGACGTCGTGGACTTGACGGCGGCCATGCTCAGGATCCCCACCGCTCGCGAATGGACCCTCCGGTCCCCGGACGGAAACGAAGAATTCATGGTGCCAGCACCGCACCTGTGGGCAGCTCTGGAATGGGGCCTGGCAGACACCTCCTTTGGAATCCGCCCGGCGTCGCAAGTGGTGTCCCCGTACCTGGCGTCCTATCTCCCTTGGGTACCACTGCCCAGAAACTCGCACTTCGGGGCCTTGCCATTGGCTGAATCTATCGAAGACATCCCCCATGAAACGCTCTTAGAAGGGATGGCCAAAGGGCGTGGATTGCGAGCCACTCCCAACCTAACCAAGTCGCTCCTCAAGTTCTTGTCCGAGGCTCTTCCACAGCTCCGTGACGGACACCGCTGGACCCGTGACGTCCCGGCCGTTATGGGGCAGACGGTGGACCTGTTCCCCGCGGGGCAGGTATTCGTCGCCTCCGATCAGGAACAGGTCGACGTGCTGGAGCGATCGAAAAATCCGTACCTCTTTGTCGAGGACACGGCATTGCGGAGCGTCCTCCTCGAACATGCGGATTTCCAGGATGCCGAGAACGCGATCCAATTCGAGCTGATCCCGCAGGAGCCCTCGGAACCGGTCCTGCTCACGGATTGCATCCCGACGTTGCATAGCTCCCTTGATCGCAAGGATCGTCGGCTCACGGTCACGGAATGCTCCGCGATCGTGGCTCGCCAAATCACGCCCGACGGTGTACAGGAGCAGTCCCTGCGCAGAGCGGTCCACGACGGGACGGTCTACGTGACCAGCGATCCCTCTGATAGGCCGCACGCCCAGGACCTGCTCACGTGGGTCAATCACGAAGTCGGTCTCGGGCTGAGTGCTTCGGACATCGACGGCGTCATCGAGGCACTTTTCGATGCCGACACCGAGAAGTTGAGACAACATTGTCGTGCCGCGTTGTCCCACGAAAAACGTCTGCAAATTTTGGCGTTGCCAGAGCAACTGCGCGCGAAACTTCCCTCCGGCCTCGTGGAGACCCTCCATACAATGGGGACACCCGTTAATGACAAGGACATGGCGCGCCTGTTCCTCGATTCTTTCGGCACCGACAGTCTCAGTCATTTGACGGACGAGTTGCGGACACGACGACTCAATCCACCCGACAAGTGGGGAGGGCTGGGTCCTGCACGACGATTCGTGACGGACTTGGGGTTCACAGCCGATTATGCCGGGACACCGAAACCGTCGCGCCCCGCGGCGGAGACGATAATGGGAAAACCAGGGCTCGGCCCCCTGCACGACTATCAGGAGGAAGCCCTCCGGGAACTGCGCTTCCGTCTTCGTTCCAACCCTGGCAACGCCGACAAGGCCTTGCTCGAGCTCCCGACGGGCGCCGGAAAAACCCGTGTGGCCGTAGAGTCATTGGTCAAGGCATTCTTGGACAACGACTTTCAGCAGAGTGGCCCCGTATTGTGGATCGCGCAGTCCGAAGAATTGTGTGAACAGGCGCTCACAACCTGGAGCGAGGTGTGGAGGGAGTTCTCCGATGAAAGATCACTGAGCATCAACCGGTTCTTCGGTACGCATCGGCCGCAGGCTCCCGAACTCGAACTCAGCGTGGTCGTGGCAACCGACGCGATGCTCCACGAACATTTCGATGACGACTCCTACGACTGGATTTATGCGCCTGTTGCCGTGGTCGTTGACGAGGCCCATAGGGCGGCGGACAGCCCGCGCTACAACACGATATTTCGACGCCTGGGGGTCGATCTCGGGCACCGGGAACGCCCCCTCCTGGGCCTTTCGGCCACTCCGTACCGGGGCAGGGACTCAGAAGCGACGCGCAAGCTGGCAAGCCGCTTCGGTAACAACCTCGTCCAAACCTTGGGCGACAGTCCAATTGAGGAGCTTCAAAACCGCGGTGTCCTGGCCCGCATCGATCACAAAGTACTCCCGGGTTCCCGACTTTCCATACGGTCGACCGAGGTTGAGCTGAATCGACTATCACAAGACACACTGAATCGGGTCGGTGAAGACCAGCAGAGAACAAAGGGCATAGTCAACGACATCATGAGTCTGCCAGAGGACTGGAAGGTTCTCGTGTTCATGCCTTCCGTCCTCTCGGCCCAAGTCCTTGCAACGGTGCTCAAAAGGAATGAAAGGAATGCGGCCTCGGTCAGTGGGCGGAGCTCCCGCGGCGAACGCGCTTCAGTAATTTCGCAGTTCAAGCACGGAGATATACAGGTCCTCGTTAACTGCGACCTCCTGACACAGGGCTTCGATGCCCCTCAGGTTCGTGCGCTGTATGTCGCCCGGCCCACCCTGAGCGAGAGCCAATACGTGCAGATGGTCGGCCGCGGACTGCGCGGCCCCAAAAACCGTGGGTCCGACCGATGCCTCGTGGTGAACCTCGAGGACACTATCGAGAACGTCGATGTCGACTTGGCGTACCGGGGATTTACCCAGTATTGGAAAGTTGAAAACCCTTGAGACTAATACCGCCGGTCGAGTACATCGACTCCCAAAGTGGCGCTGAGCGGGAAGTCGCGGAACTCCTGAAAGCCCTGCCAGCCGATGGGGGGATCGCTTATCACTCGGTGCACCTGCCTCGACACCGCAAGCAGATCATGGGCGAAGCGGATTTCGTCGTGTTGTGGAAGGGCGCGATCCTCGTACTGGAAGTCAAAGGAGGGCGGCTCGGCCGGAGCGACGAGGGAATCTGGTACTCCGTCGACCGGCACGGCATTCAGCATCCTCTCCGGCGGAGCCCCTGGGTGCAGGCCAAGGACGCGGCGTTCGCGTTGCTCGACATTCTGACCCAACAGACCAGTGGCGGTGATTGGCCGTTCGCCTATGCCGTGGTGACCCCGCATCAGAACCTGTCATCAGATGCAGAATGGGTGCCGCAACAGCACATCGGCTTGGATCTCATGACACCTGTCGGAATGGAACGCGCTCTGGATTCCCTGGCTCGCCTGGCTCGTACACCACCGGGCGCACCCGAGGATATCCGGCAACAGGATCTCCGCCCCATGGGGAATCTGACCATGATCTCCAAGTTCCTCCGTAAGGAGGTGGACGCCATGCGAACGGTGCCCGACACCGAACTCATCATCGACCGGAACATCGTGTCCATGACGGATGAACAGATCGACGCCATGCGCGCGTTCGAACGGAATCCCCGGGTCCTGGTGCTGGGAGGGGCCGGCACAGGGAAGACCGTCGTGGCGATCGAAGCCGCTCGCCGGGCCGCGGCCGACGGCAGTTCCGTGGCTTTCGTCTGCGGCTCCGCAGGCGTCCTGCAGCTCGCATCCGAGTTGTTGCGCGGCAGTCCGGTACGGCTTGTGCCCTTCAGCTCCATCCCCGACGAACCGCTCTTCGACGTGGTCGTGGTGGACGAGGCCCAGGACCTGCTCAACGTCGAGGACATGAGCGCGCTTGCGGAGACGATCCGTGGGGGGCTTGACGGCGGCCGGTGGTGGGTCTTCCTCGATCCCAACAATCAGGCACACCTCACCGGGTCGTTCGACGAGGGGGTGTACCGGGAACTTCAGGACAGCGCGGTCGTCGTCGACCTCACGAAGAATGTTAGGAATCCTCGCAGCGTCGTGACCACAGTGCAATCCCATCTCGGAGCAGACCTGGGAAGTCCTCGCATCGGTGAAGGACCGGATGCGTCGATCGTCCAAGCCCGCACACCGGGGGAAGCTCGTCAACTCCTGGAGCGCCGCATTCGTGCCCTTCAGGAAGAGGGGGTCAGCCGCAAGAAAATCACCATCGTCAGCGCTGCTGCCAACCCTGCCGAGTCGGTGCTGGCCGTCGACGGACGAGTGCCCTCGAGCTACAAGGTCGACGATCGATCGTACGAGGTAGTCGCAGCAGCAAGTATCAAGGGTTTGGAACGGGCGCACGTGGTCGTCGTGGACGTCGCCGGCCTTGACAGTCCTGGGGGCAGAGCGGCGGCCTATGTTGCCATGACCCGACCTCGGTATTCGCTCTACGTCGTCAGTTCCCCACAGGCGTATCAAATCATGGGGCACCACGCGCTCCAGTACATCCAACAGCAGGTAGATAAGGTCGGATCCAGGAATGACTGAAGCCGTCGCGCGTCAAATGCGAGTGATCGAACATCTCGAAAAGCA
Organism: Kocuria sp. CPCC 205258; assembly: GCF_040981005.1. NCBI lineage: Bacteria > Bacillati > Actinomycetota > Actinomycetes > Micrococcales > Micrococcaceae > Kocuria > Kocuria sp. CPCC 205258. The sequence continues at coordinate 486,293 of NZ_JAVKPS010000002.1, read as the reverse complement.
GTATCTCGGCCCGGCCGACGGGCCGGAGGAGCTGTTGCGCAACCGCCCCAATGCGACCTATCTGGTCGGAGTTCTCTACCCGAGCGGCATCGGGATGGAGGTTGACGAACCGTCGACCCCGGCCGACGACGACACCGACGATGATGGAGTCGACGGTGCCGAAGATCCAGCCATCGACATGGCCAACGCGTACCACCCCTCATCCAGCGCTCTGTCCTTCATACACGACGGCGAAGCGGTGGAAATTGATCTGAGGTACGCCACCTACAGCGAGGAAAAGTCCGACGCACGCACCGCATGGCGTCGAGCAGGCCAGGAGCTTGTGGACATCCGCCGCGAGCGGGGAGATGAGCCTTGGAAGTCCGATGATGGACGTGTGGTCCTCGACCTTCGGTGGCGGCCTTTCGGCGAAGGCCGTTCGCTGGTCACTGTGGCCGTTCGCAATACCCGTGTAGCCCCTGGGGTCGAAGGTGAACGGCAGCTGCGAACCGAGGACTGTCTCTACCAGGTGAGGATGACAGCTCGTGCGGTAGGGGGCCGCATTCTTCCTTATCGGTCGGTCGAGGACCTACGGCTCGACGACGAGCAGGAAGAGCTGGCGGTGCGCTATCGACACCGTGAGGTTTTCGCCGTAGGGCACGGTACCTCCGTCCGGTGGGAGCTCGACGAGTCGGGCGCCTGTTCGTCGGTGGCATCGGACCCGTTACCCCGGTACACCGTCCCACCTGTGCAGGCGAAGACCAGCGACGACGGCATCCTGCAGCTCAGCCGTCTGACGCAGATACAGCAGGAGCCCACCGACATCCTGGAAGAGCTCAGAGCCTTCGTCGACGAGTACCGCCAGTGGACCACCGAGCAGCGTACCCAGGCGGGCGAGCTCGAACAGCTCTACCGTGAAGCAGCCCGGAGAATCACCGAGCGGCAGCAGTGCGCCGTCGACCGTATGCAGGAGGGGATTGCTCTCCTGGAGGAGTCGGAGACCGCACGGAGCGCCTTCCGTCTGGCCATGCTGGCCATGCGGGAGCAGATGCTCCAGTCGACTCATGTCAAGAGCGGGGTTCCTGGGGAACGCGGCCTTGGACGCGAGCCGACGTGGCGCCCGTTCCAGCTGGGTTTCATCCTCCTCGCACTGTCCAGTACAGCAGACGTCGACCATGACGATCGGGACCTCGTCGACCTGATCTGGTTCCCCACCGGCGGGGGCAAGACCGAGGCCTATCTCGGGTTGGCAGCTTTCGAGATCTTCCGGCGCCGGCTCGAACAGGGGGTACGAGGAGGCGGCACGGCGGTCATTACCCGCTACACGTTGCGACTGCTGACGACGCAGCAATTTCAACGAGCCGCGACCCTGGTCTGCGCCATGGAATGCCTCCGGGCGACTGATCCGACTGTGCAGGGCATGGCGCCCTTCACCATCGGCTTGTGGGTGGGAAACAACACGACTCCTGGGACGCAGGAGCAGGCGATCAAGCGGCTCGAACTCACGCGGAAACGCGAGGTCCCCGACAACCCCTTCCAACTGACGGAGTGTCCGTGGTGCGGTCACCGTATGATGCCGAAAACCCGGTCGGAAAAGGCCGGGGACTACGGGGCCGTGCATTCGGCAGGCGATATCTGGCTACGATGTCCTGATCCCGCATGTCTCTTCCACGAGCGACTTCCTGTAGAGGTCATCGACGAAAGAATCTACAAGTACCCCCCCACCATCTTGCTGGCAACGGTCGACAAGTTCGCACGCCTGCCCTTCGTGCAGGAAGCCGGGGTGTTGTTGGGAGCCGGATCCGGAGCCAACGAGCCGCCGTCCCTGATACTCCAGGACGAGATGCACCTGCTGTCCGGTCCCCTCGGTACGACGGTCGCGATCTATGATGCCGCGGTGTTGGGCATCATCGAGGAGGTCGGTGGGCGCCCGAAAATAGTTGCCTCCACCGCAACGATCCGATCCGCCGAGGACCAGGTGAAGGGACTGATGGCTCGGAAGGTTCAACTGTTCCCGCCATCAGGTCTCAACGAGGACGACAGCTACTTCGCCCGACCCGTCCAGGACCCCGATGCTCCCGGCAGGACGTACATCGGGCTCATGCCGCAGGCCTTCACGCAATCGACCTCAGTGGTGCGCGCAATGGGGGCCATGCTGGAAGCGCCTCGGTGGGCAGCAGAGGGGCCTCAGGACGAGGAAGGCATCGATGCCTACTGGACAGCTGTGGCATATCACAACAGCTTGCGCGAGTTGGGGCGAACCGTGACCCTCGTTCGCGACGACGTGAACAGCCTGTTGGCCACCAGGCTCGGACCTGATGGTGAGACACGTCAGATCCGCGGCGATGGGTTGGTCGAGCTGACCAGCCACGTGGGTGCCGAGGAGCTGCCGGAGAGTCTCCGGCGGATGGGGCGAGTTCGAGCCCACGGCGACGCGGTCGACGTGGTTGCCTGCACGAACATGCTTTCGGTGGGCATCGACGTCTCACGGTTGGCGTTGATGCTCATGAACGGGCAGCCCAAGACCACCTCCGAGTACATCCAGGCCACAAGCCGGGTGGGGCGCGGCGACGTCCCAGGCGTCATCGTGACGTTGTACCGTGCCTCGCGCCCGCGCGACCGCTCGCACTACGAATCGTTCCTCGGATATCATCAGGCTCTCTACCGCAGCGTCGAACCGACGAGCGTGACTCCCTGGTCGGCGGCGTCGAGGCATCGGTCATTGGCCGCAGTGTTCGTGACCATGGTCCGGCATCTCAGTCCTTGGAGGAACGAGGCCCAGGCCGTCGATTTCCGACCGGATGCCAATGTGGTCCGCAATATCAGAGACGTGATCCTCGACATCGTAAAACGTTCGGATCCGGATGAGTGCGAGGCCACGGAAAAGCACTTGGACCTACTGATTGACCAATGGCGCATTCGGACCGCGCCCGACCCGGAGACCGGGCAGTCAAAGCTGCGCTATCAGCCCATGCGGGGGAAGAGGGACGAGCCTGCGCTCATGCGTGCGTTCAACGAGGAGCGTTATGGGTGGGCCGTAATGAATTCCATGCGCAGCGTCGATGCGAACGTCAACATGAAGATTATTGGGGAAAAAGCATGAGCAAAGGGCCCATCGACCACCAGACATCGGAGATACGTCAATTGCGGCTCCAGGAGACCATCTACCCCTTCGGGGTGGGCGCCATCGTGGACATCAAGAGCGAGTCGTTCATCGGCATGGACACGGGCACCTGGAACGAGAAGACCTGCAGGCCCCTGCCCTGTCGCCCCCTCGAGCGGGAGCTGGGGGTTCTCCAGCTGCGGGAGCCTCCGACGGCCGGAGAGTTCAGCCGCAATTCGGACTTCGCGATTCCGTATCGCCGATTCCCGAAGTGGCGCTTCTGCCAGGACTGCTCCCTGATGTCGAACCGTGTCCACCACCAGAAGGGCGCCAGCACCAATGGCTGCTCCCGATGCGCCGGACCGATGGTTCCGATGCGTTTTATCGCCGTATGCGCCACCGGAGGGCACATCCAGGACATCGGCTGGCGGCGGTGGAGCCACTTCGAGGCCGCCAACGACGAACAACGGCAGTGCAGGGACTATGAGCACTTGGAGCTGAGGACGACCCCCGGGGCGGGCGAAAGCCTGCGCTCTTTGCGCGTGATGTGTCGCTCCTGCGGCATCTCGAGGCACCTCGGCTCGCTCGGACGCAATGAATCCTTGCACGAGGAGGGCCACAAGTGCCGGGGGTTGCAGCCCTGGGAACCCCAGGACACCCCCAAGGACTGCGCTTCCGAACTCCGGGTCATCCAGCGCGGATCCACCAGCGTCTACCAGGCCGAGACGACCTCGGCCATTGACATCCCGGAAGTCGCATCGGCCACGACCAAACTCCGGGAGCAGGTGCTCCACAACGACATGTTCAAGGGCGTCTTCGGGCAGAAGGAGGGCCCCCTGCTGGAGTACGCCGTTCCCGTCATCGCTGCCCAGACCGGGGCCCCAGAACATATGGTTCGTCGGTTGCTGACCACCGACCCGACGGCGGACTCCGCGCAGCTGGAGACCAACCTGCATTCGGGAGAGTGGGCCGCCTTCGACAGGGTGCTGGCAGGCGACGAGGAAGTGAAAAATCCCGACTTCAACGTCGACCGCTCCGACTACCCAGACGAGCCCGGGGTCCTGCCGGCTCTGGCCGAGCTGGTCTCCGATGTCGGGTTGGTCCACCGGTTGCGGGAGGTGCGAGCACTGCGGGGTTTCCGTCGCTACGAGCAGGAGCATTTCACCCGTGTGGATCTGGGGACCATCGACGGCCTGAAATGGTATCCGGCGATCGAGCAATTCGGTGAAGGGATTTTTCTGCGCTTCGACGAAGACATCATGCGTGCATGGGAGGATGAGCCGGCTGTCCAGCGTCGTATCCAGCATTGGATCGCCCGGGGGGCGAAGCTGACGAACCGGAGGTTGGTCGTCAGCGATCTACGTCCTCGATACGTACTGCTCCACACTTTGGCGCACCTGTTGATGCGCCGGCTCGAATTCCAGAGCGGGTACTCCGCATCGTCTCTGTCGGAGCGTGTCTATGCCTCGTGTGACGGGCCGGATCCACAGTCCGGTTTGTTGATCTACACAAGCAGCGGGGACGCCCAGGGCACATTAGGTGGTTTGGTACGTCTGGGCGAGGCCCGGTACTTCTCCCGACTGCTGTTGGGCGCGGTGGAGGATGCTGATCGGTGCTCCAACAATCCCGTTTGTGCTGAGAGCAGTGGGCAGGGCATGAACAGCCTCAACCTCTCTGCGTGCCACGCGTGCAGTTTGGTGTCGGAGACCTCGTGCGAGCGCAGCAACATCTATCTTGACCGCAAACTTCTGGTGGGTGATGACTCGCTGCCAGGATTTTTCCGGGATGTGCTGGCAGAGGCCCGGGCGAACATCGGGGGTTGAGTGCGGGTAAGGGCCGTAGCGGATGGAATTGTGTGAGCCCTTCATCCGTGCGGCTCTCTCCCCTTCTCGCATCCCGGGTGCTCGATGTTGCACCGATGGGCGTGGGCGAGCGGTGCCGGGCGGGACAGGCTGTGGAGGCAGGGCGAGATCCGGGGCTTCACGATGAGGGGTACACCCTTAGGGATGTCCTCCGATGGGCACCGGAAAGAATGTATACCGTGCTCACCCGATTGTGAGTGGATACCGGCACACTGCAGTCGAGAGCCCGATAAGATCGGGCCCCATGACTTCCGTACAGTCGGACCGGCCCGCGTCATCGTTCGGTAGGGTGGTCGACCTATTTGCCGGCCCTGGCGGGTTGGACGTCGCCGCCCGTTGGTTGGGCCTGTCGGCGGTCGGCATCGAGTGGGATAAGGATGCCTGCACCACCCGGCGCGCGGCCGGCCTGGAAACAGTGCAGGGAGACGTACGTGAGTACGGCCCCGCAGATTTTCCGGATGCCGCCATGCTCGTGGGGGGACCGCCCTGCCAGACCTACACTGTGGCGGGAACAGGAGCCGGCCGTCGGGCACTGGAGCAGGTCCAGAACTTCATCTCACGCATGGCCGGCGGGCAGGATGTCACCGCCGACCTGTCTCATCTGGACGACGAACGCACTGGGCTGGTGCTGCAGCCCCTGCGCTGGATCTTGGAAGCACACGAGCGAGGACACCCTTACAAGACCGTCGTATTGGAACAGGTTCCCGCTGTGCTGCCGGTCTGGGAGGCCATGGCGGAGGCTTTGCATGGTCTCGGGTACAAGACGACCAGTGGGATCCTACGAGCGGAGGAGTTTGGGGTTCCTCAGACCCGTCGACGAGCCATTCTGATCGCCCACCAGGATTACATGCCCCGCCTGCCGCAGCCGACGCATCGCCGGTTCCGGAAAAGAGAGGCGAGCAGCGACGATCAGTTATCCCTGCTGTCTTGGGACTCCATGCTCCGGCCGTGCGAAACCATCCGCGGCACACTGCACCGCCCCGGGCCGTACGTCATCGTCTCCAACTACGGCAGCGGTGGCGACCCGAAGGCCCGCGGTCTTCGCAGTTGGGAGGAGCCTGCCGCCACGGTCACCGGCAAGGTCTCACGCAATCGTGTGAGGTCCCCCGACGGTACGGACCTCGGGTCGCTCGAGCTGTTCGAGGCCGGTCAACTGCAGACCTTCCCCGAGGACTACCCCTGGTCCGGAGGTGACCGGGCTCAGCAGATCGGTAACGCGATTCCTCCACGCCTGGGCGCCCACGTCCTGGCCGCTGCCCTGGGCCGAAATCTCGACCTAGCGGCCCTCGAGGAAGTGGTACGGAGCAGCTGGACGGACACCGGCAGCAGGCCACCGTTGCTGACCGACACCCTGGGCACCGAATCGCTGCCGCCAGAACGCCGTTCCCCGCCGAACAGCGTCGACGTACAACTGATGCCTCAGCAACGGTAACCCTCTGCTGCCTTGGCCTCTCCTGAGGGCACCGCCGAACCTAGATTCCCGGGGGCTCAGCTGGGGCTGATCCGAGCTGCGATGTGCTGGCCCAAAGCGCGTCCCAGAGGGATGGGGACGGCGTTGCCGATCTGTTTGGTGATCTGAGTCAGGGACCCGACGAACTTGAAGTCATCGGGGAATCCCTGGATCCGGGCGCCTTCATGGATGGTGATGGCTCGTGGTTCCTCTGGATGGAGGTATCGACCTTTTTCGGGCTTGGTGAATTCGGTGCGTACGGTTACCGCTGGCTTTTCCCACCTCAGGCGTCCCATGACGTCCATGGAGCCGGTGGTGTGTTTTCGCCAGCAGTCCATCTGCAACTCATCCGGCAGATCCTTCCGACTCCCGCCTTGCGGAATGGCTCGGAAACGAGCCAGAGAAATGTCGCGATAGCGCCGGGTCACGTGCAACTCGTCCGAACGGAAAGGTCCCTGGAACGTCCTGTCACCGAACGACATCTGTCGAGTTTCCGGACGTAGGGAGGTGACAACAGGGTTGAGGGCCCCGATGGCGTTTTTCAGGTCGGTCCACGAGTCCGGTGTTGGATGAGTGGGTTCCGGGAATCCCGGCGCGGGAATTGATTTGTGGTGTCCGATGACAATGACTCGTTTGCGCACCTGCGCTGCACCGTATTGGGCCGCGTTGAGCACGCGCGCTTCGAACTCGTAGTCCTCGAGCGCTCCCCCACGCGATATTTCCTCTTGGAGCAGGGGAAACTGGGGCGAGGTCAGGAAAGCGGGCACGTTTTCCATGACGAAGTACAGAGGTTGTGCTTCGCGCACGGTGCGGACGTAGTAACGCCACAGCGTGTTCCGAACGTCGTTCTCTTCTTGTTTTCCCAGCGCGGAGAATCCTTGGCAGGGGGGTCCGCCGAGGACGACATGGGCACTGGGCACAAATTCGTCCTCGAGCCAGTCCTGAATGCTGCCGTTGTAGACGACATCACCGAAATTCTCGGCATAGCTGGCCGCCGCTTCGGGGTTCATCTCCACGGCACGGACCACTTTGTAACGGTCGGATGCCTCATGGAAACCCTGGCTCAGTCCCCCAGCGCCTGCGAAGACGTCAAGAATCTCCAAAGGCCTGGCACGGGAAGGGACAGGGGCGACGGGGAGGGAAGCGTCTGCGGGGGACAATGTTGGGGTGGACACAGCAACGGAGTCTAGCCGGCCCGACGGACGCCCGGCGCCAGAAGTTCCTGGGCAGGGTGGTTCGCCGACCAGGGCGAGGTCCGCCGGCGCATCTCACCGGATGTCGTTGCAGCGACGTCGTGACACTGAACCCGAAATGCTCCTCCGCCGAGAGTTGCACCGGCGAGGACTGCGATATCGCGTGGACGCCAAGCTTCCCGGAATACCCAGAAGGCGTGCCGATGTGCTTTTTCCTCGCCGTCGGGTGGCGGTCTTCGTCGATGGGTGCTTTTGGCACGCCTGCCCCGTGCATGCGACGAGCCCACAGACGAATGACGTATGGTGGCGGAGCAAGTTGCAGACCAATGTGGCCCGGGATAGGGACACCGACATTCGCCTGCAGGAACAGGGTTGGACTGTGTTGCGGTTCTGGGAACACGAAGACATGTCGCTCGCTGCTGATGTCGTCGAGAAAACGGTTCGGGCGTAGAAGCCCTTTTGAATGCCGGTTCCGATGGAGACGCCCCTATAGGCGTGACCCCGAAAGCATGCGCTTTTGTTATTCGTAAAACCCATGAGATCTTATCCATGAATACTGGTCGACCCAAGGTAATGGACCACGCTGTTACGCGGGATGTGACGTCGGGACAGCTCGACACTTCTGTGCATAGAACTCCCAGAAAAGTCTAGACGGGAACCGAAGCCTTGGAAAATTCTCCTCTGCAAGATTCAACTGTTTCCTCTGCGACGGCCCGCAATTCGATCTTCCGGTCGTTCTCCCGAAGGCTGTCGAAGTCGACAAAAGGAAAAAGCCGCAGTAAGCGCTTGAGGTAGTCCTGAAGTACTTTTCGCTGTGTGAGCCCTCGAAGCTGCCCCTCCTTCTCGAGCTCCTGCCAGACCTCGAGGATTCCGCGCACGAGCGCGGGGCTTCCGCCCAGGACCGCCCGGCGGGCGTAAATCTGATCAAAAGCAGCTTCTCCCATCACCTGCAAGCCCGCGTACGGGTCCTGTGACCTCGGGTCGTGGACCAGTTGCGCTCGCCACCAGAGGCGTCCGAACACATGCCGGGTTAGGTCAGTACCCAGCACTCGGTCCCCGGGAGGGTTCGGGTAACGCCAGAAAGCGACGTCGGGCAGAAGACACAGCGCAAGAAACTGCCACACGTCGCGAGCGGCGGCCTCGGCCGGCACCATGCCGGAATGCTGATGAAGTAGCTGAGCGAGTTGGGTGTCGAACCATGCCATGTTCCGCGATTCACCGGGGAACCCCGTGCCATGTGCTAAAGCGAGAACCGCGTCGCGCAACGACTGGAGCTGCTCGCGACTAGCCCGGGTCCCGCCGGTGGCGACGTACACGGCGGCCAGATGCGTCGTGCTCGCCTTCCCGGCGAGGTACTCGATGCCATGGCCGTCGGCGAGCGCACTCTTGTACTCGGTGAACATGGGCTCGGCATCGGCGTCCAACAGGCGGGGGTAGAGGGTTGTCATCGACCACGCTCCTGGAAGAGGCCGGAGTCGGACTGCAGCGTGGAGAGGAAGATGCCGGGGTTGTCCGCTAGTTCCAGTTTGACGTCGGCGATGCGGCGTCCGGAGAACGTGCGTTGGAAGAGGTCGGCGCAGGCAGCGCCCAGACTGCCCTCGGCGTATTCGTTGCCGTCGAGGAAGTCTTGGTGATGCAGGGCGTGCAGGAGGAGTCGAACGGCGATGTCGGTGTAGACGGTGGACAGCACGAGGCGGTCGGCTTCAGTAGGTTTCGCGGCGTTACGGAAAGCGGTGAGGACGCGTTGGTTCGTCTCGTTGAGCAGCAGGAGGAGGGCGCCCATGGCCGCTCCGTCGAGGCTGCCGCCGATCTGGAGGTGCCATGGTGCGTCGTTGGGGAAGGCAGTGTCGCGGAAGTCGATCACGGCCATCGGGAATTGCGCGGCATCCCCTTGGAGGCGAACGGTGGTTGTCTCGCTCCAGAGAATCGAGCCCGCGCGGTGGGCCACGCCGGTGGCCGCGGTATCGAGGCGTTCTGCGAGCACGATGCGGGTGTGGACGATGAGCGTTCCTCCCAGGTCGTTGCCTCGCAGATCTACCGCGAGGGTGTGGGACTCCGTGTCCTGCCCCAGTTCGATGTAGGTCGCTCGGCCGGAGAGGTTGGGGCCGCTGGCCGACCACACCACCACCAGAGCGATACGAGCCCCGTCCGGGAGACCGCTGGCGGCACGGATCTCCGTGGCGTCGATACCGACGCTTCGCCGTAGCGTCAGGTCCAGCTGGTAGTCCCAGTCGGGCAGGTGGTCCGGAAGCGGAACTTCCTCGTCCTCGACAGCGAGCGTCCAAGGGCCCGTGGTGACCGTGCCCCGGGCAGGGCGCCGGTACGGGAAGGCGTGGCGGCTCATGCCGGCCCCACCATGGTCGCGCTCAGATCCAGGTCGGTCACGGTGTCCGGCACGGGACGGACGAACACCTTCCAGACCCCCTCGCCACCCTGGGTCATCGGGGTGTCGGCCGGGACGAAGACGCCGTCGGGGTCCTGCCACCCGATCAGCTCGGGCACACGAGCGTTGATGGGTGGCACATTCTCCCGCCCGACTCCCTCGCGCGCGATCAGAATGCCTACACGCACCGAGACGCTCTGCAAGCCGAGGACCGGCACAGTGAACTCCTGCGCCAGAACGGTCTCACCATACCGTTCGGTGAGGTATGGCTCCCCCAGATATGTCACCTTGGCGCGCGGGCCTGCGCCCTGGGAGGAACCGGGACCGCGGCGGGGACTATCCTCCTCGATCCGGGCGCTCGCACCGCCGGTTCCCCAAGCTCCGGGCATGAGGTCTGCGAAGACGCTGCTGGCTGCTCCGAGGGAAAAGGTGTTCCGGCTCGACCCCACCACGGTGGATTCGCCGAAGCGGCGGTTCAGAATCTCACTGATGCGCGTGAAGGTCGTGCGCACGTATGTGCTGTCCGGTTTTTCGAGCATGCTCGGATGCCAGGCGTCGTGCGTAGGCGGTTCCGCAGCAGCGAAGACCTGGTCAAGATCTTCATCTGCTCGAAAGACCCCGGCGTAGCCGAAGTTCTCACTCTGAGGTTTGGGCCCCTTGTGGTAAGTGACAACCAACTCAGCCGGTCGCATCAGACACACGTGGTGCACCATGTTCTCGATATCGACCGTCTCCGAAGCCCGCGTGGGTTCCAGCCCCACCATGGGTTTCTTGGCCACCCCGATTCGACCGAGAAGGCGCTTGGGATTCCCGCACCACAGCTCCTCCCCGGCATCCCCGGACATTGCCTCGTAGGCCTTCACGAAGAGATTCAGCGGCCGGAACTTCCGCGGGTCCGGCACCTCGTAGTCGATCCCATCGGAGCACACCCTGAACTCCATCGGGACGGAGCCATCGGCGCGCCCCAACATCTTCGGCCACAACTGCCAACAGATCGTCTCCGCCAAATAACGACCGAGATCAGCAGGTTCCAGACCAGACACGTTCGGATCGATCACCACTACGGTCGTTCCGGTCTCCTCAGCAGCGAACCTCTTCATTCCCAATCGCGCCGCCATGTCCTCGGCCTCGTCGCCCACCAAAGGTTCCATCAGGCCGTCCTCACCCGGAACGCCCCACCAATGACGCCCCGTGTACGTGCGTCGTTGGCCGCTCTCGGCATCGGTCCACGGATAGCTCTTGCGCAGCGCACACCCGATCAACCGTGTCTCGAGAACCCCCTCTGCATTACGCGCTCGGGTGTGGATGAGGACCGTCCCGACCATCGAGAGGAGATAGAAAATTCCCTTCCCGAACCCGTACGTTCCCCCACCCAGGTGCCGATCACGCGGTTCCCCGATATTGCGCACAAAAGTCACGAAGTCCCGCGGACCGTACGTGACGACGTCCGCCCGCGTCGGTCCTCCCAATCCCCGGGTGCCCCGATCCGAGACCTCCAGAACTCGCAGTGCGGGATCCCGAAGTCGCGCTCGTAGGGGGAACCCGTCGCTGTCCGGAGGAACATTCGGTTGAAGGGCTGCTCGCCACGCCGGCATTTGGGCCGGCCCGATGTCTCTGAGGGAGATGTCGAACTGCACGGGTGCGGTATCGGAGGCTCTGGCGTCCCAGCTGTTCTGCGCGGCCTCACGCACCAGAATCGTCAACATGTCCAGTTCGGGGCGTCCCAGTTGGTTTCGTATGCCTTCGGCAGCAGTGGCGCCTTCCGGGGGGAAGGGCTGGGAAAGCCACGTGACCACACTCATGCTCGCTCCCCGATGAAATTGATCAGGAGTTCCTCCACGGCGCTCTCCGTCATGGGAACCGGCGGCTCACCGGACAGGTCGACCGTGTAGTCGATATCGGTCACCCGGGGTGGCAGCCACTGCCCATCCAGTGCCGAGGCGGACAGTCGTGGGAAGCCCTCGTCCACGGGGTACCAGCGCTCGTCGAGGAGCCGGAACCGGTCGTCGTCGTAGCGGCTCTGGTCGTAACGTCGATAGCCGATCTCGGCGAGAAGGTCCAGGACTGCTGGCTCGTCGTCGGCGAGTGCGAGGACGTCACCCACAAGATCGTTCAGGCCGATTGCATCGTGAGTTTCGGAGCGCTCCAAGCGGAACCAGGAGACCGTCAGTGTCCCCCCAGCAGGAGGCTCCAGCTGATTCAGCCCATGGATGCGTAGTTTCCGACCTTCGGCCCGAGTGGTCGCTTTTACTTCGATGGCCATCGTTTGCGAGAGAAAGTCCTTGGGCGCACCGGTGGGTCCTGTCCAAGTCCTGTGAGCGCTGGGATCCTGGGCGAGCATCCGTTTCAGGACGACAAGTTCGGCGAACAGCCCAGCAACAGTCTCTGCCGATATCGCCGGGGAGGCCTGGAAGAGTGCGCGCCATCTGTTGATGACGCCGTACAGCGCTTTGGTGGGGCTCGACGTGCCTTCCTGGAGTGCCTCGATCACCTCATGGCAGAGCTCCTCGAACAGATCGTCAATGCCCGGGTTCAGACAGGCCAGATCTGCATAGGTCTGATATGTCGCCTCGTCCTCCAGCGGCCGCTTCCGCAGCATCAGTCCTGGACCGTCCAGACCCTGCCACAGGCGGGTGCTCGAGGGGATCGGAATGAACAGATGTCGGCGGTCATGCGTATCGAGACCGACAAGGACCGCGCTGCCGTTCACCTCCACGGACAGGGCCCGAGTCCTGTAGGCGGTCGCCGTACTGGTACTGGGTGGGCGGCCGGTCAGGACGGACCAAGCAGCGGACAGGTTTTCCTCCAATGGATTCATTCCTCGGCCTCGAGAAGGCTCAGATCCTCTTCCTCGAGCCTGACGCGGGAAAGATCCGCGCTGACGTACTCGTATTCGACCGCGTCGTCCGCACCGGACGGTCGCGGAAAGACCATGCCCACTCCGATCACGTGTTCCGGTGCTCCGAGAGGCAGACGTCGGTCTTCCCTTCCCGGCGCTGGTCGTGAGTCCTTATCGATCGGGTACAGCACAATGAGTCCGATGTCTGAAGCATTTTTTCGACGATGGGCGACGATCTCTTTCTCGCTCATACCGGGGGTGGCTGTCGGCAGATCGGCAACGGCATCATGGCGGCTCATAAGCGTCTTGATGTCGGCGAAGTACGGATCCTGATCGCTCACCTTTAGTTTGGCGCGGTTGACGAGACCCACCACAGCCGTTTCCGAGAACGAGAAATTCATTTCGTCTGCCGTCGGGGCGTTGCCCAGCAGGACCAGGTTCCAGCGCCGCAGTGCATTGGCGTGCACTACCCGCTTGTCGATGTACTCCTTCAGGAGTTTCGCACGCCCTTCGGTCGCGTCCGGATGGAAGGCGTAGGAGTCGAGGAATCTAAGCACGTCCTCGTAGGGCACGCCTCGGTATACGAATCGGCCCGGACGAGAGGTATCGACGTCCGGCACTTGGTTCTCCGCCGAACGCACGAAAGAACGTGCGGCCTCTATGTTCTGCTCCAGCCTCTCCTTCGTGAGATCGAAATAGTGCGTCTGGACCCGCTGGCCACCGTACGAGGAGGCAGCTTTCACTGCAGCCTTCATTTTCGCCGCTGCGGTGACCTGCAGCGCAGGATGTGTCCGCAACCGGACTGCGAAGTCGAGCGGCGACTTGTCCTCGGTCATGTAAACGTCGATGTCGCGCCGCATCTCCGCTTCGACCGTGGCGAGGTGACGGAACCACCGGGCGAGCTCATCCGTCATCCAGATGCGGGGCAGGTCCGCGTAACCGTGCCGGAAGCCGAACCATCGGCCCATCTGGAGAAGTGTGTCGTAGGCAGAGACCGCTCGAACGAAATAGCTGACTGCAAGTCCTTCGAGAGTGAGGCCTCGCGAAAGGGTGTTCCCCCCGACGGCGATCGCAATGACCGGGCCGTTGTCGTAGTCGAGCCGATCCTGGCTGTTCGAGTTGTCCATGATCACGCGGCAGCGTGCCAGGACGGCTGGCAGCTGCTCCTCGAGTTCCTCGAACTCGACCTTCTTCTCACCGAAATCCTCGGCCGGCACATGCGACGTCTCGGTATCCCAGAGCTCACGCAGGTGACGCCGATAATCGGGGTCGCCGAGACTCTGCACAGCCTCCGCGCGGAGTGTGACCAGAGGTGCTCGGAAGCTGTCGTGCACCGAGGTGTTGACGCTGGTGTGAATGAGCATCGTGCTGTGCTTCTTACCTGCGCCACGCACCAGGCGCGCAGCCGTGGCGAGCCAAAAGTACTCGACAGCAGCTTTGAGTGTGCCGGTGATCTCCGGTTCGAAACCTTCGACTTCTGCCCTCGTCATGGGGCGGACCAGCGGCTCCTCCGTCTCCGGGATGCTGCGGATCATGTCGTATCCGTCGTCGACGTCCTCGGCACTCTCTCCCTCGATGGATTCACGTCCGAAGAGCACCTCGGTACCGAAGTGGCCCTCCGGCTTCGGGAGATTGACGATGAAGTCTCGCGGGTAGAGCCCCCCGGGGTCCGACGGGTCGATGAGCAGGTTGGCGAAAGGGGAAGCGGTGTAGGCGAGGTACACGCTTTTCGGAAGGCTGTCCAAAACCCCACGAATCAGGGGGTTGATGGATTTCGTGGCGACAGTGGCCTGATCAGCCTCGTCGTCGATAACCAGAGTCGCGCAGTCCTTCAGGTAGGGGCCCGCCTTGTCCAGCCACTTCGAGAGCTTCCTGAGCACGGTGGCATTCTTCTTCACCACGCACAGGACGTGGGTCTTGTTCTGCGCCCCGAAAAAGGCCGCAGGATTGGCCGGAGGTGTGAAGTCGTGATCCAGTTCGGTCAGTTGGGTCCAGCGCGCCGGGTTTGGTTCGACGAGCTGCTGCACAAGGCGGACCTGGGTCTGTCGCCGCAGGCCGTTGTGAATACCGGCAAGAACGATGACGAGTTTGTACCCACGGTCGACGGCTTTGGCGATGACCGAGGTGAAGCTCGTCGTCTTGCCGGATTGGACATAGCCGACCACCAGTCCGCGTGTCTGAAAGCTTTTCTCCTTGGGATGGTTGAGGAGCGACACGATGCGTGTGGAGGAACGGTCCAAGGATTCCAGCGAGTCATCCGTCCACCCGTCCCGCTTCAACGAGTGCGCAACCGCGGGCCAGCAGACATCACCAGGCTTAGGACCGGTGTACCAGGTGTCACGGCCATCGGTAACGACGGTACGTGGCTCCTCGAGCTCACGAATCTTGAGCACTTCGGCTTCGTGACGTTCCTGAATTCCGGAGATGGTTTCCTCGTCGGTTTTCCAACGCCGCAGCATCTTGACCGCGCCCTCGGGCGTGTCGATCTCCAGTAATCTGACGAAGTCTTCGTACAGATCGTCGATCTCATCGGCCACTGCAGGCACCGCGTCGCCTCCTGTTGCTGTTCTGGCACCTCGGAGCGTTCGCAAACCGAGGACTCATCATGGTAACTAGTGCAACCGTTCGAAATCGATACAAAGCACCCCCATATCGACTCGAGCCGCTCATACTCATGACGCCGGGCTCAACAACAGTCAGCTGACAGCTAACCTATCGACGGATTCCAGACATAGTGCGGATCTACTAACTCAGCCCTCCGGGAACTCAATCACCTGCCGCACCGCCCGCCCCGCGTCCAGCTCGTCCATCGCCTCATTGATCTGGTCCAGCGTGATGTGGGAGGTGATGAGCTTCTCCAGCGGCAGCACGCCGTCCCGCCACATCTGCTCGTACTTGGGGATGTCCACCGCCGGCACGGCCGAGCCGAGGTAGCTGCCGATGATCTGGCGGGCCTCGGCGGTGATCTTCAGCGGCTCGATCTGGGACATCGCCCCGGGCGCGGGCAGGCCCACGGTGACGGTCACCCCGCCCACGGCGGTGGCGTTGAACGCGGTCTCGAACGCCCGGGGGTGCCCGGCGGCCTCGATGACCACCCGCGGCTTCTCCTCGAGCGCCACGAGCTCGTCCGGGGTGAGCGCCTCGTCCGCGCCGAACTCCTTCGCCAGCTCCAGCTTCTCGGCCAGCGCGTCCACGGCGATCACCCGACGGCAGCCCACGGCCTTGGCGACCAGCACCGCGGCGAGTCCCACGCCGCCGAGGCCGACCACGGCCACGGCGTCGTCGGCGGTGGCCTGCGCCGCGTTGATGACGGCCCCTCCCCCGGTGAGCACCGCGCACCCCATGACGGCCGCGATCGCGGCCGGGACGTCCTCACCCACGGGCACCACGGAGCGCCGGTCCACCACGGCGTGGGTGGCGAAGCCGGAGACCCCCAGGTGGTGGTAGACGTTGCCGCGGGTCTCGGAGGTGAGGTGCATCGAGCCCTCGATCAAGGTGCCGGAGGCGTTGGCCTTCGAGCCGACCGTGCACGGCAGGAGCCCCTCGGTCTTGCAGGCGGCGCACTCGCCGCAACGCGGCAGGAACGCCATCACCACGTGCTGGCCCACGGTCAGGTCCGTGACCTCGGCGCCCACGTGCTCGACGACGCCGGCCGCCTCGTGCCCCAGCAGCATCGGCAGGGGCCGCGGCCGGTTGCCGTTGACCACGGAGAGGTCGGAGTGGCACACCCCGGCGGCGGTGATCCGCACCCGCAGCTCGGTGGGCCCGGGCTCGCCGAGCTCGAGCTCCTCGACGCGCAGCGGCTGCGACTCGGCATACGGGGCGGAGGCCTCCATGGTCTCCAGGACGGCTCCACGAATCTTCACGACGACCTCCGGAATCGGTGCACGGGTGTGACGCCGTTCACGGTACCGCCCGGCCCTCCGATGATCGAGGACGTGCGCCCGTTCGCCCCGCGGCGGACGCGGCTCTCGAGGGTCAGTTCGACAGTCGGCTGAGTATGCGTAGGATCGATGGGCGACATTGCCCCGAGAACCCTCCCCCCGTCCCGTCCTCATCGGGAACCACGACAGAGAAGAGACATCACCCATGATCGGATTCATCGTTGCCGGCCTCGTCATCGGCGCCCTCGCCCGCCTGATCAAGCCCGGCAAGCAGAACCTCAGCCTGATCGCCACGCTGCTGCTCGGCCTGGCCGGCTCGGTGATCGGCGGCGTCATCGCCAGTGCGCTGGGCACCGGGGACATCTTCGAGCTGAACATCCTGGGCTTCATCGTGGCCGTCGTCGCCGCGGTGCTGCTGATCGGCGTGGCCGAGGGCGTGGCCGGGCGCAGCAAGGCCGTGCGCTGACCGCCCACCGGACAGCCCGGTAGCGTCCACGGACTACTCCCAGACGGCCCGCGAGCCGGCCGTGCCCCTGCTGGGCACCGGTCGGATCGCGGGCCGTCTCGGAGAAGTCCGCCAAGCCTGCCTCCCCTGAACGGACGGCCGTGCGGCGCACGCGGAGGTGAACTGTTCCGCATTCCCTGGTGAACCACTGTTGAACAGGTTACGAATCGGTACTAGGGTTCTATGCACCCGAGAACGGTTTGATGTCAAGGGCGTTCGGCGACCACGCGCGCACCTGGAACGCGAGGTGGTGCCATGTCCGATCGAAATCTTCACGTGATCCGACGGGTCGGCGCTGTCCTGGGACACGTCCTGGTCTACGTCCTCATCTGGGCGGGGCTCGCGCTGCTCATCGCCGCCGCCGGCATCCGGTACTACTGGGGCGAGATCTCCGTGGGGCAGATGCTCCTGAACCTCGTCTCCGTGGAGATGGACGGCGGGGGCGGGGCCATCGTCTGGATGGGCATCCTGGGGATCGGCGTGGTGCCCCTGCTCCTCACCGCCGGGATCGCCCTGTGGCAGCACGTCCGGCGCCGCCGGCGCCGCCACCACGGCCACGACCCGCGCCCTCGCCGCACCCGGTGGGTCATGCGCACCCTCACCACCGCCCTGGTGGGCACGCTGGTGGTCGGCGGCACCACGGCCTTCGCCACCACGGTGGGCGTGCGGGACTACATCAGGGCGGGAAACTCCGAGTACGACCTCGGCGACTACTACACGGCGCCGGTCGTCACCGGGGACCAGGACCGGCGCAACCTGGTGCTGATCTACCTCGAGTCCGGCGAGCAGACCCTCGCCAACGACGAGCACTTCGAGAAGGACGCGTTCGCCCCGCTCAAGGAGGTCACCGCGGCCTCGGACGGCTGGCAGAGCGTGGCGGACTTCCAGCAGTACCGGGGCGGCGGCTGGACCATGGCCGGGCTCACCGCCACGCAGTGCGGCATCCCGCTGAAGGGCATGGGCTCCGCCGCGGACAGCGGCGCCCTCAACGAGCTCGGCGGCGACGTCGAGACCTACCTGGGCGGCACCACCTGTCTGGGCGACGTCCTGGACGAGCACGGCTACCAGAGCGTCTTCCTGGGCGGCGCCAACGCCTCTTTCGCCGCGAAGGACACCTTCCTGAGCAGCCACGGCTATGACGAGGTCAAGGACCTCTCCGACTGGCGCGCCGCCGGTGACCCGGAGGAGAGCTTCCGCGGGGACTGGGGCCTGAGCGACGGACGCCTCATGGCCCACGCCGCGGACGAGATCGACGCGCTGCACGCCGAGGCGGAGGAGACCGGCCGGCCGTTCAACCTCTCCGTGCTGACGCTGGACACCCACGAGCCGGTGCACATCTACGACTACTGCACCGTGGACACGCAGAACGAGGTCACCTCCGCGTTCTTCTGCTCCATGACCCAGGTGGCCGGATTCGTGGAGCACATGGAGGAGCAGGGCTACCTCGAGGACACCGCCGTGGTGATCATGGGCGACCACCTCAAGCACATGAGCGCCGGCGACGCCTTCCACGAGCAGCTGGACCACCACGAGAACCGCACCATCTTCAACCGGATCTGGGTCCCCGGCGCGGACGGGAGCAGCACGCCGCGCCCCGGCGTGGACCAGCTGAGCATGTACCCCACGCTCCTGGAGGCCGCCGGCCTGACCCTGCAGGACCGCGCGGCCGGGCTGGGCGTGTCCGCGTTCGCCCCGACGGTCCCGGAGGACTCGGCGCAGGCCATGGAGCCGGAGCTCTACGCCGAGCTGCTGGACTCCCGCTCCGCGCCGTTCTACGCGGAGGCCTGGGCCGGCGAGACCGCCGCCGAGTAGCCCTGCCCGGCCACCTGCCCGGCCGCGGAGACCGGCTCCGTCATCTGTCCGCCGCTCTGGGTGGCCCACCCGCACCGGCCTAGACTGGTGGCCCGGGGGAGGGGTCGCATTCCAAGGAGCGTGCACGATGGCCTTCATCCAGCTGATCGAATACACCACCTCGCGGCCGGAGGAGGTGGCCGAGGTCGTCGCGGAGTGGGAGCGGGCCTCGCAGGGCAACCGCACGGCCCGCCGCGTCCTGTTGGCGCAGGACCGCAAGGACCCGAGCCGCTACTACGAGATCGTCTCCTTCGACTCCTACGAGTCCGCCATGGAGAACTCCGAGCTCCCGCAGACCCAGGAGTACGCCGGGAAGATGCGCGAGCTCATGGACGGGGAGCCGACGTTCCGCGACCTCGACGTCGTGGAGGACCGCGAGCTCTGAGTCCCCGCACCGGGACCGGTGGGCCTCACCCACCGGTCCTGCTGGTCCGCGGCCGGCGGAACGGCCTCAGGCGGTCGCCGGCGGCACGGCCTCAGGCGGTCGCCGGCGGCACGGCCCGGCGCTGCAGTCCCCGCCGCCGGCCGAGCAGGATCAGCACGGCCGCGACGGCGGCGATGACGAGCATCGGCGCCAGCATGAACGGTCCGCCCACGCCGGCGGAGCGGTCGACCGCCTCACCCATCTGCCCCGTGAGCGTGGACACGAGGAACAGCACCACGTTGTTCGCCGCGTGCACGAGCGAGGCCGCCTCGAGCCCGCCCGTGAAGTGGGTCAGCAGCGACATCGCGACCCCGAAGACGAAGTAGTACGCGATGAGCCAGCCGTCCGTGGCGAAGTGCGCGATCGAGAAGGCCGCCGCGCTCACGAGGGTGCCGAGCAGGAGGGACGGGACCGCCCCGGAGACCCATGAGCCCGCCGCGCGCTGGATCACCCCGCGGAACATGTACTCCTCGGCCGCGGCCTGCAGGGGCGTGGTCAGCAGGACGATCGCGAGGAAGGCCCAGGCGGTCGCGTCCAGGACCAGCGGCCCCGGGGCCTCGAGGAGCGCCACCACCGCCGCGTAGCCCACGAACAGGGGGACGACGACGACGGCCGCCCGTCCCAGCCAGCCCCACCGGAAGCGACCCTCCACCGCGTGCAGGGTGCCGACCGGCTGCCGGTGCAGGTACCGGTGCAGGACCACCGCGACGGCGGCCGAGGCGATCAGCGCCAGGTTGGTGGCCAGCAGCAGCACCGGGGTCAGGGCGATCTGTCCGCTCGCGATCTGCTCCGTGCTCATCGTGCCCCGCAGGAGCTCGATCGCCACGGCGCCGAAGGACACCACGACCGAGATCAGCAGGATCGCCGCGCTCACGGCCAGGATGCTGATCAGGCCCTTCCACCAGCGGTTGCGGGGCGTGCGGTAGAACTCCGAGTGGGTGAGCGGCGCCGTCGTCGTCGGCCCGCCGGGCCGCGGAACCGGAGTCCCGCCGCCCGGGCGGGCGGACGGGGCACCGGTCTGCCAGGGCGCCGGCCGGGGCGGAGGGTACGAGGTCATGCCCACAGGGTAGTTCTCGGGCCTTCCCGGGGAATCCACCCCGAGGTGGAGGCCGGTGGGATCAGGCCTGCTCCTCCCCGAAGACGTGGCCCCGCTGCTCGGCGTAGAACTCCGCCTCCGCGGGCTCGGGCCGGTCCTGGCCGTTGAGCAGCCGGTGCCAGAGCGGATAGTAGGCGGGCAGCTGCGACGCCGTGGTGATGCGGTCCCGGGCCTCCTGCGGCAGCGTCAGCTCGGCGGCGTCGAGGTCCTCCGTGAGGTGCTCGAACCTGCGCGCGGCGATCACGGTGCCGTCGATGCCCGGGCGGCCCAGGATCCAGGAGATCACCACCTGGGGGATCGTCCAGCCGAGCTCCCCGGCGATCTCGTCGAAGAGCTCGATCAGGTCGTAGGCGCGGTCCCGGTCCACCACGTGGGGCTCCGGCCAGCCGGTGCCCTGGCGGGTGTCGGCCGGGGTCTCGGCGCCGCGGCGGACCCTGCCGTTGAGCAGCCCCTCGCCCAGAGGGCTCCAGCCGAAGGTCGCGATCCCGAGGTCCCGGGCGGCCGGGAGGATCTCGTACTCGATCTCCCGGGCCTCCGGCGTGTAGTACGCCTGGTGCGCGATCGGGCCCTGCAGCCCCGCCGCCCGGGCCTCGTAGACCGTCTTGGCCAGCTGCCACCCGTTGTAGTTGGACACGCCCCAGTACCGGATCTTCCCGGCCCGGATCAGCTCGTCGGCGGTGGCGATGGTCTCGGTGATCGGGGTCTGCCCGTCCCACTGGTGGAGGTAGAGCAGGTCGAGGTGGTCGGTCCGCAGCCGCTCGAGGCTGTCCTCGACCGCGCGGGTGAGGTGGAGGCGGCTGGCGCCGCCGTCGTTCGGGCCGTCCCCGGTGGGGGTCCGCGCCTTGGAGGTGAGGACGACGTCGTCCCGCCGGCTCCCCAGGATCTCGCCCAGGACGCGCTCCGAGTCCCCGGCGGAGTACAGGTTGGCGGTGTCGATGAAGTTCACGCCACGGTCCAGGGCCTCGTCGACCTGGCGTCGGGCCTCGTCCGGGCCGAGCCCGGCGATCTTCTCGAACCCTCCGCCGGAGCCGAAGGGGATGGTGCCCAGGGCCAGCCGGGAGACGTAGAGGCCGGAACTGCCGAGTCGGGTGTACTCCATGGGGAACTCCTCTGGTCGTGATCGGTGCTGGTGGATCCAGCTGGTGCTCCGGAGGCGGCCGGCGGACCGGGCCCCGGGGCACGGTGGGGCACAACGACGGACCGGTGCTCAGGAATTCCTGGACCGGGCCTCGGCGGTGGTCAGCGCGTGGGCCAGCGCGGTGAACTCGCGCACCGCCCCGGTCCAGTCGCCCAGGAGCGCCCAGAGGTCCAGGCCCTCGTGCCGGCGCTCCTCGAGCCGGTCCGCCAGGGCGGCGAGGACCGCCGAGCGCAGCTCGGTGTTGATGTTGATCTTGCCGATGCCCGCCAGGGGCGCGCGGACCAGCATGGTCTCGGGGATCCCGGAGGCGCCGTGCAGCACGAGGGGGGTGTGGTCGGCGGCCTCGCAGATCTGCTCGAGGCGGCTCCAGTGCAGGCGCGGGGTGCCCTGGTAGTGCCCGTGCACGTTGCCCACGTTCACGGCCAGCAGGTCCGCCCCGGACGCGGTCAGGAAGGCGGGGACCGCATCGGGATCGGTCATGCCGCCGGCCGCGGAGGTTCGGGCCGTGTCCTCGTCGCCGGGGAGGCTGCCGAGCTCCGCCTCGACCACCACGCCGGGGCCGGCCAGCTCGCGGGCGCGGGCGACGAACGCGGCGTTCTCGGCGTGGGGCAGGGCGGAGCCGTCGGCCAGGACGGCGTCGACGCCGGCCGCCACGGCCTGCTCGACGAGCCCCAGGTCGACGGCGTGGTCCAGCTGCACGCACACGGGGGTGGCAGCGTCGTCGGCCAGGTGGCGCAGGGCGGTGACGAGGCGCCGGCCCCCGCTCCCGGCGGCCGCCTTCGGCGGGACCAGGAGGATCACGGGACGGTCCGCGCGCTCGCTGGCGGCCACCACGGCCTGGGCCGTGGTGAAGTCGTAGGTGCTCAGCGCCGGCACGGCGGTGCGGGCGTCGAGGGCGGAGGTGACGACGTCGAGCAGGTTGGCGCGCACGGGCACAGTCCTTCGTCAGGTGTCGTTCAGCGGTCGGCCGGGAAGAGGTCCCCGAGGACGTAGGTCTTCAGGTCGGCGAGCGTCTGCTGCATGTGCTCGTCCATGGCCTGGCGGGCCCGCACCGGGTCGGCGGAGCCCAGGGCGGCGACGATCCTGCGGTGCTCGGCGATGGCGTGGGCCTGGATCTCGGGCACCCGGGAGGTCTGGGCCCGCCGCTCCTCCAGCACCCGGTGCAGCGGTGCGAACAGGACGGCGATGAACACGTTGCCGGAGGCCTGCAGGATCCGCTCGTGGAAGCGCAGGTCGGCGCGCACGAAGGCCGCCACGTCCTGGGCGCGGTGGGCGTCCTCCATGGCGTCGGCGTCCCGGGCCAGCCCGGCCAGCTCCGCGGCGGACAGCCGTCCGGCCGCCAGCTCGCAGGCGCCGGTCTCCAGGAAGCGGCGCAGCTCGATCAGCTGCACGGCGGCCGCCGCGTCGTCCTGCCCCTCGGAGACCGCCCGGATGACGGCGTCCAGGGACGCCCACTGGGACACGGGGTTCACGAAGGTCCCGCGTCCGCGCTCCACGCGGAGGATGCGCTGGGCGCCCAGGGTCCTGACCGCTTCCCGCACTGTCATGCGGCTGACCTGGTGCTCCGCGCTGAGGTCGATCTCGCCGGGCACCACCGAGCCCGGGGGGAGGTCCCCGGCGACGATCCGGTCGAGGAGGGCGTCGGCGACCTGGTCGACCAGGGACGGGCGGGCCATGGTGCTCCTCTGCGGTGAGGTGGACGGCGGAGGGCAGCTCCTGCGTGCTCCGCCCGTGACAGGGGATCCTATCAACCACGAAATGTCAGATGTCCGAGCTGTCGAGGGACGACTCCCCCGGCCGCGCGCGGCATCCCTGCCGTTGACCACGTGTCTCACGACACATAGCATGTCTGACATCTTACAGGTGGAGTGTCGGTGTGGAACCGACCAGGACCTGAGGACCGTCCTGACCGCTCCCCGAGAGGAAGTCCCCGCATGACCGCTCCCCGGACCCTGCTCGTGCTCGACGACGACCCGACCGGCTCCCAGTGCGTCCACGACGTCGACATCGTCCTGGAGCTCGACCCCGCCCCCGTGCTGGACGTCGTCCGGCACCCCGGGCGCACCTGCTTCGTGCTCACCAACAGCCGGGCCCGGCCCGAGGCCGAGGCCGTGGCGATCAACACCGAGCTCGTCTCCGCGGTGCTGGAGGCTCTCACCGCCGAGCGCCTGCCCCTGCCCCACCTCGTCTCCCGCAGCGACTCCACCCTGCGCGGGCACGTCATCGCCGAACCCACGGCTCTCGCGGACGCCCTGGCGCGCCACGGGGTGGCGGTCGACGGGTTCCTCCTCGCCCCGGCCATGCTCGAGGCCGGCCGCTACACCGAGGACGACGTCCACTACGCGGTCCTGCAGGGCCGCCCGATGCCCGTGGGGGAGACCGACTTCGCCGCGGACGCCACCTTCGGCTACTCCTCCTCCGACCTCAAGGACTTCCTCGTGGAGCGCTCCGGCGGGACGCTGGACCGGGACGCGATCCTCTCCATCGGCCTGACGGACATCCGCTCCGGGGGCGTGGACGCGGTCGCCGGCATCCTGCGCCGGGCCCGGGACCGGGCCTGGGTGGTCGTCAACGCCACGGAGTACGCGGACCTCGACACCGTGGCGCAGGCCCTCGCCGTCCTCGAGGCCGAGGGCCGCACGTTCGTCACCCGGTGCGGCCCGTCCTTCGTGCGCCCCCTGGCCGGGCTGACCGGCTCGCGCGAGCTCGGCCCCGAGGACATCGTGGTGGGCACTGGGCGCCTCCCGCACGGACTCGTGGCGGTCGGCTCCCACGTGGGGCTCACCAACCGCCAGCTCGCCGAGCTGCGGACCCGCCGCGACCTCTTCGAGGTCGAGCTCCACGTGCCCACCCTGCTCGACGACGACGCCCGCCCCGGCTACGTGGCCGACGCCGTCGCGCGGATCACCGAGGCGCTGGGGACCAGCGACGCGGTGGTGTGGACGAGCCGCGAGCTCGTGCGCACGGACGACCCCGACGAGTCGCTGGCCATCGCCCGGTCGGTCTCCGACGCGCTCGTGGAGGTCGTGCACGGGGTGGCGCAGGCCCGCCCGGCGTGGGTCGTGGCCAAGGGCGGGATCACCTCCCACGAGGTGGCCCACCGCGGTCTCGGCATCCGCCGGGCCACCGTGGCCGGCCAGTTCTTCCCCGGCCAGATCTCCATGTTCCAGCCCACCGACGCCCCGGACACCACCCGGGGCGGGCCCTACGTGGTCTTCCCCGGCAACGTGGGCACCGAGAGCGCCCTCGCCGACGTCGTGGAGGTCCTCGACCGGGCCGCCGCACACACCCGCACCTCTGATCCCCAGGAGAACCCGTCATGAGCACACCCCTGTCCGTCGGCTTCCTGGGTCTGGGCGCCATGGGCGCCCCCATGGCCCTCGCCCTGGCCCGCACCGGCTTCCCCGTCCGCGGCTTCGACGTCTCCCCCCGCGCCGGGGAGGTCGTGGGCGACGCCCTGGAGCTGCTGGCCGATCCCCGACAGGCGGCGGCCGGCGCGGACGTCGTCGTCGTCATGGTCGCGACCGGGGCGCAGCTGCACGACGTCCTGTTCGGCGAGCGCGGCATCGCCGACGCCCTGGACCCGGACACGGTCCTGCTCGTGATGGCGACCGTCGGCCCCCAGGCCGTGGAGTCCGCCGCGCAGGGTCTCGAGGGCCGCGGCGTGCGGCGGGTCGTCGACGCCCCGGTGTCCGGCGGCACGGCGCGCGCCGCCACCGGGGACCTGCTCGTGATGGTCGGCGGCGCGGACCATGACGTCGCCGCGGTCCGGCCGCTGCTGGACGCGATGGCCGCCAACGCCCCGCTCGTCGGCCCCCGGGTGGGCGACGGGCAGCGGTTCAAGGTGGTCAACCAGCTGCTGTGCGGGGTGCACATCGCCGTGGCGGGCGAGGCGCTGGCCCTGGCGGACTCCATGGGCCTGGACCCGGCGCAGTGCCTGGAGGTCCTCTCGACCGGGGCCGCCACGTCCTTCATGTTCGAGGACCGCGGGCCGCGGATGCTGCAGGGCGAGCAGGCCGAGGTCCGCTCCGCCCTGGACATCTTCGTCAAGGACATGGGCCTGGTCACCGACGCCGCCCGGGCGGTCGCCCAGCCGGTGCCGCTGGCCTCGGCGGCCGAGCAGCTCTACGTGCGCGGCCGCCGCGAGGGCCACGGCCGGCACGACGACTCCTCGGTCTTCGACATCCTCCGCTCCCGGTAGGGTCCGCCGGGCCGCACGCGGTCAGTCGCGGGAGCTCGCCGGGAACTGCGCCGCCGGGGCGGCGATGAGCTCGTCCTTCATGTCGGCCACGGCCGCGCGGATCGCGGTCATGACCGCCCGCACGGCGGGCCGGCGCAGCAGGTCGGCGCGGGAGACCACCCAGTACTCCACGGGGAACCACAGCTCCTGGGGGAAGAGCCGGACCAGGCCCCCCGCCCGCTCGGCGAGATAGCAGGGCAGCAGCCCGACCCCGGCGCCCGCCCGGGTGAGCTCCACGTGCACCACCGAGGACGTCGCCCCCACGCCCTGGCGCATCCGCGGGAACCGCCGGCGCGGGATGTCCAGCTCCGCGACGTCCTGCATGGAGTCCACGAAGTAGATCAGCGGGTGCTCCTGCACCTGGTCGGGCGTGCGGATGGCCGGGTGGGCGGCCAGGTAGTCCCGGGAGGCGTAGACGCCCAGCGAGTAGTCGGCCAGGTGGAAGGCCTCCTTGCGGGAGACCTCCGGGCGCCCGACCACCACCTCCAGGTCGATGCCCACCGGATTGGTCTGCGCCCGCCGTGCCGCGTTGATCATCTCCAGCCGCACCCCGGGGTGCTCCTCGATGAGCCGCCGCATGGCCGCGCCCATCACCACGCCGCCGAAGCCGTCCGGGGCCAGCGCCCGCACCACGCCGTTGACGGTGCTGCCGCGCCCGCCCGCGCCGAGCGGGAGGGAGCCCAGCGCCGCCTCGATCTCCTCGCCGGCGGCCACGAACTTCCGGCCCAGCTCGCTGGGCTCCCACATCTCCCCGGTGCGCACGAGCAGCCGGGCGCCCACGGTCTTCTCGAGCGCCGCCATCCGCCGCGACACGGTCGTGTGACTGAGCCCGAGGTCCCCGGCGGCGCCGGTGTAGGAGCCGTGGCGGACCACCGCGAGCAGGAGCAGGAGGTCGTCGGCACCGTGCGACAAGGGGATTCTCCTCCCGGGGGCTGGACCGGCCCGGGGGAACGCACACGACCGGGCGGCATGTGCATTTTTGCACAAGCGCCGCGAGCGCATGGTCATTGTGAAGCGCACCACATATCCGCACACTGTAGGCAAACATTGTGACCACCGTCGCCGTTTCCCCAGCAGGAGGAGAATCCCATGAGCACCGAGGACAGGGTCGCCGCGTCGGCGGACCCGAACGACTCCCCCGAGAACCGGGGCGGACTGAAGAAGGTCGTGGCGGCCTCGATGGCCGGCACGGTCGTGGAGTGGTACGAGTTCTTCCTCTTCGCCACCGCGTCCACCCTGGTCTTCGGCCAGCTCTTCTTCGTGGACACCGGCAACCCGCTGGACGGCATCCTCAAGGCGTTCCTGATCTACGCGGTCGGCTTCATCGCCCGCCCGCTGGGCGGCATCGTCTTCGGCCACTTCGGCGACAAGTACGGGCGCAAGCACCTGCTGCAGATCTCGATCGTCATGGTCGGCGCCGCCACCTTCCTGATGGGCTGCCTGCCCGGCTACGACCAGGTCGGATACTGGGCCGCGGCGATGCTCGTGGTCCTGCGCTTCGTCCAGGGCTTCGCCGTGGGCGGCGAGTGGGGCGGGGCCGTCCTGCTCGTGGCCGAGCACTCCCCCAACAAGGAGCGCGGCTTCTGGTCCAGCTTTCCGCAGGCCGCCGTGCCGCTGGGCAACCTGCTGGCCACCGTCGTGCTGCTCACCCTGTCCTTCACCCTCTCCGAGGAGGCCTTCCTCGCCTGGGGCTGGCGCGTGGGCTTCTGGCTCTCGGTCGTCATCGTGGCCATCGGCTACTACATCCGCACCCACGTGACGGACGCCGCGATCTTCAAGGAGGCCCAGAAGGAGGTCCTCGAGGAGAAGTCCGCCGCCTACGGCGTGGGCGAGGTCTTCCGCCGGTACCCCCGCGGCGTCTTCGGCGCCATGGGCCTGCGCTTCGCGGAGAACATCCTCTACTACGTGGTGGTGACCTTCTCGATCACCTACCTGTCCACCCAGCGGGACGTGGACACCAGCCGGATCCTGCTCCTGCTGCTGATCGCCCACGTGATCCACGCGATCTGCGTGCCGCTCGTCGGCCGGGCCACCGACAAGGTGGGCCGCCGCCCGATGTACGCCGCAGGCGCCTTCCTCGGCATCTTCTGGGCGTTCATCGCCTTCCCGATGTTCGACACCGACAACAGCTTCATCATCCTGGCGGCCATCACCATCGGCCTGATGATCCACGCCCTCATGTACGCCGGGCAGCCGGCCATCATGGCCGAGATGTTCCCCACCCGGATGCGCTACTCGGGCGTCTCCCTGGGCTACCAGGTGACCTCGATCGTGGCCGGCTCGCTGGCCCCGATCATCGCCACCGCCCTGCTGCGCGAGTTCAACTCCTGGGTGCCGATCGCGATCTACATCGCCATCGCCTGCCTCATCACCCTGTTCTCGGTGTGGACGCTGCGCGAGACCAAGGGCATCTCCCTCCAGGACGTCGACGCCGAGGACCGGCGCCGGCTCTCCGAGGAGAAGTCCGTCCGGGACCGGACCTCCTGATCCCCGCCATCATCACCCACTTGCGCCCAGCGGCGGACCGGCTCCCCGGTCCGCCGCTGGGCGCGCTGTGCATGACCCCCAGCTCCCGACACCCTCGACACCCCGCAGTTCACGACCTTGCAGTTATTGACCTTGCAGAAGGGACTCCCCGATGACCACCATCACCTGGATCGGCCTCGGCCACATGGGCAACCCGATGTCCGCCAACCTCGCGAAAGCGGGCTACGACGTCCGCGGCCATGACGTCAGCGCCGACGCCATGGCGGCCGCCCGCGACAAGGGGGTGCAGACCTTCGACACGATGGAGGAGGCCCTACAGGGCGCGGAGGTCGTCTTCACGATGCTCCCCAAGGGCGAGCACGCCCGCGCCGTCTACCTCGGCGACAGCGGCGTCATCGCGCTCGCCCCGAAGGACGCGCTGCTCATTGACAGCTCCACCATCGACGTGGAGACCGCGGAGGAGCTCCACCGGGCCGCCGAGGACGCCGGCTTCCGCTTCGTGGACGCGCCGGTCTCCGGCGGGATCAGCGGCGCGGCCGCGGCCACCCTGACCTTCATGGTCGGCGGGAAGCCCGATGTCGTGGAGCAGGCCCGGACGTTCATCGAGCCCATGGCCCGCAAGATCGTGGCCACGGGCCACGCCGGCACGGGCCAGGCCGCCAAGATCGTCAACAACATGATGCTGTTCATCTGCCTCGAGGCCTGCGCCGAGGGCTCCGTGCTCGCCGACCGGCTGGGCCTGGACCCGCAGGTGTTCTGGGACATCGCCTCGGTGTCCTCGGGCAACTCCTGGGCGCTGCAGACCTGGTACCCCGTGCCCGGCATCGTGGACTCCGCCGCGGCGAACAAGAACTTCGAGGCCACCTTCAGCGCCGCCCTCGCCGCCAAGGACGCCGGTCTGGCGCTCATGGCGGGCGAGCAGACCGGCGTGGAGCTGCCCGCCGCGAAGCTCGTGGCGGAGAGGCTCCAGCAGCTCATCGACGAGGGGCTCGGGGACAAGGACTGCTCCCTCATCACCAAGTACGCCGCGCCGGACGGGAAGATCCCGGGCTGGGACCCGGACCAGGCCTGAACGGCGCCGAGACCACCACGACCGAGGAGGACACCATGCAGAACACCAAGCAGGACGCCGAGACCCGCGCGCAGCAGGACGCCGAGCGGGGCGCCCAGGACCCCCGGACCACCGGCGCGGTCATCGAGCACTTCATCAACGGGAAGCGCCACGGCGGGTCCGGGCGCACCGCGGACGTCTACAACCCCGCGACCGGGCAGGTGGCCAAGCAGGTGCTGCTGGCCTCCGCCGAGGACGTCGCCACCGCGGTGGAGGCCGCCGAGCTCGCCCTGCCCGGCTGGCGGGCCACCGGGCTGTCGAAGCGCTCGGCGATCATGTTCAAGGTCGAGAACATCATCCGGGAGCGCACCCCGGAGCTGGCCGCCATCATCACCGCCGAGCACGGCAAGGTCCTCTCGGACGCGGCCGGAGAGGTGGCCCGCGGGCTGGAGAACGTGCAGTTCTGTGCGGGGCTGATGCACCACATGAAGGGCGAGTTCCTCGAGCAGGCCGCCACCGGGGTGGACGTGCACCAGACCCGCCAGCCGGTGGGCGTGGTCGCCTGCATCACCCCGTTCAACTTCCCCGCCATGGTCCCGCTGTGGATGATCACCACCGCGATCGCCGCCGGGAACACCGTGATCCTCAAGCCCTCCGAGCGGGACCCCTCGGCGGCGGTGTGGATCGCCGAGGCCTTCGCCGAGGCCGGACTGCCCCCGGGGGTGCTCAACGTGGTGCACGGGGACAAGGAGGCCGTGGACGAGCTGCTGACCAACCCGCTGGTCAAGGCCGTGTCCTTCGTGGGCTCCACCCCGATCGCCAGGTACATCTACGAGACCTCGGCGCAGCACGGCAAGCGCGTCCAGGCGCTGGGCGGGGCGAAGAACCACATGGTGGTCATGCCGGACGCCGACCTGGACGGGGCAGCCGACGCCGCGATCTCGGCCGCCTACGGCTCCGCCGGGGAGCGCTGCATGGCGGTCTCGGTGCTCGTCACCGTGGGGGACGTGGCCGACCCGCTGATCGAGCGGCTGAAGGAGCGGATCGCGAAGCTGACCATCGGGGACGGCACCGACCCGGCCTCCGAGATGGGCCCGCTCATCACGAGGGCGGCCCTGGAGCGGGTCAACGGCTACGTGACCGGGGCGGAGGCCGAGGGGGCGACCGTCGTCGTCGACGGCACGCGGCAGGAGTTCGACGGCGAGGGGTTCTTCACCGGCGTCTCGCTGCTGGACCACGTGAAGCCGGGCATGAAGGCCTACGACGAGGAGATCTTCGGGCCCGTCCTGTCCGTGGTGCGG
Source organism: Kocuria sp. CPCC 205258 (assembly GCF_040981005.1). Classification (NCBI taxonomy): domain Bacteria; kingdom Bacillati; phylum Actinomycetota; class Actinomycetes; order Micrococcales; family Micrococcaceae; genus Kocuria; species Kocuria sp. CPCC 205258. Next base: position 455,507 of record NZ_JAVKPS010000002.1, on the reverse strand, counting down.
GTGGACACCTACGAGGAGGCCGTGCGGCTGATCAACACCAACCAGTTCGCCAACGGGGTGGCGGTGTTCACCCGCGACGGCAAGACGGCCCGGCAGTTCGAGTTCGAGATCGAGGTCGGCATGGTCGGGGTCAACGTCCCCATCCCGGTGCCGATCGGCGCGTTCTCGTTCGGCGGCTGGAAGAACTCCCTGTTCGGCGACACCCACATGTACGGGCCGGAGGCGTTCAACTTCTACACCCGCCGCAAGCTCGTGACTACGCGCTGGCCCGAGCCCTCGGAGTCCCAGATCAACCTGGGCTTCCCGACCCACTGACGGGCCCGCCGGGGGTCCCGGCCACGACGACGCCGGTCCCCGCCCTCGGTTCGGAGGGCGGGGACCGGCGTCGTCGTGGCCCGGTCAGTTCTTGAGGCCGTCGCCGATGTTGCGGGCGCCGGCTCAGGCGGCCCCGGGTCCGGGGTGCCGGCAGTCCTCGACGTGCTCGTGGAGCTGCCGCTCGTCGACGGCCTCGACCGCCTCGGCCATCGCGTGCAGGAAGGCGGTCACGGTGGCGGCCTCCTCGGCGGACAGGTCCCGGGCGGCACGGAGCATCCGCTCGTGCATGGCGCCGAGGGTGGAGCGGACCTCGCAGTCGGCCTCCTGGGTGGCCACGATCACCAGCGCCCGCCGGTCCGTGGGGTGAGGGCGGCGGGCCACGTGGCCGCTGCGGGAGAGCCGGTCCAGCAGCGTGGTGGTGGAGGCCGAGGAGATGCCCAGCTTGAGCGCCAGGTCCCGGGGGCTCAAGGGGGTCCCGGCGCGGTCCGCCTCCAGCAGGTAGCGCAGGGCCAGCACGTCCTTCTCCCCCATGCCCATGGAGTCGCGGGTGCGCAGCCGCATGGCGGACTCGGCCGCCCGGTAGGCCCGCAGGGCCTCGAGCACCTGCACGGCCGGAGGACGGTCGCCCTCGTCGGCGTACCAGTAGCCGGACGAGGTGCGGGGATGTGCGGTCATGCCTCCAGTGTAGGTGATCTACAAATCAGGTGAACTGATAACTAGACAATCTAGTAACACTGCTGTTCGATGGGATCGTGTGCTCCTGTGAGGGAGCGCACGCCGTGGCAGAGGAACACCGCAGGGTACGTGAGGAAGAGGTCGGAAGATGAGCCAGCAGCTGCACCCCGGATCCACCGTCGAGACGACAGAGCACTCCCCCCTCCGGGCGGTCCGGAACGACCCCGGGGTGGTTCCCGCCGCCCCCGTGCACTGCGGGCGGCCCATGCCGGTACGAACCCTCGACTTCGCCGAGGTGCAGGACCGCGTCAACCACGCCGTGGCCGAGGCGGCGATCGACGGCCGCCGGGTGCACGCCTGCGCCTGCGGCTTCCTGCAGGAGACGCCGGTCCCCGGAGGCACGGTGCCCTCGATCGTCCCCGACGGCGAGGCGATGCTGTTCCGCCCGTTCTTCACCCGGCGCGTCCTCGCCGCGGCCGGACGGGTCGAGAACGCCGAGTGGGCCTTCGACCAGGCCCTGGCGGACGCCGGGCCCCTCGCCGCCCCGGACGCCCAGGAGCAGGCCTGGCGCCTGTGCGCCTTCGAGGCCGGTCTCGAGGCCGAGCGCTGGCGGCTGGACCAGGCCCTCGAGTCCCTGCGCGACGAGCTCCGCCTGGCCGTGCGCCACGGCGTGCCGATCACCCTCCTGGCCCGCGAGGCGGCCCTCGACGAGGCGGACGTGGTGGACCTGCTGCACCTGGGCGACGTCCCCGCCGGCGCCCCCGCGAACTCCTCCGCGAACTCTCCGGCGACCTCTCCCGCGGACGGGACCGGCCGCACGCTCGCCGAGGCCTGCTGAGCCTCCAGGCCGCGCGTGCCGGGCCGCTACGCTGGAAGGGCCCCGCAACGCCGCCGCGCCCCGGAAGGACGCCCGTGAAGTCGATCGTCGCGACCCTGCTCGTCCTGGCCCTGGTGCTGACCTCGGCCGGGGCGCTGCTGACCACCGTGGACGCCCAGGAGTGGCTGCCCGTCGTGGTGCTCGCGGCCCTCGCCTACCTCGGGACCTTCACCCTGTACCGGCGCGTGCGGGACCGCTGGGCCGAGCGCTACGCCGACCGCCGGGACTGATCCCGGCGGGAGCGGCGCCACGACCGCCACGCCCCGGTGGACCACAGGGCCCACAGCACGAGCAGCGGCTGGAACAGCAGCCGCACGGCCCGGGCGCGGTCGGTGTCCAGACCGAAGGCGTCCGTGCGCGTGAGGTACTGCGAGACGTTGCCCGGGAACACGGCCACGAAGAACGCCGCGGCGAGCCACCCGAGCAGCACCCCCCGCCGGGGCAGGACCACCAGCGCGGCGCCGAGGACGATCTCCACCACCCCGGAGCCGAGCACCACGGCGTCGTCGGGCACGGGCAGCCACTCGGGCACCTGGGCCGTGAACTCCTGGCGGGCCACCGTGAGGTGGCTGATCCCGGCGCCGAGCAGGACGAGCCCGAGGAGCACCCGGGCGATCGTGCGCGGCAGGGAGGCGGCCGGTGCTGCCGGCCGGGCGGACGAGGTCATGCCCGCAGACTAGAGGTCATGCCCGCGAATCGACAGGCCGGGCTCAGGAGCGGTCGAAGTCCGCCTTGCGGATCAGCCCGTGCACCCCCACGGTGCGGTCCACCACCTGAGAGATGGCGAAGTCCGCGGCGGCCGAGAGGTAGGCGTAGGCCACGACGCGCTCCATCCCCTTGTCCTGCTCGAGGAAGTCGAGGGCGTTGAGCACGGCCCGGCGCATCGCCACGTCCAGGTCGGAGTTCTGCTCCCCGCCGGCCGCGCCGTCCGGGTCGGAGAGCCCGATGGGGATCCAGTGCTCGTCCGTCTCCGCGAACGGGTAGGAGTGGGCCACGGAGGGCGCGTCCCCCTCCCCGGCCTTGCAGACCGTGAGCCGGAACGTGCCGCGCAGCGAGCCCTCCATCGCGGTGAGCGCCACCTCGCCGTCGCCCATGGCCATGTGCGGGTCCCCCACGTAGAACAGGGCGCCGTCCGTCTGCACGGGCAGGTAGAAGGTGGAGCCCACGCCGAGGTGGCGGATGTCGATGTTGCCGCCGCCCAGTGTCGGCGGGATCGAGTTGAGCAGGTCGTCCGTGGGCCCGGAGCCCTGCTGGTATGCGACGCCCATCATGCCCATGAACGGGCGCAGCGGGAAGCGGACCCGGCCGCCGCCCATCACGCCCTGGCCCTTCTCGACCGGGGTGAACACCGAGACGTTGCCGTAGTCCTCCGGCTCGCCCGTGGCGCGGCCGTCCGCGGCGACAGGGGGCATGACCTCGTCGAGCTCGATCCCCGCGGGGGCGCCGCCGTCCGCGGCCCGGGGCAGCGCGCCCTTGCCGTGGCGGCTCGAGACCACCCCGTACGGCACGCGCAGGTCGGCGTGCAGGGTCTCGATCTTCAGGACGTCCCCGGGACGCGCCTCCTCGACGAACACCGGGCCGGTCACCACGTGCGGGCCGTCCCGGTCGAAGTCCCGCTCGGTGCGGTCGTAGTCGCGGGCGATCTCGACCGCGTCGTCCAGGACCCGGGCGCGGGAGACCCCCTGCGCGCCGAAGAACTCCACCGGGTCCCGGCCCTGGTCCTCGAGGATCCCCTCGTGGGAGACGGCGTCGATGGTGACCGTGCGCCCCGAGCGCATGCGCAGCGAGGGCTCGGCGTCCACGGACGGGACGTAGCCCCACAGCACGCTGTCCACGTCCGAGGGCAGGTAGTGGTCCCCGGGGATCCTGCCCTTCCCGGGCTGCAGGACGGAGCCCCGGAAGCCGGGGCGGCCGCCGCCCGGGTGCTGGGCGCCCATCGGGACGGCCGCGGAGGCCGCACCGACCCCCGTGCCGGTGACCGCGCCGGCGGCGGCCACGGCGGTGGCCGCCCGGAAGAAGGTGCGCCGCCCCAGACCCCGCTGGAGTTCGTCGGCGGCGCGGCGGGCGAAGTGCTCACTCATGGGTGTCTCCTGCGGTCAGGGGCGGCTTTGTCGAACGCCTACGACCATAGGGAGAGCGTGTTTCCGGTTCGGGGTCCCCGTGTTTCCGCGCCGTGACGGCGAGCGCCGAGGGCGGGAGCGGGGGTTGGACAGGTCACCGGGCGCCCCGGCCGTGGTGCTACCGGCGGCGACAGCCCGACCTCGTTGTCGGGACCGCGCACGGACGCCCGCGTGACCTGCGTCACCCACACTAGGGGGTTACCGAGGGGTCCGGCATATCCCATGCGAAATATGACGGTTACGAATGCACATCGATCGGGGGCGCGGCGGAGGAGCCCGTGGCGGGGTGCTCGTTCAGCGGAAGTCCGCCTTGCGGATCCGGCCGTGGGCGCCCGCGGAGCTGTCCTCCAGCCGGGTGACGGCGAACTCCGCGGTGCTGGAGAGATAGGCGTGGGCGATGGGCCGGTCCATGCCGCGGTCCCGGGCCAGGAAGTCCACCCCGGCCCGCACGGCCTGCTGCATGGCCGCGGTCAGGCAGAACGTCTGCTCGTCGGCGTCCTCCGTCCCCGAGCGCCCGACGACGATCCAGTGCTCGTCGGTCTCGGCGAACGGCTGACGGTGCGCCACGGCGGGCACGTCCTGGGCGCCGGTCCGGCACACGGTCACCCGGAAGGTGCCGCGCAGGGGCTGCCCGGCCGCTCCGAGGGCCCGGTGGAGCTCCCGGGGGCAGAAGGCGGCCCCGTCCGCGCGGACCGGCAGGTAGGCGGTGCACCCGGTCCCGAGCGGACCGTCGGACGCCCCGGGGTCCGCGACCTGGAGCACCTCGACCTTGAGCGCGTCGCCGGAGCGGGCCGCCGGCAGGAGCACCGGGCCCGTGACCACGTGCGGGCCGAGCCCGTCGAGGGCGGGGACGTCGTGCCCCTCCTCCGCCCGGGGTGCCGCGGGAGTCCCGGCCGCCGGGCGTCCGTCCTGAGCGGGACCCCCCGGCTGCGGGCGCTGGAAGCCCGGGACGCCCAGTCCGGACGAGGGGTGGGCGGCCCGCGCGGCCGCGGCGCGGGCCCGGGCGGCGTCCTCGGGGTCCGGCTCGGCGCGGTGGGGCTCGGGGCGGACGGGGGCGGCAGCGGTGCCGCCGACCACCCGGAGGACCGGCCGCCGGGCGTGCGGCACCACGGGCGCGGGTCCTGGTCCGGCGTGCTCGGTCATGGGCTGCTCCTTGGGGGCGGGGCGAGCGGTTCAGCTCCGACGGTAGGAAGTGCGTGTTACTGCATCGGGCACGTCGTGTTTCCGGAGCATGACGATCCTCATAACGAGAGGAAGCATGCCACGGACGGGCGGACAAGCCCCACAAATGACAATTGCGACGCCGGTGCTCCCGTGCTGCCCCTCGCGCACGACCTAGTCTGGCCGGATGGAAGTCCACAAGGCCCAGGCGTTCCTCGCCGTCGCGGAGGAGCTGCACTTCGGCCGCGCGGCGAAGCGCCTGCACATGGCGCAGCCGCCCCTCAGCCGCCTGATCCGGCAGCTGGAGTCCGAGCTGGGCGCCACCCTGTTCGAGCGCAACACCCGCCACGTGACCCTGACGCCGCAGGGCGAGGCCCTGCTCGAGCCGGCCCGGGAGCTGGTCATGCTCGCGCAGCGCATGAAGGACGTGGTCCGCAAGTCCCAGGCGGGCGAGACCGGGCGGGTGCGGCTCGGCTTCGCCGGGGCCTCGGTGAACCAGGCGGTGGGCGAGCTGGCGCGCCAGGTCCGGCGCCGTCGTCCCGGGATCAGTCTGGAGCTCTACAGCTCGCAGTTCTCCTACCTGGGCCTGGAGAAGGTCCTGGACGACTCCCTCGACATCGTGATCGGCCGGTGGGACTTCCTGCCCGCGGAGATCAGCTCCCGGCTGGTCGCTCTCGAGGAGCTGCTCATCGCCCTCCCGGAGAGCCACCCGCTGGCCGACCGCGAGACGGTCGACGTCGAGGACCTCGCCGGGGAGGCGTGGATCGTGCTGCCCGGCGGGGCGGGGGCCACGCTGCCCAACCGGCTCAACACCCTGGCGATGAACGCGGGGTTCGTCCCGCGCATCGTCCAGGTGGCCCCGGACTCCTGGACGCTCGTGGTCCTCGTGGGCGCCGGGATGGGCATCTCCCTCATCCTCTCCAGCGTCCGGGACAACGTGCCGTCCCGCGGCGTGGTCTACAAGCCGCTGACCCAGGAGCAGAAGCCGGTCGAGGTCCGCCTCCTCTGGCGCCGCGGGGACGCCAATCCGGCGCTGCAGTCCGTCATCGAGATCTCCGAGACGGTGTTCCCCGCGCCCGAGGGCCCGCTGCCCGCCCCGGCGCCCAGCACTCCGTGACCCCCGCCCTCTCGCCGAAGGGGGTGCTCAGCTGAAGGCCGAGACCCCGGTGATGTCCCGGCCCACGAGCAGCGCCTGGATGGAGTCGGTGCCCTCGTAGGTGGAGACGACCTCCATGTCCGTCATGTGCCGGACGACGTGGTTCTCGAGCAGCAGCCCGTTGCCGGCCAGGAGGTCCCGGGCCTCGTTGCAGATCCACTTGCCCTTCTGCGCCGTGGCCATCTTCACCATGGAGGCCTGCGCGTTGGACAGCTGACCGCGGTCGGCGAGCTCGGCCATGCGGTCGCAGAGCAGCTGCATGGTGGTGAGCTCGCTGAGCATGTTCGCCAGCCGGGACTGGACCAGCTGGTAGCCGCCGATGGCCCGGCCGAACTGCTGCCGCGTCGCGGCGTAGTCGGCCGCGATCTCGAAGGCCGCCATGCCGTGGCCGACCGCCTCCCACGCGGCGCCGCCGCGGGTGGCCTGCAGCACCCGGGAGACGTCCTTGAAGGACCGGCAGTTCTCGAGGCGATTGCCCGCCGGGACCCGCAGGCCCTCGAGCACGATGTCGGCCTGCTGGATGGCCCGCTTGCCGACCTTGCCGGTGATCACCTCGGGCCGGTACCCGGCCGGGTGGTTGCCCTCGGCGTCCTTCTCCACGACGAAGGCGTTGACCTTCCCGTCCTCGGTGTTGCGGGCGAACAGGACGACGACGTCGGCCGCGTCCCCGTTGCCGATCCAGCGCTTGTGCCCGTCGATCACCCACTCCTCGCCCTCACGGCGGGCGGAGGTCTCCAGGGCCACCGAGTCCGAGCCGTGCTCCGGCTCGGTGAGGGCGAACGCCCCGGTCTTCTCCAGCCGCGCCATCGCCGGCAGCCAGCGCTGCTTCTGCTCCTCGGACCCGAGCATGTTCAGCGCCCCCATGCACAGGTTGCCGTGCACGCCCAGGAACGTGTTGATGCTGCCGTCGGCCCTCGCCATCTCCCGGGCCACCATCCCGGCGGCCTTGCGGGACATCCCCGGGCAGCCGTAGCCCTGGATCGTGGTGCCGATGATGCCCAGCTCCGCCAGGCCGGGCACCAGCTCCCAGGGGAACTCGGCGCGCTCCCAGTAGTCGTTGATCACGGGCAGCACGCGCTGCTGGGCGAACTCGCGGACCCGGTCCCGGATCGCGATCTCCTCGGGCGTCAGGTCGTCGTCGAGCCGGAAGTAGTCGGAGGTCGCGGCGCCCGCGCGGACGGCGGCCGGGGCCTCGGTCGAGGGGGCGCTGGAGATGGTGGTCATGGTCGGTCCTTTCGTCGGCGGGTCCCAGGACCCGCGGTGGTCGGAGTGGTCGGTGTCGCCGGGCGTTCCCGGCGGGTGGCCCGCAGGATCGCGAGCAGTCCCAGCGCGGTCAGGGCGACCGCGGGGAAGACGAGGAGCGAGGCGCCGGTGGCCCACGCCAGGGAGACCCCGGAGTAGCCCACGGCCATCGCGAGGAAACGGGCCATGTTGTGGATGCCGATCGCGGTCCCGGAGCCCCCGGCGGGCGAGAGCAGGAGCTCCGTGGCCGCCGCGCTCTGGGCGAAGGCGATGCCGGTCCCGGCGAGCACGAGCCCCAGGACCACCAGGGACACGATCACCCAGTGGGCCACGCCCAGACCGGACGAGACCATGGCCAGCGTGACCACCGGGGCGGCGACCACGAGGATCAGGACCCCACGGCCGAGCTGGACGCCGCTGCCGTGCCGGCGGCCCACCCGCGCCGCGACGGGTCCCGCCGCCGTCATGGCGAGCGCCAGGGTGAAGACCACGGCGCCGATCCGGGCCGGGCCCAGGTCCAGGTCCGAGGCGAGGAACAGGGGCACGGCCACGATGGCCACCGCCATGGACCCCATCGCCAGCCCCGCTCCGGCCGCGGCCGTGAGGTAGGCGGGGTCCCGCAGCAGGGCCGGGTCCAGCAGGGGCCGCGGGGACGTCGCCCCGGACGCGGCCCGCCGGGCCCGGCGCCGGCAGAGGTGGGCGAACAGCCACCAGCCGAGCACCGCGCAGACCGCGCTCGCCGCCGCCCAGGACCAGGGGCCGGACTGCCCGGCCAGCACCACGGCCGCGGCCGTCGAGCCGCCGCCGAGGACGAGCCAGGCCATCGCGGCCACGTGCATCGGCGGGCGCCGCCGCCCGATCCGGGGCATGAACGCCACCAGGAGGACCATCAGCACGAGCACCAGCCCGGCGTGCACCACGAAGACCCAGCGCCAGCTCAGCGCCTCGGTGAGGACACCGCCGAAGGGCGGGCCCACGGCCTGGCCCACGCCGATGGCGGAGGCCCACGCACCCATGGTCTGCGCGGTCCGCTCCGGCCAGGTGGTGACCAGGGCCGCCTGCACGCAGGGCGGGATCGCGCTGCACGCCGCGCCCTGCACCATCCGGGCGAGCACGAGCGACTCCGTGCCGGCCGCCGCGGCCGCCGTGAGCTCCGCGAGGACCATGACGCCCAGCGCCGAGATCAGGAAGGTCTTGACCCCGAGCCGGTCCCCGAGCCAGCCGGCGAGGGGGACGGCGGTGGCCATGGCCACCGTGAAGGCGCTCACGGCCAGCACCGACTGCTGGGCCGTCATGCCGAGGTCCGTCTGGATGACGTACAGCGGCGCGTTGATCACGTTCGAGGACATCGTGCCCATGGCCGTGGTGGCCAGCAGCGCCGGATAGGCGATCCGCCGCGCCCGCAGGGCGGGCCGGCCCCTCCGGAACGCGGTCATGCACGCACGGTCACGGAGTCCGGCTCCGGCTCCGGGACGACGACGCCCTCCAGGGCGGCCCGCACCGACACCGGCAGCGGGGTGGAGCGGCCCGTGGCCGGGTCCTTCTGCACGAGCACCGTCCGGGCGCGGACGGCAACCTGCCCGTGCTGGACCAGCTCGTAGGCCACCGTGTAGGACGACCGGCCGAGGCGGCAGACCCAGACGCGGGCCGTGAGCTCGGGGCCGTGGTCGATGGAGCGCAGGTAGTCGAGCGTCAGGGAGACCACCACGCGCGGCCGGGCGGGGTCCGGGACGCCGTCCTCCCCCAGCCAGGCGGCGACCGCCGAGAGCCGCGCCTCCTCGATCAGGGTGACCACGCGGGCGTTGTTGACGTGCCGGTTCAGGTCCTGGTCGGACCAGCGCACGGGCAGCACGGTGGTGTGCACGGCGCTCACGACGCCTGCCGGACCGCGGGCTCGCCGCGCTCGAGCCACGCCAGGACGCGGTCCCGGTCGGCGTCGAGCAGCGGCGGGGCCTGCGTGTAGTCGACCGGGGTGCGGCTGAAGTCGACCGGGTGGCGGACCGTGGGGACCTCCCGGCCCCCCGTCCCGGCCAGGACCACCGGGTCCAGGCCGAGGCCCTCCGCGAACCGGACGCCCTCGTCCACCCCCAGGATCGGGGCGCAGGGCACCTTGACCGCCTTGAGCAGCTCGAACCAGTCCTCGGCGTCCCGGGCGGCGAGCCGCTCGATCATCAGCCGGCGCAGCTCCACCCGGTTGGCGTTGCGCGCGGACACCGTGGCGAACCGCTCGTCCTCGGCGAGCTCGGGCGCGCCGAGGCACCGGCACAGCCGCGCGAACTGCCCGTTGTTGCCCACCGCGATGACCATGTCCTTGTCCCGGGTGGGGAAGGGCTCGTAGGGGTAGAGGCTCGGGTGCTCGTTGCCCATCCGGGTGGGGACGCTGCCGCCGGCCACGTAGGCGGCGGACTGGTTGACCAGCCCGGACAGCGCCGAGGTCAGCAGGTTCAGCTCCACGTGCTGGCCCGTCCCGGAGGACTGCCGCTCGTGGAACGCGCCCAGGATGCCGGTGGAGGCGTGCAGGCCCGTGATGACGTCGAAGAGGGCCACGCCGGCCCGGTACGGCTCGCCGTGCTGGCCGCCGGTGAGGCTCATCATCCCGGAGAGGGCCTGGGCCAGGAGGTCGTAGCCGGGCAGGTCGGCCCCGCCGGCGGTGCCGAAGCCGGTGATCGAGGCGTAGACGAGGTCCGGGCGCCAGGCGCTGACGCTCTCGTAGTCGAGGCCGTAGCGCACCAGGCCGCCGGGCTTGAAGTTCTCCACCAGGATGTCCGCCCGGGCGATGATCCGCTCCACGACCGCGAGCTGCTCGGGGTCCGAGAAGTCCAGGGCGATGGAGTGCTTGTTGCGGTTGACCGAGAGGAAGAACGTGCTCTCGCCGTCCCGGTGGGGCGGGACCCACGCGCGGGCGTCGTCCCCGGCGGTGCTCTCGATCTTGATGACGGTCGCGCCCATGTCCGCCAGCAGCATGGTGCAGTAGGGGCCGGCGAGCACGCGGCTGAGATCCGCCACCACCACCCCGGCGAGCGGGCCCGTGCCGGGGCGGCCGAAGATCTCCTGCAAGTCGTGGGCGTCCTCGAAGTGGCTCATGTTCTCTCTTTTCGTCGTCGCGTCTCGTCCGGGCTCAGCCGGCGTACTCGTACCAGCCGCGGCCGGTCTTGCGGCCGTACCGGCCCTGCTCGTAGAGCTTCTCCACGGAGGGGTGCGGGAGGTCGTCGGGGTCCCCGCTCTGCTCGTGCTGGGCCAGCCGGATCAGGTAGGCCACGTCGATGCCGACCAGGTCCATGAGCTCGAACGGCCCCATGGGGTGGCCCAGGGCCGTCCGCGCGGCCACGTCGATGTCCTCGAAGCTCGCCACGCCGTCGGCCTCGAGGCGCAGCGCCTCGTCCCGCAGGGCCCCGAGGAGGCGGTTGGCCACGAAGCCGGGGACCTCGTGGTGGAGCCGGACGGGCTGCTTGCCGAGCCGGCGGGCGAGCTCCGTGGTGGTCTCCGCGGTGGCGTCGGAGGTCTGCGGGTTGCGCACCACCTCGACGCAGGCCATGACCAGCGCCGGGTTGAAGAAGTGCATGTTGCACACCCGGTCCGGCCGGCCGGTCGCGTCCGTGAGCAGGGACGAGGGGATGGTCGAGGAGTTGGTCGCGAGGATCGCGTGCTCGGGGGCGGCCTCGTCGAGGTCCGCGAACAGCTGCCGCTTGATGTCGAGGCGCTCCACGGCGGCCTCGAGCACGAAGTCGGTGGTGCGGGCCGCCTCGAGGGAGTCGGTGGTGTACGCCATCCGGGCGAGGGCGGCGTCGACGTCCTCCCGGCTCCGGGTGCCCTTCTCGGCGAGCCGGCCGAGGCGGCGGTGCACCTCGTCCCGGGACCGCTCGAGGGCGGCGGGGTCGAGGTCGCTCGTGGTGACGGTGTAGCCGGCGAGGGCGAAGACCGCCCCGATCTGGGTGCCCATGGCACCGGATCCCACGACCAGGACGTCTCGGACGGCGTCGATGCTCGGCTGGGGGTTCATGTCTGCTCCTCGGAGGATGTGGTGGGACCCGTCGGTGGGGCCATGGGGTTCGGGACCGGGGCTGGGGCCGGTGGTCAGTCGTCGTCGCGGAAGCGGGCGGGGCGCTTCTCCAGGAAGGCGCTCGCGCCCTCGGCCTTCTCGTCGGAGGCGTAGAGCAGGGACTGGGCCAGCCGTTCGAGCAGCAGCCCGGTGCGCTGGTCCGTCTCGGCGCCGTTGCGCACCACGAGCTTGGCCAGCCGCACCGCCAGGGGGCCCTTGGCGAGGATCGTGTCCGCGGTGGCGAGCGCCGCGTCCATCAGCTCGTCCGCCGGGACCACGCTGGTCACCAGTCCGATGCGCAGGGCCTCCTCCGCGTCGATGATCCGGCCGGTGAGGATCATCTCCTGGGCCCGGCCGAGCCCGACGAGCCGGGACAGCCGCTGGGTGCCGCCGGCGCCGGGGAGGATGCCGAGGTTGGTCTCGGGCAGTCCGAAGCGGGCGCCGCCGGCCGCCACGCGGATGTCGCAGGACATCGCCAGCTCGTTGCCCCCGCCCAGCGCGAAGCCGTTGACCGCGGCGATCGTGGGCAGCTCGAGGTCCTGGATCCGGTCCCAGAGGCGCTGCATCCGGGCCCGCAGGCCGTCCCGCAGCGTGTAGCCGACCAGCTGGGAGATGTCCGCCCCGGCCACGAAGGCCTTCTCCCCCGCGCCGGTGAAGACGACGGCGCCGGCGTCCTCGCGCCGCTCCAGCGCGTCGAGCGCCGCCTCGATCCCGTCCAGCACCCCGGCGTTCAGGGCGTTGCGCACCTCTGGGCGGTTCACGGTGACGACGGCGACCCTGCCCCGCAGCTCGGCCGTGACGGTGCCGGTCCCGGTGTCGAGGGCGGTGCCCGTGCTGTTGCCGGGCGTGGTGGTGGTGTCCGTGGTGGTGTCGGTCATGGCGGGTCCTTCCGGTCAGACGGTGGCGGTGGCGGGCGCGGGGGCCGGGGCGGGAGCGGCGTCGTCGTCGTCCGTGGGTCCGGTCCGCACGGTGAGGAAGGTCAGCAGCACGCTCCCGGCCACGAGGACCAGGCCGGCGACGGCGCTGAGCGGCGTGGGCAGGAACAGCAGGAACCCGCCGACCGCGGCCGCGACCCGGAACAGGGCGGGCATCCGGCGGTCGAAGCCGACCGTCCAGCCCTCGATGGCCGAGGCCAGGGCGTAGACCCCCACGATGCTCAGGGCGAAGGCCAGCAGGATCCGGCCGGGCGAGTCCTGGGCGACCAGCGCGGGGTTGAGGGCGAAGCCGAACGGGACGATGTACTTCACCGCGCCGAGCTTCATGGCCGCCACGCTGGTGGCCATGGCGGGGGCCTTGGCCAGTCCCGCCGCCGCGAAGGCGGCCAGGCCCACCGGCGGGGTGATGTAGGAGACGGACGCCCAGTAGATGACGAACAGGTGCGCCGCGAGCGGGTTGACGCCCAGGTCGATGACCGCCGGGACCATGACGATCGCCAGGAACACGTAGGCCGCGGAGATCGTCATGCCCATGCCCAGGATGAAGCAGGTCACGGCGCCGGCGATGAGGATGAGGACCACGTTGTCGCCGACCAGCGAGACCAGCTCGCGGGCCAGGGACAGGCTCACGCCCGTGGCGGTGAGGCCGCCGACGATCAGGCCCACGCCGGCGATGATGCCGATGATGTTGCCCAGCGTCCGGCCGGAGTCCACGAGGAAGTCGGCGAACTCGCGCAGCCCGAACTTCTGGCCCGGGCGCAGCACGGCCACGACCAGCAGCACCAGGATCACCCAGTACGGCACCTGGGTCTCGGAGTTCGTGAGGAACAGCAGCCCGGTCAGCAGGGCCAGGGCCAGGACGTAGGGCCAGCCGCGGACGAGCGTGGTGAGGGCCCGGGGCAGCTGGGCCACGGGCACGCCCTTGAGCCCCTTGCGGGCGGCGTAGCCGTCCACCTGCAGGTAGATGCCGAGGAAGTAGAGGACCGCGGGGATGGTCGCGGCCACCAGGATCTCCGTGTAGGGCACGCCCACGAAGGAGACCATGAGGAACGCCGCGGTGCCCATGATCGGCGGGGTGATGGACCCGCCGGAGGACGCCGTGGCCTCGATGCCGCCCGCGTAGGTGGGGCTGAACCCGGAGCGCTTCATGGCCGGGATGGTCATGGGCCCGGTGGTCAGGACGTTGGAGACGGCGCTGCCGCTCATCATGCCCATCGCGGCGCTGCTGGCCACGGACACCTTCGCCGCGCCGCCGCGGTAGCGGCCGAAGATCGACATGGAGAGGTTGTGGAAGAAGTCCGCGCCGCCGGTGTGCTGCAGGGCCACCCCGAAGACCAGGAAGCCGATCAGGATGGTCGCCGCGGTCTGGATGGGCAGGCCCAGCACGCCCTCGGCGCCCATGATGTGCACCTGCGCCAGGGTCGGCAGGTCGTAGGTGACGCCCTGCAGGACGCCGATCGGCAGGTTCTCGGCGACCAGCGGGTACAGGGAGAAGAGCAGCGCGATGACCGTCACCGTGAGCCCGCCGGTGCGGCGCAGGGCCTCGAGGACCACGAGCCACAGCACGAACGCGGCGACCGTGGCGGTGGTGGGCGCCATGTACTCCCAGCCGAAGTCCTTGATCCGCGTCCCGTTGACCGCGAAGTAGCCGCACACGGCCGCCGCGACGACCATGAGCAGGACGTCGAACCACTGGACCCGGCGCTCACGGACCGGGGCGGTGCTGCCGCCGGATCCGTGCTCCTGCTGGGCCTCCACCTGCTGCGCGAGCGGGATCTTGCACAGGGGGTTGACGATGAACACGACCGGCAGGAACACCGCCAGGATCAGGTACAGGTAGGAGTTGGTCAGCAGGGACAGCCCGCCCACGTTCCAGAAGAAGACCTGGTTCATGGCCAGCAGCACGCCCAGGACGGTCAGCACGATCACCACCGTCCGCCAGAACGGTGTCACCCGGGTCTCAGTTCGCATCGTCGGTCTCCTCGCCGTCCAGCTCGTCGGTCTTCCAGTCCGTCCAGTTCTGCTCGAGCTCCTCCGCGGAGGAGGAGGACTCGACGACGCCGGGCCAGGCCTCGCGCATCCGCTCGCCGCGCTCGATCAGCTCGTCGTTCTTCCGCTCCAGCTCCTCGGTCCACACGCCGCGCTCCTCGAAGTAGCGGACGGTGCCCTCGTGGAAGGGGACCACCAGCGGCTCCTTGAGCACGGCGTCGAAGCCGAACTGCTTCGTGTCCGGGGTGGTGCCCTCGTAGTGCTCGTAGTTCTCGACCATCGACTTCACGAGGTGGTAGACCTCGTCCGCGTCGCGGGAGCCCATCGTGGTCAGCGGGATCGTGTACTCGAGGACGCGGGCGCTCTCGCCCTCGTCCATCCCGGCGGCGTTCGTGACCTCGCCGACCGACACCATGGGCATGAGCTCCTCCCAGGTCTCGTAGCGGGCCGGGTCCGGGTCGTCGAAGCCCAGCCACTTGACGTCCGTGGAGGACGCGAGCTCGTCGATGTTGGAGCCGACCACGTTCTGGTACAGGGCGTCGATCTGGCCCGCCTCGAGACCGGCGATCTGCTCGCCGTAGGAGATGGGGACCTTCTGGACGTCGTCCCCGGTCAGGCCGCCGTAGTTGAGGAAGCCCTCCATCTTGTTGTTGATGGACGTGTTGGCGGTCAGCTCGGGGAACCGCTTGCCCTCGAGGTCCGCGAAGGAATCGATGCCGCTGTCCTCGCGCACCAGCAGGCCGTAGTTGCCCAGCGGCGCCCACACCATGCGGATGTCCTGGGGGCCCCACTCCTCGCTGGCGTACTCGTAGTCGCCCTCGAAGGCGTAGTAGTACTCGTCCCCGGCCCGCGAGTAGTCCACGGTGCCGTTCACGAGCGGTGCCAGCCGGCCGATGCCGGTGTCGGCCGTCATCAGCCGCACCTGCACCCCCTCCTCGTTGGTGAGGGTGTTCGCGATGGCCGCGAGATCGTTGTAGGTGCCGGTGCCCACGTTGTAGGTGGACCACACCAGCTGCTGCGGCAGGCCGTTGGGGCCCACCGGCTCGTCCCCCTCGGCGCTCGCGCAGCCGGTCAGCCCCAGCACCGCGACGGCGCCCAGAGCGGCGAGCCGTGACTTCGTTGTCCTCATGATGACCTTTCGACGTGCGGTGGCGGCGCTCAGCGCCCGGAGAAGGAGGGGACCCGCTTCTCGAAGAACGACTGCTTGCCCTCCAGGAAGTCGGCGGTGCCGAAGAGCGCGGGCTGGTGGTCCCGCTCGAAGTCCAGGGCCTCCCCGAGGGAGCCGGAGGCCTCGCGGATCCCCCGCTTCACGGCGGCGACGGCGAGCGGGGCCCGGCCGGCGAGCTCCGCGGCGCGGGCGACCGCGGCGCCGAGCACGTCCTGGTCCGGCACCACGTGGTCGGCCAGCCCCGCGTCCAGGGCGGTGGCGGCGTCCACCGGGGCGGCCTCCAGCAGGATCCGCCGGGCGCGGGCCGCACCCGTGCGCTGGACCAGGGAGTGCACCAGCCCGCCGTCCGGGGCCAGGCCCAGGCGGGTGAACGGGAACAGGAACCGGGCGCTCTCGCCGGCCACCACCACGTCGCAGCAGCACACCAGGCCGACGGCCACGCCGGCGGCGGGCCCGGTCACCGCGGCCACGACCGGCTTCTCCAGCTGCGCGAGCTCCTGCACGAGCCCGGCCACCTCGGCCATCCGGGCGGCGGACTCGGCGGGACCTGCGGGCGGCATGGAGGCGAGGTCGCCGCCGCCGCTGAAGCAGCCCCCCGCGCCGGTGAGCACCAGGGCGCCGACCCCGGGGTCCGCGGCGAGCTCCGCCAGGGCGGCCCGCAGCCGGGTGCGCAGCTCGGGACCGAGCACGTTGCGGCGTCGTTCGTCGTCGAGCGTCAGCACGGCCACGGCACCGGTGCGCTCGATGCGCACCCGGGGCGGGACGTCGACGGCGCTGGGGGACGGTCGGGTCACAGGAGTCCTCCGAGGGGTGGATGGATGTCGTGCAGATCACATTCCCACGACCCACTGTGAAACATCAAATACCTAATGTGCAGTTCAGTGATACCTAAAGCTCAAATATGTGGCGCGGTGTGTTGCCCAGGTCACGCATGCGTCATCCTCGTCAGAGGCATCCGCGCACCCCGATCCTCAGGAGGACCCATGAACGCCGCCCCGACCGACCTGCTCGACGTCGAAGCAGACCTCAGCGCCGAGGAGCTCGCGACCCGGGACACCGTCCGCGAGTTCGTGGACCGGCGGATCCGGCCGAACATCGCCGGGTGGTTCGCCGACGCCGTCTTCCCGCAGGAGATCGTCCCGGAGATGGCGCAGCTCGGACTGCTCGGCATGCACATCCAGGGCTACGGGTGCGCCGGGAAGTCCGCGGTGCAGTACGGCATCGCGATGCAGGAGCTCGAGGCCGGGGACTCCGGCCTGCGCACGTTCGTCTCCGTGCAGGGCTCGCTGGCGATGTCCGCGATCGCCAAGCACGGCTCGGAGGAGCAGAAGCAGCGCTGGCTGCCCGGCATGGCCGCCGGCGAGATCATCGGGTGCTTCGGCCTCACCGAGCCCACTGCCGGCTCGGACCCCTCGACCATGGCGACCACCGCGGTGCGCGAGGGCGGCGAGTGGGTCCTCAACGGCGCCAAGCGCTGGATCGGGCTCGCCTCGATCGCCCACGTGGCCGTGATCTGGGCCAAGGCCGTCGACGAGAGCGGGCAGGAGCGCGTCCGCGGCTTCCTCGCGCCCACGGACACCCCCGGGTTCACCGCCACGCCGATCGAGCCGAAGCTGTCGATGCGCGCCTCCATCCAGTGCGACATCACCCTCGAGGACGTCCGGCTGCCCGCCGACGCGATCCTGCCTCACCACCCCGGCCTGCGGGGACCGTTCTCGTGCCTCAACGAGGCCCGCTACGGGATCGTCTGGGGTGCCCTGGGCGCGGCCCGCGACAGCTTCGACGCCGCGCTGGCCTACTCGCAGCAGCGCATCCAGTTCGACCGGCCGCTCGCGGCCTACCAGCTCTCGCAGGCGAAGCTCGTGAACATGGCCCTCGAGATCCAGAAGGGGCAGCTGCTGGCGCTGCGCATCGGGCGGCTCAAGGACGAGGGCCGCCTGGAGAACCACATGATCTCGGTGGGCAAGCTCAACAACTGCCGGATCGCGATCGAGGTGTGCCGGGAGGCGCGCACGATGCTCGGCGGCAACGGGGTCACCCTCGAGCACTCACCGCTGCGCCACGCCAACAACCTGGAGTCCGTGCGCACCTACGAGGGCACCGACGAGGTGCACACCCTCATCCTGGGCCAGCAGCTGACCGGGCACTCCGCCTTCCGCTGACCGCGCGCCTGCCGGGCGGGCTGATGAAGATCACACCGGGAGGCATGGGAGACCGGGGCGAACGCGCGTAGCATCGAAGGCTGTCCCTCCCCTTTCCTTCGGGCTCGACGACGTGCTCGTTCCCCGTCCCTGCGCCCTCCCCGGAAGGACCCGCCGTGTCCGCACCCCGCACCGCCCTGCTCCAGGTGGTCAACGCCCCCGGTCCCGCCGGCACCCGCCTCGCCATCTTCGCCCTGGCGATGGGCGGCTTCGGGGTCGGCACCACCGAGTTCGCCTCGATGGGCCTGCTGCCGTTCATCGCCGAGGACTTCGGCGCCTCGATCCCCGCCGTCGGCCAGTCCATCTCCCTCTACGCCCTGGGCGTGGTGGTCGGCGCGCCGCTCATCACGTCCCTCGCCGCCCGGGTGGAGCGCAAGACCCTGCTCCTGGCGCTGATGCTCACGTTCGTGGTGGGCAACGGGCTCTCCGCCGCCGCACCCTCCCTCGAGTGGCTCTACGTGGCCCGGTTCCTCGCCGGCCTGCCCCACGGCGCCTACTTCGGGGTCGCCGCGGTGGTGGCCTCCTCCCTGGTGGCCCGCGAGCGGCGCGGCACGGCCGTGGCCCGGGTGATGCTGGGGCTCACCATCGCGAACATCGTGGGCGTGCCCTTCGCCGCGGCCCTGGGCGGGGCCCTCGGCTGGCGCTCCGCCTATCTCCTGGTGGTGCTCCTGGGCGCCCTGACCATCGCCGCCCTGGCCCTGTGGGTGCCGCGCACCCGCAACGAGGGCATGGCCTCGGCCGCCCAGGAGATCCGCGCCCTGGCCCGGCCCCAGGTGGCCCTGACGCTGCTCGCCGGGGCGATCGGCTTCGGCGGCATGTTCGCGGTCTACACCTACATCTCCCCGACCCTCACCGAGCTCACCGGTCTCGACATCGGCACCGTGCCGTGGGTGCTGGCCGTGTTCGGCGTGGGCATGACCGTGGGCTCGCTGCTGGCCGGCCCGCTCATCGACCGCTCCATCGAGCGCACCGCCCTCGGCGCCGGCGCGGTGTCCGGCGTGGCCCTGGCGTTCTTCGCGCTGTTCGTCCACGTCCCCGTCGCGGCCGTCCTGGGCGCGCTGTGGATCGGCATCATGGGCTCGATCTTCACGACCTCGCTCCAGGTGCGCCTGCTGCGCGAGGCCAAGGACGCCCCGTCCCTGACCGCCGCCATGAACCACGCGGCGTTCAACCTGGCCAACGCGATGGGCGCCTTCCTCGGCGGCGCCGTCATCACCGCCGGCTGGGGCTACCGCTCCCCCGCCTGGGTGGGCGTCGGCCTGGCCGCGGCCGGCCTGCTCATCCTGGGCTACGCGGCGCTGCGGCGCCGCAGCGCCCCGGCCGAGATCCGGTAGCACCCGCCCTCCGGGCGGAGCGCTGGGCCCGGTCCGCGCTGCCCGATTCGCAGTGCTCGGCACGGGCGCTGCCCGAGCCGCACTGCCCAGCCGTGCGCTGCCCGGCCCGCGTGCTCAGCCCGGGCGCTGCTCGCGGGCGAGCACGCGCCGGCGGGTGCCGCGCACCAGGGCGGCCACCAGCCGCTCGAGGGGTCCCTGCCCCATGGCCTGGCGCCAGAGGAGGGCGAAGGCCATCGCCACGGCCACGTGGATCCAGAACCACAGCGGCTGGTCGTAGTGCACCTCGGCGGCCAGCGCGAGCAGGTGCGCCGAGTACACGGTGAGGGTCATCGCGCCCATCGCGCTCAGCGGCAGCAGCCAGGCGGCCCAGCGGCGGGCCAGCAGGAGGAACACGCCCAGGGCGGCCACCGCGGAGCCCAGGCCCAGCAGCAGGGCCGGCGGGGTGTTCGTGTACGGGCCGCCGACCGTCAGCCACCACCACGTGGTCGTCGGCAGCGTCGGGTCGGGGCCGAACACGATGACCTCGGTGACGAGCTCCTCGTCGAAGCCGGGGGTGCGGGCCACGAGCTGGTCGAGACCGCCGGCCCGGTCGACGAGCACCCAGGAGGCCAGCGAGGCCCCGGCGGCCAGCAGCGCCCCGCCCAGCACCAGCCCGGTCTGGACTCGGATCCCGGCGAGGTCGAGCCGGCCGATGGCCAGGCCGGTCAGCAGGTAGGCCAGGTACGGCAGGGCGGGGAAGGTTCCGGTCAGCAGCAGCCGGGCCGCGGTGGCCCCGGGGTCCCCGACGAGGTCGAGGTAGTCCGGGTTGTAGCGCTCCACGACCGGCAGGACGTCCCGCAGCAGGTGCACGAGCGCGGGACCGGCCAGGGCGAAGACCCCCGCCCAGACGAACAGGGCACGGGCGGGCAGGCGCAGGAACGGGATCGCCAGCAGGAAGAAGGCCCCGTAGTAGACGAGGATGTTGACGGCCGGGACCTCGTCGATCGTGCTCCCCGGCAGCACGTGGTTGATCGCCAGCCCCAGGCCCGCGATCAGCAGCGCGCGGACGGCCACCCCTACCCGGTCGGCGGTCATCGCCCGGCCGGTGTGCGGTCTCCGGCCACCGGTGCTGAAGGCCAGGCCCACGCCCGCCAGGAGGGCGAACAGCGCCGCGGAGCGGCCGGCGAAGACGGTCCACTGCGCCGTGGGCTCGAAGGTCTCCGGGTCCCACGAGGGCAGGATGTGGATCGCGATCATCCCGATCAGGGCCAGGCCGCGGGCGGCGTCCACCCCGACGAGGCGGCGCTTGGCGGGTGCGGCGGCCGAACTCGCGGTGGAACTCGCGGCCGAGCTCGCGGCCGAGCCCGTGGCCGGGTCGGCCGTCGCGCGGCCGGTCGAGGTCTCGTCCGCGAGCGGAGCGCTCGCCGGCCGCGCGGGGACCGGCGCCCACGGCACGGTCCTCGGCGGGCGGCCCCGGGAATCGGTCATGACAGCGGCCCCCTCAGCACGGCTGGACGGCGGACCCCCTGCCCGCCGGACCGGTCGGAGGACCGGTGCACACCCCACCTTTGCTGGCGCACATGTGGTGGGCTTTTCGGAATGCTGTGCTTCCGCTGTGACGCGGGCCACGCGCCCGCCGGCGGGCGACCGGTCGCAGGACCTCCCGAGGCCTACACGGCCTCGGGGCGCCTCGACGACCGGAGTGCGCCGAGGACGGCGCGCACCCGGCGCGGCGCCGCAGCGGGAGCGGTAACCGGGGCCGCGACCGGGGCCGACGGCGACGGCACCCCGACGGGGCGCTGGGCCGCCGTGTGCCGGTAGGCCATGGCCTGCAGCTCCACCACCGGGTACTCGAGGCTGCGCCGGGCGGACTCGCTGGGGCGGGTGGTGGCGAAGGCGGTGGCCGCGTCCTGCAGGGACCGCGCGGCGATGAACGGGGCGGCCGCTTCGACGTGGGGCCGCACCGCGTGGCGGTAGACGGCGCGGTCGGACTCGGCGCAGTCCTCCCACCGGGGTGCTCCGGGGTGGGCGGCCCGCTCGTACTGGGCGCGGGCGGCGGCCTCGACGGCGTCGGTGATGGTGATGGTGCGCATGTCCGCTCCTGGGTGTCCGGTGGGTGGCTGGCTCGAGTGGTTCCACTGTCCGTCCGGAGTCTGTGCCGGAGCTGTGCCGACCGCCCCGGCCTGTCTGAGAATCCCGGCGGCACCGCACAGGCTGCGCACAGCTTCCACAGGACGTGCGCCTAATCCGGTGCGCCACAGTGGCAGTGTCACGTCCGCCCGGCACCGGGAGCTCCCATGTCCTACTCCTCCAGCTTCTCCGTCCTCACCGAGGTCCTGCCTCGCCTGACCCACCCCGACGGCTCGCCGATCCGGGTGCTGGTGGTGGACGACGAGCCGGCGCTGGCCGATCTCGTGGCCATGGGCACGGGCATGTGCGGGTGGGACGCCCGGATCTCCCACGAGGGGTTCGACGCCGTCGCCCAGGCGCGGGACTTCGCCCCCGACGTGCTGGTCCTGGACCGGATGCTGCCCGGCCTGGACGGGCTGGAGGTCCTGGCCCGGATCCGCCAGTCCTACCCCGAGGTGCCGGTGCTGTTCCTCACGGCCAAGGACACGGTCCAGGACCGGATCGAGGGGCTCGCCTCGGGCGGGGACGACTACGTGACCAAGCCCTTCTCGATCGAGGAGGTGCTCATCCGGCTGCACCGGCTCGTGCAGCGCTCCGGGGTCGCCGCGCAGGACAGCGCCACCCTGGTGGTCGGGGACCTGGTGCTCAACATCGACAGCCGCGAGGTCACCCGCGCCGGGGAGCCGGTCGAGCTGACCACCACGCAGTTCGAGCTGCTGCGCTACCTGATGGAGAACCCTCGCCGTGTCCTGTCCAAGGCCCAGATCCTGGACAACGTGTGGCACTACGACTTCTCGGGCCAGGCCAACATCGTGGAGCTCTACATCTCCTACCTCCGCAAGCGGATCGACGCGGGCCGCTCCCCCATGATCCACACCGTGCGCGGCGCCGGGTACGTCATCAAGCCCGCGTCCTGATGCCGCACGGCCCGCTCCCCCCGCGCCGCCTGCGCCTGGCCACCCGGCTCATCGCCGGCGTGCTCGTCCTCCTGGCGGTGGTCCTCCTCGTGCTGGGCGCCACGATCGTGGAGCTCACCCGCCAGGACCTCGTCGAGCGGCTCGACGGATCCCTGCGCCAGGCCACCGGGCGGGCGCTGACCTTCACCCGGGGGGACCCCGCCCCGGAGCGGGACCCCCTCGACGCCCCCGGCCAGCCGGTGGGCGTCCTGGTGGCCGTGCTGCAGGAGGACGAGGTGGTCAGGGCGTCCTACCGCACCGAGTCCGGGGAGCCCGCGCCGCTGGCCGAGGAGGACGTCGCCGCCCTGCGGGAGGCGGGCGCCTTCGCGGCCGAGAGCCCGGACGAGCGCGGCTTCGGGGACCCCCGGCGCTCCACGGGCACGGAGCAGGGGCGGCTCTCCGACGTGGACCTGTCCGTGGGCGAGTACCGGGTCGAGTCGGTCGCCCGGGACGGGCGCAACGGCAGCCAGGTGCTGGTGACCGGGCTGCCCACCGCGTCGGTCGACGACACCGTGGCGGAACTCGTCACCACCATGACCGCGGGCAGCCTGCTCGCGCTGGTGACCACGGCGGTGGCCGGGACCGTCGTCGTGCGCCGTGCCCTGCGGCCGCTGGAACAGGTCTCGGCGGCGGCGTCCCGCGTCGCCCGCCTGCCGCTGGCCTCGGGCGAGGTCTCCCTCGCCGACCAGCACGTGCCCGCCGGGCTGGCCCGCCCCGGCACGGAGGTCGGGGAGGTGGGCCACGCCCTGAACTCCCTGCTCGAGAACGTGGACTCGGCCCTGGCCGCGCGCCAGCACTCCGAGACCCGGCTGCGCGAGTTCGTGGCGGACGCCTCCCACGAGCTGCGCACCCCCCTGGCGGCCGTGCGCGGCTACACGGACATGCTGCAGCTCACCGAGCCGCTGACCGGCACCGGCCGCGCCTCGCTGGCCCGGGTGGAGCAGCAGACGCTGCGGATGACCGCCCTGGTCGAGGACCTGCTGCTGCTCGCCCGCCTGGACGAGGGCCGCCCCCCGGAGCTGCGGGACGCCGACCTCGGCGAGCTCGTGCTCGAGGCCCTCACCGACGCCTCGGCCGCGGGCCCCGACCACGACTGGGCCCTGGACGTGCCGGAGGAGCCGGTGCCCGTGCGGGCGGACGTCGCCCAGCTCCACCAGGTGCTGGCCAACCTGCTCTCCAACGCCCGCAAGCACACCCCGCCCGGCACCGCAGTGACCGCCGCCGTGCGGGCCACCCGGGACGGCTGGGCGGAGGCCTCCGTGCTCGACGCCGGCCCGGGCATCCCGCGGGAGTTCCAGGCCAGGCTCTTCGAGCGCTTCAGCCGCTTGGACACCTCCCGGCAGACCCGGGAGGGCAGCACCGGGCTGGGTCTGTCCATCGTCCGCTCGGTGGTGCAGGCGCACGGCGGCACGGTGGACGTGGAGTCCCGCCCGGGCCGCACGCTCTTCACCGTCCGGCTCCCGCTGGGCACCGGCGCAGCGGTGCCCGCCGCACCCCGGTGACCGACGGCCGCGAGCGCCTCAGCTCCGACGACGACGGCGGCGGCGGCGGCCGAGCCAGCCCGCCGGGCCGCCGTGGACGAGCAGGTGCCGGGTGTGGGGGTCCAGGAGCATCAGGTAGGCGGTGAACAGCAGGGCGGTGACGAACGCGATCGTCGAGGCGTCGACCGTCAGCTCGATGAAGGGCCACACGGAGAGCTGGTCCTGGGCGCCGAAGATCACGAAGAAGGTGATCACGATGTACAGGGAGCGGATCTGCCAGTTGTCCCTGATGCCGGTCGCGGCGAGGAAGGGGAGGAACCACAGGATGTACCAGGGCTGGATGATCGGGGAGAGCAGCACCACGGCGGCGAACGCCAGGCCGAGCCTGCGGACCACCCGGTGGTCGTCGCCGCGGAACATCAGGAGCAGGACCAGGCCGATGGCGGCGTACTGCAGGACGTCGCGCAGCACGGAGGCCATGGCCGCGCCCGGCAGGCCCACCGCGTTCGCGAGGTCGCGGACCTGCTGGCCCAGGAACCCGGAGGGCGAGTACCCGGTGTACCCCGGGGTGGGATCGACCAGCGCCCAGACCCACCCGGTGCCCAGCTGGTAGGGGAGCCCGCTCAGCAGCAGCACCCCGAAGCTGATCGCCGCCGTGGCCGCCCACAGGGCGAACTTCCGCCGCCAGGACGCTCTCGGCCCCGCCCACAGGAGGCCGATGAACGGCAGCAGGAGGATGGTGATCGGCTTGATCCCGATCGAGGCGGTCACCAGGAGGACCCCGGTCACCGGGCGGCCCGTGGCCGCGAAGTACGTTCCCGCCACGGCCAGTCCGAGCATCAGCGCGTCGTTGTGCGCGCTGGCCACGAAGCTGATGAGGAACAGCGGGTTGGCCACCGCGATCCACAGCGCACGGGCCGGGTCGACCCCGTGCAGCCGCGCGAGCCTGGGCACGTACACGACGCAGAGGAGGACACCGGCGCAGGCCAGGATCCGGAAGAGCAGGACGGAGAGATCCGGCTGCGCGCCCGTGAGGGCCACGACCGCGCGCGCCAGCCACAGGAAGTACGGCCCGTACGGCGTCCGGGCCTCGGCCCAGGTCGGGTCCGTGCCCAGCATGAACCAGTTCTCCAGGGCGGAGATGCCGGTCGTGTACGGGTTCTGCCCGGCCAGCATCAGACGGCCCTGGCCGACGTAGGCGTACACGTCCCGGGAGAAGATGGGCACGGCGAAGAACAGCGGCAGCGACCAGGCGCACACGGCCAGCACCACGGAGCGCTGGGCGCCCGCCGGCCCGCCCTGGAGCCGCTGCCCGAGCCGGAGCCAGGAGCGCACCAGCAGCATGGCGCCGACGGTCAGCAGCACGGTGCAGGCGTAGACGCCCCACCCCTCGACCCGCAGCGCGATGACCAGGGGGTGGCGGACCATGGGCGAGCCGTTGGCGATCCACCCGGTGCCGACCGAGCCGACGAGCATCATCAGGGAGCCGACGAACCCCTGCAGGACGGCGACGTGCGCTCGCGGGTCCGGGTCGGCGCCGGGCGTGTCCTGGCGGAAGGGGACGGTGCTGACGGCCCGGCCCCCGCGGCTCCGCGGCCCCTCCGGATGCGAACCCCCTGCCGTCATGACGTGCGCTGATCCCCTATGTGTGTCGCTGCCGGGCGGACAGGTGTGCTGAGCGCTCTCCAGGAGCGTGTTCCAGCCATGATGCCACCTCGTGGTCCCGGCGTCCCGGGATGCCGCCGCGCCCTCCGGCCCGGGGTCGCTGCGCACGGATCATGACGCCCGGTTCCGGGCGGTCCGCGCCCGGCCACGTAGCATGGTGGGGCAGCGGCCCTGTGGTCCTGCGACCCCACCCCCTTGACGAGGATTGACCCATGTCCACGGACACGACCTTCAGCATGCTCACCCGGTTCCGGAACCGCCTCGCGACCCCGCGGTGGCACGCCTGGTCGAGATCCCCGCGCGGACTGCTCGCCGGCTTCGTCCTGGTGCACCTCGTGTTCCTGGGCTTCGCCCTGTCCCTGTCCCTGTCCGGCGCCGCCTTCAGCGACACCTACATCTACCGCGCGTGGGCCGAGGCCGGCTTCGACGAGCAGAACCTCAACGGTGAGCCCACCCCCTGGGTCTATCCGGTGCTGGCGCTGGTGCCCGTCGCGCTGGCCGGCGCGGCCGGCCCGGGACCGTTCTTCTTCCTGTGGGTCCTGATGATCACCGTGCTCAACGGCTGGGCCGTGGGGAAGCTGACGGACTGGGGACGCGCCCGGCACGCCGTCCCCGCCGCGTGGTGGTGGCTGGGCTTCGTCTTCCTCATGGGCTGGCTGGGCTTCGCCCGCGTCGACGGGCTCACGGCCCCCCTGGTGCTCGTCGCCCTGGTCTACGGCGTGGCGCACCCGGTGGCCGCCTCGGTCCTGCTCAGTGTCGCCACCTGGATGAAGGTCTGGCCGGCGGCGGTCGTGCTCGCCCTCGTCACCGTGGTGCGCCGGCGGGTGGCGGTCGTCGTCGCGGGCCTGCTGGTCAGCGCGGCCGCGGCCGGGGTCGCCGCCGCCATGGGCGCGCTGCCGAGGCTGCTCGACTTCCTCACCCAGCAGGGGGACCGGGGCATGCAGCTGGAGGCCACGTTCACCACCCCGTGGCTGTGGTCGTCCGTGCTGGGAGTGGGCGGGTCCCGGATGTACATGAACACGGAGATCAACTCCATGCAGGTCGACGGCCCCGGCACGGCGACGATGGCCGTGCTGATGCAGCCGCTGCTGCTGGTGGCCGCCGCCGCGGTGGCCCTCCTGATCGCCCGGGGCCTGCGCAACGGCGAGCGGTCCGTCGACACCGACCGGACCGAGCTGCTGCTGGCCGGGTCACTGACCATGGTCACCGCCTTCATCGTGTTCAACAAGGTCGGCTCCCCGCAGTTCATGGTGTGGCTGGCGCCGGCCGTGGCCGTGGGGCTGACCCACCACTGGAGGGCGTGGCGGGTGCCGGCGGCCATGCTCATCGCCATCGCCGTAGCCACGTTCCTCGTCTACCCGATGTTCTACTGGGAGCTGAGCCACAACGACCCGGCCATGGCTCTCGTGCTGACCCTGCGCAACGCCCTGCTGGTGGTGCTCCTGTGGTGGTCGGCGCGCCGCCTGTACCAGCTGGGCACCCGGCGCCCCGCCACCGCACCCGCCCCCGCCGCGCCCGCCACCGCACCCGCCGCGCCCGTCACGGCGCCCGCCTCCGCCGCGCCTGCCGCGAAGGAGGCCTGAGATCTCCGCCGCCCTCTTCGACCGGCTGACCCGCGTCCGCGACGCCGTCCTGCCCGCCCGCGCCGTGGCCTGGTTCGCCCGCCCGGCCGGCGTATGGTGGGGCTTCGCCGTCGTCCACCTGTACTTCCTGGGCTGGATGATGTCCTTCGTCATCCACGGCGAGGCCTTCAGCGACACCGAGCAGTACCGCCAGTGGGCCATGGCCGGGTACGACCCGACCGATGCCGGGGACGGGATCAGCCCGTGGGTGTACCCGGTGCTGGCGCAGATCCCGATCCTCCTGGCGGGGATCGCCGGCCCCGGCCCCTACCTGCTGGTCTGGACGCTGATCGTCACCGTGCTCAACGCCGTCGCCCTGGTCTGCCTCACGCGGGGCCGGCGGGCCCGGCAGGGCATCGCCCCGGCCTGGTGGTGGCTGTTCTTCACCGTGTTCCTGGGCTACCTGAGCTTCGCCCGGGTGGAGGGCATCGCGGCCCCGATCGTGCTGATCGGACTGCTGTACGCGTCCGAGCGGCCCGTGCTCGGCTCCGTGCTGCTGAGCGTCGCCACCTGGATCAAGGTGTGGCCGGCCGCCGTCCTGCTCGCGCTGTTCATCGCCTGCCGGCAGCGCGTCCAGGTGGTGGCCGCCGGGGTGGGGGTCACCGCCGTGGTGGTGCTGGGCACGTACCTGACGGGCGGCCTGCCGCACATCGCGGACTTCCTGGTGAACCAGGGGGAGCGCGGCATGCAGCTGGAGGCCACGTTCTCCACCCCGTGGGTGTGGGCGAGCGTCTTCGACGTGGCCGGATCGCGGATGGCCGACAACGTGGCCATCAACTCCACCGAGGTCTACGGGCCGGGCACCGAGATCGTCGCGTTCCTGATGCAGCCGCTGCTCGTGCTCGCCGTCCTCGCAGGAGCCGTCCTGCTGGTCCGTGCGCTGCGGCGCGGGGCCGAGCGGGAGGAGCTCTTCTACGAGGGGGCGCTGATGATGACCGCGGTCTTCATCGTGTTCAACAAGGTGGGGTCCCCGCAGTTCATGATCTGGCTCGCCCCGGTCGTCGTGGCCGGGCTGGTGCACGACTGGCAGCGGTGGCGGACGCCGGCGGCGCTGCTGATGGGCATCGCGGTCACCACGTTCGTGATCTATCCGCTGTTCTACACCCCGCTCATCCACGCGCACCCGGCGATGGCGGCCGTGCTGACCACCCGAAACGTGCTGCTCGTCGTCCTGCTGTGCTGGTCCGTGCAGCGCGTCGCCCGGCTCCAGCACGTCCCCGCCCGCCCCGCGGAGCTGGCCACCACCTGAGCCCGCGGCCCGTCTCCGCGTCGGGACGACGACGTCACCGGCCCGCCGCCGCGCGCGGACCGGCGCCCAGGGCCAGACCGCGGGCGGCGCCGGCGGCCCGGGCCAGGAGCCGCTCCAGCGGGCCCCGGCCGAAGGCGCGCTGCCAGGCCGCCGCGAACAGCGCCGCGACCGCCACGTGGATGAGGAACCACAGGAGCGGCACCTCGTAGTGGAGCATGGCGGCCAGGGCCAGCAGGTGCGCCGAGTAGAGCGTCAGGGTCATCGACCCCATGGCGCTCAGCGGCAGCAGCCAGGCACCGGCCCGCCGGGCCACGAGGAGGAGGAGACCCAGCACGGCGGCGCCGGAGCCGAGGTCCTGGAGGATCGCCACCGGGGTGTTGGTGTGCGGACCCGGGATCAGCAGCCACCACCAGGAGGTGTCGGGCAGGACCGGGTCCGCCCCCCAGACGATGATCTCGTCGATCAGGTCCTCGCTCAGCCACGGGGTGGAGCTCATGAGCTGGTCATAGCCCCCGGCCTGGAGGATCAGCACCCAGTACACCAGCCACGCCCCCACGGCCAGCGCGAGCCCCGCCACCAGCAGCCGGCCCTGGACGCGCACCGCCCGCAGGTTCAACCGGCCGATGGCCATCCCGGCGAGCAGGTAGGCCAGGTACGGGACCGCGGGATAGGTGCCGGTGAACAGTACCTGGGCCAGGACGGTCCCCGGCTCGGCGAGCACGTCGGCGAAGGTCGGGTTGTACACCTCGAGCGCGGGCAGCGCTCCCCGGAGCGCCTGCATCAGCACCGGTCCCACCACGGCGGCCGCGGCGGCGAGACCGAACAGCGTCCGCGCCGGCAGGTGCAGGAAGGGGATCGCCAGCAGGAAGAACATGCCGTAGTAGACGAGGATGTCGTAGGCGGGCGGGTCCGCCGGCATGACCTGGTTGATCAGCAGACCCAGCCCGGTGATCAGCACGGCCCGGACGAGCAGCCCCACGCGGTCGGCGGTCATCGTCCGGCCCCGGTGCGGGGTGCGCCCGCCGGAGGAGAAGGCCAGGCCCACCCCGGCCAGCAGCGCGAAGAGGGCCGCGGCGCGGCCCGCGAACAGCTCCCACTGCAGCGTGGGGCCGTAGGTCTCGGGGTTCCAGGCGGGCAGGATGTGGATCGACATCATCCCGAGCAGGGCGAGGCCCCGGGCGGCGTCGACCCCCACGAGCCGGCGCCTGCGGATCAGCGGCAGGACCGGGTCCTCCGCTGCTGACCGTGCACCGGGTGCAGGGTGGTGGACGTTGACCATGGCGGCGGGTTCCTTCTGTCGGACGTGCCGACGAGCTCCCGCCCGCCGGCCCGGACCTCTCGGTCCTTCTCGTCCTCCAGCTGACCAGCCGGGATTGTGCCGCCGTTGTGGCGTCCCTGTGCCGGGGCTGTCGAAGTGGTCCCCCGGCCCCGGCTACCGCCGCACGGTCTTCTCCAGCCCGCTGACCAGCAGCACCGCGCACGTGGACCAGATCGCCCCGGCCGGACCGAGCGGCGCGGCCACCAGGCCTGCCAGCAGGGGCATGGCGACCTGCCCCGCCCGGTTGCCGACCAGCCGCACGGCGAGCGCCGAGCCCCGCCACGAGGAGGGCACGGCGGTGGAGACCAGGGTCATGGTGATCGGCTGGCCCAGGCCCAGGCAGAAGCCGCCCACGAACAGGAGCGCCGCGGCGAGCCACGGCACCGTGATGACGGCCGGCGGGACGGCCAGGGTGATGCCGGCGCCGTAGAGGCTGACCAGCAGCAGCGCTCGGCGGGACATCCGGTGCGCGAGCCACGGCAGCAGGACGCGCGAGACGATCGAGGCGCCGCCGCGCACGGCCAGCAGGACGCCGATCCACGCCGGGGAGACCCCGGCCCGCTCCCCCACCAGCGGCAGGAAGGCCGTGAGGATGTCGAGCATCGCGAGCAGGGCCAGGGACGCCAGCATGTGGGACGGGATGCCGGGGACCCTGAGGATCCGCAGCATCGACGCCCGCGGCGCCGCTCCCGGGACCACCTCGAGCTCACCGGTGGCGGGAGCCGCCTGCGCCGCGGCAGCGTCGTCGTCGTTCCGGACGGGGGCCCCGGCGGCCCCGGACGCCGGCCGGCGCAGGAGCATGACGGGCACCACGAGGACCGAGAGCCCGGCCCCGATCCACAGGGACAGGGTGATGTCGGCGATCCGCTCGGGCGAGGCGACGTCGCTGCCCGTGCCCAGGAGCACCCCGACCAGCAGCGGACCCACCAGCTGCCCGGCGGAGAAGGCGGCGGTGAACCAGCCGAAGCCCTTGTCCAGCTGGTCCGGCGGGGAGAAGCGGGCGACCGCCGACTGCCCGGCGATGGTGAACACCAGGTGCCCCATGCCCAGCAGGGCGCTCGCCACGGCGACGAGCGCCACGCTGGGCGCCAGGGCCAGCGCACCCGCGCCGAGGGCCAGGACCAGGGCGCCGACGACCACCATGGTCCGCAGGTCCCGCACCCGGTCGGTCATCCGGCCCAGCCACATGGCCGTGACGAGCGGGACCACGGCGTAGGCGGCGGTGACCAGGCCGACCGTCACGGAGTCGGCGTCCAGGGACAGCAGCTTGTAGGTGGTGACCGGGCGCACCAGGTTCAGGGCGGTCTGCGTGAGCAGGGCCCCGGCCACGAGGAACCACAGCCACGCCCCGGAGCGTGCTGGGGGCACCCTCCGCCTCATGCCCGCGCGTCGTCGGCGGCCGACCCCCGTCGTGGCGCACGGCATCCGGGGGCGCAGCCCGGGAGAGCGGGGGTGGGGACGGTCATGGTGGCCCTTTCACGTCGTGGGGGTGGGCCCGCCTCCGTCGGAGGCAGCAGGCCTCATGCTATCGCCGCGCACCGCCCCGGCCTTCCTCAGAGCAGATAGCCAGCCGGCGGCACCAGCTCCGCCAGCTCCACGAGCGCGAAGAGCGCCCCGGCGATGCAGGCTGTGTAGATCAGCGCCGGCAGTGCCTTCATGCGAGCCACGACGAGCAGGAACACCACGGCGAAGAGGGCCGATCCGGCGATCATGCCGAGGCCGAACACCGCCCAGATGAACCCCAGGAGCCAGGCCACCGAGGTCAGCACCACCCGCAGCCGGGACTTCCAGGCATCGTCGAAGCGACCGAGCCCGCCCTCCGCCCGGATCCGCACCAGGTCCTTCACCAGGCTGATGCCCGCCAGGAGCAGGCCGATGCCGCCCACGGCCAGAGGAAAGACCTTGCCGCTGGCCGAGAAACCGGTGGCCAGCAGCATCGCCGCGAGGAAGAACAGCAGCGCTCCGATGCTGACGGCCAGGTCCACGAACGGCGGCGCCGCCGGCCCGGACACCTCGGACGCCTCGGGCTGCGACTCTCCGTCCGCCCTCCTCCGGCGACGCCACGCCACGACGACCGAGGCCAGCGTGACGGCCGCGAGGACGAGGGCCACGATCGCGACGAAAGGCCTGGTCAACCACTCGGCCGGGGTGAAGACGCTCACCGTCAGGAAGAAGTAGCGCTCCAGGGGGATGGCCAGGACGTAGGCGATCAGGAAGGGGGCACGGGGGATGTCGGTGACCTTGCAGATCCAGCCGACGACGCCGAGCAGCAGCATCACGTAGAAGACGTTGAGGTTGAGGGGCTCCTGGAACCCGCTCATGAACAGGATGGGGATGAGCGCGGCGGCGAGGACCGGGAAGCTGACGAAGCTCAGCCGCGCCAGCGGACGTGCCATGAAGAAGGCCAGACCGGCCCCGACCACGCTGGCGATCGCGAAGGACCAGACGATGAAGTAGACGAGGTCCAGGTCGTTCTGGATCAGGTTCGGACCGGGCTGGACCCCGAAGATCAACAGGACCCCCAGGAGGAGGGCGAACGGAGCGGCGCCCGGCACACCGAAGAGCAGGGTGGGGATGAGGGCTCCCGACTCGATGCCGTTGCTGGCCGCCGAGGGAGCGATGACGCCGCGCGGGTCGCCCTTCCCGAACGAGGACGTGCCGCGTCGGGCGGCGAAGGCCTGCGCTTGGCCGTAGGCCAGCCACGATCCTGCCGTGGCGCCCACGCCGGGGAGGATCCCGACCCCCACGCCGACGGCGGAGCCCCGCAGGACGTCGCCCTTGTGCCGCAGGACGTCCCGGGCGCCGTGCCCCCAGCCGCCGCCGAGATCGAGCTTGCCGCTCGCCACGGCCTTCTTCTGCGCCACGAGATCGATGATCTCCGCGACGCCGAAGATGCCCAGCGCGGCGGCGACCAGGCCGATGCCCTCGGTCAGGTACTCGCTGCCCAGCGTGTAGCGGTACTCCGCCGACACCGGGGACACGCCGACGAGGCCCAGGGCCAGACCGAAGGCCGAGATCATGAGCCCCTTCACCACGTTCCCCTTCGAGAGCGTGGCCGTCAGGAAGATGCCCATCACGATCAGTGCGAAGACTTCCGGCGATCCGAAGGCGCTGACGAGGGGTTGTGCCACGGGGACGACCAGGGTCAGGGCGACGATGCCGATGAGACCGCCGACCATGGAGGACAGGAAGCTCGCGGACAGCGCCCGACCGCCCTGCCCCTTCTGCGCCATGGAGTGCCCGTCCAGGAGGAAGACGGAGGCGGACGCCGATCCGGGGATGCCCAGCACCACGGAGGTGATGACGTCCGAGGTGTGGACCACGGCCACGGCTCCGATGATCATGGCGATGGCCTGTTCGGGTTCGAGCACGAAGACGAACGGCAGGAGCACCGCCACCGCCCCGGTGCCGCCCAGGCCGGGGATGACTCCGATGATGAGACCGACCACCACACCGACCGCCAGGTAGATGAGCATGGTGGGGTCGGCGAACTGCGCCAGGGCTGAAGTTGCTGCGTCGAGCATGATGGTTCCTCCGGGTCAGTCGAGCACGGCGCCGTGCTCGTCGGTCAGGAAGTCCTTGGTGAAGGACAGGACCTCCGGATCGAGGTCGATGGCGGCACGGAAGTCCGCGCGGGCGGAGCGCCCGGACACGAGGTCGTACCCGCCGAGCGCCGACTTGCTCTCGGCGCGGAACTCGGTGTCGTCGTTGAGGGCCCGGGTCAGCCGGTGGTAGGTGTCGACGACCCCCTGGTCGGTGCCCGCGTTGGACCACAGGCCCTTCTGGAAGAAGAACCCGGGTGTCACGAACGACCGGTAGGCCTCGAAGGCGATGGGCGCCGCGTCCGCGCCGCGGAACTCCCGCAGCAGTTCGTCGACCGTGGGGATGTCGGGAACGTTGGGGTCGCGGACGATCCTGCCGTTCTCCAGGACGCCGACCGAGAGGATGGGGTGGGCCTTGCCCTGGTCGACCAGCGGCTGGATCTGGGACAGGTAGGACGACGTCGTCTGGAAGTCCAGGTCGGTCTCGTTGCGCTGGACCGCCAGGCGGCTGGGGCCACGGCCCTCGAAGCCGAAGATGCCGTCGACCTTCACCCCGAGCGCCTCGAGGGCGAGCAGCGGCACCAGGTCCAGCCCGGAGGCGGAGATGCCACCCAGCTTGGGGCGCTCCCGCCGGTCCATCAGGTCGGCGGCGGACCGGATGCCGCTCGCGCCACCGGCGTAGAGCACTGCCCCGGTGCCGTTGAGCACCAGTGGCTCCATGGCGGAGAAGTCGAAGTTCGCGGTGTGGTGGCCGAGCATGTTCTGGAAGTACGTGGTGGCCGAGGAGACCAGGAGCTGCTGACCGCCGGTGACGCCCGCCGCGGTGTAGGCGTTGGTCCCGGTGATCGACTCCCCGCCCGGCGTGTTCTCGACCTGGTAGCGGTCGACGCCCTCCTGCCGCTCGGCGAAGTACGGGGTGATGAAGCGGGCCCACGTGTCCGTGCCCCCGCCCGCGCTGTAGGGGACGACGACGTCGACGATGCGTTGGCCGGACGGCTGGTACGAGGACTGTGCAGGTGCGCATCCTGCCAGGCCGCCGAGGGCGGCGGCGCCGCCGGCCAGCAGCAGGGTGCGGCGCGAGAGGCGCGGGGTCATGGCAACTCCTTCTTGTCGGTCGTCGAGGGGCACTGCGGGCGGGCGGGCGAGAGGGCCCTCATCGGCCGGCCTCGGAGAGGTGGAGCACCGTGGTGGCCAGCGTGCGGGCGGTGCGCCCGACGCCCACGAGCACGTCCGCACCCGTGCGGTCCGTGAAGGTGCGCAGCACTCCCGCCGGCGTCCGCAGCCGCAGGCCGTCCTCGGCGCGTCCGCGCACGAGCTCTTCTACGAGGGTGCCCGCGGTCCACGAGGCCACGGTGAGGGCGACGCTGCTGGTGATGGGCATCGCCGGGTGCGGCCGGCCCATGGACAGCGCCAGGACCTGGAGGTCTGCATCCTCGGTCGGCGAGGGGCCGACCACGCAGATCTTGGGCACCGCCCGGGCCGCGGCGGCGGGGGCGTCTGCCATGCCGATGGCCACGGCTGCGGCCCGCCGGAGTTCGTCGAGCACCCCCAGGTGCGGTTCCACCCGGTGGACCCACTGCGCGTGGTCCGCCGCGCGGAGGCCGAAGTTCTCCGCGGACAGCACGACGAGCGGGGCTCCCGCGTCCACCACGCTGGCCCTGTGGGCCCGGCCGTCCCGGGTGAACACGTGCTGGGCGCTGCCGGTCGGCAGCGTCGCGCCGGTGGTGCGCCCGGCCGGATCGACGAACCCCAGCCCGACGTCGTGACCGGGGAAGACCGCCCCGGGCATCGTTCCGGTCGGCGCCTCCGGGAGCCGGCCACCGGGAGTGGCGACGCGCTGGACGATGACCTGCCCCGTGTTCGTGTTGTACGTGGTCACACGGGTGGCCGGTTCCCCCAGGGGGACCCAGCCGTGCTCCACCGCGAACAGGCCCGCGGTGGTCGAGCAGTTTCCGCAGTTGCTGCCCCAGTCCACCGTGGCCTCCTCGATCCCCACCTGGGCGAAGGTGAAGTCGACGTCGATCCCGTCACGCTCGGAACGCTCGAGGATCACCGCTTTGCTGGTGGTGGACGTGCCTCCGCCCACACCGTCCCGCTGGTGGGCATCGGGACTGCCGAACAGGCGGGGCAGCAGGCTGTCGGCGGTGCTCCCCGCCTGGGCGAGGGCGCTCGCCTCGAAGACCCAGCACTTGCTGG
Organism: Kocuria sp. CPCC 205258; assembly: GCF_040981005.1. Lineage (NCBI taxonomy): Bacteria > Bacillati > Actinomycetota > Actinomycetes > Micrococcales > Micrococcaceae > Kocuria > Kocuria sp. CPCC 205258. The sequence continues at coordinate 420,157 of NZ_JAVKPS010000002.1, read as the reverse complement.
TCCCTCCGCGCATCCAGCTCGCTTCGATGTCCACGGTGTGTCTCCCATCACGTCTGTCGGAGATCCCAGCGTGAACGAAAGCCGCCATTGAAAACAATGTTGGAGAACTTCAGCATCCTGAAGCGATACTTCACTCACGACCGGACGGGACGGGGGCATTCCGCTCGGCCGCCCCCGTCACTCCCCGCAACGGCCCCGCCCTGCCGGGGAACGGGGCTCGTCCCGCACGACCGGTGGACCCCCGACGAGTTCTGCTCAAGGCGCCGCGGGCCGCCTCGGCGAGATCACGCCCGTGCCACTCCCCCGCGTGCCGCACGCACGAGGTCGATCGGCCTAGAGGTAGTCCCCGGCCCGCTCCCGCGCGACCTCGAGGAGCGTCGAGTGGAAGGCGACCTCCGCCGGGGCGTAGACCTTGTCCTGCCGCTGCGCGAGGAGCACCCGGCGCAACGGCGCCTCGGGGCCCAGCCCGAGCACCCGCACGTCGGGGTGCTGGAGCGCCACGGCGGTCCTGGGCACCATGGCCACACCCATGCCGACGCTGACCATGGCCTGCGCCTCCTGGTAGTCGTTGGCCAGGAAGCCGATGGTCGGCTCGAACCCGGCGTCGGTGGCGGAGCGCTGCAGCACCTCCACCACGGGGTGGGCATCGGCGCGCACGATCCAGGACTCGTCACGGAGTTCCTCCATCGACACGCTGTCGCGGCCGGCCAGGGCGTGGCCCTTGGACACCAGGATCACGGTGCTCTCGCGGAAGACCTCCGTCACCCGGACGGCGTCGTCGTCGAACGGGCTCCACGGGTAGTCCCACAGCAGGCACAGCCCCGTGGCGCCGGACTCCAGGTCTGCCAGCAGTTCGTCGAAGCGCGCGCTGCGCACGGACAGCCCGATGGCCGGATAGCGCTTCTTGAAAACGGTGATGACCGCGGGCAGGAACGACCCCGCGAGGGTGGGGAAGGTTCCCACGGACAGGGAGCCGCGCTTGAGCCCCGCGATCTGGTCGAGGTCCGACTGGGCCGCCTGCATCTGCCGGAAGATCTTCCGGGCGTGCCCGGCCAGCACCTGCCCGGCCTCGGTGGGCACCACTCCGCGCGAACGCCGGTTCAGGAGGGGCTGTCCCACCTCCTGCTCGAGCTTCCGCAGCTGCTGGGACACGGCCGACGGCGTGTACATCATCGATTCGGCCGCAGCCGTGATGGAGCCGTGCTCGACCACCTCCAGCAGCAGCGCAAGCCGCCTCGTGTCGAACGATCTGTCCGATCCTGAGTTAAGCAGTTCTCCACCAGGGGTCTTCATTCGTTCATCCTCTTCATCTGGACGCCCCACTGCGGAAGGCCGGGGCGATCCGGCTCGGTGATCAGGACCTCAGCAACCGCCGGCGCCCCCGCGCTTCCAGTGCATTAAGCAACAGTACATCCCGTTGTAGAAATTGAACCTGGCCTTCAGCTCATCAGTGGCTCACTCTTCTTCTCGAACCACCGCCCCGTACGACGGAACTGAGGAGACATGGCCGGAACGATCAACATCACGGCACAGTGGATGCGCGGAGGCACCAGCAAGTGCTGGGTCTTCGAGGACAGGAACCTGCACGCGGACGGACACAGTCTCGACGAGCTGCTGCCGCGGCTCTTCGGCAGTCCGGACCCCCGGCAGATCGACGGGGTGGGCGGGGGGACCTCGACCACCAGCAAGGCCGTGATCCTCCGCCCTGCCGACGACGACGAGGCCGACGTGGAGTTCACCTTCGCCCAGGTGGGCATCGAGGAGGCCACGGTGGACTGGGGCAGCAACTGCGGCAACTGCTCGGCGGTCGTGGGCCTGTACGCGCTGGAGAAGGGCTGGGTGGTCCCCACGGGGGAGATGACCCGCATCGTCACCCGCAACACCAACACCGGCCAGATCATCGTCCAGCGGGTGCCCACTCCCGAACGCCGCCTGCCGTCCGTTCCGGACGCCCACATGCCGGGGGTCCCCTTCCCCGGCTACCGGGTGGGGCTGGGGTTCCAGGACCCCGCCGGCAGGACGACGGGGCAGCTGCTGCCCACCGGTGCGCCCACCGACACGATCACCGCCTCCGGCACGACCCTGACGGTGTCACTGGTCGACGCCGGGGCGCCGGCGGTGATCGTCCGGGCCGAGGAGCTGGGCCTGGACCCGGACCACTACGAGAGCTGGGGCCCCGCGGTGGAGCTGCAGCTGGAGGTCCTCGAGCACGTGCGCCGCCAGGCGGCCGTGCGGATGGGCCTGGCCACCACCGTGGCCGGCGCCGCGCGCGCGATCCCCAAGCTCGCGATCGTCGCGGCCCCGACCCCCGCCGATCCGACGTGCGACGTCAATGTGATGATGCTGTCGATGGGTCGGCCCCATCCGGCCCTGGCCATCACCGGCAGCGTCGCCCTGACCCTGGCCACCCGCACTCCAGGCACGGTGCTGCACGACATCGCCGGACGGGCCGAAGGGAACACGCTCTGGCTGCGCACCCCGGCCGGGGTGATCGAGACCTGGAGCGAGGAGAACGAGGGGATGCTGCTCGTGGGGGCCGACCGCACCGCCCGCACCCTCGCCACCGCCACCATCCATCTGCCCGAGGCTCCCGGCGCGGCCGTCGCAGCCGCCGCCGGGGCGGACCCTCGAGGAGCCCACCATGACTGACCACACCCAGCGGACGACCTCACCCGCTGTCGACGCCGGTGACCACCAGCCCGACCCGCCCGCTCACCGGCGGCGGACGGTCCTGGCAGCGGTGGCCGGTTTCGGGGTGCTGGGCCTGGTGGCCACGGTGCTGGGCGGCAACATCCTCAACCCTCCGGCCACCACCACCGACGGCGACTACGCCGGGGAGACCGTCTCCCTGCTCATCCCCCTGGCCGAGGGCGGTGGCACCGACACCTGGGCCCGGTTCATCGGCGCGGAGATGACCGAGCACATCCCCGGGCACCCCGGCTTCTCCCCGGTCAACGAGGCCGGCGGCGAGGGCATCACCGGCAGCAACCAGTTCGTCACGTCCGCCGAGCCCGACGGCACGGAGCTGCTGGTGAGCACGGCCACCACGGTGGTGCCCTGGCTGCTGGAGCGGGAGGCCGTCCACTACTCCTTCGACGAGCTCGAGCCCGTGCTGGTCAACGGCACCGGTGGCGTCATCTACGCCCGCACCGACGCCGGGGTGCGGGACGTGGAGGACCTCGTGGACCGGGACACCCCACTCGAGTTCGGCGGGATCACCGCCACCGGCCTGGACCTCACCACGCTGATCGCCTTTGACCTGCTCGACGCCGACGTCACGGCCACCTTCGGGTTCGAAGGCCGTGGTCCGGTCAACCTCGCCCTGCAGCGCGGGGAGATTGATCTGGACTACCAGACCACCACCAGCTACGAATCGGCCGTGGAGGGACTCGTCGAGGACGGCGACGCGGTCGTGCTGGCGTCCTTCGGTCAGCTCAACGAGGCCGGTGAGGTCGTGCGCGACCCCAACTTCCCGGACGTCCCCACGGTCGTGGAGGCCTACGAGCAGATGCACGGCGAGAAGCCCAGCGGACCCGAGTTCGAGGCGTACAAGACCGTGCTGGGTCTGACCTACACCTACCAGAAGGGCCTGTGGGTCCCGAAGGACACCCCGCCCGAGGCTCTGGCGCTGCTTCGGGAGTCGGCGCAGAAGATGGCTTCCGACACCGCCTTCCTGGAGGAGGCCGAGGAGATCCTGGGCGGCTACCCCCTGGAGTCCGGCGACGACGTCGCGGCCCGGGTGCAGGAGGCCTACACGGTCTCCGACGACACCGTCACCTACATCCGAGACCTCCTCCAGGGGTCCTACGACATCACCGTTCACTGAGGACACCCCATGCTTGATGCAGCTTTCGGAGCCCTGGGCTCCCTGACCGACCCGGGCCTGCTGATCATGCTCGTGATCGGCGCGACCGCCGGCCTGATCATGGGCCTGATCCCCGGACTCGGTGGCACCGGCGCCGTGGCCATCCTCCTGCCCGTGACCTTCGGCATGGACCCCGAGCCTGCCCTGGCGCTGCTCATCGGCGCCCTGGCCGTGGTCCACACCTCCGACACCGTCTCCGCCGTCCTGCTCGGGGCACCCGGTTCGGCCTCGGCCTCGGTGACCATGCTCGACGGCTATTCCATGGCCAAGAAGGGCCAGGCCGCCCGGGCCCTGACCCTGGCGTTCCTGTCCTCCATGGCCGGGGGCATCATCGGGGCCATCGGACTGACCATCGCGATCCCGCTGGCCCGGCCGCTGGTGCTCTCCTTCGCCAGTCCCGAACTGTTCATGCTCGCCGTCCTGGGCGTGTCCCTGGCCGCGGTGCTCTCCCGCGGCAACGTCCTCAAGGGCCTGACCGCCGGCATGCTCGGCCTGCTGCTGGGCATGGTCGGCATCTCACCCACCACCGCCGAGGAGCGCTTCACCTTCGGCAGCCTCTTCCTCGGCGACGGGCTGTCCCTGGTGGCCGTGGCCCTGGGCGTGTTCGGGCTGGCCGAGATCGCCAGCCGCGCCAGCCAACGCCGCGGGGACACCACCCAGATCACCGTGGGCGGAGGCTGGTTCTCCGGCATCCGCGAGTGGCTCACCCACTGGACCCAGGTCATCCGCGGATCCCTGATCGGGATCTGGGCCGGCATCCTGCCCGGGGTCGGCGCCACCGCCGGCACCTGGCTGGCCTACGGCCAGGCCGTGGCCACCGCCAAGGACAAGTCCAAGTTCGGCAAGGGCGACCCGCGCGGCATCGTCGGGCCCGAGAGCGCGAACAACTCCGTGGAGGCCGGGGACCTGATCCCTACCCTGCTCTTCGGCATCCCCGGTGGCGTCCCCTCGGCGCTGCTGCTGGGCATGCTCCTGACCTATGGCATCCAGCCCGGTCCGGCCATCATCGAGGAGAACCTCGAGCTGATGTACCTGATCGTGTGGTCCTTCGCCATCGCCTCCGTGCTCGGAGCCCTGCTGTGCTTCCTGTCCGTGCGCAAGCTCGCCAAGCTCACCGCCGTTCCCTTCGCCGTGCTCTCTGCCGGGCTCGTGGTCCTCATGCTCCTGGGCTCCTACCAGGACGGCGGGCAGCTGGGCGATCTGTGGGTCATGGTCCTGCTCGGCGTGGCCGGCTGGTTCCTCAAGACCACCGGGGTGCCCCGCGCCCCGTTCCTGATCGGCTTCGTGCTGGCCATCCCGCTGGAGCGCTACTACTTCCTCACCGACAGCCTCTACGAGGGCTTCGAGTGGATGCTGCGCCCCGGGGTCCTGGTCTTCCTGGCAATCCTGATCATCCCGGCGCTGTGGAACCTCTTCAAGACCATTCGTCACCGCCGCAACACCGACAAGGACGACACCCACGACATCGAGGTGGACGACGAGACCCCGCTGGCCGACTCCCCCTACTCCCTGGGGGTGGCGATCGTCGCCGTGGCCCTGTTCGCCGCCGGCCTGATCGTGGCCACCGGGTTCTCCCCGGAAGCAGGCCTGGTCCCCAGACTGGTCTCCGTCGCAGGGCTGGTCTTCTCGATCGCGCTGCTGGTCAAGGAGATCCTCGCCCGCCGCGGCAAGCAGGGCGCGGGGTCCTACCGCCCGCACCTGCGCACCGCGGCGACCACCTTCGTGTGGATGGCCGGGTTCCTGATCCTGGTCTACCTCGGCGGGTACCTGCTGGCGGCCATGATCTTCCTCCCCGCCTTCCTGCTCGTCGTCGCCCGGGCCCGACTCAAGGTCACCTTCATCTACACCGCGGTGGCCCTGGTCGTGCTGCTGGCCCTACCCTCGCTGTTGCCGGTGGACCTGCCCCAGGGCCTGCTCACCCGCTTCGTCAGCTGAACCACACCCACCACTCGTGAAAGGCGTCGTCATGTCCCGACCGCACCTGCTCATCGTCGCCAACGACAGCGACTTCGGCCGCCGTGCCCTGGAAACGGGCGAAGAGATCGCCCTGGAGAAGGGATGGGACGTGGCCGTCCTCTCCACCGAGGCCGACGGCCACGGCCCCGCCCCGGAGGACCTGCCCATCGACCGGGCCAAGCTCGAGGCCGCCGGGGTGCACCTCACGTTCGTCCCTCCGGCCCCGACCATCCACGACGCCGGAGACCAGGCCATCGCCGTGGCCCAGGAGCGCCGGCCGGAGCTGATCGTCCTCGGGATCCGCCGCCGCTCCCGCGTGGGCAAGCTCATCATGGGCAGCGTGGCGCAGAAGATCCTGCTCGAGGTCGACTGCCCCGTCCTGGTGGTCAAGGCACACCACTCCTGACAGCGCACGTGCTGAAGGCCCGCACCTGAGGTGTGGGCCTTCAGCACGTGCGGGGGACGGATCAGGAGCGCCGGGGCTTGACCGCGATCACCGGGGCGTTGGCCTCGAGGAGCACCTGCTGGGCGGCGCTGCCGAGCAGCAGCTTGCCCACGGGGCTGCGGTGCTTCACGCCGATCACCACGGCGGAGGCGTTCACCTGCTCCGCGGCGTCGAGGAGCTCGCCCACGGCGTCCCGGTTGCGGGTGTCGGGGGTGCGGAAGGTGACGGGCACGCCGTTCAGCTCGCTCCCCTCGGGGTCGAGCTGGGCGCCCTCGAGGTTGAAGACCAGCAGGTCCTCCTGGCGGCGTCCGGCCTCCTCGACTGCGGCCGCGAGCGCGGCCTCGCCCTCGGGGGTGCTGGTTCGGGCAACGACGACGGTCATGGGAGCCTCCGCGGTGGGGTGGGGAAATCGGGTGGTGGGAAAGGGGCGTACAAAACGAGGTCCACCCTACGGCCGAACGTGTGAGGGACGTCTCTTCCGGCGTGAGCAGAATGCGCAGAACCAGCACAACGATCAGTACGCACGAAAGATGGATCAACGGCCGCCGCGTGACCCGGGTCACTTATCGTCGTCAGGAGAGGCTCGGACCGAGCCATGCACCCGCACCCTCCGACCCAGGAAAGTGGATCCCCGTGAGTTCACCACCAGATCAGGCCCAGCAGGGCACGCGACGCCGGCACCCGATCGCCATGACGGTCTACGGCGTCGTCGCCGCCGCCGTGATCGGCTTGGCCTCGTTCACCTCGATCCAGGCCGCGAGCGGTGGGTCGGACCTGCGCGCGAACATGACCCTGATCGCCCCGGCCGGTGCCGGCGGCGGCTGGGACACGTTCGTGCGCGAGCAGCAGCAGGCGATGCGCACCAACAACATCGTCAACAACGCCCAGGTGGTCAACATCCCGGGCGCGGGCGGAACGATCGGTCTGGGCCAGCTCACCACCATGGAGGGCCAAGCGAGCACCATCATGTCCACCGGAACGGTCATGCTGGGCGGCGTCGCGCTCAACGACTCCCCCGTGGGTCTCGATGACGTCCGGCCGATCGCCCGCATGGCGGAAGAGTACGACGCGCTCGTGGTGCCGGCCGATTCCCCGTACGACACCCTCGACGAGCTGATCGCCGACTGGAAGAAGGACCCGAAGGCCTTCCCGTTCACGGGCGGCTCCGCAGGGTCGATCGACCACCTCATCATCGCGGACCTGGCCCTGCAGGCCGGGATCGACCCCGCGGACCTCACATACATCCCCAAGACCTCCGGCGGCGAGGCGATCCAGACGATCTCCTCCGGCACCGCCAAGGCGGCCACCTCGGGCTTCACCGAGTTCGCCGACCAGGTCGAGGCCGGGCGCCTGAAGATCCTCGGGATCGCCGCGCCCGAGCGGCTCGAGGGCTTCGACGCCCCGACCTTCAAGGAGCAGGGCTACGACGTCGAGCTGACGAACTGGCGCGGCATGGTGGCGCCTCCCGGCATCACCGACGAGGAGTTCGCCGAGCTGGAGGCGATCATCGCGGAGACCGTGGAGACCCCGGAGTGGCGCGAGGCCCTCGAGCGCAACCAGTGGCAGGACGTCTACCTGACCGGGCCGGAGTTCGAGAAGTTCATCGCGGAAGACCGGGCCGAGATCGAGGCCCTCATCGAGGAGTTGGACCTGTGAGCACATCGTTTCCCACGACCCCGTCCGCCGAGGTCGCGGACGACGGCCACGGCGGCGTCCCCGCCGGCCGTGACGTGCCGCCTCGCGGAGGACGGATGCACGGGCGCAGCGGGCTGGTCGTGCCGCTGCTCCTGGCAGCCTTCAGCACGTACCTGCTGATCGGCATCCTCACCATGGAGGTGCCCGAGGGCACCGACTTCCCGGGCCCCAAGTTCTTCCCCGGCATCCTCATGGTGGCGGGCTATCTCCTGGCCGCCCTACTGGTGCTGCACTACCTGCGCTCCCCCGAGCACCCCGAGGAGCTCTCGGAGAGCACGTACCGGACGCACTCGGACTGGTCCGCGGTGATCTGGTCCGTGGCCGGGTTCCTGGTCTTCGCCCTGACCATCGAGTTCCTCGGCTGGATCCTTGCCGCCGCCCTGCTGTTCTGGGCCGTGGCCCGCGGCTTCGGCAGCACCCGGGCCCTGTTCGACATCTCGCTCGCCCTGGTCCTCTCCAGCGCGATCTACTTGGCATTCTCCGCCGGTCTGGGCCTGAACCTCCCGTCCGGCATCCTGGGAGGCGGTTTCTGACATGGAAGCACTCGAACTGCTCGCCGGCGGCTTCGCCGGGGCACTGACCCCGATGAACCTGCTGTGGGTGCTCATCGGCTGCCTCCTGGGCACCGCGGTGGGCGTGCTCCCGGGCCTGGGCTCCTCCATGGCGGTGGCCCTGCTGCTGCCCATGACCTTCGCGCTGGACCCCACCGCGGCCTTCATCATGTTCGCCGGCGTCTACTTCGGCGGCATGTTCGGCGACTCCACCATGGCCATCCTGATGAACACCCCCGGACAGGCCTCAGCGATCGCCTCCACCTTCGAGGGCCACAAGATGGCCAAGGACGGCCGCGCCCCCCAGGCCCTGGCCACCGCGGCGATCGGCGCCTTCATCGGCGGCATGGTCGCCGCGTGCCTGGTCGTCTTCCTCGCCCCGGCACTGGCGGACTTCTCCGCGAACTTCGGCCCGGCCGAGTTCTTCGCCCTGGCGATCTTCGCCTTCATCGCCACCTCCTCGGTGGTCTCCGACTCCGCGGTCAAGGGCCTGGCCGCCCTGGTTCTGGGCCTGGGCTTCGCGACCGTGGGCATCGACTCCATCTCCGGCACCGAGCGCTTCAGCTTCGGGGTCCCGCAGATGTTCGACGGCATCTCCCTGGTGACCGTGACCGTGGCCATCCTGGCTCTGGGCGAGGTGTTCTTCGTGGCCTCCCGGATCCGCCGCGACCCCGCCGCCATGCAGATCTCCGCCGCGGGACGCCCGTACCTCTCCCGCGCCGAGCTCAAGGAGGCCGCCCCGGCCTGGGCCCGCGGCACCGCGATCGGCCTGCCCTTCGGCGTCATCCCCGCCGGCGGCGCGGAGATCCCCACCTTCATCTCCTACGACGTCGAGCGCCGCATCGACCGCCGCCGCCCGAACCCCATGTTCGGCAAGGGCGCGATCCGCGGTCTGGCCGCACCCGAGGCCGCCGGCAATGCCACCACGGGCACTGCGATGGGCGCGCTGCTGGCCCTGGGCCTGCCGGTCTCGGCGACCGCGGCGATCATGCTCGCCGCGTTCCAGCAGTACGGTCTGCAGCCCGGTCCGCTGCTGTTCGACCGCGCACCGGACCTGGTGTGGGCGCTGCTGGCCAGCTTCTTCATCGCGATGATCGTGCTTCTGATCATCAACCTGCCCTTCGCCCAGTACTGGGCGAAGCTCCTGCTGATCCCCAAGCCCTACCTCTATGCAGGGATCACCGTGTTCTGCGGGCTCGGCGTCTACGCCACCTCGGGGGCGGTCTTCGACCTGTTGCTGCTGCTGGTCATCGCGCTGGTCGGTTTCACGATGCGCCGCCACGGCGTGCCCCTGGCCCCGCTGATGATCGGCATGGTCCTGGGCCCGCTGGCCGAGACCAGCATGCGCGACGCCCTGCTGTCCTCCAACGGCGACTACTCGATCTTCGTCACCGGGCCCATCCCGCTGGTGCTCTACGGCCTGCTGTTCATCGTGCTGGCGCTGACCGTCCGGTCCAAGATCGTCAACCGCGCCCGCCAGGACGTGTAGTCCCCGGCTCCACCGCGTGCCGCAGCGCCCCGCCCCGCCCCGGAACTCTTCGGGGCGGGGCGCTGCGGTTAAACACAGACGTTACGGAGGAGAAACCACCGCGCCGCACCCCCCGGACATGCTTTACCTGTCAGATGACAGGAACTCCGCTCGGCGGAGCCCAGGCGGGGAGAAGCACATGATCATTCTCGGGGTCGGCATCACCGTGCTGGCGGTGCTCATCATCGGCGTGCTCGTGGCGCGCAAGGTGGACGGCGACAGCACCAACTATCTCGTGGCCGGCCGGCAGCTGGGGATGCCGCTGGTCGCGGTGTCCCTGACCGCGGCGGCCGTGGACTCGAACGCCACCGTGGGCAACACGGACCTCACCTCCGGCTACGGCTTCTGGGCCGGCGCCTCCCTGGCCCTCGGACTGGCGGTGTGCCTGCTGCTCGCCGGGCTGTTCCTGGCCAAGCCCATGAACCGGCTGCGGCTGTTCACTCTGGGCGACTTCTTCCGGATCCGGTACGGCCGGACCACCGAGACGCTCGCCTCCGTGATCATGATCTTCGCCTTCACCTTCCTGCTCGCGGGCAACCTGGTGGCGTGCGGGTTCCTGCTCGAGTACTTCGCGAACGTCCCGTACTCGATCGGCGTGGTCGTGGCCAGCGCCCTGGTGCTCAGCTACACCCTGGCCGGCGGGCTGTTCTCCGACGCCTACACGGCGGTGCTGCAGACCGTGATCACGGTGGTGGCCGCCGTGGCGCTGATCGTGTGGGTCGCCCTGACCTACGGCATCGTGATCCCGGAGGGGATGGGCCCGTTCGACCTCGAGCAGCTCACGAGCTCGGAGGCGGGCGCCCCGATCAACTGGGCCACGCTCATCGCCCTCGGCATCGGCGACCTCGTGGCGATCGACTTCATGCAGCGGATCTTCGGGGCCAAGAGCCCCAAGGTGGCCCAGCGCTCGTGCTTCGTGGCCGCCGGCACCACCGCGGTCATCGGCACGATCTTCGCCCTCGTGGCCCTCACCGCCTCCTCCGTGCTGGGACTCTCCGCGGAGAACGGCCCCATCCTCTACACGCTGCTGGGCGAGTACGCTCCCCCGCTGCTGGCGGTGCTCGTGCTCTCGGGCATCGTGGCCGCGTCCTTCTCCACGGCCTCCGGGGCCATCCTGGCCACCTCGGCCGTGACCGTGCGCAACGTCTTCAACGTCCGCCGCACCGAGATCTCCGGCGCCCACGACCCGCTGCTGCGCTGGACGCGCCTGGCCATGCTGCCGGTGGTGGTCATCGGGATCCTGCTGGCCGTGCGGGTCAGCCAGACCGGGATCCTGCTGACCCTGGCCTTCGACCTCATGCTCGCGAGCCTGTCCGCCTCGTTCATCCTGGGCACCTTCTGGCGGCGCCCGGGCGCCCGGGCCGCCCTGGCCGCGGCGTGCGTGGGCCTGACCAGCCGGCTGGTGTTCCTCGCGCTGACGCCCACGATCTACGGCGCCCCGAACGACCTCTTCCACATCGAGAACACCCTCGTCACCAGCGCCTTCGACGGCTGGGCCACCCTCGTGGCCGGTGCCCTGGGCTGGCTCACCTACGTCCTGGTCGGCCTCACCGCGGCCCGCGCCCAGGTCGAGACGGACACGCAGCGGCTCGAGCTCTACCGGCTCTACCGCGAGCAGACCCCCTCCGGGTTCACGCCCCGCGTCCGCACGGCCCCGGTCCCCGCGCAGCCGGCCGACCCGCCGGTCCCGGCCGGGGTATGAGGGTTCGCCCCGGCCGGCCCGGCTGGTCCCGCCAGGAGCGGCAGCGGGTACGGGTGCGGTCGGGTGCGTCAGGATGGAGGAGATCCGTCCGCGCCGATCTCACGTTTCGCCCGGTGCGGACGTCTACGAGGTGATGGACACGAAAGAGCCTTTCGAGACGCAGGTGACCCGGCACGGCCCCGTGGTGTGGCGGGTCTGCCGGGCCGTGCTGAGCACGTCCGCGGACGCCGAGGACGCGTGGTCGGAGACGTTCCTGGCCGCGCTGCGGGCGTACCCGGACCTGCCGGCCACGGCGAACGTGCAGGCGTGGCTGGTGACGATCGCCCAACGCAAGGCGGTCGACGTCGTCCGGGCCCGGTCCCGGGCGGCGGTGCCCGTGGCCTGGCTCCCGGAGCCACCGGCCCACCGGGACGCGCCGCACGAGCACGACTCCCCGCTGTGGGCGGCGGTGGCCGCCCTGCCGCCCAAGCAGCGGCACGCCGTGGCCTACCGCTATCTGGGCGGACTGCCCTACCGGCAGATCGCCGAGCTGCTCGGCGGCACCCCGGAGGCCGCCCGCCGGGCCGCCTCGGACGGCGTGGCCGCCCTCCGCAGGGCCCTCACCACGACCGCCCCCGCGAACGGCACCGGGCACCGCACCCAGCTCGACCGGACAGGAGAGGACCGATGACCACGAACACCCTCGGCTCGACCCCGCACTCCCCCCTGCGGAGCCTCCGCGCCGACCCCGTGCCGGAGACCGTGCTGCGTGGTCTGCACCGGCGCCTGGAGGAGGGGGCCGCCCGGGCGGGGCTGCTCGACGTCGCGTACACGACCGTCAGCACCCCGGTGGGCGTGCTGCTGCTGGCCGCCACGGAGGAGGGGCTGGTGCGGGTGGCCTACGCACGGGAGGACCACGAGGCGGTCCTGCAGGACCTGGCCCGCCGGATCAGCCCGCGGGTGCTGCACGCCCCGGTCCGCCTAGCACCGGCCGTCCGGCAGCTCGAGGAGTACTTCGCCGGGACGCGAACCGGCTTCGACCTCCCGCTGGACCGCTCGCTCTCGCACGGGTTCCGGCGCCTGGTCCAGGAGCACCTGCCCGAGATCGGCTACGGCCGCACGGAGAGCTACGGCGCGGTGGCCCGGTCGGTCGGGCGCCCGCAGGCCGTGCGGGCGGTGGGCACGGCCTGCGCCACGAACCCGCTGCCGGTGGTGGTCCCGTGCCACCGCGTGCTGCGCGGCGACGGCGGCCTGGGCGGGTACGTCGGCGGCCTGGAGGCCAAGGCGGCGCTGCTCGAGCTGGAGACCGCGGCCTGAGCAGGAGCGGCCGGGCCGGGCCGGCACGACGCGACGTGCCGGCCCGGCCGCACCTCAGAGGCGCGGCGCGGCGTCCGCGTGCCGGGTGGCGTGGTCGTAGGCGCGGGCGGTCCGCAGCAGCTCGACGTCGCGCCCGTGCGCGGCGACGAGCTGCAGCCCCACGGGCAGCCCGCCGGGGCTGAAGCCGCCCGGCACCGAGACGGCCGGGCAGCCGGTGGCCGAGATCAGGCTCGCCGAGCGCATCCACTCGACATATGTCTGCATCGGCACACCCGCGACCGTGCGGGGCCAGCGCTCCGCCGACGGGAACGGCAGCACCTGGGAGGTGGGGGTCAGCAGCACGTCCCAGCGGCCGAAGAACGCGCGCACCGCCTCGTGCAGGCGCGTGCGCGCCAGGGCGGCGTCCATGAGCTGCTCGGCGGTCAGCGCCAGTCCCTTCTCGACGTTCCACACGATCTCCGGCTTCACGAGCTCGCGGTGCTCCGCGACCACCTCGCGCAGATTCACGGCCATGTCGAAGGCCCGGGTCACGTCGAACACCTCGTCGGCGTCGCGCAGGTCCGGGACGGCCTCCTCGACCACGGCACCGAGCTCCTCGAACGCCCGCGCCTGGGCGACCAGCACCTCGACGATCTCCGGCTCCACCGGGACGCCGAGGCCGAAGTCCGCGCTCAGCCCGATCCGCACGCCGGCCAGGGGGCGGGCCCCCGGGTCGGGCGGGTCCTCCGCCGCGAGCGCCCGGAACCCGGTCCGCGGCACCGGGCAGTCCAGGGGGATCCGCGGGTCGGGGCCGGCCAGCACGGACATGGCCAGGGCGAGGTCGTCCACGCTGCGGCCCAGCGGACCGGAGCGGCCCAGCCACGCCCAGGCGTTGCCGGCCGGGGCCGAGGGCACGACCCCGGCGGAGGGCCGGAAGCCGGCGATGCCGCAGAACGCGGCCGGGTTGCGCAGGGACCCGCCCATGTCGGAGCCGTCGCCCAGGGGCTGGATCCGGGACGCGATCGCCGCGGCCGCCCCGCCGCTGGACCCGCCCGCGCTGCGGTCCAGCGCCCAGGGGTTGTGCGTGGTCCCGAAGACCTCGTTGAAGCTGTGGGAGCCCGCGGCGAACTCGGGCACGTTGTTCTTCCCGGTGCTGATCACCCCGGCCGCCGTGAACCGGGCGACGATCAGGTCGTCGTGCTCCGGGACGTGCTCGGCGAACACCGGGGAGCCGGACGTGGTGCGGATCCCGGCGGTGGCGTGGGTGTCCTTGTGCGTCATCGGCACCCCGTGCAGGGGCGGCAGCTCGTCGGCGGGCGTGGCGACCGTCAGCTCGTCGGCGCGGGCGGCGGCCGCGTACGCCTGCTCGCGGACCTGCGTGACCACGGCGTTCACGGCGGGGTTCACGGCGTCGATCCGGGCGAAGTGGGCGTCGAGCACCTCCCGCGCGGAGACCGTGCGGGCCCGGACGGCCGCGGCGAGCTCCCGCGCGGAGAGCCGGAGCAGCTCCGCGGTCCCGGTGTCCCCCCTCATCGGGTGCCCACGCGGGAGAGGATCGCGCTGACCGCGGCCGTGACGCCGGTGCTCAGCGTGGGCTCCACGACGGGGGCGAAGAACGGCGAGTGGTTGGTCGGCACCGGTGCGTCGCCGTCGACCGCCTCGTCGGACATCCCGCCGAAGAACCAGTAGACACCGGGCACCCCGATGGCGTCGGGCAGGTGCCCGAAGTCCTCGCTGCCCATCTGGGCGGGACGGTCCAGGACGTTCTCCGCCCCGAGGGCCGCACCGAGCACGGCGCGGAGGGTGTCCGTCTCCGCCGGGTCGTTGACGAGCAGCGGGAAGGTGTAGATCTCGTCGATCCGGGGCTCCGGGGCGCCGGAGGTCACGGCCTCCCCGCGGATGACCCGCCGGAGCGCTGCCAGCACCTGCTCCCGGACGTCGGCGTCCAGGTTGCGGACGTTGACGGTGAACTCCGCGACCGCCGGGATGATGTTCTCCTTGAGCCCGGCGTGGAAGCTGGCGATGGTGATCACCGCCGCCTGCTGCGCGGGGATCTCGCGGGAGACGATGCTCTGGATCCGCACCACCATGTGGGCCGCGAGCACCACGGGGTCGATCGTGTCCTCGGGCCGGGAGCCGTGGCCGCCCCGGCCGTGGACCGTGACCTTCCAGCCGTCGGCCATGGCCATGGCCGGGCCGCTGGTGAGCTCCACCTGGCCGGCGCGCCCGGGCCAGACGTGCTGGCCGTAGACGATCTCGGGGCGGGGGGCGCGGTCCCACAGGCCGTCCTGCAGCATGGCCATCGCGCCCTCGGCGGTCTCCTCGCCCGGCTGGAAGAGGAAGACCACGGTCCCGGCCCAGGCGTCGCGGTTCCCGGCCAGCAGGGTGGCCGCGCCGACGGCGCTCGTGATGTGGGTGTCGTGCCCGCACGCGTGCATGACGGGGACCTCGGTCCCGTCGGGCAGCACGCCCCGGGCGGTCGAGGCGTAGTCCAGGCCGGTGTCCTCCGCCACGGGCAGGGCGTCGGTGTCCGCGCGGAAGCCGACCACCGGCCCCTCGCCGTTGCGCAGCACGGCCACCACCCCGGTGCCGCCGCAGACGAAGGTCTCACAGCCGAGGGCGTCCATCCGCGCCCGGATCAGCTCGGCGGTCGCGTGCTCCTGCATGGACAGCTCGGGGGCGCCGTGCAGGTGGCGGTACAGGGTGTGCAGGTCCTCGCGCAGCTCGGCGGGGATCTCGGGCAGGGTCGTGGTCATGACGTCCTCTCGTGGGCGGGGTGCGGGGCGGGGGTCTCGGGGAAGGCGGCCCGGGTGGTCACGGCAGGCTCTCGTCCCCGGGCGCGGCGTGCTCGGCCTTCCGGTCGCGGAGCACCCACGCCAGGACCATGGTGGCCAGGACCACCACGGCCGTGGCGAAGTTCCGGAACGTGGTGCCCAGGACCGGCACGAGCAGCAGCTGGACGACCGCTCCCACCGCGAGGGCGATGAGGAGGATCCGCGGCTGCTTCACGTAGGCGGCGAGCTGGACGATCACCGCGCCGATGATGGCCGGGAAGATGTAGAGCCGGGCGACCTCGACGACGGGTTCGGGCACCACGCTGACCAGCCAGGTGCCGAGGATGCCGACGAAGAGCAGCAGGGAGACGATGTGCACGACGGCCGCGCCGCAGATGGCCATGACGGCCGCGAGCTCCGCGCGCCGGGTCCCGGGCTTGGCGCCGATGGCGGCCTGGGCCACGATCGCGGAGGGCAGCAGCTTGTTCGCGATGTTCCCGATCATGAAGGCCTGGTACATCGCGGCGGGCCCCAGGACGGGGTAGTAGGTGATGGGCTCGACGACGGCGAGGATCGCGAAGACCGCCGCCACCGCCAGGAAGGCGGTCACCACGTCGGACAGCGGGATCTCCAGTCCGGAGAAGAGCAGCAGGTAGACCGGGCCCGCGTAGGAGAACAGCAGACCCAGGATCATGGTGAGCCGTCCCCAGCGGGACGTGGTGCGGTCGTAGACGGCGTAGGCGGTGGCTGACGTGCCGGTCGGTGAGGCCATGACGACTCCTTCGGGTTCCGGGGGTGCTCAGGCCGTGGCGCCCATGCCGGCGCCGTGGGCGAAGTAGGCGACGACCAGGCCGATGATGATCGAGAAGCCGAGGCCCCACTCCCGGAGCCACGGCGCCCTGAGGGCCCGCGCGAGCAGCAGGCACACGGCCATCACGATGGCGGAGACCACGACCGTCAGGATGTGCACGGAGCTCTTGGGGAGCTCGGCGATGCCCAGGGAGGCGAAGGCGGCCAGCAGCGCGGCCGAGGGGACGATCGCCATCAGGGCGGGGTTCACCGACCGGAGCTTGACGTCCCCCCGCTTCAGCAGCGGCGTCAGGATCAGCGTGGACAGCATCCACAGACCGCCGGAGAGGCTCATGGCCAGGAAGGCCACGGTGAAGACGTCCGGCGTCCAGCCCGCCCCGCCCAGTTCGGCGTCCAGGGTCCCGGCGGCGAGGTTGGCCGAGGAGGTCTCGGTCGCGGCCGAGCCGACCAGTCCGATGCGCACGAGGACGGCCGGGGCCCCGAACAGCGGGAGCAGGGCGACCGCGACGACGACCACGGCGAGGGACGGGCCGATCGCGGCGACACCGCCCGAGCGGAAGGACTGGCGCAGGTCCTGGCGGGTGAAGCCGACGTCGGGGCCCACGAGCCGGGCCGCACGCACGTAGATGACGGTCTGCAGGATGATCACGGCGAAGACCGCCAGGGCGCAGAACCACAGGAAGGGCAGGTTGACGTAGTCGGCCAGCGTGTTCATGCGGAGCCTCCGTTCAGGGATGACGTGCTCGGGTCGTGGCCGTCCGGAGGTCCCGGCGGCCGGAGGTCACAGCGCCCGGAGGTCACAGCGGCGCGGTGTCGAGGGCCCGGAGGGTCTCGCCGAGGACGTGGACGCCCCGGCCGATCTCCAGGGGGTCGGTCCACTCCTCGGGGCAGTGGCTCCGGCCGTCGCGGGAGGGGACGAAGATCATCGCCATCGGCGCCAGGGCCGCTATGTGCACGGCGTCGTGCGTGGCGCCGCTGGGGATCGGCCGCCAGGAGTACCCGAGCCGCTCCGCCGTCGCGGCGACGACGTCGTGGGCGCGCGGATGGGCGTCGACGACGGGGTTGTCCGTCGTCCAGTCGAACTCGACGTCGACACCGTAGCCGCGGGCGGCGGCGAGCACGGTCTCCCCCAGCCTCCGGCGGGCCCCGGACAGCCACGACCGGTCGATGCTGCGCAGCTCGCCCCGCAGGTCGACCGCGCTGGGGACCACGTTGGGGGACGGCGAGAGGTTGTCGGCGTGCGTGGCGGTCGCCACCCCGTTGCCGGGCGCCCCGCAGCCCTCGCGGCGCACGGCCAGGACGGCCTCGGCGGCGGCCACCAGGGCGTCCTGCCGGTCGGCGACGGGCCTCGTGCCGGCGTGGTCCTCCCGGCCGGCGAAGTGGGCCACGAAGCGTTCGATGCCGCAGACGGAGGTCACCACGCCGATCTGCTCCCCGCCCTGCTCGAGCGCCGGCCCCTGCTCGATGTGCAGCTCCACGAAGGCGTGCAGCGGACCGGGATCGAGACGGGACGGCTGCAGCACGGCGGACGGGTCGAGGCCGAAGTCCTCGTAGGCGGCGGCCAGGGTCCGCCCGGCCCCGTCGCGGCGGCCGAGGTCGGCGGCCGTCGTCTCCCCGGCCATGGACCGGCTGCCCAGGCAGCTGAGGCCGAAGTCGTTGGGCTCCTCGCCGAGGAAGTCGACGACCAGGAGGTCCCGGGACAGCGGGGTGCCCGAGGCGCGGATGCTCCGGGCGACCTCGACGGCCGCCAGCACGCCGACGACGCCGTCGAAGCGCCCGCCGCCGTCGACGGTGTCCGTGTGGGAGCCGGTCATCAGCGCGGGCGCGGACGGCCGGGAGCCGGCGAGCCGGCCGACGAGGTTCCCGGCGGCGTCCCGGTGGACCTCCAGACCGGCGTCCCGCATCCGGGCCGCGACCCACTCTCGGGACTCCCGGTAGGGGTCGCTGAACACCTGGCGCGTCCACCCCCGGCGGTCGTCCCGGCGCAGCCGGGACAGCTCGGCGACCTGCTCCTCGACCCGCTGGGTCGTCTCCTCCAGCTCGAACTGCATCGCGCACGTCCTTCCTGCTGAGCGGTGGGGTCCTGCGCTGCTTGCGCGGCCGGGCAGCGACGCCGGGGAGCGACGGACGGCCCTGTCGGTCATGCCGCACGTTACCCAGTCCGGCGCCGTCCGACCAGGGCTGAGCGGTCCGGACCGCTCAGCCGGCGGCCGCCCGGTAGGCGGCCCAGCCGCCGTGGACCGTGATGTCCTCGGCGTCCTCGAGCGCCCAGGGCTCCACCAGGAAGCCGGGCAGCTCCCGGCCGTCGGCGAGCTCGACCCGGCCGATGGCCATCGGCGCGGGCAGCCCGGCGACGAACGTGCCGAACGCGGCGGCGTCCAGCGCCCAGACCTCCACGGCCAGGGCCGCCCCGCGGCCCGGGACGCGCACCACCCCGGGCTTGGCGGGCACGGTGTCCAGGGCGAACATCCGGTACGCGGCGGCCGTGGTCGTGGCCTCCACGAAGCGGGCGGCCAGGTCGAGCAGCTGCGGGTTGAGCGGCTGGCCGCGCAGGTGGGCGCCCGCGACCACGAGCAGCAGCTCCGGGGCGGAGGCGGACGCGGACACCGCGGGCGCGGGATCAGCAGCCATCGAAGCCTCCCTCCCGGGCGACGTCCACGAGCCGGTCGTCCTGGAACGTGTCCCCCACGAGCTGCACGCCGAAGGGCAGGTCGTCCACCCGGCCGGCGGGGACGGCGAGCGCGGAGAGGTCGAGCAGGTTGACGAAGTTGGTGAAGCGGCCCATCCGGCTGTTGGCGCCCACGGGATCGGCCGCGACCTCCGCGAGGGTGGGGTGGGACGTGGTGGTGGGCAGCACGAGGGCGTCGAGCGCGCCGAACACCTCCCGGGCCCGGCGGGCGCAGCCGTCGAGGAACTCCTGGTCGGCGAAGACCCGGTGGGCGGGGACGTCCCGGGCGCCGGTGACGATGCGCCCGACCGTGGGGTCCACGTCCTCCGGGTGGGCGTCGACGAACGCGCCGACGGCCGTCCAGCGCTCGGCGACGAATGCGCCGTCGTAGAGCAGGGCCGCGGCCGCGAGGAACGGCTCGATGTCCACCGGCACGGTCCGGAAGCCCCGCTCCCCGAGCCGGCGGACGGCGGCGGCGTAGGCCTCGGCCCAGCCGGGGGCGAGCTCCCCGAGCTGCTCCGGTTCGGCGAAGCCGACCACGCGGTCCAGCCGGGCCGGGCGCGGCGCGGCGGGCGGGCGGGAGCGGGCGTCGCCGTCGTCGACCCCGGCCATGACGTCCGCCGCGAGGCGGGCGAGGCGCAGCTCCCGGGCCATGGTGGTCACCACGTCCTGGCTCCGGCACGCGGGCACCACCCCGGTGGAGGGCACGGTGCCCTTGGTGGGCTTGACCCCGTACAGCCCGTGCAGGGCGGCGGGCACCCGCCCGGAGCCGGCGGTGTCGGTGCCCAGGGCGAAGTCCGCGAAGCCGAGGGCCACGGCCACCCCGGAGCCGCTGGAGGACCCGCCGGAGATCCGGGCGGGGTCCTCCGCGTGCCGGACTGCGCCGTACGGGCTGCGGGTGCCGACCAGCCCGGTGGCGAACTGGTCGAGGTTGGTGCTGCCCAGCACCACCGCGCCCGCCTCCTTCAGCCGGCGGACCACCACGGCGTCGCGCTCCGGCTCGTAGCCGAAGGCAGGGCACGCCGCGGTGGTCGGCAGGCCGGCCACGTCGATGTTGTTCTTCACCGCGAACAGGGTCCCGGCCAGCGGCAGGTGCTCGCCGGCGGCCCGGGCGGCCAGCGCCCGGGCGACGTCCGCGGCCACGTCCTGCCGGGGGCGCAGGCCGATCCACACCTCGGGCCGGTCCGCCTCCTCGATCAGGCGGTAGCGCCGTGCCACGAGCTCGTGGGCGGTGCGCTCGGCCGCGCCCGGGTCCGGGGATCCCGCCGGGGCCGGGGGCGCTGCGGGCTCTGCTGTCGTGGTCATGGGTGCTCTCCTCGTGCTGGTGGGGTCCGGGCCGCTGCTCAGACCGTCTCGGTGGCCGGTGCGGGGTCGGCCGGTGCGGGGTCGGCCGGTGCGGGGACGGCCGGTGCTGTGCCCGCCGGTGCGGGGACGGCCGTGCGGATCACGGCCAGGACGGCGCCCGGGCCCACGTGCGCCCCGGGCTCGACGACGATGCTGTGCACCACGCCGTCCGCGGGAGCGGTCACGGGGGCCTCCATCTTCATGGCCTCGACCGCCATCAGGGTCTGCCCCTCCCGCACCTGCTCGCCCACCCGGACGTCCACGCGGAAGACGTTGGCGGCGAACTGCGCCTCGACGCCCTCGCACCCGTCGGGGATCTCCACGGCGACGTCGTCCTCGGGGACGACCTCCGCGAGGGCGGCGACCCGCTCGAACTCGCCCGCCTCCTCCCACGCCTGGCGCTCGTCGTCGAAGGCCGCCCTCCGGCGGGCCTCGAAGGCGTCGATGCCCTCCCGGTGCTCGGCGAGGAAGGCCTGGTACTCGGCCATGGAGAACTCGCCCTCCTCGATCCGCAGGGGGAGCCGGCCCACGGCCATGTCCGCGCGCATCTCCGTCAGCTCCTCGGAGGACACCGGGAACCACTTGATCCGGTCGAAGAACCGGAGCAGCCACGGGGTGCCGTCCTCATAGGGCCCGCGCTGCCGGTGGGTGGACCACACCTGGGTGGTCCGACCCACGAACTGGTAGCCGCCGGGGCCCTCCATGCCGTAGATGCACAGGTACGCCCCGCCGATGCCCACGGCGTTCTGCGGGGTCCAGGTCCGGGCCGGGTTGTACTTCGTGGTGACCAGCCGGTGCCGGGGGTCCACCGGGGTGGCCACGGGGGCGCCCAGGTAGACGTCGCCCAGACCCAGGACCAGGTACTCGGCGTCGAAGAGCACTGAGCGGACGTCCTCGACCGAGTCCAGGCCGTTGATCCGGCGGATGAACTCGATGTTCCAGGGGCACCACGGGGCGTCGTCGCGCACGCCCTTCTCGTACCGCCGGATGGCCTCCCGGGTGGCGGGGTCGTCCCAGGACATCGGCAGGTGCACGGTGCGGCTCGGCAGCCGCAGGTCGTGCGTGGGGGGCAGCCCGGCGTCGAGGACCAGCACGCGCTCGAGCACCTCGTCCAGGCCGAGCCGGTCCGGGTCGAGGTGGATCTGCAGGGAGCGGATGCCCGGGGTCATCTCGAGCACGCCGGTCAGCGCACCGTTGTCGACCTGCTGCTGCAGGGCCCGGCGCAGCGCCTCGATCCGCATCCGGGAGGCGATGTCCAGGGTCATCTCGCCGTACTCGACCAGCACGTTGGAGTCGCCGCTGCGCCGCACGGTCAGGGAGGGGCGGTCCGCGGTCGCGGGCACGGAGGTGACCACGCCGCCGTCGACCACGGCGTCCCGGCCCGGGGCCACCCGGGCCCGCGGGTCGCGGCGCAGCTCCGCGGCCTGGGCCTGGGTGATGGGCACGAAGCGCACCCGGTCCCCGGCGCGGAGCTGGCCCAGCTTCCACTTCTGGCCCTCGGCCACCGTGGCCGGGCACGTGAAGCCACCCAGGCTGGGACCGTCGGGGCCGAGCAGGATGGGCATGTCCCCGGTGTAGTCCACCGCGCCCACGGCGTACGGGGTGTCGTGGATGTTGGAGGGGTGCAGGCCGGCCTCGCCGCCGTCGCGGCGGGCCCACTGGGGCGTGGGCCCCACCAGGCGCACGCCGGTGCGGTCGGAGTTGAAGTGGACCTCCCAGTCGGCGGCGTAGAACTCCTCCATGTCGGCCACGGTGAAGAACTCGGGGGCGGCGTGGGGGCCCTCCAGGACGCCGACCTCCCAGTAGGCGCCCACCTGGGGGCGCTCGGCCAGCGGGACGTCGGCGACCTCGTGGGGCACGGCAGGGGTGCTGATCCCGAGGACGTCGCCGGGGGCCAGGGCGCGGCCGGCGGCGCCGCCGATCTCGCCCTGCACGAAGGTCGCGGCGGAGCCCAGCACCAGCGGGACGTCCAGGCCACCCTCCACGAGCAGGTAGGCGCGCATGCCCTGCTCGGCGCGGCCGATCGCGAGGACGTCCCCGGCGGACAGCTCGAGCACGGTCCACTGCGCCACGGGCTCCCGGTTGACCAGGACCTCGACGGGGGCGCCGGTCACCATGACCCGGCTGGGCGTGTGGAAGCGCAGGGTCGGCCCGGCCGCCGTCACCTCGAGGCCGGCGGCGCGCTCGGGGTTGCCCAGCGCCTCGTTGCCCAGCCGGAAGGACAGCTCGTCCATGGGACCCGAGGGCGGGATGCCCACGGGCCAGTACCCGATCCGCCCGGGCCGGTCCTGGACGGTGGTCAGCAGCCCGGACCGCAGCACCTCGAGGCGCGGTTGGGCGCTGCGCACGCCCTCCAGCGTGGCGGTGGAGTGCTGCACGTCCCGCACCGCGGGCAGCCGCGGGACGGCCCGCAGCACGCCCAGGTTGGTGGCCACGCCGTGCACGCGGGCCTGCTCGAGGGCCGTCTCCAGCCGCGCCCACGCCTGCTCGCGGTCCTCGCCGTGGGCCACGAACTTGCTCAGCAGGGGGTCGTAGAAGGCGCTGACCTCGGTGCCGACCTCGATCCAGGAGTCCACCCGGATGCCGTCCGGGACCACGAGGCCGGTGACGGTGCCCGCGCTGGGCAGGTTGTCCAGATCGGTGTTCTCCGCGTACACCCGGGCCTCCACGGCGGCGCCGCGGGCCGTGGGCTCGGCGTCCATCATGGTGCGGTCCCCGCCGGCCAGGCGAAGCATCCACTCGACGAGGTCCACGCCGTAGACGGCCTCGGTCACGGGGTGCTCCACCTGCAGGCGGGTGTTGACCTCCAGGAAGGCGGCCTCCTGCCGCACGGGGTCGTAGACGAACTCGACGGTCCCGGCGGAGCGGTAGGCGACGGACGCGCACAGCCGCCGGGCGGCGTCGTGGATCGCGGCGCGCACGGGACCGGGCAGGTCGGGGGCGGGGGCCTCCTCGACCACCTTCTGGTGGCGGCGCTGGAGCGTGCAGTCGCGGTCGCCGACCACGAGGACGTCGCCGCGGCCGTCGCCGAAGACCTGCACCTCCACGTGCCGGGCCCGCTCGACGAGCCGTTCCAGGAAGACCCCGGCGGAGGAGAAGTTCGCCCCGGCCACGCGCCGGACGCTCTCCCACGCCCCGCGCAGGTCTCCGGCGTCGCGGCACTCCTGCATGCCGATCCCGCCGCCGCCGGCGGTGGCCTTGAGCATCACGGGCCAGCCGATCCCCTCGGCCTGCGCGAGGGCGTCCTGGAGCGAGTCGAGCAGGCCGGTGCCGGCGAGCAGGGGCACCTCGGCGGCCACGGCGGCGTCCCGGGCCGTGTGCTTGGACCCGAAGATCCGCAGCTGGTCCACGGTGGGGCCGACGAAGGCGATCCCGGCCGCCTCGCAGGCCTCGGCGAACCCGGTGTTCTCGGAGAGGAAGCCGTAGCCGGGGTGGATCGCCCCGGCCCCGGTGCGCCGGGCCGCGGCGATGATCTTCCCGATGTCCAGATAGCTCTCCGCGGCGGGCGAGGCCCCGAGGTGTACGGCCTCGTCGGCCGCACCGACGTGCAGGGCGCCGCGGTCGGCGTCCGAGTACACGGCCACGGCCCGCAGCCCGAGGGCCTGGACGGAGCGGATGATCCGCACGGCGATCTCGCCGCGGTTGGCCACGAGGACGGTGTCGAAGGCGCTCATGCCCGGGCCTCCTGCCCGGCCGTGGTGACGGAGGTGCCGGCGGAGACGATCATCTCGGCGCGGGACGGGTCGAAGCCGTTGCACGGGTTGTTGATCTGCGGGCAGTTGGAGACGACGACGAGCACGTCGCGCTCCGCCCGCAGGCTCACCGACAGCCCCGGCGCGGAGATGCCGTCCACGATGCCGAGCGCGCCGTCGGGGTCCACCGGGACGTTCATGAACCAGTTGACGTTGGAGACCTGGTCCCGCTTGCCCAGGCCGTACTTCGAGAGCTCGGTGAGGAAGTTGTCGGCGCACCCGTGCTGGGACCAGGTGTGGTGGCCGTAGCGCAGGGTGTTGGACTCCTTGGAGCAGGCCCCGCCGAGGGTGTCGTGGCGCTCCACGTCCGTGCCGACGACGGTCAGCAGCGCGTCGTGCTCGTTGCTGCGCAGCACGGACCCGGCGGTCAGGTAGACGCTGTCCTGACCCTGCAGGGTGGCCTGCGCGCTGTAGGCCCGGGCGGTGTCCACGGCGTCGTAGACCAGGAAGTCGACGGCCTGGTTGCCGTCCACGTCCACGATGGTCAGCACCTGGCCGGCGGTCAGGACGGCGGACCAGGGGGCGAGGGGCGCCACGGTCTCGCGGCGGAGCTCGGGGCCGAACCGGGACGCGAGGGCTCCGGCGGCCGGGGCGGTGGTGCGGGCGGTGGTGGTGGCAGTCATGGCGGGGTTCCTCGTTCTCGTCGCTGGTCTCGTCGCTGTTCTCGTGGCTGTTCTCTGTGCGCGGGGCTCAGGCCAGGCCGCGGGCGCGGAGGTACTCGGCGGTGTTCTGGTAGGCGCGGCGGCGCTCGGGGGCCGAGTTCCAGGCGGGGGCCTCCGGCGAGGTGGCCCTGGCGCGCCAGGCGACGACGTCGAGCGGGGTGCTCACGTACTCCTCGCGCGGGTCCAGCGGGTGGGCGGCGTTGGCGATCAGCAGCACGCA
Source organism: Kocuria sp. CPCC 205258 (assembly GCF_040981005.1). Taxonomy (NCBI): domain Bacteria; kingdom Bacillati; phylum Actinomycetota; class Actinomycetes; order Micrococcales; family Micrococcaceae; genus Kocuria; species Kocuria sp. CPCC 205258. The sequence continues at coordinate 394,910 of NZ_JAVKPS010000002.1, read as the reverse complement.
CGGCATCTCGGTGACGAGGGTCAGGGCCGCGCCCGCCCCGGCGGAGCCCGTGAACACCGGGTGCCCGGAGGGGGCGATCTCGACGCCCTGGAAGAAGGAGACGCAGGGCGGGACGTCCCGCCGGGCGAGACCGTGCTTGGCGCCCGCGAGGACCAGCAGCTCGCGGCCGGCGGGGCTGGGACCGTGCGGCTGGCCGTCCCCGTAGCGCTCCTCGTTGCGGGCGCGGGAGCTGGCGCCGTAGAGGGCGTCGTGGCGGCCCGAGCTGTCCTCGACCACCGTGGCCATCGCGCGGCCCTGGTCGGAGAGCAGGACCTGTCCCGCGCCGGAGTAGACCTGCCACTGGATCTTCACGGTGTCGGCCACGTTGAGCCGCTCGAAGGGCTCGAAGGCGTTGTGGAGCAGGACCGAGGCGCAGGCGTCGCCCTGCACGTCGGTGAGCCGCACGGCGGTCCCGCGGTCCAGGACCTTGTGCGTGTAGTTGCCGCCGGCCACGCGCTCGGCCCACACGAGGTCCTGGGGGGCCACCCGGGCCGGGGCCCCGGTGGCGGTGGTGGACGGGACGGTGGGGCGGCACTCGACCGCGGTGCCCTCCTGGGCGCGGGCGTGGGCCCGGGCCCCGGCGGTGGTCCCCGTGGAGGACGTGGTCTGGGTGTCGGTCATGGCCGGCTCCTTCTGCCGAGAGGCTTTTCTGTCGCTTGACAGATATGCAACCAGGGCCGGATTTCCCCCGGGTTCGGCGCCTGTTTCGGCCGTGTAACCGCCGTCCCGGCACCGGGCCCGGCGGGGATTGGTAGGTTCGGTGGCGTGACGAAGAGCCGAGGACGCCCGCGCAAGAGCACCACCTCCCCCACCGGGCGCGGCGCGGAGCAGGACATCCTCCACGCCGCCGGAGAGCTCTTCGTGCGCCACGGCTTCGGCCGCACGAGCACCCGGGCCGTCGCCGAGGCGGCCGGTCTCCAGCAGGCGAGCGTCTACCACTGGTTCCGCTCCAAGGAGGACGTCCTGCTGCGCCTCGTGCTCGGCACCGTGCTGCCCTCGCGCCGGCTGGCCGAGCGGCTGCTCGCGGCGGACGCCCCCGGGCACGTGACGCTCTGGGCCCTGTGCTTCGCGGACACCCGGCTGCTCCTGGAGGACCCCCAGAACCTCGGGGCCCTCTACTTCGCCCCGGAGCTGCGCACGGAGGGCTTCGAGGCGTTCCACGAGAACCGGGACGCGCTGGAGCGGATCTACGGGACGCTGCTGGAGCGGACCAGCGGGCACCCCGCCACGGCCTTCGACGCCGCCGTGGTCATGGGGCTCGTGGAGAACGTGATCCTCCAGCGGCAGCGGACGGACCCGCGGCTGCCCGGGGACGCGGCCGCCCGGATCGCGGACGCGGCGCTGCGGCTGGCGGAGGCGCCCGGCCGGGTCACGGAGGAGACCCGGAGCCGGGCCCTGGCTCTGCTGGAGCGCCTCGATCGGGAGGACTGACGCCCTCCCGGCGGAAGGCAGCCTGCCTTCGCGAGGCCGCCGGGGCGGCCCGACCCCGTAGCATGGGGGGATGCTCTCGCGCCACGGATCTCCGGTCCCGACCAGCCCTGCGCCCCGGAGCGGAGGTGAGCGCTGATGTGCGGCATCGCCGGTGAGGTCCGGTTCGACGGCGCCGGCGCGGACCCGGGCACGATCCACCGCATGACGTGCGCCCAGGCCGGCCGCGGCCCGGACGGGCAGGGCGCCTGGGCCCAGGGGCCGGTGGCCATGGGCCACTGCCGGCTGAAGATCGTCGACCTGAGCCCCTCGGGCGGGCAGCCGATGGTCGACTCCAGGCTGGGGCTGTCGATCGTGTTCAACGGGATGATCTACAACTACCGGCAGCTGCGCGAGGAGCTGCGCGGGATGGGCTACGAGTTCTTCTCCACCTCGGACACCGAGGTCGCCCTGAAGGCCTACCACCGCTGGGGCCGGGAGTGCGTCTACCACTTCCACGGCATGTTCGCCTTCGCGATCACCGAGCACACGAGCGGGCGCACCGTCCTGGCCCGCGACCGGCTGGGCATCAAGCCCCTCTACGTCGACCACACGGGGGCGCGCCTGCGGTTCGCGTCCACGGTGCAGGCGCTGCTGGCGGCCGGGGACGTCGACACCTCGATCGACCGCACGGCCCTGTCCTACTACCTCACCTTCCACTCGGTGGTCCCGGCCCCGCGCACGATCCTCAAGGGCGTGCGGAAGATGCCGCCGGCGACCGTGCGCACGGTCGAGCCCGACGGCTCGGCCTCGGACCACGAGTACTGGAACCCCCAGTTCACCCGCGACGAGGACCGCTCGGGCTGGTCCGAGCAGGACTGGCAGGACGGGCTCGTCGAGAAGCTGCGCACCGCGGTGAAGCGGCGCATGGTGGCGGACGTCCCCGTGGGCGTGCTGCTCTCCGGCGGCATCGACTCGAGCCTCGTCGTCGCCCTGCTCGCGGAGAGCGGGCAGGAGGACCTGCAGACGTTCAGCATCGGCTTCGAGTCCCGGGGCGAGGAGTCCGGGGACGAGTTCGAGTTCTCGTCCCTCGTGGCCCGCCGCTTCGGCACCGACCACCACCAGATCGCGATCGACGACGCCCGCCTGGTCCCGGCGATCGACCGGACCGTCGCCGCGATGAGCGAGCCCATGATCAGCCACGACTGCGTGGCCTTCTACCTGCTCAGCGAGGAGGTCTCGAAGCACGTCAAGGTGGTGCAGTCGGGGCAGGGCGCCGACGAGGTGCTCGGCGGCTACCACTGGTACCCGCCGCTGGCCGACGTCGCGCGCGACGACGCCCGGACGACCTACTCCCAGTCGTTCTTCGACCGGCCGTGGTCCCGGCTCGCGAAGGTGCTCTCCCCCGAGTGGATGGCGACCCACGACGCGCCGACCGCGTTCATCGAGCGCCACTTCGGCCGCCCCGGCGCGGAGACGGCCGTGGACGCCGCCCTGCGCACCGACTCCACGGTGATGCTCGTGGACGACCCCGTGAAGCGCGTGGACAACATGACCATGTCCTGGGGCCTCGAGGCGCGGGTGCCGTTCCTCGACCACGAGCTCGTGGAGTTCGCCGGGCGCATCCCCCCGGAGCTCAAGCTCGCCGACGGCGGCAAGGGCGTGCTCAAGCGAGCGGCGCGCGGCATCGTCCCGGACGAGGTGATCGACCGGAAGAAGGGCTACTTCCCGGTCCCGGCGATCCGCACCCTCGAGGGCGGGACCCTGGACCGGGTCGAGGCCGCCCTGACCGACCCGGCGGCGGTGCGGCGCGGGCTCTACAACTCGGAGGTCGTGGAGACCCTGCTGGCCGACCCGAACCAGCACCACACGCCGCTGCGCTCGAACGTGCTGTGGCAGCTGGGCCTGCTGGAGATGTGGCTGCAGGAGAACGGCATCTCCTGACGGCACGGGACCGGACCGACGACGGCGCGCCCCGTCACCCGCTGCGGGTGACGGGGCGCGCCGTCGTCGCCGGGGACCTCCGCGTCAGTCGCGCCGGCCGGCGCCGACCAGCTCGCGCTCGGCGTCCGGGCCCGGCGCCGCGTCGCCCCAGCCGCTCGGCCCGGCCGCGGCGGCCGGGTCCTCGGGGGCGGGGGTGCGGTCGCGGCGCAGGGAGTCGCCCTCCACGTCCACGTTCGGCAGGATCCGGTCGAGCCAGCGGGGCAGCCACCAGGCCCGGTCGCCGAGCAGGTGCATGACCGCGGGGATCAGCGTCATGCGCACCACGAAGGCGTCGACGAGCACGCCGAAGGCGAGCCCGAAGCCCAGGGGCCGGATCATCGCCATGTGGGAGAACATGAAGCCGGCGAACACCGAGATCATGATGATCGCCGCGGCGGTGACCACGGCCCGGCCGGCCTGGAGCCCCTCCTGCACGGCGGCCCGCGCCGAGCGGCCGTGCACGAACGCCTCCCGCATCCCGGAGACGAGGAACAGCTGGTAGTCCATGGCCAGGCCGAACAGCACGCCCACGAGGATGGTGGGCAGGAAGCTCAGGACCGGGCCCGGCGCGTGCACGCCGAGCAGACCGCCCAGCCAGCCCCACTGGTAGATCGCCACCACCGCGCCGAACGCGGCGAAGAGGGAGAGCATGAACCCGGCGGTCGCCACGACCGGCACGAGGACCGAGCGGAAGACGAGCACCAGCAGCACCAGGGACAGCCCGATCACCACGGTGAGGTACAGCGGCAGCGCGTCGGCCAGCAGCTGGGAGACGTCGATGTTGCCGCCGGTCTGGCCGGTGACGCCGATGCTCACCCCGAGCTCGTCCTCCAGGGCGGGGGACAGGGCGCGCAGGTCGTTGACGAGCTGCTCGGTGGACTCGGCGGCCGGGCCGTCCACGGGCACGACCTGGAACGCGGCGGTCCGGTGGTCCTCCGACAGCCCCGCCGGGACCACCGAGACGACGTCGTCCTCCGCCATGAGCTCCTCGCCCACGGCGAGCTGCAGATCGGCGGCCCCGGACTCGTCCGTGCCCTCCGGCAGGTCGGCGACCACGAGCAGCGGGCCGTTGGCGCCGGCGCCGAACTTCTCGTCGAGGACCTGGTAGGTGCGGTACTGGGTGGAGTTTTCGGGCTCGGAGGAGGCGTCCGGCAGGCCCAGGCGCATCGAGGCCGCGGGGAGCGCGACGACGACGAGCGCGAGCACGCCGGCCACGAGGGTCAGCACCGGGTGGCGGGTGGCCACCCCGGGGCGGGGCTCCCCGAGGTGGGCGGGCCGGCGGGCCGCGCGGGTCCGGGCGCGGGCGGAGAGCAGCCGCTGCCCCACCAGGGACAGCAGCGCCGGGGTGAGGGTCACGGCGACCAGCACGGCCACGGCCACGCAGACCGCCGCCGCGGTGCCCATGACGCCCAGGAACGGGATGCCGGTGACGTTGAGCGCGGCCAGGGCGATGATCACGGTCAGCCCAGCGAAGACCACCGCGTTGCCGGAGGTCCCGGTGGCCAGGCCGATGGACTCGTGCAGCTCCGTGCCCGCCAGCAGCTGCTGGCGGTGCCGGTTGAGGATGAACAGCGAGTAGTCGATGCCCACGGCCAGTCCGAGCATGACGCCCAGCATCGGGGTCACCGACATCATGTCCAGCACCCCGGAGAAGGACAGCACGCCGAGGGCGCCGACGGACACGCCGGTGAGCGCCATCAGGATGGGCAGGCCGGCGGCCACGAGGGTGCCGAGCATGACGAGCAGCACGATCCCGGCGATGACCACGCCGATCACCTCGGCGGGGCCGACGAGCTGGGAGATGTCCTGGGCGATCTCCAGGGAGTAGTCGACCTGCACGCCCTCGATCTCCGTGCCGTCCACGGCGGCCTGGAGGGACTCCTTCTCCTCGGCGGTGACCGCCTGCTGCTCGGCGGTGAAGGTCACCACGGCCATCGCGGTGGTCCCGTCCGCGGAGACCGTGCGGGTCTCCTCGGCCAGGGCCATCATTCGCTCGCCGCGGTCGAGCTCGGGCAGGCCGTCCGTGAGCTGCTCCCGGTTGCGCTCGAGCTCCGCGCGGCCGTCGTCGAGGGCCTCCTGGCGCTCGTCGAGCTCGTCGAGGACCTGGTCGGGGGCGTCGGCCCGCTCGGCCTGCTCCCGGGCGGCGTCGAGCTTCTCCTGGTTCTCGTCGAGCGTGTCCTCGGCGGCGTCGAGCTGCGCGCGGCCATCGGCGGCCTGTTCGCGCCCGTCCGCGAGCTGCTGCTCCTGCGCCTCGCGCTCGTCCTGGGCGGCGAACGGGTCCAGGACGCCGTCGACGCCCGGGGACTCCTCCGCCTCGGTGAGCGCCTTCCCGATCTGCTCGCGCTGGTCCGCGGTGAACGGGTCGCCGTCCTCGGTCTGGAACACGATCCGGCCGGTGCCGTGGCCGGCGTCGGGCAGCTCGCTCTGCAGGCGGTCGGCCAGCCGCTGGGTCTCGGTGCCGGGAACGGTGATCGCGGTGGTCAGCTGCCCGCCGAAGGCGGCGAAGGCGCCGCCGGCGAGGAGCAGGACCACCGCCCAGGCCGCGACCACGGCCCAGGCGCGGCGGGCGGCGAAGCGCCCGAGTCGGTACAGCAGATGTGCCATGTCTCTTCTCTGTCGGTCGTGTTCTGCGGGTCGTGCTCGGGGGTCGTGCTCTGTCGGTCGGGTCAGTCCGCGAAGCCGTGGCGCAGGCGGTCCACGGCGGTGCGCAGCAGCCGGCGCCAGGTCTCGCGGCTGTCCGGGGTGTCCACCGCGCCGGTCTCCTCGGCCCACCGCTCGAAGGACACGGCCAGGGCGTGGAGCAGCAGGCTCGCGAGCAGGTCCACGGTGAAGGAGGGCGCGCCGGGGACCCGGTCGGTGATCTCCGCGGCCAGCCGGGCGGTGAGGGTCTGGAACACCTCGTGCGCCCACATCGCCGTGATGGGGCTGTCCCCGCTCGCGCCCATCAGGTGGGCGATGTGGCACATCGCGGGGACGAGCTCGGTCCGCTCGATGACGTCGGCCAGCTGCTCGAGCACGGCGCCGGGGCTGGGGTTCGCGGGCGGCGGGGTGGCCTCCACGACGCGCGCGAAGTTGTCGACGAACACGCCGAGCAGCTCGCTGAAGCGCGCGTAGACGGCGTCGTCCGCGGAGGCGAAGTGGTTGAAGATGGTGCGCCGCGAGACCCCGGCCCGATCGGCGAGGTCGTTGACGGTGAAGCGCCCCAGTCCGCGCTCCGCGGCCAGGGCCGCGGCGGCGTCGATGATGGCGCGGCGGTTGTGGTACTTCACGGCCTCCCGCCGGTCCTCCGGGGGGTGGTGCCGGGCGGGCTCGGCGGGCAGGTTCGTCACGAGTCCTGACACTAGGTGCCACCATGCACTCCGTGCAACATTGCACTGTGTGCAACGTGCCACACCGGACGCGGACCACCCGGAACGCCGCCCACGGGTAGCTGAGAGGCGTGACGGATCACGGCCGGGTCACGATCCGCGGCGAGAACCCTGCGGGAGGGCCCTCGGGGGTGGCCGCACGGTGATCCTCCCGCGTACGGTCGTCCCCGTCCTGCCGGAACGGCACCGAGCACAGCACGACGACGACGAGGAGACCACCATGCACCGCTTCCCCCGGACCGCAGCCTCCGCGGCGGCCGCGCTCCTCCTGGCCGGCACCGCCGCCGGCTGCGCCGAGGAGACCGAGCTGACCCGCGCCGACCAGTCGGGCGTGCCCACCGAGGAGCTCGTGGGCGAGGCCATGACGCTCACCGGCGAGGTGCAGGAGGTCCTGGCCCACCAGGTGATCGCCATCGGCGCGGAGGACACGCTCGTGCTCGCCGACCAGCTGCCGGAGGGGCTGTCCGTGGGCGACGAGGTCGAGGCCACCGGCACGGTGGAGGAGCGGGACGTCTTCACGGTCGACGACTACGAGGCGCTGCAGGCGGTCGCCGACGAGGAGACGGCGCAGCTCTACGTCGACCGCGGCGAGGAGCTCATCCTCGTCGACGCGACCGTGACGCCAACGGACTGACCCTCCATACCCTCCCGTCCGGACGGGCGGGCGCCCGCGCCCCGGGCGGGGTCCGCCGCGCCGGTGCCCTACCGTGGGCCAGGAGCAGACCGGCGCGACCGAGAGGACAGCAGTGGCGAGGAACGACGGCACCCGGCACGAGCACCGGCGGCCGGTCGACGAGGCCGAGCAGCTGGGCCTCGCGGAGGGGCTCGCGCGCCGGCTCGACCGGCCGATGGGCGTGCTGGGCGTGCTGTTCCTGTTCGTGGTGCTCGGGCAGCTGCTCGCCGAGGACCCCGGGCTCGTGGCCCTCCTCAACGTGGTCGGCTGGCTCTTCTGGGCCGTGTTCGTCGGCGAGTTCCTGCTCCGGGCCTACGTCGCCGGGTTCTCCGCCCGGTTCTGGAAGCGCAACTGGTGGCAGGTGCTGTTCCTGCTCCTGCCCTTCCTGCGCTTCGTCCGCGCGCTGCAGGCCGCCCGGCTGCTCCGGCTCACCCGCCTGACCCGGGCGGGGAGCGTGCTCTCGGCCGGGGTGCGCGGCTCCCGCTCGGCGGGGAAGCTGCTGTCCAGCAGGATCGGCTGGCTCGCGGCGGTCACCGGCGTCGTCGTACTGGTCTCGAGCCAGCTGCTGTACGTCCTCGGCCACTACGCGGGATACGGCCCGGCGCTGTCCGACGCGGCGATGTCCACCGTCACGGGCCGGGAGCTCAGGGCGCAGGGAGGCTTCCCCCGCGTGCTGGAGGTGGTGCTGGCGCTCTACTCGGTGGCCGTCTTCGCGACCCTGGCCGGCTCGGTGGGGGCGTACTTCCTCCGGGGCGAGACCGCGGCCGAGGCCCCGCACTATGCGGGCCCGGACACCGCCGAGTAGGCTGGGGCGGACCGAACAGATCAGCATGCTGTCCTTCCGCACCGGAGGGGCCGTTCTGAGAAGGAGGATCGATGAAGGCTCTGACATGGCAGGGAAAGCGCTCGGTGAGCGTCGAGGAGGTCCCGGATCCGCGGATCCAGGAGCCCACGGACGCGATCGTGCGGATCACGTCGAGCGGGATCTGCGGGTCCGACCTGCACCTGTACGAGGTGCTGGGCCCGTTCATGGACAAGGGCGACATCATCGGCCACGAGCCGATGGGCATCGTCGAGGAGGTCGGCCCGGCCGTCACCCACATCAAGGCCGGGGACCGGGTGGTCATCCCGTTCAACGTCTCCTGCGGGCACTGCTTCATGTGCAACCAGGGGCTGCAGTCGCAGTGCGAGACCACCCAGGTCCGGGAGTACAACAGCGGCGCGGCGTTCCTCGGCTACTCGCGGCTCTACGGCTCCGTGCCGGGCGGGCAGGCCGAGTACCTGCGGGTGCCGCACGCCGACTACGGGCCCATCAAGGTCCCCGAGACCGGTGAGGACGAGCGCTACCTCTACCTCTCCGACGTGGTGCCCACCGCGTGGCAGGCCGTGAAGTACGCCGCTCCCCCGGAGGGCGGCTCCCTGGCCGTGCTGGGGCTGGGCCCGATCGGCCAGATGTCCGCCCGGATCGGCCGGCACCTGGGCTACCGGGTGCTCGCGGTGGACCCGGTCGCCGAGCGCCGGGCCATGGCCGAGCGCCACGGCATCGAGACGCTGGACTCCGCGGGCGACGTGGCGGAGCGGCTCAAGGACCTCACGGACGGCCGCGGCCCGGACTCCGTGGTGGACGCGGTCGGGATGGAGGCGCACGGCTCCCACGTGGCCGGCGCGGCCCACAAGGCCGTGGGCCTGCTGCCGTCCCCGCTGGGCCGCAAGGCGATGGAGACCGCAGGGGTGGACAAGCTTACCGCGCTCTACACCGCCATCGACGCCGTCCGGCGCGGCGGCACGATCTCGCTCAGCGGCGTGTACGGCGGCATGAAGGACCCCATGCCGATGCTCACGCTGTTCGACAAGCAGGTCCAGCTGCGCATGGGCCAGTGCAACGTGAAGTCCTGGATCGACGAGCTCCTGCCGCTCGTGGACGACCCCTCGGACCCGCTGGGCGTCCTCGACCTGGCGACCCACCAGGTGCCGCTGTCGCAGGCGCCGGAGATGTACGAGAAGTTCCAGAAGAAGGAGGACGGCTGCATCAAGGTGGTGCTCAAGCCGTAGTCCCGCCCGCAGCGGTCGTGCCGCCGGCCCCCGTCCCTCGTGAGGGACGGGGGCCGGCGCGCGCCGTCCACGGTGTCCGGTCCGCGGCGCTCAGCCGACCGTGATGCGCACCCGGGCCGGGAGCAGGGCGTCGAGGTCGCCGTCCAGGGCCAGGGCGGGCGTGCTCGAGCCGAGGGCGGCGGCCGGGACGCCGCGCACCGCCATGCGCAGGGCGAGCTCCGTGGTCAGCCACGGGGTGGTGCCGTAGCCGGGGTTGCCCTGCGCCTCCAGCACGGCGGGGAAGCTGCCGCCCTCGTGGGTGGTGAACACCCCGCGGGTGGTCCAGGACCAGCCGGTGAGCACGTCGCCCGCCGGTCCCGTCCCGGCCTGGGGCAGGACCCTCGCCAGGACGTCGGCGAGCCTCGCCCGCACCGGGTGCGGCAGGGCGGCGGCGAGGCCGGCGAGCGCCTGGAAGACGGCCACCGCCACCGCTGCGGCGAAGCGCCCAGCCCCGCGGAGCCCGCCCGCGCGGCCGACGTCCATGGCCTCGCGGAAGGCCAGGGGGTGCGCGGCGGCCCCCGGGACGGGGCTGAGGGCCTGGGTGCGGTGCACCACCGGGGGATTGATCGCCGCGAGCGGGCTCATGGCCGCGAGCACCCGGCCGCGGGCGGTCCGGGCGCGCAGGCGGAGCGGGCCGGCGGCGCGGACGGCGTCGGGGTCCGCCGCGGTCCCGCTGCCCGGAGCGGGGTCCGGGAGCCGGGCGGCGACGTCCCCGGTGCGGGCGGGGTCCGGGTCCCGCAGCACCTCGACGAGGCTCTGCACGGTCCCGCCCGAGACCGACTCCGAGAACCCGGTCCCCGGCGGCGTGCGCACGGAGGTGACGAGGTCCGCGGAGCGCAGCGTCTCGCCGCGCTCCGCGGCGTGCCGGCGGGCGGCGTCGACGAGGACGTCGGCGGGCAGGGCCTCGAAGCCCGCCGTGTGCACGATCGCCACCCCGGCGGCCCGCGCGGCCTCGTGCAGGTCCCGGTCGGTGCGGTGGGCGAGCTGCGACTCGCCCGTCAGGTCCAGGTAGTGGGTGCCCTCCCCGACGCACGCGGCGAGCACCGGGGGCGCCAGCCGCGTGTAGGGCCCGGCGAGGTTGACCAGCACGTCGACCCGCCGGACGAACGCGCGCAGCGAGCCGGGCTCCGCGACGTCGGCGTGCAGGACCTCGGGGACGGGGAGGTCCCGTTCGGCGCACAGCGCTCGCACGCGCTCGGGGTCCCGGGCACCGACGACGACGTCCACCCCCGCCTGGGGCGCCCGCGCCAGGAGATGGGCCAGCGCCACGCGCCCGGTGATGCCGGTGGCGCCGAGAAGGCCCACGATGGGCCGGGACGTCTGCTCGGGTTCCATCCGGCCACTCTAGGGGAACGGCCCGGGCGCCGGCCGGGAACGGGTGCCCCGGCCGGCGCCCCGTCCCTGGTGGCAGTCAGGTCCAGGGCCTACCGTGGCGGTCGAGGACCCGTGTACTCCGACACGCACGTTCCACCCCGCGCACTCCGACCCGGGAGCCCCGACCCGCGGCTCCCGGTCCGTGCCATCCGAGAAAGGCCCCGCCGTGTCCGCCTCCCCCGTCAGCACCGGCCGCACCGACCTCCGGCCGACCCGCGCGGACCGCGTCCGCCAGGTCCTGGTCACCGTCAGCGAGATCGCGTGCCTCCTGGGCACGCTCGTCGGCATCGGCGTCTTCGGCACCCGGGTCGAGGAGTCGTCCGGCGGCAGCCTCTCCGCGGACGCCACCCTGCTCGCCCCCGCCGGCACGGCGTTCTCGATCTGGTCGGTCATCTACCTGGGGCTGTTCGCCTACACCGTCTGGCAGTGGCTGCCCTCGCGGACGACGGACCCCCGGGCCCGCGCCACCGGCCGGCTCGCGGCGGCGTCCATGCTCCTCAACGCCGGCTGGCTGCTGGTCACCCAGCAGGGCTGGATCTGGGCCAGCGTCGGGGTCATCGTCGCCCTGGTCCTCGTCCTGGGCCTGCTGGTGGTGCGCCTGACCGAGGTCCTCGGCCGGCGCGGCCCGGTCGACCTGATCGTGGTCGACGGCACCTTCGGGCTGTACCTGGGCTGGGTGTCCGTCGCGACGGCGGCCAACGTGGCGGCCGCCCTCGTGTCCTCGGGCGTGTCGCAGGAGGGCCGGGGCGCCGAGTGGATCGGCGTCGTCGTCGTGCTCGTGCTCGCGGCGGTGGTCGCCGCCATCCAGCGGCGGGTCGGCGGGCGCTGGGCCGTGGCCGCCGCCTCCGCGTGGGGGCTGTCCTGGATCGCGGTCGGCCGGGCCACGGACGAGCCGCGGTCCGTGCTCCTGGCCTGGGGCGCGGCCGCGGCGGCGGTCCTGGTGGTGCTGGCCACGGCGTACCTCCGCCGACGTGCCGGTGCCGGCACCGGCGCACAGGATGCCGACCAGCACGAGGCAGAGCGGCGCCGGGCCGAGCGGCGCCGGACCGGTCGGGCCGTGGACGACCGGGCGGTGGACGAGCAGCGCTGAGGACCCTGCTCCTGCTCCCGCCGCGTCCCGGCGCGGCCGGTCAGCCGCGCAGCTGCCGGAGTGCCCGCACGGCCGCGTCCCCGTAGCCGCCGCCGAACCGGACGGCGTGCACCAGCAGCGGCGGCAGCTGGTACCACGGCACCCGCTCCTGCCAGCCGGGCGCGAGCGGGTGCTCGGCGTCGTAGGCGGCCAGGCACTCCTCGCCGAAGCCGCCGAACAGCAGCATCATCGCGATGTCGACCTCGCGGTGGCCCCAGTGCGCCGACGGGTCGATCAGCCAGTTCCGGCCCCGGACGTCCACGAGCCGGTTCCCGGCCCACAGGTCGCCGTGCACCAGGGTGGGGGGCTCCGGCGGCCCCGCGAGCTCCTCGGCCCGCGGGGCGAGCTCCTCGAGCAGGTCCGCGGCGTGCGGGGCGATCCGGCCGGCCCCGAGCGCGTCCCGCAGGAGCGGGCGGATTCGCCGGTCGAGCAGGAACGCGGCCCAGTCCTGAGTGGGGGACAGGTCCACAGCGAAGGACCCGATCCGCCCGGGCAGCTCCGGGTCGAGCCCGCCGAAGGCCTTTCCCCGCACCCGGTGCAGCGCCGCGAGCCCGCGCCCGCACTCCGCCTCGGTCCCGGACGGGCGCCGGCCCGGGGCCTCTTCGATCCATTCGAGGACGATGCCGTCGTCCGTCCACCGCACGACCTCCGGCACCCCGAGGAACTCCGGCACGTGCTCCCGCAGGGCGTGCAGTCCCGCGACCTCCGCCGCCATCATCCCGGCGGGCGGGTCCGCCATGGTCTTCGCGAACAGGGGTCCACGCGCCGTCTCCAGGCGGAAGGCCGCCGCGGTGTCGCCGCCGCCCAGCGGGGTGGCCCGTTCCACCCCGAGGCCGTCGAGGAGGTCGCCGGTGAGGTCGTGCGGCAGATCGGCCGCCCGGTCGAAGGTGCTCATGCTGTCCGTCCTGGTCGCTGCGTCCTGCTCCGTGCCCGTGTTCCGCGGGGAGGCCCTGCCGATGTCCGGGCGGTGCCTCGCCGCGTCCCGCCTACGTCTGGAGCCGATCCGTGAGGTCCACGCCGGCCCGCGCCCGCACCACGGCGTCGACGGCGCGGATGAACCCGAGGTGGCTGAACGCCTGGGGGAAATTCCCGGCGAGCCGCCCGCTGACGGGGTCGAACTCCTCCGCGTACAGGCCGAGGTCGTTGGCGTAGCCCGCGAGCTGCTCCAGGAGCTCACCGGCGTCCTCCACCCGGCCGCTGCGCGCGTACTGCTCCACGAGCCAGAACGTGCAGATGAGGAACGGGTACTCGTCGCCCTCCAGACCGTCCAGGCCGGAGGCGGTCCGGTAGCGGTGCACCAGCCCGTGCGCCCCCCGCAGGTCCCGCTCGATCCGGGCCACGGTGCCGAGCATCCGCGGGTCGTCGTAGGCCACGAAGCCCGTGTGGGGCAGCTGCAGCAGCGAGGCGTCCACCTCGGTGTTGTCGTAGGTCTGCGTGAACGTGTTCAGCTCCGTGTCGAAGCCGTGCTCCAGGATCTCGGCGCACAGCCGGTCCCGCAGCTCACGCCACCGCTCCACCGGCCCGGAGAACCCGTGCTCCTCGACGGCGCGCACGCCCTGGTCGAAGGCCGCCCACATCATGGCGCGCCCGTGCACGAAGAACGCGGCGGACCCGCGCATCTCCCAGATCCCGTGGCCGGCCCGGTCGAAGTTGCGCTCGCAGAAGCGCAGCAGGTTCTTCTGCAGCCCCCAGGACCACCGGTCCTCCTCCACGCCGGCGTCCCGGAGGGCGGCGAGCGCGAGCATGACCTCCCCGACGACGTCCGACTGGAACTGGCCCACGGCGCCGTTGCCGATCCGCACGGGAGCCGAGCCCTCGTACCCGCCGAGGTGGTCCAGCTCGCTCTCGGGCAGCCGGCGCTCCCCCGCCAGGCCGTACATGATCTGGACCTGGTCGGGATCCCCGGCCACGGCCCGCAGCAGCCAGTTGCGCCAGTGCAGCGCGCCGTCGGTGAAGTCGTGGGCGACGAGCACCTCGATGGTCAAGGCGGCGTCCCGGAGCCACGTGTAGCGGTAGTCCCAGTTGCGGCTGCCCCCGAACTCCTCGGGCAGGGAGGTGGTGGGGGCCGCGACGATCCCGCCGGTCCCGCGGTGGGTGAGGGCCCGCAGCACGAGCAGCGAGCGCAGGACCGCCTGCTCGTGGCGCTTGTGGGTGCCCACGTGGGAGGACCACTCGGTCCAGAAGGACACCGCGCGGTCGAGGGCGTCGGCGGGGTCCACGGGGGTGGGCAGCGCGTGGTGGGACTCGTGCCAGGTCAATACCCAGTCGAGGGACTCCCCCGCCGAGAGCCCGAAGCGCCCGCCGAGCCGGTCGGCCACGGCGCCCTCGTCCTCGTCGAGGTCCCCGGGCTGCTCCGGGGCGGCGTCCGGGGCGACGTCCTCGAGCGGCTCGACGCGGGGGAAGTCCTCGGGGTGCAGCATCGGCCCGGTCAGGAGCAGGGCGTCGGGACCGGCGATCGAGAGCTGCCCGCACGTGCCGTTGCCGTCGATGTCGACCCGCCGCGTCCAGGGCACGGCGCGCCCGTAGTCGAAGCGGATCCGCAGGTCGTGCTCCACCTCGACCGTCCCCGAGACGCACTCGACCCGCCGCACGAGGTCGGCGTGGTCGGGGTGGTCGTCGCCGGCGGCCGCCGGGGGCAGGAAGTCGGTCACCACGACGGTCCCGGTGGGGGTGCGCCACGTCGTCTCCAGCACGAAGGTGCGGGGCAGGTAGCGGCGCGACGTGACCACGCCGTCGACGGCGGAGAGCTTCCAGCGTCCGTCCTCGGGCGTGCCCAGCAGGGCCGCGAAGACCGACGGGGAGTCGAAGCGGGGGAAGCACAGCCAGTCGACGCTGCCGTCCCGGGACACGAGCGGCCCGGTGTGCAGGTCGGACAGCAGCGCGTAGTCCTCCAGGGGAGTGGACCGGGGCCGGTTCGCGTCGTCGTTCATCCGCCCATTCAACCAGCCGCGGCCGGGCGTCCGGTCGGCGCGGGCCAGGGGCGCGCGGGGCGTGCGCCCCGGGGCCCGGGGTACCGTGCTGGCATGACAAGCATCAGGACCCTGATCATCTTCGGCGCCACCGGCGACCTCACGTCCCGCCTGCTCCTGCCGGGCCTGGGCACGCTCCTGAGCTCGGCCCCGGAGCTGCGCATCGACGTGGTCGGCTCCTCGCGGGAACCCGCGGAGGACTGGGAACAGGTCGTGGCCGAGGCCTTCGACTCCGTCGGCGCGAGCGGGCCCGCCGCCGCACACACCCGGGAGACCGCCCGCTACGTGGCGGGCGACGTCACCGACGCCGGGGACCTCGAACGGCTGCTCGACGACGTCGAGGGCCCCGTCTGCCTGTACTTCGCCCTGCCTCCCGCGGTCACCGCGCAGGCGTGCGAGGTCATGGCCGGGCTGGACCTGCCGGAGGACCTGGTGCTGGCCCTCGAGAAGCCGATCGGCTCCGACACGCAGACCGCGCGGGAGCTGAACCGGCTCGTGGGCCGGCTCGTCCCCGAGGAGCGGACCTTCCGGGTGGACCACTTCCTGGGCATGCCGGCGGTGCTCAACTTCGTGGGGCTGCGCTTCGCCAACCGGCTGCTGGAGCCGCTCATGAGCCGGGAGCACGTGGAGTCCGTGGAGATCGTCTTCGACGAGACCCTGGGCCTGGAGGGCCGCGCGGGCTTCTACGAGGCCACGGGGGCGCTGCGGGACATGATCCAGTCCCACCTGCTGCAGGTCATGGCCCTCGTCATGATGGAACCGCCCTCCTCCTTCGACCAGGTGGAGATCCCCACGCTGACCAGCCACGTGCTGCGGGCCACGAAGCTCTGGCAGGGCGACGCGGCGGGCGCCGCGACCCGGGGCCGCTACACCGCCGGCAGCGTGGACGGCCGTGAGCTGCCCGACTACACGGCCGAGGACGGCGTGGACCCGGAGCGCGGGACGGAGACGTTCGCCCAGGTGGTCCTCGAGGTCGACACGTGGCGCTGGAACGGCGTGCCCGTCACCCTGCGCTCGGGCAAGGCGATCGGCAACCCCCGCCAGGAGATCGCCATCACGTTCCGCCGCCCGCCGCACGACTACGAGCAGCTGCCCCGCTCCGGGGACGTCGCGCCGGACGTCCTGCGCATGGGCCTCGAGGAGGAGCAGCTGACCCTGGAGCTGAACGTGGGCGGGCCCTTCGACTCCCGGGGCATGACCCGGGTGACGCTCTCGTCCGGGATGGCCCGGCCCGGCCTGACCGCCTACGGCAGCGTGCTGCGGGGCGTGCTCGAGGGCGACCACACCTTCGGCGTCCGCGGGGACGCGGCGGAGCAGGGGTGGCGCATCGTCGACGAGGTTCTGGCCGCCTTCGAGGACGGCCGGGTCCCGCTGCTCGAGTACCCGGCCGGCAGCTCCGGCCCCGCCTGAGCAGCGGCACCGGCCGGACCGTGGCCGGGGCGTCCGCGGGAACGCCCCGGCCGCCGGCCCCTGGCACCCCGGGGGCTAGAGGTCGCCGATCGCGGAGCCGAGCAGGCGGACCGGCTCGAAGGCCTCCGCGTTGGTGTTCTTGGCCTGCGCCCCGCGGAAGGCGGCCATCCCGCGCACCCGCCCGGGGGTCATGTAGGGCTTGCCGGCCTGGTCCCGGTGGGAGAGCACGGCCTCGACCTTGACGTCGACGTAGCCGTCGATGTCCACGAACACGGACGGGTCGAAGTCGCGGGTCACCGACGGGGACTCGAAGCACAGGATCGAGTGGTGCGCCCGGGCGGCGCGCAGGGTGGCCTGGTGCACCGCGTAGTGGTC
The DNA here is from genome assembly GCF_040981005.1 of Kocuria sp. CPCC 205258. Taxonomy (NCBI): domain Bacteria; kingdom Bacillati; phylum Actinomycetota; class Actinomycetes; order Micrococcales; family Micrococcaceae; genus Kocuria; species Kocuria sp. CPCC 205258. The sequence goes on along the minus strand of NZ_JAVKPS010000002.1, from coordinate 378,092 downwards.
CTGGTGCTGGTCGTGGGCGGAGTGGGTGAAGATCACGTCCGGCTCGAACTCCCGGATCGCGGCCTCGATGGCCCGGACCATGTCGTTGGTGACCGTCTCCAGCTTCGTGTCCGGGAACTCGTGCACCCGCAGACCCGTCAGCCCCAGGAACGAGGCGCCGCGCTGGGCCTCGGCCGGTCGCAGCCCGGCGTTGCCGCCGACCTCCCCGGAGCTCATCACCAGGCCGCGGACCTCGTGGCCGGTGTCGACCAGCTTGGCCAGGGTCGCCCCGCAGGCGAGCTCGAGGTCGTCCGGGTGCGCCCCCACGGCCAGCACCTTCCGGCGCTCGACCACGGTGGTGGCGGGGATCCGCCGCTCGGCGATGACGAAGCCGAAGACCCCGGTGGCGACCAGGGTGGCCACCGCGATCGCGTCGCAGACCAGGGTCACGGGCATGATCGTGGCGCACCACAGGTTGAGCACCAGCAGCACCGCGTACACGGCGACGATGGCCTGGCGCAGCGACCTGGCCCCGGCGATGAACCGCTTGTGCCGCGTGTAGGCGGCGTTCGACAGGACGTAGACGAGGACGACGGTGCTCAGCAGAGCACCCACGACGGATGGCAGCATGTTTCCCCCCAGGAATGATCGGCCCGGCCCGGAAGCTCCTTCGCTCCAGGTCGATGACGCCACCGGCCCCCCGACCGGTTCGACGTCCACCCCGCCGCGGTGGTCACCACCGGGTCGGGTATGGATCAGTTTGCATGAGGAAACAGTTTTTTGCATCTGTTAATAGCTGTTCGGGCGACCCCACATCCGCCCACATCGGCGGCGGAGGACCGGACACCGGAGCACGGCGGCCGGCCGGCGACGCACATGGCGAACTTTATAGTCAGCCTGCTTTCGTATTGCTCCGTTTCGTGTGAGACTGGGCGGACACCGCTCGAGGAGTTCACCGTTCACGGTGACCACCACAGGAAAGAGGTACGTCCATGATCAGCACGATCCAGAACCTTGGTGTCCGCAGCGAGCACGCCTACGCGGCGGGCTTCGCCTCCATCGGCCTGTCCGTCCTCTCCTGGGCGGCCAGCCTCGGCAAGAGCAAGTCCAAGCCCCAGGCCGACCGCTGGGGTCTGTTCGTGGGCGAGTGGACCCCGACCTTCTTCGCGATCGGCGTCGCGCTGAAGCTCGAGGAGACCTCCTCCAAGAAGTAGGTCCCCGGAACAGCGCGTCCCCGGACGCCACGGCGGTCCCCACCCCTCTGCGGGTGGGGGCCGCCGCCGTGTCCGGGACCGGGCTCAACGCCCGGGCCGAGGCAGGTCCTTCACGGCAGGGCCCTCGAGCAGGGAGCCGTCGGCGGCGAACCGGGAGCCGTGCAGGGGGCAGTCCCACGAGCGCTCGGCGTCGTTCCAGCGCAGCACGCCGCCCAGATGCGTGCAGACGCCGGAGACCTTGCAGGTGGTGCCGTCGACGGTGGACACGGCCACGGGGCGGCCGTGCTCGCGTCCGACGACGCCCTGCCCCTCCGCGGGCGCCCCGGCCGGCAGCTCCTTGAGCTCGGCCTTGAGCCAGTCCTTGGGCGCGTTGAGGCCCACCCCCGCGTTGACGCGCAGGGCGGTGAGGATGTCCGACGGCGAGGTCATGCGCCGGCCCAGCGTCTCGGCCCACGGCACGCTGCCGCCGAGGATCTCTGCGTTCAGCGCGATCGCGGCGGCGACGGCGTTGCTCATCCCCCACTTGTTGTAGCCGGTGGCGAGGTAGATGCTGCCGCCACCACGGGGCAGGGTGCCGATGAAGGGGACGAGGTTGACCGACTCGTAGTCCTGGGCCGCCCACACGTGCGTGCGCTCGGCCCCCGGGAACCAGCGCTGCGTCCAGGACTCGAGGTCGTCCACGGCCGCCTGCGGGGAGGCGGACCGTCCCACCACGTGGTCGTTGCCGCCCACCAGGAGCAGCTCCTCCCCGCCGACCGGCACGGTGCGCAGCGTGCGGGTGGGGCTGTCCGCGGTGATGTACATGCCCTCCGGGATGGACCCGGGCGCCCCGGGGACCCGATAGGTCAGGGCGTAGGAGCGGTTCGGGGAGAGCTTCGCGAAGTACCCGCCGCGGTCCAGGACCGGGGTGCCCGTGGCCAGCACGAGCCGGTCGGCCCGCACCGGTCCGTGCGAGGTCTGCACCGAGAGGGGTGAGCGGACACCGGCCCCGGTGATCCGGACCCCCTCCACGAGTGTGCCGCCGTGCTCCTTCAGCTCGGCGACGAGGGCGCCGAGCACCTCCATCGGGTGGAACTGGACCTGGTCCGGCATCGTGATGGCCCCGGAGACCTTGAAGGGGAGGCCGGTGTCCCGGGTCCAGTTCATGTGCAGCCCGGCGATGCGGGCGGCCTCGAGCTCCTTGCGCAGCGCGGAGGCGCCCTTCGACGTCGTGGCGTAGGTGTAGGCGTCGCGGCGCTGGAACGGGACCCCGCGCTCCTCGAGGAACCGGACCAGCCAGTCCATCCCCTCGCGGTTCCCGTCCGCGTAGGCACGCAGCACCTCGTCCGACTGGTGCCGGTGGATCTGGGAGAGCGTGGTGCCCTGCAGCAGGGACAGCTTCGCCGTCGTGTTGCCGGTGGTGACCGCCCCGACGGAACGCGCCTCGAGCACGGCGACCCGCTGGCCCGCCCGCGCCAGCAGCACCGCGGTGGTCAGCCCGGTCAGCCCGGCACCTGCGACCACCGTGTCGTAGTGCGCGCCGGGGACGAACCGGTCCGTCGCGGTGGACGGCACCTCGTACGTGTCGAGCCAAACGGATCTCATGGAGGAACTCCCTCGTGGTCGCTGCTGCCGGAGTGGTCGTTGCGGTTGCACTTTGGTGCCATCCTGTCGGCCACCAGGTGTGAAGTCCACTGTCCATTCCCGGGGAGGACCCCGCGAACCCGCTGTCGGTGGCGGTTCCTAGACTCGTTCGCATGCCCCCGGAACTGCCCATGGTCGACATCACCCGCATCTACTACGAGGCGGCCGCCGCCGAGCTGCCCCGGGGGCGGCAGGTCCTCGAACGCTGGCCCGACGCCACCCTGGTGGAGGTCCCGAGCCACTGGCAGATCCCGGAGCTGCACGGGGACGAGACCAACGCGCGGCGGTGGGTGCGGATCAAGCGCGAGGCCCTGGTGCTGGGGGTCAAGAAGTCCCTGGCGGCGCGGCCCAACGGCCGGTCGGCGGACTTCATCGCGCCGTCCACGGCCAACGGATGCGCCATGGCGTGCGCCTACTGCTACGTCCCGCGCCGGAAGGGCTACAGCAACCCGGTGACGGTCTTCGCCAACATCGAGCAGATCACCGGCTACCTGGACCGGCACATCGGCCGGCAGGGCACCAAGCCGGAGCCCAACCAGTGCGACCCGGACGCGTGGGTCTACGACCTCGGGGAGAACAGCGACTGCTCGGTGGACGCCCTGCTCAGCGACAACGTGCAGGACCTCGTGGCCCTGTTCCGCCGCCACCCCACCGCCAAGGCGTCCTTCGCCACGAAGTACGTCAACCGGGAACTGCTGGACTGGGACCCGCAGGGACGGACCCGGGTGCGGTTCTCGCTGATGCCGGCGCACCTGGCCAAGCTCACGGACATCCGGACCACGCCGGTGCCGGAGCGGATCGCCGCCATCGACGACTTCGTGGCGGCCGGCTACGAGGTGCACGTGAACTTCTCGCCGGTGATCGTCACGGACACGTGGCTGGAGGACTGGGCCGAGCTCTTCGAGCAGCTCGACGACGGCCTGAGCGCGGCGGCCAAGGACCAGCTGGCCTCGGAGGTCATCTTCCTGACCCACAACGCCCAGCTCCACGAGGTCAACACGCAGTGGCACCCCAAGGCCGAGGAGGTGCTGTGGCGCCCGGACCTCCAGGAGACCAAGCGCTCCCAGAACGGGGCCCTCAACGTGCGGTACCGGTTCCGGGACAAGCAGCTGTACCTGGAGCAGTTCCTGGACCTGCTCCACGAGAAGCTGCCGTACTGCGACGTCCGCTACGCGTTCTGAGCCGGAGCCCGCGGGTCACGCCACCCGGGGGTCGTAGCCGTCCGACGGCCGGGAGACGGTGGTCAGCAGGAACACCGAGTCCTCCAGCGCCTCCACCGAGTGGCGAGAGTCGGTGAGGGACAGCAGCTCCCCTGCCGTGAGCTCCTCGGCGAGCTGGCCGCGCTTGAGCACCCGGACCCGACCGCGCAGCAGCTGGAGGGTGGCGGCGGGCGGGGAGACGTGCTCGGCGAGCTCCTTGCCGGCGCACAGCGCCATCATCGTCTGCCGCAGCACGCCGTCGTGGACCACGAGCTCCGCGCTGCGCCCGGCGCCGGAGGCACGCGCCTTGGTGAGATTGGCGGTGGCGAGGTCGTCGAGGCGGGTCATGGGTCCTCCTGGTGGCGCGTCAGCGGTACGGGTTCAGAGCAGCGCGCCCTCGAGGCGCAGCAGGTACTCCTTGCGTTCCATGCCGCCGGCGTAGCCGGTGAGCCGCCCGTTGGCGCCGATGATCCGGTGGCACGGGACCAGCAGGCTGACGGGGTTGCGGCCGTTGGCCGCCCCGACAGCCTGGGCCGCCCGGGGTGCCCCGACGGCGCGGGCCACCTGCCCGTAGGTGCCGGTCGTGCCGTACGGGATCTGCGCGAGGGCGTTCCACACGCGCACCTGGAACGGCGTCCCGTGGAGGACGACGTCGGCGTCGAACTCCTGCAGCCGTCCCGCGAAGTACTCGCCCAGCTGCTCACGGACGTGCGGGAGGAGGCTGTCGTCGCGCGCCCCGAAGGAGGTGGGGACCGGCCCCTGGCGTGCAGCCTCGACGGAGAGCGCCACGAGCGCCCCCGCCTCCTCCACGAGAGCCAGCGGGCCGATGGGCGACTCCACCACGGCGTGACGCCGGACGGTCGCGATGGTGGGCGCCGGGCTCAGTCTCAGTGCCATGGGCCGATTCTACGCCCGGCCCAGCGGCCTCCGCGGGGCGCGGGCCAGGGTGTAGGACGGCTCCCGCAGCCGGTAGGTCCACCCGTAGTTCTCGGCGCCCGTGGGGACGTTGAGCAGGGGGTCGAATCGTTCGTCGTCCCCGAACGGCGCTCCGGGACCGAGCTCGACCGTCCCGAAGCGCTGCCACGGCCCGAGCGGTGTGGCCCAGTGCAGACCGAGAACCCAGGGCTCGGCGGCGACCGACGCCCGGAAGAGGTCGGGGCGGGCCGGCAGGCGCTCCGTGCGCGGCTCGGGGTGGGCGGCGACCAGCACCGGGCCGCCGAGACCCCGGTAGGGCATGAAGGAGGCAAATGCGCCGTCCGGCACGTGCCGGTGGAAGGCCGGGACGAAGCGGGAGAACCGCCCCCCGCCGGCGGTCGCGAGGAGGATGTCGGCCCGGCCGTCGCTGCGGCCCTCCATCTGCCCGGAGGGCGGGACGGGGCAGCGCAGGGCGAGGCCCAGGATGTCCGGCCACCCCTGCGGGAAGCCGATCGAGCGGGAGAAACGGGCCCGCACAGGGTCCTCCCCGGCTTCGTCGATCCAGTGGATGCCACTGGTGCCGCCGCCCGTGCGGATCAGGACGCCCTCGAGCCCGACGCCCTCCGAGTGGATGGGCCGCTGGGGCCGGAACTGCTTGAGCAGGACGAACGGCGCCCGGGCGGCGGACCCGAGGAGGGCGCTGATGGGTGGGAACGTCATGACCCCCACGCTACCCGGGGGGCGCGCGCCCTGCTCAGCGGAGTCGGACGCGGATCGGCCCGCGGGCTGTCCGGCCATCGACCACGCGGCCCTGCTGGGTGATGTCCACGAGCCCGGCGTCGGCCATCCGGTACGCCTCCTGACGCACATCCTCCATCAGGTCCCGCCAGCCCTCGGCGGCCAGAGCGCGGGCGGCCTCGGAAGGACACACGGTCTTCCCGGACCCGCGGCGGCGGACCAGGTCGAGCAGCACCGAGCGCACCTTGGTGGGCGACGGGGTGGTCACGGGCAGCTCCTCCGTCTCACCGAGGTCTAGGGGCCAGGGGCCGGGCTCCGCCTCCAGGATGTCAGAACGGCGGCGGGTCGTCGGCCGGACCAGGCCGAGGAGCGGAGCGCGGGGCACAGCGCGGAGCGGGGACTGCGTCCGGGTGCGCAGCGGAGGCCGAGCCACGGTCACCCGCACGCTCCGGCTCCGGGCGCGGAGCGGGGACTGCGAGGAAGTACGGTGCGCGCTCCGGGACCGGATGGTGGTGCTCCTGCGGATAGGTCCGGTGGACCTGCCCTGCAGGCGAGGTCCACTCCAGCACCCCGTGGTCGTGCAGTTCAGGGGCCGGGCGCTCGGGGGCCACGTGCTCCACCCGCCACCGGCCCAGCGGACCGTCCTGGTGCTTGAGCAGGTGGTGGTGCCGGCACAGGTGTGCGAGGTTGTCCGCCGAGGTCCGGCCGCCGTCCGCCCAGGCGACGGTGTGGTCGAGGTCGCACCGCGACGCCCGGCGTCGACAGCCCGGGAAGCGGCACGTGCCGTCCCTGGCTCGCAGCCGGTGCTTGAGATCGGCGGGCACCGCATAGGTGTTGCGGTCCCGGTCCAGGACGGTCCCCGTGACGGGATGGGTGAGGATCCGTGACCAGGAGGGCGCGCGCGCCGCGATCCGCTCCGCGAGACCGACCGGGATGGGCCCGTAGCCCTCCAGCTCCGCACAGCGGGGCGTGCGCGGCAGGCCCTCGATGGAGCCTGGGGGCAACGTCCCGGCATTCTCGAGGAGCGCGAGCGCGGGAACGGTGACCGTCACGTGCCCGCGGATGCCGCGAAGGCGGTCGGGCAGGTCGGCGGGCTCGCCGTCGAGCAGGAGGTCCGCCAGCACGTCGGCGCGCAGCTGGGGCACCGTGCGGCGCTCCGGAGCCCCGGCGGCGGGAGCCGACGGTCCGCCGTCCGGGGCGCCCGCGGCGGACGACGCGGGCGACGCCGTGGCCGGGACCTGCGAGGGGAGGACCTCGGGCGGGACCGCGGGGACTGCCCGGTCGACCAGCGTGTCGAGGCGGTCCTGGATGGCGTGCGCGGTGGCCGAGTCCAGGAGGGCGCACAGCTGCGCCATGCCGTCCTCCCGGGGTTCGACCCACACGCGCCGGTCCCGCAGCGCCAGCCGGTGGCGCTGCTCCTCGGTCTCCCGCAGCAGACCTGCGCGGCGTCGGCGGGCGAGGGCGCGCAGCTGGGCCACGGTGCTGCCGGGGGCCCGGAGGAGCAGCTCGTCGACGATCCGCTGGACGGCCTGGACCGGCGCCCGCTGCTCCGGCGGGAGACCGGCGGCGTCCCACACCAGCTCGCGCCACAGCTCGACGAGCACCCCCGCCTGCCGGAAGCCCACCTGGCCCTGCTCGAGCGCCTCGAGGACCTCGGGCAGGGACTCCGCGAGCAGCACGGCGTCCTCGACACGGCGCAGCGCGGTGCCCGCGGGGAGCCGGAGGGCCGGACCGATCTCATCGGCCACGTCCCGCACCGTCTGCTCAGCAGGCTCGAGGGAGTGCGGGCCCAGCCGGTCCGCCTCGGGGCGCATCCAGAGCGCCTCCACCATCCAGCGCTGCTCCCGGGCCTCCTCCTGCAGCTGCCAGAGCCGGTGGAGCAGCCGGTACTGGCGCCCCGCGGCCCGGGCCTCCGCGCGGGACTCCTCGACCAGCGCCCGCACGCCGGCGGAGAACTCCTCGCCGATCTCGGCCAGGTCCGTCTCCTCCCGGAGGGCGTCCTCCAGGCTTCGCGGCGGAACGGCGGTGGCGGCCATGGTTCATGGTCCCCGCCGGATCCGACACGCTAAGACGTGACCCGGACCACCTCCGAGGGTCCCCGCGTCCCGCCCGGCAGAGCCGGGCGGGACGCGAGGAGTGGCTCAGGCCTGCGCGAACGGGTAGTCCGTGTAGCCCTCGGCGCTCTGCGTGTAGAAGGTCCGCGGGTCCGGCACGTTCTCCGGCAGACCCTCCGCCCAGCGCCGCGCCAGGTCCGGGTTCGCGATCGCCGGGCGCCCGACGACGACGCCGTCCGCCACGCCCTCCTCGATCAGCTGCACGCTCTCCTCCCGGGTGGTCGGGACGTCGCTGAAGCCGCTGTTGGCCAGGAAGGCGCCGCCGAAGCGGGTGCGCAGCCCCTGGACGAACTCCCCCGCCGGCTCCTTGTGCAGCACGGAGAGGTAGGCGAGGCCGAGGCCCCCGATGCCGTCGACGAGGGCGGCGTACGTGGCCCGGACGTCCTCGTGGTCCGTCTCCCAGGCGTCCTGGATGTTGTGCTCCGGCGAGATCCGCAGACCGACCCGCTCCGCGCCGACGGCCTCGGCCACGGCCCGGACCAGCTCGACCACGAAGCGGGCGCGGTTCTCGGGGGAGCCGCCGTACTCGTCGGTGCGCTGGTTGGCGCCCGGCGCGAGGAACTCGTGCAGCAGGTAGCCGTTCGCGCCGTGGATCTCCACACCGTCCAGGCCCGCCTCGATCGCGTTGCGAGAGGCCCGGACGAAGGACTCCACCACGCCCGGCAGCTCCTCGGCGGTCAGCGCGTGCGGCACGGGGTAGTCGGCCTTGCCCTGGTAGGTGTGCGTCTTCCCCTCGATCGCGAGAGCACTCGGGGCCACCGGCTGGGAGCCGCCGTTGATGTCCGGGTGCGTGACGCGCCCGGCGTGCATGACCTGCATGAACAGGCGGCCGTCGGCGGCGTGCACGCTCTCGGCCACCCGGCGCCAGCCCTCGACCTGCTCGGGCGTCTCGATGCCGGGCTGGTAGGCGAAGCCCTGCCCCACCACGTCGGGGTACGTGCCCTCGGTGACGATGAGGCCCATCGAGGCGCGCTGGGTGTAGTGCTCCACGTTGAGCTCGCCGGGGACGCCGTCCCGGCCGGAGCGCATCCGGGTGAGCGGCGCCATGACCAGGCGGTTCGGCAGCTCGAGGGAGCCGAGGGTGACGGGGGTGGACAGGGTGGAGTGCGGCACGGGGAGACCTTTCATCAGGGAACTGGTTCTTTCCGTGTCAACAGGAGATTCCCCGGAGTTATTTGCGCTCCGGCTGTCTCGTTCCTCACAGCTGGCGACAGTGATACCCCTTGGACGCCAACGGCACGCGGTGAACCACCAGCACCGCGCAGGTGTATCGCACGGGCCACGCCCCGGGTCCCGGGATTCCTCATCCGCCCTCCCGGCCGGACCGGGCGCGGCCGTAGCCGCGCGGAGTGGCGCCCAGCACCGACCGGAACTCCCGGGTGAGGTGGGACTGGTCCGAGAAGCCCAGCTCCGCGGCGAGCGCCCCGAGGTCCGCGGCCGGGTCCGCGCGCATCCGCTCGGCCGCCTCCTGGAGCCGACGACGACGGAGCAGCAGCTGGGGCGGCATCCCCACGAACCGGGCCGCGAGCCGCTGCAGCGAGCGTTCGGACACGTGCAGCTGCCGGGCCAGGTCGGCCGGGCTCCGCGCGACGGTCCCCGCCTCGAGGAGGTCGACCATGCGATTGGCCAGGGCGCCGTCCCGCGCCGCGGACGGGGGCACCGGCGCCGCCAGCGTCCGGACGTGGTCCGCGAGCAGGGCCGCCGCCCGCAGGTGCCGGCCGGCCGGATCGGCACCCGCGACAGCCCCCGCGGCGGCAGAGCGCAGCCCGGGCGCGCTGACGGACTCCGTTCCGCCGAGCGGATCCGCCGGACGCGCCCGCCGCCCGGCCGGGCCGACCCCCGCCATGGCCTCCGCGACGGCGGAGCGCAACCCGGGCGCACTGACGGGCGCGGACCCGTCGAGCAGGTCCGCCGGGTGCTCCGTGAACAGCAGGACCCCCGCCGGGCGCAGCAGCGCGCCGACCGCCCAGCCCCGGCCCGTGAGCACCCTGGTGGACGCACGGCTCGTGGGCCCGTGCAGCGCCACCCCGTCCGGTTCGACCACCACGTTGCTCGCCGGATAGCCCAGCACCAGCTGCTCGGCCCGCTCCCCCGCCGGCAGGTCCCACTCGGGGATCCACAGCTGCCGGACGAGGTGGGCGACGTCGTCGGGCGCGGGCAGGCGCACGACCGTGGCGTGCGGTCCCGGGGTGAGGTGGCCCCGCGTGGTGGGCGGCTCGCTCATGGCACGAGCGTAGTCACCCGAGGGTGGCGGGAATCTTCAAGACCGGCCGGCACCGGCTGCCTAGGCTCGGAGCATGAGCACAGAGCAGAACCTCCGTGGGGTCACCGGAGCACACACCACCGACGGGACGCCCCGGGGGTTCACGTCCCTGACCCCGTTCATCGCGGTGGTCGACGCGGCCGCGGCGCTCGACTTCTACACCCGCACCTTCGGGGCCACCCTCGTCGACCGCACCGACATGCCCGGGCCGGACGGGACTCCCGTCGTCGTGCACGCGACCATCGATCTCGGCGACGGACGGCTCCAACTGGGCGAGGTGAACCCCGACTTCCACCTCGTGGCCCCGCCCGCGGGCGACGACGACTGCTATTCGCTGGGCCTCTACGTCCCGGACGTCGACGACGTGGTGGCGCGTGCCGTCGCCGCCGGCGCCACCGTGCGCGAACCCGTCAGCACGTTCGTCTCGGGCGACCGCTACGGCAGCATCCGCGACCCGTTCGGCGTCCGCTGGTCGGTCATGACCCGGGTCGAGGACCTCTCCGAGGAGCAGAGCAGTGCCCGGGTCGCCGAGTGGGCGGAGTCCATGGGACAGGGGTGAGGCGCCGCGCGGCTCAGGCGTCCTGGGCGCCGGCGGCCGGGGCAAGAAGCTCCAGGGCGATGTCGTCCGGGTCGCGGAACTCCAGGATGTGGCCCACGCCGATGTCCTTGATCCCCTCGTGGGCGATCCCCAGGTCGTCCAGGACGACGACGGCGTCCCGGAGGTCGGCCTGCGACGCGACGGTGAAGCACAGGTGGTCCAGGCCCACCCGGTCCTCGTCGTGCCGGTCCCCGTCCGGCGCCACCGGCCGGAGGCCCAGGAGTCCACCGCCGAACCGGTAGATCACGCCTCCGAAGAGGAAGGACAGCTGGTCCTTCGTCTCCTGGTCGGCGTCCGCCGGGGGAGCCTCGAAGGCGACCGGGAAGCCGAAGACGGCGTCGTAGAAGGCGCGGGAGCGGTCGATGTCGGTGACCGTGAGCCGGACGTGGGCGTAGTCGGTGGCGCTGATGGGCACGGTGTTCTCCGGTGTCGTCGGGGTGGCGCTTCGAGCGGGACGTCCTGCGCTGCGCACCGGGATGCAGGGGCTGCTTCCGGTGCGCAGGACTCGCACTCTACGGGGCCCCGACCCTGCGGGCGAGGGTCCGGGCCCCGCGCGCGAACTCCTCGGACGCGCACGGGGTCCGGCCTCCGGGACGGGTCCCGGTCGCAGCTCTCCAACCCTCGACCGGGACCGCCAGCTTCTCCCTGTGTCCCGAGGATTCCCCCTCACACGGCTCAGCCAACCACCTCCTGCTGAACCCGAGCTGAAGCAGGTTTCCTGGGCGGTGACTCGGTGGTACCGCCCAGGTCCGTCTCACTGACCGCCGTCGGGCTCGCACCGGTCGGCGCAGTCGCGCAGCCGCGCCACGAGCTCCCGCGCCGCCGGGTCCTGGTCGAACTCGCTCACCACGAGTCGCCGGACGCCGGAGCTCTCCTGGACCTCGATCACGTAGGACTGCTGGTCGGCCGCTCCCTGACGGGTCGTCGGGGCGGTCGATCCCAGCCGGTGCGCCAGGACGGTCTCGAAGAGGTCGAGGAGCGCGTCCTGCTGCGCCCGGGGCAGGGACTCGGTCTCGAAGCTCCGCTCCACGGCCAGGCCGGGAAAGTACGCGAGGCCTCCCTCGAGGCGGTAGCTGACTCTCGCCATGGACGACACCGTCCCTCCGTCGGACGCGGATGGCCCGGACCGGGCCCGCGCGGGGACCGGCGGGGCCGGTGAGGAATCAGTTCCCGACTATACCCGCGGCGCCCTTCCGGGTCAGGCGCCAGCACCCGTCCGCTCCGTCGAACGTGGTCATGGCGCCCGTGGCGACGTCGCCCACCAATGTGCCTGCGTACCGGGCCGCACCGGCGTCGAAGGACAGGAGCAGGGTGCCGTCCTGCTGGTGCCACTGGCCGGACAGCTCTCCGCTGAACGAGCCGTTGTCGTGGAAGCTCAGATGCACCCGGGCGGAGGAGTCCGTGCAGCCCCAGCTGTACTGGAGCACCCACTCGTCCGCGAGGGCGCCCACGGACCGGGCCGCCTCGGGCGCGACCCCCACCTGCTGCCAGGCGTCCGCCACCACGGCCTGCTCCGCGGGTCCGAACAGGGCGGCGGCGTGCTCGATCGTGAGGCCCGCGAAGTCCTTGAACTGCGCGACCCACCGCAGGCGCCGCAGCTCGGGATCACGCATCGCGGCGTACCAGATCCGGCCGGCCCTGTCCCAGCTGTGGCCACCCAGTCCGGTCGCCGCGAGGCAGAACGCCCGGTTCGGGATGCCGGAGTTGATGTGCACCCCGCCGTTGTCGTCCAGGGTGTGCACGAAGCGGGACATGTGGTCCGGCTGCGGGTCCTTGCCGAGCACGTCGTCGTCGAACGCGGTGCCGGGTGCCTTCATCGAGCGGAGGCCCACCCCGTTGACGGCGCTCGTGAACAGGCCTGCACCGATGATCCAGTCGGCGTCCGCCGCCGTCTGGCGGGGAACGGCCACGTACTGCTTGACCATGGCCCCGATGACGTCGGAGAAGTGCTCGTTGAGCGCCCCGGACTGGTACATGTACAGCAGGTCGGACTCGTGCGTGGTGATGCCGTGCGCGAGCTCGTGCCCGATGACGTCCACGGCGGCGGTGAAGCGGTTGAAGTACTGGCCGTCGCCGTCCCCGAAGATCATCTGCCGGCCGTCCCAGGCCGCGTTGTTGTACTTCTCCTGGTAGTGCACCGTGCCGAGCAGGGGCATGCCGGCGTCGTCGAGGGAGTTGCGCCCGAAGACCTCCTGCAGGAGGTCGAACGTGGAGCCCAGCCCGTCGTAGGCCTCGTCCACGGCGGGGTCCCCGCTGGCGGGGGCTCCCTCCGAGCGCACGAGCGTCCCCGGGAGCTCCGCGGTGTTGCCGGCCGAGTGGACCTTCCGCTCCCTGTGGGCGGTCGGCTGCGCCGCGACGGCCCGAGCGGTGAGGTCCGCGATCAGCCGTTCCGCCCGGACCGTGGTGTCCACGGCCAGCGCGGCCAGGGCGTTCCTGCGGGTCTGCTCGTCCCCGTGCACCGCCATCTGCTCGTGCACGTACGGCGGGATCACCCCGCAGAACGCTCCGTGCCGGTGTCCGTGTCCGTGGTCCGTGGTCATCGCTTCCCCACCTCTCCGCATCAGATCCGGTTGCCCGCGGCGTCCAGCTCACCGGGCGCCGTCCCCGGGCCGTCCGGCGCACCGGGCGCCGTCCCCGCGGAGTCCAGCCTCCGCCCGGCGACGTCCGCCGGCTGCCCGGCGCTGCTGTCTGCGGACCCCGGCCCGCCGGCGGATCCCTGCCTGGCCAGGTACCAGCAGCCGCCGGGAGAGCCGTCGAAGGAGGACATCGCCCCTGCTCCCGCCGTGCCGGTGACCGTGCCGCCGTACTGGGCGGGGCCCTCGGCGAAGCGGAGCAGCAGGGTGCCGTCCTGCTGCCGCCAGGCGCCGGAGAACCCGCCGCCCGAGAAGGTGCCGTCCGGCTCGAACACGAGACCCACCCTGCCGTAGTCGTCGGTGCAGCCCCAGCTGAAGTGGAGCACCCACGGACCGGAGATCGTCACTGTTCCGCCCCTTTCCTCGCCCGGCGCACGAGCACCGGCGGGACCGCTGACCGGGCGCTCCGGGAACCGGAGAACCATGTGCAACGATCATCCCACCAGGATCCGACGGCGTACCGGCCGGCGCGGAAATCAGCAGCCGGTGCCCTGCGGGTTCTCGAAGCAGTCGTCCGCGTAGTTGCGCACCGTGGAGCGCCAGACGCTGATCGGCACGGGCGCGCTCACGACGTCGTTGAGCCCCGCCACGGGCAGCCATGGTCCACCCGCCACGGAGTACTCGCCGGAGAACCAGGTGGTGAGCGAGACGGCGTAATCGCCGGTCTCCGTGTAGACGTGACTGGTGTCGGTCTCCACGTCCCACGCCCCCTCCGCGAGCGGTGCGCCGCTGAGCTCGGTCGGCCCGAGCGCGGTCCCGTCGCCGTAGTCCCATGCGTACTGGACCGGCACGGCGCGCACCTCGACCGGGAAGCCACCCAGCTCGGTGCTGAACTGCTGGGGTCGGGCCTCCGCCCAGACGTTGGTGTGCATGCCCCGCAGCGTGTCGGGCGCGGGCTGGACGGCACTGGCCGCGGGCGCGACGGCGAGCGTCCTGAAGTCCTGCAGGGTGAAGGTCGGCAGCTCCACGACCTCCTCGCCGCCCTCCGCCTCGGCGACCGCCACGCACATCGGCTCGCCCCACGGCGTGCTGGGCCCCTCCCCCTGCCGGACGACGACGTTCATGTAGACGCCCTCCCCACCGTCGGCCGTGGTGCAGTCCCGCTCCGCCAGGCAGTCCTCGAGGATGTCACCCGTCCGGTTGGTGCACGGGTTCTGCAGGCCGAACGTCTGCTGCTTCGACTGCGCGATGGTGTCCGGGTTGAACGGCCGGTCGACGCCCTGGTCGCTCAGGTACTGGCGGAGGGCCTTCTGAAAAGCGGGGTCCTCGTCCGGGTCGTAGTCGACCGGGGCTGCAGCTTCCACTTCTTTCGCGGATACATCGGAGGGGATGGCAAGCGACGAACGATACTCATCCTTAATTTCGAGGTGAATGTCATTCTTCTTGGCACGCGCATAGGATGAAGCGCCCGACGAAAGCTCCCTGCCGCGGTTGATGGAATCCAACGAATCCAATTCGTCGCCCGTTTCCGCATTTGCTGAAATCGGAAACGCCAACAAGCTCACATATAAGACTGTGGCAACTACAGGAGGTTTCATTCGGAACCCATACATTTTAGCTCCCCGACAAAGGGGCCATAGTAATGTAGATCCATGCTTGGTCCTGGTAGTCGAGGTATACGAGTAGCGGGTCGTCAGAGTTTGGATCCGGTTCGACCGTATCGACTAGCCCCTGATCTCCGACAAGTCGCACCTCATCATTCTTGTATTTGACCACGGGCTTATAAATTCCATCCGTAGCCCGCTGCACGACAGAATCCTGCACTTCAAATACTTGTCGCCCGCCAGTTAACCACTGGTTAGCTTTGTACGCGAGTTCAACTTCAGATAGCTCGTCAAGGCAAACCTCGCAGTGCGGACTGATGATGGCCCGTGCATATGAGGTGTCACCGGTCTGGTACGCGTACCACATGGCGTCGGACCAGTAGTCGAGGAAGGCCTGCGCCCCGTCCCGGGACTCCTCCTTCGCCAGGTCCGGCATGACGGGCTTCGGCACGTTCTGCGCGGGCCCGTCGAGCGAGGCCGGCACGTAGTCGGCGGGGGTGGCGTCCGGACCAGGCTCCGATGAGCTCGCCGCAGCCGATGAGGCAGTGCTGGAGGGGGACGCCGCGGCGCCGTCGTCGTCGGGACCGCATCCCGTGAGGAGCAGTGCCGCCAGGACGACGCCCCCGACCACCGTGCCGACTGGGTTGGACCGCACCATGAAGTTCCCCGCTTCGCTCTGCCACGGCCGGACGGGCCGGCTGGATGGGTCAGATGGTAAGCGCCCCCCACTGTGCGCGAGCAACCCCTGTGGACATGCTGAAACCCGCGTTTTCATGGGGCCTGGTCAGCGGCACCATGGTCACGACTTCGTTAATGTCACTCCGACTTGAACAGTGTTATAGTCGCTGCAACCAGAAGCCACTGGACGTGAGGGAGGTGACGATGACCGCGCAGAACGTGGAACTGGCGGTGTCGACCGTCATCTTCGCCGCCCGCGACACCGGCCCCGGCGGCGGCAAGGAGCTCTGGCTGCCCCTCGTCCGCCGCATCCGCGACCCCTTCCGGGGGATGTGGGCCCTGCCCGGCGGACCGCTCCAGCCGCACGAGGACCTCGAGGCCTCCGCCGCCCGGTCCCTGCAGCTCACCACCGGTCTGCAGCCCGGCTACCTCGAGCAGCTCTACGCCTTCGGCGGCCTGACCCGCTCGGCGAACGCCGAGGAGCGCGTCGTCTCGATCGTCTACTGGGCCTCGATCCGTACCGACCAGACCTCCGACCTCCACGCCGACCTCAACGTCACGTGGATGCGCACCACCGAGCTGCCGCCGCTGGCATTCGACCACAGCGACATCGTGGACTACGCCCTCTACCGGCTGCGCAACAAGATCACCTACAGCCGCGTGGCCCACTCCTTCCTCGGCGAGACCTTCACCCTCGCCGCCCTGCGGGAGGTGCACGAGGCGATCCTCGGCACACCCCTGGACCCGGCCAACTTCCGGCGCCAGGTGCTCGCATCCGGCGCCGTCCTCGACACCGGCACCCGCCTGGAGGGCACACGTCATCGCCCACCCCGGCTCTACCGCTACAACCACGACCTCGACCTCGCCGACCGCACCCCGGCCGGCCGCAGCACCCAGGAGCAGACATGACCTCCGTCGCCACCCGCATCGACCTGCTGACCGAGAAGCCGGCCGGCCTGCCGGGAACCGCCCCGGCCCCGAGCACGTGCAGCACCGACCTCTCCGCGAACCCCTGGGACTTCGCGCCCGCCGTCTCCGCCGGTTACGGCCCCGGGGCCTCCGAGGACGACGTGGTGCCCACCGGCGCCCCCGCCCAGCCCGTGATCCCCGAGGAGTACCAGCGTGCCTCCGCCGAGGAGCTCGACCGGCGGATCACCGCCGCCAAGGCGACCCTCGGCGAGCGCGTGGTGGTGCTCGGGCACTTCTACCAGCGGGACGAGATCGTCAAGCACGCCGACTTCCTCGGCGACTCGTTCCAGCTGGCCCGCGCCGCCAGGAGCAAGCCGGAGGCCGAGGCGATCGTGTTCTGCGGCGTGCACTTCATGGCCGAGACCGCCGACATCCTCTCCGGCGAGCACCAGTCCGTGATCCTGCCCAACCTCGCCGCCGGCTGCTCCATGGCGGACATGGCCGACGAGGACTCCGTCGAGGAGGCCTGGGAGCAGCTCATGGACGTCCTCGGGGAGACCGACGACGACGGCCGGCAGACCGTGGTCCCCGTGACCTACATGAACTCCTCCGCGGCGCTCAAGGCGTTCTGCGGCCGGCACGGCGGCATCGTGTGCACCTCCTCCAACGCCGCGACCGTCCTGGAGTGGGCCTTCGAGCGCGGCCGGCGGGTGCTGTTCTTCCCGGACCAGCACCTGGGCCGCAACACCGCCAAGGCCATGGGGATCCCGCTCGAGCGGATGCCGATGTGGAACCCCCACAAGGACCTCGGCGGGAACACCGCGCAGGACCTGCAGGACGCCGAGGTGATCCTCTGGCACGGCTTCTGCTCCGTGCACCGCCGCTTCACCGTGGCCCAGATCGAGAAGGCCCGCACCGAGCACCCCGGCGTGCGGGTGATCGTGCACCCCGAGTGCCCCATGCCCGTGGTCGACGCCGCCGACGAGAACGGCTCCACCGACCACATCCGCAAGGCCGTCGAGGCCGCCGAGCCCGGCAGCGCCTTCGCGATCGGCACCGAGATCAACATGGTCAACCGGCTCGCCGACCAGCACCCCGAGCACACGATCTTCTGCCTGGACCCGGTGATCTGCCCGTGCTCCACGATGTACCGGATCCACCCCGGCTACCTCGCGTGGGTGCTCGAGGAGCTCGTGGCCGGGCACGTGATCAACCGGATCTCCGTGGACGCCGCGACCGCCCGGGACGCCGAGGTGGCGCTCGAGCGGATGCTGGCGGCGCTGCCGCGGTGAGCACGAACCCGGCACCGCGCGTGCTCGTGGTGGGCAGCGGCATCGCCGGCCTCACCGCGGCCCTGGGCGCCGCGGGCCACGGTCTCGACGTGACGCTGCTGAGCAAGGACGCCCTCGACGAGACCGGCACGGCCCGCGCGCAGGGCGGGATCGCGGCCATGACGGCCGCGCTCCCGGCCGGCCAGCCCCGCGACTCCGAGGAGCTGCACGTCCAGGACACCCTCGCCGCGGGGGCGGGGACGTGCGACGACGACGCCGTGCGCGTCCTCGTGCGCGACTCGGCGGCCGCGATCGACGAGCTCGTGGCGCGCGGAGTGGCCCTCGACCGCGCGGCCGGACCGGACTCCCCCTGGCTCGAGGGTCTCGAGGGCGCCCACTCCGTGCCCCGGATCCTGCACGCCGGCGGCGACGCGACCGGCCGCGAGATCCAGCGCGCCCTCCTCGCCGCCGCGCTGGCGGCCGAGGCCGCGGGGCGTCTGACGGTCCTGCGGCACACCATGCTGGTCGACCTCGTGCTCGGCCCCGGCGGCCGCGCGGCCGGGGCCCTCGTCCTGGCGGGTCCCGGGGACCGGCTCCGCGAACTGGCCGCGGACGCCGTGGTGCTCGCGACCGGCGGAGCCGGACAGCTCTACCCCCACACCACCAATCCGGCCGTGGCCACCGGTGACGGCATCGCCGCGGCCTTGCGGGCGGGCGCCGCCGTGGCGGACCTGGAGTTCGTGCAGTTCCACCCGACCGCCCTCGCCGCCCCGGGCTGCTTCCTGGTCTCCGAGGCCGTCCGCGGCGAGGGCGCGGTGCTGCGGGACAGCACGGGCCGGCGCTACCTCGAGGACGTGCACCCGCGCGCGGAGCTCGCCCCCCGCGACGTGGTGGCCCGCGAGAACGTCCGCCGGTCCCTGGCCCAGGGCGGCCGGCCGGTCCTGCTCGACTGCACCGGACTGAGCCCGTCCGGCCCCGGCCCGCACGGGGGCGGCACGACCGCCGAGTTCCTCGCCCGGCGCTTCCCCACGATCGACGCCGCCCTGCGGGCCCACGGCCTCGACTGGTCCCGCGAACCGGTCCCGGTCACCCCGGCGGCCCACTACCTGATGGGCGGCATGGCCACCGACGGCCTCGGCCGCACCACCGTCCCGGGGCTCTACGCGGTGGGCGAGTGCGCGGCCACGGGCGTGCACGGCGCCAACCGGCTGGCCTCCAACTCGCTGCTGGAGGGCGCCGTCTTCGGGGCCCGCGTGGCCGACGCACTGCAGGCGGACGCGCTGCGCACGGACGCGCCGGGGACCGGCCGAGCGGCCGACGACGCCCCGGCGCGCCTCGTCCTGTCCGGCCGCGCCGAGATCCTGCCGGCGGCCGGTCGTTCCGGGATCGCGGCCGCCCGGTCCCGGAGCACTGCGTCCTTCGACAGGGACGCCGTGCCGTTCGACAAGGACACCGAGCCGGTCGACGGAGAGGCTGTGCCGGTCGACGGGGACACCGAGCGGCTCGACGGGAGTGCCGTGCCGGCCGACGGGAACACCGTGCCGTTCGACCGCGAGCAGTTCCAGGAGGCCATGTGGGCGGGCGCCGGCGTCCTGCGCGACCGTTCGCGGCTCGAGGCGCTGGCCGGGCGGCTGGCCGGCTTCCGCCCACCCGCCGGTCTCTCCCGCCGTGCGGTCGAGGACCGGAACCTGCTGACCGTGGGACGCGCAGTGACCGCCGCGGCCCTGCACCGCACCGAGTCCCGGGGCGCCCACTTCCGGGAGGACTTCCCGGCGCCCGATCCCGCCCGGGCGCGGCGCACGTTCTGGCGCCTGGACTTTACCCCGGATGAGGCCACTGTTCCGGCGCTGATCAGTGCACATACTTCCATCGACATGTTCGACCTACCGGAGAGGATCCCCGCATGCTGACCCGAGCCGCCATCACCGAGGTCGTGGAGCGGGGGCTCGCCGAGGACGCGCCCTGGGGCGACATCACCTCCGAGCACCTCATCCCCGTCGGCACCACCGCCCGGGCCGAGCTCGTGGCGCGCGAGGCCGGCGTCTTCTCCGGCGGACAGGTCTTCGCCGCGACGTTCGCCGCCGCGGACCCCGCGGTGGCCGTCGAGCTGGTCTCCGGCGAGGGCGACCGCTTCGAGGCCGGGGACACCCTGGCCGTGGTGACCGGTCCCGCCCGGGCCGTGCTGACCGGCGAGCGCGTGGCCCTGAACCTGACCCAGCGGATGTGCGGGATCGCCACCCTGACCGCCCGCTACGTCGCCGCCGTCGAGGAGACGGTCGCCCGCGTGGAGCAGGCTGCGAACCTCCCGTCCGGCACGATCACCCGCACCCGGGTGGCCGACACCCGCAAGACCACCCCGGGGCTGCGGGCGCTCGAGAAGCACGCCGTGCTCAGCGGGGGCGGGCACAACCACCGGCACTCCCTCTCGGACGCCGTGATGGCCAAGGACAACCACCTGGCCCTGCTCACGGCCGACGGCACCGACCTGACCGGCGCCCTGCGGCAGCTGCGCCGTCGTCTCCCCCACACGGTGCACCTCGAGGTAGAGGTGGACCGGCTCGACCAGATCGAGGCGGTCCTGGCCGGCGGCGCGGACACGATCCTGCTCGACAACTTCTCGCTGGACGACCTCGTGAGCGGCGTGGCGATCATCGACGGCCGGGCGACCGTCGAGGCCTCCGGCGGCGTGAGCCTGGAGACCGTCGGGGACATCGCGGCCACCGGGGTGGACGTCATCTCGGTGGGCGCGCTCACCCACTCCGCCCGCAACCTGGACCTGGGCCTCGACATCGGGCTCGGCACCGGGACGGGATGACGGTGCTGTACCTCGACTCGGCCGCCACCACCCCCGTCCGGCGGGAGGTCCTGGAGGCCATGTGGCCCTGTCTCACGCAGGAGTTCGGCAACGCCTCGAGCCACCACGAGGCGGGCCGGCGGGCGCTGGCCGGGCTGGACCGGGCCCGCGGGACGGTCGCGCAGGTGCTGAACTGCCGGCCCGCCGAGGTCGTGTTCACGTCCGGCGGGACCGAGGCCGACAACCTGGCCGTCAAGGGCATCGCCCTGGGCCGCCGGGACCGGGACCCCGCGCGCACGCACGTGGTGACGAGCGCCGTCGAGCACCACGCCGTGCTCGACTCCGCCCGGGACCTGGCCCGCTGGGACGGCTTCGACGTCACCGAGCTGGGCGTGTCCGCCGAGGGGTTCGTGGACCCCGCCGCCCTGGAGAGGGCTGTTCGTCCGGGCACCGCAGTGGTATCCGTGATGCATGCGAACAACGAGACGGGTACGGTCCAGGCGATCGCCGACCTGGCTGCGGTGGCTCGGGCGCGGGACGTCCCGTTCCATACGGATGCGGTCCAGACGGCCGGGTCGCTGGAACTGGACGTACAAGCGCTCGACGTGGCGGCGCTGAGCCTCGCCGGGCACAAGATCGGGGGGCCCAAGGGCGTGGGAGTGCTGTTCCTGCGCCGCGGGACCCCCCTGCGCCCGCTGCTGAGCGGCGGCGGGCACGAGCGCGGCCGGCGCTCCGGGACCTCGAACGTGGCCGGCGCCGTGGGTCTCGCCACCGCCCTGCGGCTCGCCGCGGAGGAGCGCCCGGACCGGGCGGCCCGGCTCGCCGCCCTCCGGGACCGGCTGATCACCGGGATCCTGTCCGCGGTCCCGTCGGCCGTGCTGACCGGTCCGGACCCCAGGGAGCGGCCGGCGGCGCGGCTGCCCGGCAACGCCTCGTTCTGCTTCCCCGGCGTCAACGGCGAGACGGTCCTGGTGGACCTGGAGGCCCGCGGGCTGCTCGTCTCCTCGGGCTCGGCCTGCGCGGCCGGGGACACCGAGCCCTCCCACGTGCTGACCGCCATGGGCTTCCCCGCCGAGGTCGCCACCACCGCGGTCCGGTTCACGCTGTCCGCCGAGGTCACCCCGGAACAGGTGGACGGGATCGTGGCGGCGGCCCGGGACGTCGTCGAGCGGCTGGTCGCGGCGCGCGGCTGAACGCGCTCAGCCGACCGGGACCGGGAGCGCGACCGGCACCGGGTGCTGCACCCCGGCGTGCACGACCGCCAGGACAGGCTCGCCCTTCTGCTCCGCGCTCCGCGAGCTCTCCGGCACCAGGACCCACGAGGGGTCCGGGCAGGAGTGGGGCGCGGGGCCCTCGGGAACCGCGCTCGAGGCGCCCCGGCCGTCGAAGCCCTCCAGCCGGAAGCCGACGACCGTCCGCCACCACAGGGTGCTCTGCGTGCTCGCGATCCCCCGGGTCTCGGTGATCACCAGGTCCGTCCGCCGCGTCAGGACCTCGGCGGTCCCCGGCTGCATGCACTCCCACGAGATCTCGGTCACCGACTCGGTCTCCGCCACGAACTCGAGCGAGGCCGCGTTGGCCTGCAGCGTCTCGTCGTCCCAGCCGAGCGCGGCCCGGGCGTCGGCGGCGGTCACGAAGCCGGTGCCGTCCTCGTGGAGCTGCGTGGCCGCCCAGGCCGGCGCCGCCAGCCCGATCGACACCCCCGCCGCCGCGAGAGCCGCCAGTACCACGATGACCTTGTGCATGTGCTTCCCCATTCCCCTGTCCCCCGACACCGGGGACGCGCTCCCGGATCGTTTTTCCGAACGCTAATGCAGGCACGGGGGGCCGATCCAGCGGCGTGACCCATCTGTGACCCCCCGTCCGACCTGCGACGACACATGCGGTGCCGCGCAACGCGCCCCTTAGGCCGCTTCCTCCCGCTCGGTGGGCACCGGGTGCGCCGCTCCGTCGTGGACGACCTCGAGGGCAGGCCCCTCGTGCACCTGCGCCCGTTCGGTGGACCGGGGCACCCGGGACCAGGCCCCGTCCTGGTCCCCGCCCCCGTTCCCCGGGCAGGCGTCGAGGTCGGGGCCCTCGACCACGGAGACGGACACGGCGTCCTCGGCGAAGCCCTGCAGCTCGAAGCCCATTACGGCACCCGTCACCGAGCTCCGCTGCACGGTGGCGACCAGGTCCGCCCGGGCGGTCGTCGTCGTCCGCCGCTCCTGCACGGCCACGGCGCCGGTGAGCTCCTGGACGCACTCCCACGACGCGGTGGCCACGGTGACCGTCTCCGCGACGAGGTCCAGCTCCGCGGCGGAGGTCTGCAGCCGGTCGTTGGTCCAGCCCGGACGGCGCGCGACCGGTCCCGCGCCTCAGCCGGCGGCCTGCTCGCGCAGGACGTTCTTGCGGATCTTGCCGGACGCGGTGCGGGGCATCTCGTCCACGAGGCTCAGCGTCTTGGGCACCTTGTAGCGGGCCAGCCGGCCGGCCAGGTGCTCCTGGATCGTCCCCGCGGTGAGCTCCTGCCCCTCCCGGGGCACGACGACGGCGTGCGGCACCTCGCCCCACTTCTCGTCGGGCACGCCGATGACCGCCACGGCGGCCACCTCCGGCAGCTCGAGGATGGCCGCCTCGACCTCCGCCGGGTAGATGTTCTCCCCGCCGGAGATGATCATGTCCTTGATCCGGTCCGCGACGAACAGGTAGCCGTCCTCGTCCAGGTAGCCCAGGTCCCCGGAGTGGAACCACTCCCCCTCGAAGGACCCCGCCGCGTCGGGGCGGTTCCAGTACTCCCGGATGACGTTGGGCCCCGAGAGCAGGATCTCCCCCGCCTCGCCGGGAGCCGCGGGCTCCCCCGCCGCGTCCACGATCCGCACGTCGGAGAAGAAGTGCGGCAGCCCGGAGGAGCCGGCCTTCTCGCGGGACTTCGCGGCGGGGAGGTTGGTGGCGCCCGGGGAGGTCTCCGTCATGCCGTAGCTGGCGGTGAAGGCCAGTCCCCGGCTCTCGTAGGCGTCCAGGACCCGCATGGGCACCGCGGAGCCGCCGCAGGTGAGCTTGCGCAGGGAGGAGAGGTCCGTGGCGTCCCAGTCCGGGTGCTCGCACAGCATCTGGTAGGTGGTCGGCACCCCGGAGAGCCAGGTGACGCGGTGCCGCTCGATGAGCTCCAGCACCCGGCCGGGCACGAACTTGGACTCGAGCACCAGCGTGGCGCCCTTCAGCAGCGTCGGCAGCACCCCCATCCCGAGCGAGGCCACGTGGAACATCGGGGAGATCATGAGCGCGACGTCGTCGGCCGCCACGTCGTAGTCGACCAGGACGTTGAAGCAGTTCCAGGTGAAGTTGCCGTGGGTCAGGCAGGCGCCCTTGGGCCGGCCGGTGGTCCCGGAGGTGTAGAGGATCACGGCGAGGTCGTCCAGGCCCACCGGGACGTCCTCCGTCCAGGGCTCGGCCGCCGCGATCACCGTCCCGAGGGCGGGGACCCCGTCCGCGCCCTCCCCGGCCGCGTCCTCCCCGGCCACGACCCAGCGGACCACGTCCGGCAGGTCCCGGGCGGCCGGTGCGGCCAGGCCCGTCAGGGCGGCGTCGTGGATCAGCACCGAGACGTCCGCGTCCTCGAGCTGGTAGCGGATCTCGGGGACGGCCAGGCGCGTGTTGAGGGGGACGAGCACCGCGCCGAGCGCTCCCGCGGCGAACATCGCCTCCAGGAAGGCCGGGCTGTTCTCCCCGAGGAACGCCACCCGGTCCCCGGGGCCCACGCCCCGGCCGGACAGGGCCGTCGCGAGGCGCCGGGACCGGTCGTGCAGCTCCCGGTACGTCAGCGTGCGCTCGCCGTGGATCACGGCCGTCCTGGGCCCGGACTTCTCGAGCCTCCGGACGAGCCAGGATCCCAGTCCCTGATTGCGCATGCGATCGTCTCCTCAAACAGTCGTCAAAGCCAATAGTTGAAAAGTTCCACTATTAGCTTCCAGCGTAGAGAGAGCTGGATCACATTGTCCAGACCCCGGGCGAACTCGGCCCCACAGGACACACTCACTTAGGTCATCTTCTCAATGGTTGACATCTTCAATTGATTGCTGTTCCAATGGTCGCACTGTGAGTCGGCCCACACCACCGCCCGGACGCACCCGAGGACCGGGGCCGGCCCGTCCGCCGCACCGGAGCCCCGTCCCGGCGGCACACCCACTCTCTCCGCCCCAGAGCAAGGAACCGCCATGTCAGCAGCACCCGGCACCCTGGCGTCCCTGGACGCCCGCGCCAGGAACAAAGAGGCGCGCAAGGTCATCTTCTCCAGCTACCTCGGCTCCACCATCGAGTTCTACGACTTCCTGCTCTACGCCTCGGCCTCCGCCCTGGTCTTCCCCTACGTGTTCTTCACCGACCTCGACCCGCTGGCCGGCACGATCGCCGCGTACGGCACCTTCGCCGCCGGCTACCTGGCCCGCCCGCTGGGCGGGGCGGTCTTCGGCCACTTCGGCGACCGCCTGGGCCGCAAGAAGATGCTCATCATCTCGATGCTGATCATGGGCATCGCCTCGACGCTCATCGGCCTCATCCCCAGCGCCGCCGTCATCGGCTCCTGGGGGGCGGTCATCCTGATCCTCCTGCGGGTGTGCCAGGGCATCGCCGTGGGCGGCGAGTGGGGCGGGGCCGCGCTGATGGCCCTGGAGCACTCCGCGAAGGGCAGGCGGGGGTTCGCCGCGTCCTTCACCAACGCCGGCGCCCCGACCGGCGCCGCACTGGGCACCTTCGTCCTGGGCCTGTTCGCCGCCATGCCGGAGGAGCAGTTCCTCTCGTGGGGCTGGCGCGTCCCGTTCCTGCTGTCCGTCCTGCTGCTGGCCGTGGGCGTCTTCGTGCGCTCCCAGGTGTCCGAGAGCCCGATCTTCCAGGCCGCGCTGGCCAAGGAGGCCGCGGAGGGCCCCACCGCCAAGCGCAAGGTGCCCATCGTCGAGGTGCTGCGCCGCCCCCGCGCCCTGGTCTACACGATGCTGGCGGGGGCCTCCGGGTTCGCCCTCCAGGTCTTCCTGGCCACCTTCGCGGTCGCCTACGCGGTCGAGCGCGGCGCCGACCGGCAGCCGGTCCTCTACGCCTTCGCCCTCGCGTCCGTGCTCAGCGTGTTCTTCGTGGTCGGCATGGGCCGCCTGTCCGACCAGCTGGGCCGGCGCCCCGTCATGGTCGTGGGGCTGGTGCTGTTCATCGCCCTCATCCTCCCCATGTTCTCCTGGCTGGCCACCGGCAACGTGCTGCTGATCTTCGCGACCTTCACCATCGGGCTGGCCTGCCACGCCGCGATCTACGGACCGCTGGCGGCCTTCATCTCGGAGCAGTTCGGCACGTCGTCGCGCTACACCGGGGCGTCACTGGGCTACCAGTTCGCCACCCTGATCGGGGCGGGCTTCACCCCCACGATCCTCGCCTCGATCTACGCGTCCTCCGGGCAGGCCATCGCCCCCGTGGTCTGGTACCTGGCCGGGATGGCGGTGGTCAGCGCGGTGTTCATCCTGCTCACCCGTGAGTCCAAGGACTTCGATCTGGAGACCCACGAGCACTGACGCCGCCCGCACCGCCCGCCGCCGAGCATCTGCGGCACCGAGCCCCCGCCTCGTCACCGCCCTCCCCGATCGACCGGGGAGAGGGGGCGGGGCGGGGGCTCGGCGTCGTCGAGGGCCGGGGACCCGTCCGTCAGAAGGCCACCTTCTTCAGCAGCCGGGACAGCTCCTCCCGCTCCGCCGGGGAGAGCGGGGAGAGCGACTCCGCGGTGGAGTTCTCCACCAGGACCCTGGCCCGGGCGTACAGCTCCCGGCCGGCGGCGGTGGGGGCGATGATCTTCGAGCGGCGGTCCCGGGGGTCGGTCCGGCGCTCCACCGCGCCGCGCCGCTCGAGGTCGTCGAGGATGGCCACGATCTGACTGGGGTCCAGCACCAGGAACTGGCTGAGCTCGCGCTGCGTCAGCTGCTCCTCGCCGCAGGCCAGCGCCAGGACCGAGTAGTGGCGCACCTTCAGCTCCAGCTCCGCCAGCCTCCGGTTGGCCGCCGAGGAGCCCGTCGAGGCGGCGCGGGCCATCAGGAAGACCGGCTCCGCCGTCAGCTCCGCCTCGAGGAGGCGCTCGAGACCGGCGGACGGGTCGGTGGGCGTGGTCATAGCGTCTCTCCTGGGGCCGGGGACCCCAGTCTACGGAATCCGTGCCCCCAGCATAGATGGAGGTTCTTAACCATTGACATTTTCAACGAATAGCGGTGGAATGGGGACGAACCCGCAGCAGTGACGGACGTCACCCCGTCCGCCGATCCACGAGCGCCGATCCGTCAGCGCCGATCCGTCAGCGAAGGAGCCACCCATGGCACAGGACAGCACCGCATCCCCGAGCACCACCCCCCTCGCCGGCAAGGTCGCCGTCATCACCGGCTCCGGCCAGGGTCTGGGCCTCGCCTACGCCCAGGAGCTCGCCCGCCAGGGCGCGGCCGTGGTGATCAACGACGTCGACCAGGCCACCGCCGAGAACGCCGTCGCCTC
Organism: Kocuria sp. CPCC 205258; assembly: GCF_040981005.1. Taxonomy (NCBI): domain Bacteria; kingdom Bacillati; phylum Actinomycetota; class Actinomycetes; order Micrococcales; family Micrococcaceae; genus Kocuria; species Kocuria sp. CPCC 205258. Next base: position 351,125 of record NZ_JAVKPS010000002.1, on the reverse strand, counting down.
CATCACCGCCACCGGCGGGCAGGCCGTCGCCGTCGTCGCGCCCGTGGGCTCCACCGAGACCGCCACCGCCCTCGTGCAGGGTGCGGTGGAGGCCTTCGGCCGCCTCGACGTCCTCGTCACCAACGCCGGGGTGCTGCGCGACAAGTCCCTGCTGAAGATGACCGACGAGGACTTCGACCTCGTCATCCAGGTGCACCTGCGCGGCACCTTCACCTGCGCCCGCGAGGCCTACCGGTACTTCAAGGAGAACGGGGTGCCCGGGCGGATCATCACCATCGGCTCCCCCACCGGCCAGTACGGCAACTTCGGCCAGACCAACTACGCGGCGGCGAAGGCCGGGATCGTGGGCATGGTCCGCACCTGGGCCCTGGAGATGAAGAAGGCCGGCGTCACCGCCAACGCCGTCATCCCCGTGGCCGCCACCGCCATGACCGAGACCATCCCCTTCTTCCGCTCCGCCGTCGAGGCCGACCGCCGCGGCGAGCCGATGCCGGACTTCTTCCGCAAGGACCTCGGCTTCGGCAACGCCGCCGACGTCGCCGGGCTGATCGCCTGGCTCGCCTCCGACGACGCCGCGCAGGTCACCGGCCAGGCCATCGGCGCCGGCGGCGACCGCCTCCAGGTCTTCAGCCACCCCCGCCCCGTGGCCACCGAGTACCGCGACGGCGGCTGGACCTTCGAGGCGCTGCGCGAGCAGCTCCCCGCGATCCTCGAGGGCAGCCTGCAACCGGTCGGCGAGACCCTGCCCCCGCTGCCGGAGGAACTGAAGCCCGAGTCCGCGACCCAGCAGTCCTAGGGGGACCACCATGCGCTACGAGTACGGTCTCGACCTCGCGTCCCTCGACGCGATCGACATGCACGTGCACATCGAGTGCTCCGACCACGGGCACCCGTCCCTGCCCACGGCCCTGACCGAGGCCTCGGCCAAGTACTTCAAGGCCGAGGACCGGTCCCCGTCCCTGGACACCATCGCCGAGCGCTACCGCGAGTGGCGGATGGCCGCCGTCGTCTTCACCGTCGACGCGACCACGGCCCTGGGCCACGAGCCGAACTCCATCGAGGAGATCGCCGAGGGCGCGGCCCGCAACAACGACGTGCTGATCCCCTTCGGCTCCGTGGACCCGCTCCAGGGTTCCGCCGCGGTGGAGCGGGCCCGGATGCTCGTCGAGGAGCACGGCGTCAAGGGCTTCAAGTTCCACCCCTCCCTGCAGGGCTTCGACCCCTCGGACGAGCGGTTCTACCCGCTCTACGCGGCGATCCAGGACCTGCGCGTCCCCGCCCTGTTCCACACCGGGCAGAACGGCATGGGCGCCGGGCTGCCCGGCGGCTTCGGGATCAAGCTGGGGTACTCCAACCCGCTGCTGCTGGACGCGGTGGCCGCGGACTTCCCCGAGCTCCAGGTCATCATGGCCCACCCCTCGGTGCCCTGGCAGGAGGAGGCCAACTCCATCGCCACCCACAAGGCCAACGTGTGGATCGACCTCTCCGGCTGGTCGCCCAAGTACTTCCCCGAGTCGCTGGTGAAGGCCTCCAACCGGATGCTCCAGGACAAGGTCCTCTTCGGCACCGACTACCCGCTGATCACCCCGCAGAAGTGGCTGAGCGCCTTCGAGCAGCAGTCCTTCACGGACGAGGTCCGACCCAAGATCCTCAAGGACAACGCCGTGCGCCTGCTCGGCCTCGACGGGGCGCGGGCATGAGCACGGACGCCGGGCGCCTCTACCCCGACTGCGACCCGTACGGGATCGCGGAGAGACTGACCGAGGCCGAGAAGGCCCCCCTGCGCCGGCTGCGCCGGGTGCTCGAGGACGAGGTGCGGCCGCTGCTGGCCGAGTACTGGGAGGCCGGGGAGTTCCCCTACCAGGTCGCCCCCTCCCTGCACGCCCTCGCCCTCATGACCCCGCCCGAGCTCACGGCCGACGGCGGGCAGCCCCGGTCCCTGTACCACGGGTTCCGGATCTTCGAGCTGGCCCGCACCGACGCCTCGGTCGCGACGTTCTACACCGCCCAGGCCGGGCTGTTCCGAACGGCCTGCCGCGTGGGCGGCACGCCGGAGCAGTTCGCCGCGTGGGACCCGAAGATCACGTCCTTCGAGATGACCGGGGTGTTCTGCCTGACCGAGCCCGAGCACGGCTCCGACATCGCCGGCGGTCTGGCCACCACGGCCCGGCGCGAGGGCGACGAGTGGGTGCTGACGGGCACCAAGCGCTGGATCGGCGGCGCCTTCACCGCCGACCTCCTCGCCGTCTTCGCCCGCGACGAGGCCGACGGGCAGGTCAAGGGCTTCCTCGTGGACCGGCAGGCCCCGGGCGTGCGGCTGGAGAAGATCCACGGCAAGACGTCCCTGCGGATGATGCAGAACGCCGACATCCACCTCGACGGGGCCCGGGTGCCGGAGGCACAACGGCTGGGGAACGTGAACTCGTTCAAGGACGTCGCCGCGATGCTGCGCGCCATGCGCTCCGACGTCGCCTGGATCGCCACCGGCATCCAGGCCGGCGCCTACGAGGCCGCGCTGCGCTACGTGCGGGAGCGCGAGCAGTTCGGCCGCCCGATCGGCGGCTTCCAGCTCGTCCAGGAGAAGCTGGCCCGGATGCTCGGCAACGTCACCGCGTCCCTGACCATGGTCGCCGGCCTCGCCGAGCGGCAGGAGGGCGGCGTCTACCGGGACGAGGACTCCGCCCTGGCGAAGATGTGGATCAGCCTGCACATGCGCGAGACCGTGGCACTGGCCCGCGAACTGGTCGGCGGCAACGGCATCACCCTGGCCCACGACGTCGCCCGCTTCCACGCCGACGCCGAGGCCGTCTACTCCTACGAGGGCACCCACGAGATCAACGCCCTCGTGGTCGGCCGGTCGATCACCGGCCGGAGCGCGTTCGTCTGAGCCGCCCGCCCGACACCACCCGATCCACCACCGACACCACAGACGCCACCACGTAAGGACACGCCATGACCGAAGCACAGACCCAGCCCCAGACCGTCGTCGCCTTCGACGAGGTGAAGAACCTCGTCGGCAAGAGCCTCGGGCACTCCGCCTGGCGGGAGATCACCCAGGAGCAGGTGAACACGTTCGCCGACGCCACCGACGACCACCAGTGGATCCACGTGGACCCCGAGCGCGCCCAGGAGGGCCCGTTCGGCGCCCCGATCGCCCACGGCTTCCTGACCCTGTCCCTGCTCATCCCGATGTGGTCCGAGCTCTTCGACGTCACCGGCGTGCGGACCAAGGTCAACTACGGCCTCGACAAGGTCCGCTTCACCTCTCCCGTCAAGGTGGGCTCGCGGATCCGCATGACCGTGACCATCACCGACGTCCAGGAGGTCAAGGGCAACGGCCTGCACCTGGTGGCCGACGGCACGATCGAGATCGAGGGCGAGGAGCGGCCCGCCGTGGTCGCCACCTTCCTCAACCGCTTCTACGCCTGAACGCGCCACCTCCTGACCCGCGACGGCCCGGGTGACCACGGCATTCCGTGGTCGCCCGGGCCGTCGCGGGTCAGCGGGTGCGGAGCGGGTCAGACGGTCGCCTCGGCCCGGGCGCAGGCCGCCACGGCCTCCGCCACGGCCGGGGCGACGCGGGGGTCCAGGGCGGAGGGCACGATGTGGTCCGGGCGCAGACCGTCCGCGGCGGCGATCGCGGCGATCGCCCGGGCGGCCTCGAGCTTCATGACCGGGGTGATCCGGTCCGCCCCGGCGTCCAGAGCCCCGCGGAAGATGCCGGGGAAGGCCAGCACGTTGTTGATCTGGTTCGGAAAATCGCTGCGCCCCGTGGCCACCACGGTCGCGTACTTCGCGGCGACCTCGGGCATGATCTCCGGGTCCGGGTTGGCCAGGGCGAACACGATCGCGTCCTCGGCGAGTTCGGTGAGGTGCTCCTCGGGGACCGTCCCGCCCGACACGCCCACGAACACGTCGGCGCCCTCGAGGGCGTCCTTGGGCCCGCCGATCAGCCCGCGCGGGTTGGTGCGCCCCGCGTAGCCGGCCTTGATCGCGTTGAGGTCGTCGCGCTCCCTCGAGACGATGCCCCGGGAGTCCATCAGCACCACGTCCTCGATGCCCTGGGCCAGCAGGATCTCGGTGATCGCGATCCCGGCCGCCCCGGCCCCGGCGATCACCACCTTGAGACGGGCCAGGTCCTTGCCCACCAGGGCCGCGGCGTTGAGCAGCGCGGCCAGGACGACGACGGCGGTGCCGTGCTGGTCGTCGTGCATCACCGGGATGTCCAGCTCCTCGATCAGGCGCTTCTCGATCTCGAAGCAGCGCGGGGCCGAGATGTCCTCGAGGTTCACCGCGCCGAAGGACGGGCGCAGCAGCTTGACGGTGCGCACGATCTCCTCGACGTCCTGGGTGTCGAGCACGATCGGGATCGAGTCGAGGTCCGCGAAGGTCTTGAACAGGGCGGCCTTGCCCTCCATCACCGGCAGGGACGCGGCCGGGCCGATGTCACCCAGGCCCAGCACCGCGGAGCCGTCGGAGACGACCGCCACGAGCCGGCCGGCCCAGGTGTGCGTGGCCGCCATCGCCGGGTCGGCGGCCACCGCCCGGGACACCTCGGCCACCCCGGGGGTGTAGGCGATGGAGAGGTCCCGGCGGGTGGCCAGGGGGGACTTCGAGACCACGGAGAGCTTGCCGCCCTCGTGGGAGCGGAAGATCTCCTCGTGCGTGATGGGGCCGGGCTGCTGGTTCTCGTCGCTCATGCGGGGTCCTCGTGCTCTCGTCGTTGAGTGCGAACAGGGTCCCCGCCATTGTGCCCCACCGCCGGGCCCCCTCCCCCGCCCGTGTGACGCTCCGGGACCTCCGCGGTGCCCCTTGCCCGGGCGGCACAGAGCCCCCGGACCGCGTGGTCCGGGGGCTCTGCTCGCGGGGTCGGGCGCGCGCGGCGCCCGACGGTGCGGATCGGGGATCAGATGATGGACCGGCCCCCGGTGCGCGCCTTCTCGAAGCGCTCCTGGACGTCCGCCCAGTTCACGATGTTCCAGAAGGCCTTGACGTAGTCCGCCTTGACGTTCTGGTAGTCGAGGTAGAACGCGTGCTCCCACATGTCCAGCTGGAGCAGCGGGATCGTGGCGACGGGCACGCCGTTCTGCTGGTCGTACATCTGCTCGATGACCAGGTTGCCGCCGACGGGCTCGAGGGCGAGGATCGCCCAGCCGGAGCCCTGGATCGTGGTGGCCGCGGCGGTGAAGTGGTCGCGGAAGGCGTCGAAGGACCCGAAGTGGTCGTCGATCGCCGCGGCGAGCTCACCGGTCGGCTTGTCACCGCCCTCGGGGGAGAGGTTCTGCCAGAACACCGAGTGGTTCACGTGGCCACCGAGGTTGAACTGCAGGTCCTTGGACAGCTTGGCCGCGGCGGCGCCGTCACCGTTCGCGCGGGCCTCCGCCATCTTCTCCAGGGCGGTGTTGGCACCGGCCACGTAGGTGGCGTGGTGCTTGTCGTGGTGCAGCTCCATGATCTTCGCGGAGATGTGGGGCTCGAGCGCCGCGTAGTCGTAGGGAAGATCGGGAAGGGTGTACTTCTCGGCCATAGGAGAGTCCTTTCGAGTGCTGTCGTGTGGTTCCACCCTCGTCCCGCGCGCGAGCAGGGGTCAAGGAGGTTCCGCCACCAGCGTACGGCGAGCCCCGGGCAGGCTCCGCGGGGACTCAGAAGAAGTCGGGCGGGCTCTCGAGCGGGCAACGGGGCGGGTGGGGGGTCAGCTGGGACGGGACCGTGAACTCGTAGTCCCCCGTCTCGATCATCCGCCCCAGCGTCTCGAGGGCGTTCCGGGCGCTCCGGCGCGCGGCCGGTTCGAGCAGGCGCCACAGCCAGGCCTTGGACTCCGTGAACCGCCCGTCCACGACCTTCTCGATCCGGGTGCCCCCCTCCACCGGTTCCCAGGTGATGGTCACCAGCAGGTCCACCACGCCCTTGGTGGTGCGCATCCCCAGGCGCCGGCCCGGGACGTGGTCGGAGACGATGTTCACGAAGGAGAAGCGGAGGGGGCCCACGCGGACCGTGGACTCGATCGACGTGCCGAGCTGCAGCACGGCCGTGCTGACCTGGTAGTTCCGCTCCGGGATGGGGTTCCAGCGGCGCAGGCAGCCGGGGTCGAGCAGGAAGCGCTCCACCAGGGCCGGGTCGGCCGCGACCACGGCCGTGTCCACCAGCCGGAACGTCGTGGCGCCCTTCAGCATCGTGTCCTCCGCTCCCCGGTCGGATCCGCGCCCCGGGCAGGCACGCGCAGCGCACGGACGGGAGCAATTCGCATGTGCACACAACTACTCTAGTGATCGGCCGCCGCGGGGCCCGCCCGTCCGGGTGCACAGGGGGTGGAGAAAGTTGTCCACAGGTGTGGAGGAACGCGTGCACAGAACGAGCACCGGCGCACCCGATCCCCGGCCGGCGGCGCCGTTGCAGGTCAGCGCGGGGTCGGCGGGACAGGGAGTCCCGTAATTCCACCGGTGGAAGTTATCCACGCTGTGGACAACGCCTGTGGAGAAGCTGTTGAGAAGACCGTGCCAGGACGTCACGGAGCGTCGCACAGAGGCCGGCCGGTCCCCCTGAACGGGGGACAGCACCGGTCGGCGGGCAGCCGGGGGGCCCGCCGACCGGGGGGCAGCAGCGGCCGGGAGCACTCCGGACGGCGGCGTCCTAGCGGTGTGCACGGGAGCGCACGAGGACGGCGAGCGCCGCGCAGGCCAGGTAGCAGACGAGCACCACGCCCCAGCCCACCGCGAAGGACCCCGTGAGCTGGAGCAGTCCGCCGAGGGCGAGCGGACCGGCGCAGAACCCCGCGTACAGGCCCATGGTCACCACGCCGGTGGACGCCCCCACCCGGTCGGCGGGCACGGCGCGCATCGCCGCGGACATCACCACCACGCTCACCGCGAGTGCCGCGCCCCCGTGCAGGACGGCCGCCGGCCACACCGCCCACGCGAGGCCGGGGTGCAGCGGCGCCAGGATCAGCAGCACGGCGCTCGCGGCCGCCCCCAGGGCCATGCCGGCCAGCAGCACGAAGCCGTCCGTGCCCGGCCGGTCCATCACGCGCGCCCACAGCACCCGGGAGGCGATGCCCACGAGCGCGGAGACGGACACGGTGGCCCCGGCGGCGACGACGTCGAGGCCCAGCTCCCGGTGGGCGTAGAGCGGCAGGTAGACGTTGGCGGCCTGCGCCCCCAGCCCGGTCAGTGCCGCGGCCGCGGCGTACGCCTTGACGGCACCGGGCATCGGCGGCCGTGCGGCGGCGCCCGACGTCCGGGGCCGGCTCGTCGGTTCCGGCCGCCGGGTCCGGCGACCGGTCCACGACCGGAGGGCCGCCCAGGACCGGGACGGCAGCGTCGCCGGCGACGGAGACCCCGTCCCGGACCGGGACGCCGTCCGCGGCCCGGACGCTGTCCGCGGCCGTGATGCCGCCCCGGACGGAAACGTCGTCCGGGACGGGCGTGCCGCCGGGGTGCCGGGGTGGTTGTCCGGGACCGTCCACCAGCCGTGCACGAGCAGGAGCAGCACCGCGCCCACAGCCACCAGGACCGCGGTGCGCCAGCCGAGCAGCAGGCCGAGCGCGGGGAAGGTCAGGCCCGCCACGAGCTGCGAGGCCTGCACGCCGGCCTGCTTGATCCCGAGCCAGCCGGCGCGCCGCCCGGCGGGCACGTGCAGCCGGATGAGCCGGTTGGTCGCGGGGTTGGCCATGACCTGCCCGAGCCCCGAGAGCACCATGGCTGCGAGCAGGACCGCGTAGCCCGGCGCGGCGGCGGTCAGGAGCATCGCGAGCGCGGCGCCGCCGAACATCACGACCAGCAGGGTGCGGGCGGCCAGCCGGTCCGCCCAGCGACCCGTGCGCACCGCGGTGACGGCCGCGACGAAGAAGGTGGTGGTGGCGAGCAGCCCGAACTGCGCCTCCGTGAGCTCCAGGTCCGCGATCACCAGGGGGCTCATCGCCGAGAGGCTGTGGGTCAGCAGCGGGCCCACGGCCATCGTGGCGGTGAGCACCAGCATGAGGTGCGCGCCCGGCCTGCGGTCCCGGGTCACCGGTCCTTCCCCGGGGTCGACCGGTCGGCGGCGTGCAGGCCCACGACGCACGCCACGATCCCCGCCAGGAAGAGGGCCTTCGCCCACGAGATCTGCTCCTGCCCCGTGCCGGCCGCCCACGCGACCGTGAGCACGGCGCCGATGCCCGTCCACACGGCGTAGGCGGTGCCCATCGGCACCACCCGGGCGGCGCGTGCCAGGGTGAGCATGCTCAGCACCAGGGTCACGGCGAAGAGCAGACCGGGGCCCGGCCGCGAGAAGCCCTCGGACGCGCCCAGGGCGGTGGCCCAGACCGCCTCCAGGATCCCGCTGAGCACCAGCAGCGCCCAGGCACGGGCGCGCCGGTCCCGCTCGGCCCGCGCCGCGCCGGCCTCAGCCGACAACCTTGAGCCCGATCACACAGCCGACGAGTCCGAGCACCAGCAGGATCCTGAGGGGCGTGGCGGACTCGCGGCCCGTCAGCATGGACCAGGCCACGGTCAGGGCCGCGCCGATGCCCACCCAGACGGCGTACGCCGTGCCCGTGGGGAGGGTGGCCATGGCGTAGGACAGTCCGGCCAGGCTCACGGCGGCCGTCACCGCGAACACCACGGCCGGCACGGGACGGCGGAGACCGTCCGAGGCCGCGAGCGCGGACGCCCACACCGCCTCGAGGACGCCCGAGAGCACCAGCACCGTCCACGCACCCACGGGTCAGCGCTTCGGGAGCACGCGGATCCAGAGGAACCCGTGGGCGTCGAGCAGCAGACCGTGGCGCAGGTCGAGCTCGGTGTTGCCGTGCAGCTCGACGGCCTGGGGCAGGAACCCCGAGAGGGTCTCCCCCGTGACGAACTGGGACCAGTCGGAGAAGTTCGCCAGGCACAGCACCACCGTGTTGCCGCCCGGGCGCTGGTAGCCCAGCACGTGGGGGTTGTGCGCGTCGAACGGGAGGAGCGTGTTGCCGTCGAACTCCGGGGAGTTCCGGCGCAGCTCGACCATCCTCCGGATGCCCCCGAAGATCCGGCCCTGCACGGAGAACAGCTCGTGACGGCGCTCGTAGTCCTGGACGGGCCGCGGCGGCCGGTGCACCCACCGGGCGTCGCCGGCGTGCGCGGGGTCCTCGTTCCAGGCGGGGTCGTTGAGCTGGCCGACCTCGTCGCCCAGGTACAGCAGGGGGATGCCGCCGGTGCTCATCGCCACGGAGTGCGCGAGCAGGACCCGGTCCACCGCGGACGCCGGGTCCTCGGCGAGGCCCAGCAGGGACGCCGTGGTCCCGCACACGCGGCAGTCCCCCGTGCGGGGGTTCTCCTGGAACGGGACGCCGTCCGCGAAGCTGCCGGGGTGGCGCCCGGTGTAGAAAGCGTTGAGGAAGCGGCGGTGGTCGTGGCCGTGCACGCCCAGCCGGGCGGCGTCCTCGTCCGAGAACGTCCAGCCGATGTCGTCGTGGCCGCGCACGTAGTCCACCCACGCCGTGCCGGGCGGGAGGGCGTGGCGCTCCTCGAGGGCCTGGGCGAGCAGCTTCGGCTCCCGGGTGGCCATGGCCTCCCAGGTCAGGGCCATCTGGAGCGGGTTGTAGGACAGCTGGCACTGTCCGGGCTCGATGTACCGGGCGACCTCGTCCGGGTGGACGATCGCCTCGGACTTGAACAGCACGGCCGGCGCGGCGATCCGGCACAGCGCGTTGTACGCGCGCAGCAGCACGTGGGCCTGGGGCAGCGACTCGCAGGCGGTGCCCAGCTGCTTCCAGATGAACGCGACGGCGTCCATGCGCAGCACCTCGACGCCCTGGGCGGCCAGGAACAGCAGCTCCGCGGCCATCGCCCGGAAGACGGCGGGATTGGTGTAGTTGAGGTCCCACTGGAAGGAGTAGAAGGTGCTCCACACCCACCGGGGGTCCTCCTCACCGGCGCCGATCCGCGTGAAGGAGCCGGGGTGGTCGTCCGGGAAGATCTCCCGCGTGGTGCGCTCGAACTGCTCCGGGACCGTGCGGTCCGGGAAGATCCAGTAGTAGTCCTCGTACTCCCGCTCCCCCGCGGCGGCCCGGCGCGCCCACTCGTGCTCGTTGGAGGTGTGGTTGAAGACGAAGTCGAGGACCAGGCTGATCCCGTTCCGGCGCAGCTCGCGGCCCAGCTCGGCGAGCTCCTCCATGGTCCCCAGCCTCGGCTCCACGCGGCGGTACGAGGACACCGCGTAGCCGCCGTCCGAGTTGCCCTCCGGCGCCTCGAACAGGGGCATGAGGTGGAGGTAGGTCAGGCCCAGTTCCCGGAAGTAGGGGATCTGCTCCCGGATGCCCCGCAGGTTCCCCGCGTACCGGTCCACGTAGCAGACCCCGCCGAGCATCTGCCGCGCGCCGAACCACGCGGGGTCCTGCTCGCGCCGGGCGTCCAGGTCCTTGAGGTCGTCGGGGCGCTCGGCCCAGGAGCGCGCCAGCTGCAGCCCGAGCTCGCTGAGCTGTTCGAGGAAGTCCTCGCGGTGGCCGTAGATCTCGGCGAAGAGCAGCGTCAGCCGGGGGAAGTGCTCGTCGAACCTGCGGTCGAAGTCCGTCCACCCCGTGCCCGGCAGGTCCGCCGGACGGCCCTCCTGCACCCGCTGGCGGACGCACGCGGTGATCACGCGCGCCTGGTTCTCCGGCGACAGGCCCGGGATACCGGGCGTACTGGTGTTCGGCACACTGCTCCTTCGGTCGTCCGCCCCGGGGCGGGCAGTCTCCGAACTCGAGATCCTCCTTGACGACGAGCCCTCGGATGGTCGAGGACCAGCTGCCACCGGCGGGCGGGAGCGGTCCGCCCCTCAGCATACTGATGCGCTCCCAGCTTTTCAGCGGATGACCCGGGGCTTCCTCCACATGCCTGTGCACAGAGTTGTCCACAGGTGTGGACGAGTCCTGGGGACACTGTGGGGAAAGGCCCGCCGGCACCCTCCAGGAGCGCCCCGGCGGGCGCGGAGGACCCCCGGAGAGGACGCCGTGCGTGTGGAGAACCCTGTGCAGGGCGGACGCCGCGCCCCGGGATCGCGGACCCCGGGACGCGGCGCCCGTTCCGGTGCCGTGCGCGGGCTCAGTACCCGTTGGCGGACAGCCACTCCTGCGCGGCGTCGGCCGGGCTGACCTGGTCCTCGCCGCTGACCTGGCGGTTCAGGTCGATGAGGGCCTCCGTGGTGAGCTTGCCGGAGAGCTCGTTCAGCGCGTCCACCGCCTCCTGGGGCAGCCGGTCCGCCGCGGCCAGCGGCAGGACCTGCTGGGCGATGAAGTTGTTCTCCGGGTCCTCCAGCACCACGAGGTCGTTGTCGGCGATCGCCGGGGTGGTCGTGAAGATGTCGGCGACGTCCACGTCCCCGTCGAGGAGGGCCTGGACGGTGAGCGGGCCGCCGCCGTCGTTGATCGGCTCGAAGGACTCCGGCACGCAGCCGTACTTCTGCTCCAGGCCGTCGAGGCCGTAGGCGCGCTCGGCGAACTCGGGCGGACCCGCGATCACGAGCTCCCCGCACACCTCCGCCAAGTCGGCGATGCTCGTGAGCCCGTACTGCTCCGCGGTCCCGGAGGTGACCACCATGGCGTCCTTGTTCTCCGCCTCGGAGGCCTCGAGCACGGTCAGGCCCTCGGGCAGCGCGTCCGGCAGGGCCGCCATGATCTCGTCGGCCGAGCTCGCCGTGGCCTCGGGGTCCGCGAAGAGCAGCAGGTTGCCGGAGTAGTCGGGGACCACGTCCACGGACCCGTCCTGCACGGCCCCCACGTAGGCCTCGCGGGCGCCGATGCCCAGGGACGTCTCCGTCTCGACCCCGGCGGACTCGAGCGCCCCGGCGTAGAGCTCGGCCACGATCTGGCTCTCCGGGAAGTCGGCTGAGCCCACGGTCACGGTCTCCGAGGACGTGGTCGCGGACCCGTCCTCCTCGGCGAGGGGGTCGCCGCCGCCGCAGGCGGTCAGGCCCAGCAGCAGGGCGGCGCCCAGGGCGGGCGCGGCGGCGCGGCGGCGGAGCGCGGGAGCGGTGGTCATGGTGGTTCTCCTGTCGGTCGGTGGCACGGAGGACGGTGGGGCTCGGGAGGACGGGGGTCAGTGGCAGCGTGGGTCAGGGAGCGGCGAGGCGCAGCCCCGGCGAGGTGGACAGCCGCTGGGCCAGGGCCAGGACGGCGTCCACGACGAGCGCGAGGACCGCCACGAGCACCACGGAGCCGAGCATTCGGTCGTAGTCGCGCACCGCGAGGCCGTCGATGAGGTAGCGGCCGAGGCCGCCGAGGTTGATGTAGGCGACCACGGTCACGGTCGCCACGACCTGCAGGGCGGCGTTGCGGACCCCGCCCAGGATCACGGGCAGGGCGTTGGGCACCTCCACGCGGGTCAGCACCTGGCTCCCGGTCATCCCCATCGCCGCCCCGGCGTCCTTGAGGGCCGGGGACACGTTCGCGACCCCCGCGTAGGCCCCCGACAGGATCGGGGGGATCGCGAGCAGGACGAGCGCGATGATCGGCGGCACCAGTCCGAGCCCGAGCAGCAGGGTGAAGAGGGTGAGCAGGCCCAGCGTGGGCAGGGCGCGCAGCGCCCCGGCCAGGCCGACGACGACGCCGGAGCCGCGCCCCGTGTGCCCCACCCACAGGCCCAGGGGGACCGCCACGGCCAGGGCCACGGCCATCGTCACGCCGCTGTACGTCAGGTGCTCCAGCAGCCGGGCGGGGATGCCGCCGGCCCCGGACCAGTTCTCGGGCTCGGTCAGCCACTCCAGGGCGCCGCCGGCGAGGCTCACGCGACCGCTCCTCTGCGCACGCGCGGGACCGGGGCCGTGCCCGCGCGCTGCCAGCGCGTCAGGGCGCGGCCGGCCCCCCGGAGCACGAGGTCCATGAGCACCGCCAGGACCACGGTCAGGACGATGCCCACCGCGATCTCCTCGAGGATGGACCGGCGCAGCCCGTCGGTGAACAGGGTGCCGAGGGACTGCACGCCGATCACGGCGCCCACGCTGACCATGGAGATGTTGCTGACGGAGGCGACCCGCAGCCCGGCGACCAGCACGGGCACCGCGAGCGGCAGCTCGACCGCGAAGAAGCGCCGCAGCGGGCGGTAGCCCATCGCGGTGGAGGCCTGCAGGATGTCGCGGTCCACGGACTCGAAGGCGTCCACGGAGGAGCGCACCAGGATGGCCACGACGTAGACGGTCAGCGCCACGACCACGTTCACCACCGAGGTGATCTGCGTGCCGAGGAGCAGGGGCAGCACCACGAACAGGGTCAGGGAGGGGATGGTGTAGAGCAGGGAGGAGCCCGTGACGAGCACCGGGCGCAGCGTGCGGTTGCGGGCGGCGAGCCGGGCCACCGGGACGGCGACGAGGGCGCCGAGCAGCAGGGGCAGCACCGACTGGACGAGGTGCGTGCCCGTGAGCTCCAGGACGTAGGGCCAGTTCCGGCTCGTCCAGCTCATCGGGGCGTCCGCCCGCCGAGCCGCGCGTCCTCGATGGCCGCGATGATCTCCCCCGGCTGCATGATCCCGACCGCCCGGCCGTCGTCGTCGACGACCACGGCGAGGCCCGACGGCGAGGACAGGGCCGCGTCCAGGGCGCTGCGCAGGGAGCTGCCGGGCCGGTGCAGGGTGCCGCCGACCACGGGGTCGTCCTCCGCGCCAGGCCGCACCCAGCCGCGGGGGGCGCCGTCGTCGTCGACCCGCAGCGTCCACCCGTCGGGGACGGGCCCGTCCCCGGTGCCGGCCACGCCCTGGGTGCCGTCCGGGCGCACGGTGGCCACCGGGTGCACGGGGATGTCGTGGGCCGAATCGAAGGTCAGGGAGCGGAAGCCGCGGTCCCGGCCCACGAAGTCCGCCACGAAGTCGTCGGCGGGAGCGCGCAGCAGCTCCTCCGGGGTGGCGTACTGCGCCAGCCGCCCGCCGGTGGCGAAGACGGCCACCCGGTTGCCGAGCAGGATCGCCTCGTCGATGTCGTGGGTGACGAACACGATGGTGCGGTGCAGCCGGCGCTGGAGGTCCAGCAGCTCGCGCTGCAGGTCCTGGCGCACCACGGGGTCCACGGCGGAGAACGGCTCGTCCATGAGCAGGACCGGCGGGTCGGCGGCGAGCGCCCGGGCCACGCCCACGCGCTGCTGCTGACCGCCCGAGAGCTGGGAGGGGTAGCGGGAGCCCAGGGCCTCGGCGAGCCCCACGGTGCTCAGCAGCTCGCGGGCCCGCTCCCGCGCCTGCTTCCTCGGCACGCCGTTGAGCCGCGGGACGGTCGCGATGTTGTCCACCACGGTCCGGTGCGGCAGGAGGCCCGACTGCTGCATGACGTAGCCCATGGAGCGGCGCAGCTCGTGGGCGGGCACGGACGTGACGTCGCGGCCCTCGACCGTGACGGTGCCGGAGGTGGGCTCCACCATGCGGTTGATCATCCGCAGGGAGGTGGTCTTGCCGCAGCCGGAGGGTCCCACGAACACGGTGAGGGACCCGCGGGGGATCTCGAGGTCGAGGGCTTCGACGGCCGTGGTCCCGTCCGGGTACGTCTTGCCGGCGCCCTCGAAACGGATCGCGATGTCGGTCATGGAGATCCTCCCGTTGCCGTCCGGCCAGTATAGGCAAGCACGGCGGACGCCCCGCTAGACTCGCGTCCACCGGAGGCGGATCCCGCGGGACCGCCGGCCGACGCGCGAGGAGGTGGACGGTGCACAGCCTGGAGCTGCTGCTGGGCGAGGACGCCGAGGCGGCCGTGCGCGCGGACTGGGACCGGCTGGCCGAGGCGGGGCTGCCCAGCTCCGGCCGGCACCGCTCCGAGTCCAACCGCCCCCACATCACCCTGGTGGCCGCCCCGTCCCTCGCCCCGGAGACCGTGCCGGGGGTCGACGAGCGGGTCGCCGCGGCCGCCGGGTTCGTGGACCTGCCGCTGACCAGCGCGGGCGTGCTGCTGTTCGGTCCGGGCCGGGGCGGCTACGTGGTGGTCCGCCAGGTCGTGACCACCCCCGAGCTGCTCGAGCTGCACCGGCGGGTCTGCGACGCCGTGGGCTCGGTCCCCGGGCAGGCGCGCACCTCCTTCCCCGGGGCCTGGACGCCGCACATCACCCTGGCGCGCCGGATGCGCCCGGAGCAGGTGGCCGCCGCGCTCGACGTCCTGGCCCCGCACCCCGAGCCGCTGCGCGCCGTGGCGCTGCGCCGCTGGGACGCGGACGCCCGCACCGTGGTGCAGCTGGCCTGAGGTCCGGCCCCGTGCCGGCGACGGGTGCGGAGCCGCGTAGGCTCGGATCATGACGAGCGCACAGGACATCGCCACCTGGATGATCGACCGCATCCGGACCGAGGGAAGGCTGTCCCAGGACCAGGCTGTCCAGGACATCCCCGGGACCTTCGGCCCCGAGTGGGTCCGGACCCTGGAGAACGGGCACACCGGGATCAGCAAGGTGGTCCTCGCGGAGTTCCGCAAGGCCCACGGCGGCACGGTGCAGTGGGACCGCGACCGCCGCTTCTGGTCGCTCAAGAGCTGAGCCGCCGGGCCGATCCGCCGGACGGCTCCCCCGGCACGGCCGGGGTCCCCCGCGTGACGGTGGACACCTCTTTCCGGCTCCGGCTATCCTGGGAGCAGAAGACGCCCATGAACCGTGGTGGGAGAGTCCCGCCGGTGCACTCGGACCGGCGGGCGCCGTAGGAGCAATTCCTCCCCAGGAAACTCTCAGGCCCCCGTACCACCACGGATCGGCAACTCTGGAAAGCAGCCCGGCGCGCGTCGCCGGACTCACCGACGGTGCAAGCGGCCCCCGGCCGCGGAATCTCTCAGGTCCCAGACAGAGCGGGGAGGAACTCGAACCGATCCACGCCGCCCTGGCGTGCAGCACCCGGGAGTTCCTCATGACGATCCAGCTCGCCACCACGTCCCCGACCACCGTCTTCGCCGACCGGCACATCGGTGCCGGCTCCGACGCCGTCCGGACCATGCTCGCCCGCGTGGGCCGCACCAGCCTCGACGACCTGGCGGACGCCGCCGTGCCCGCCGACATCCGGCAGAACACCCCTCTGGACCTGCCCGCGGCGCTCAGCGAGCAGGAGGTGCTCGAGCAGCTGCGCGCCTTCGCGGACCGCAACACCACGGCCGTGCAGATGATCGGGCAGGGCTACTACGACACCCACACGCCCCCGGTGATCCTGCGCAACGTGCTGGAGTCCCCGGGCTGGTACACCGCCTACACCCCCTACCAGCCCGAGATCTCCCAGGGCCGCCTCGAGGCGCTGCTGAACTTCCAGACCATGGTCTCCGACCTCACGGGGCTGCCGGTGGCCAACGCCTCGCTGCTGGACGAGGCCACGGCGGTGGTCGAGGCCGTGCTCCTGATGCGCCGGGCCAACAAGGCCCGCGGCAACGGCGCGATCGTGGTCGACGCCGACACCCTGCCGCAGACCCTGGCCGTGGTGATGGCCCGCGCCGAGGCGCTGGGCTTCGCCGTGCAGGTCGCCGATCTGACGGCGGGCCTGCCCGAGGGCGAGATCACCGGCGTGGTCCTGCAGCAGCCCGGGGTCTCCGGGCGGGTCGTCGACCACGCCGCGGTGATCGCCGAGGCCAAGGAGCGCGGGGCGATGGTCACGGTCGCGGCCGACCTGCTGGCCCTGACGCTGATCACCCCGCCCGGCGAGCAGGGCGCGGACATCGCGGTGGGCTCTTCCCAGCGCTTCGGGGTCCCCCTGTTCTTCGGCGGTCCGCACGCCGCCTACATGGCGGTGCGCTCCGGCCTGGAGCGGAACCTGCCCGGCCGCCTGGTGGGCGTCTCCAAGGACGCCACGGGACGGGCCGCCTACCGCCTGGCGCTGCAGACGCGCGAGCAGCACATCCGCCGGGAGAAGGCCACCTCCAACATCTGCACCGCCCAGGCCCTGCTGGCCGTCGTGGCCGGCATGTACGCCGTCTACCACGGCCCGGAGGGGCTGAAGGCCATCGCCCGGCGCGTGCACGACCGCGCCCGCACCCTGGCCACCGTGCTGCAGGGCGCCGGCCACGAGCTCGTCGCGGAGCAGTTCTTCGACACCCTCACCGTGCGGGTCCCCGGCCGGGCGGAGCAGGTGGTCCGCGCGGCCGAGGGCCGCGGCGTGAACCTGCGGCTCGTCGACGCGGACCACGTGGGGATCTCCTGCGACGAGGCGACCACGGAGCAGCACCTCGTGCTCGTCGCCGAGGCCTTCGGCGTGGCGGACGCCGCCGCGGCGGTCGCCGCCGGGCCGCGCGGCCCGGAGCTGGACGCCGGGCTGCGGCGCACCACGGAGTTCCTCACCCACCCGGTGTTCTCCACCCACCGCTCCGAGACGCAGATGCTGCGCTACCTGCGGCGCCTGGAGAACCGGGACCTGGCCCTGGACCGGACGATGATCCCGCTGGGCTCCTGCACCATGAAGCTCAACGCCACCGCCGAGATGGCGGCCATGAGCTGGCCCGAGTTCGCCTCGATCCACCCGCTGGCCCCGGCCCACCAGACCACCGGCTGGCGCGAGCTGATCGCCGACCTGGAGGGCCGCCTGGAGGAGATCACCGGCTACGCGGCCGTGTCCCTCCAGCCCAACGCCGGTTCCCAGGGCGAGCTGGCGGGCCTGCTAGCCATCCGCGGCTACCACCGGTCCCGCGGCGAGGAGCAGCGCACCGTGTGCCTCATCCCCGCCTCGGCCCACGGCACCAACGCCGCCTCCGCGGTCCTGGCCGGCATGAAGGTCGTCGTGGTGAAGACGGCCGGCGACGGCACGATCGACCACGCCGACCTCGAGGCGAAGATCGAGGCCCACCGCGACCAGCTGGCCGCCATCATGATCACGTACCCCTCCACCCACGGGGTCTACGACGCCGACGTGCGCCTGGTCTGCGACGCCGTCCACGCCGCCGGCGGGCAGGTGTACCTCGACGGGGCCAACCTCAACGCCCTGGTCGGGCTGGCCCAGCCGGGGAAGTTCGGCGGGGACGTCTCCCACCTGAACCTGCACAAGACCTTCTGCATCCCGCACGGCGGCGGCGGGCCCGGCGTGGGCCCCGTGGCGGTGGCCGCGCACCTGGCCCCGTTCCTGCCCGGCGACGCCACCCGCGCCGAGACGGACGGGGAGTCCGGGGCGCCGATCTCCGCCACGATGTTCGGCTCGGCCGGCGTGCTGCCGATCTCCTGGGCCTACATCGCGATGATGGGCGGCGACGGCCTCACCCGGGCCACGCAGACCGCGCTCCTGACGGCGAACTACGTCGCCGCCGCGCTCGACGAGCACTACCCGGTGCTCTACACCGGCAACAACGGGCTGGTCGCCCACGAGTGCATCCTGGACCTGCGGCCGCTCACGGCCCGCACCAAGGTGACCGCCGAGGACGTGGCCAAGCGGCTGATCGACTTCGGGTTCCACGCCCCGACCCTCTCCTTCCCGGTGGCCGGGACGCTGATGGTCGAGCCGACCGAGTCCGAGGACCTCGCCGAGATCGACCGGTTCATCACCGCGATGACCACCATCCGCGAGGAGATCGAGCAGGTCGCCCGCGGTGAGCTCAGCGCCGAGGACAGCCCCCTGCGCCACGCCCCGCACACCGCCGAGGTCGTGGCCACGAGCGACTGGGACCGCCGCTATCCCCGCGAGCAGGGCGCCTTCCCCGTCCCGGAGCTGCGCCAGGACAAGTACTTCCCGCCGGTGGGCCGCATCGACGGCGCCGCCGGGGACCGCAACCTGATCTGCTCCTGCCCGGCCCCCGAGGCCTTCGAGAACTGATCCGGCACCGCACCGCCACGAAAGGCACGACATGAGCGTCAGCACCACCTCCCGCCACACCGCCCTGCACGACGAGCACGCCGCGCTGGGGGCGTCCTTCACCGACTTCGGCGGCTGGGACATGCCCCTGAAGTACGGCTCCGAGCTGGCCGAGCACCGCGCCGTGCGCACCGCCGCCGGTCTGTTCGACCTCTCCCACATGGGGGAGATCCGGGTGACCGGCCCGGACGCGGCGGCCTTCCTGAACACGGCCCTGGTGGGCAACCTCGCCGCCATCGCCGTGGGCCGGGCCAAGTACTCCCTCATCTGCACCCCCGAGGGCGGGATCATCGACGACCTGATCAGCTACCGGCTGGCCGAGCAGGAGTACCTGGTGGTGCCCAACGCCGGCAACGCGCCGACCGTGCTCGCCGCCCTCCAGGAGCGGGCCGCCGGCTTCGACGTCACCGTGGCCGACGAGTCCGCCGACACCTCGCTGGTCGCCGTCCAGGGCCCCGCCGCGCAGGCGATCCTGCAGGAGCTCGTCCCCGCCGAGCAGCAGGAGCTGGTCGCCGAGCTGAAGTACTACTCGGCCGCGCCGGTCACCGTCGCCGGGACCGACGTGCTGCTCGCCCGCACCGGCTACACCGGGGAGGACGGGTTCGAGCTCTACGTGCCCGACGCCCAGGCGGTGTCCCTGTGGCGGAAGCTCCTGGAGGCCGGGCAGGGCCACGGGCTCGTCCCCTGCGGCCTCGCCTGCCGCGACTCCCTGCGCCTGGAGGCCGGGATGCCGCTCTACGGCCAGGAGCTCACCCTGGACCTCACGCCCTACGAGGCCGGTCTCGGCCCGGTCGTCTCCTTCAAGAAGGAGGAGGACTTCGTGGGCCGCACGGCCCTGGAGGCCCGCAGGGGCGCCGGGACGGACCGCAAGCTGGTCGGCCTGCGGGGCGAGGGCCGGCGCGCGGCCCGCGGCCACTACCCGATCAGCGTGGACGGCGAGGTCGTCGGCGAGGTCACCTCGGGGGCGCTCAGCCCGACCCTGGGCTACCCCATCGCCATGGCCTACGTCGACAACGCGCACGCCGAGCCCGGCACCGAGGTGCAGGTCGACCTGCGCGGCAAGCCGGTCCCGTTCGAGGTCGTGTCCCTGCCGTTCTACCAGCGCGGGCAGTGACCCGGCCGGCTCCGGCAGCCCGTTCCACCACCCGTCGTCCTCCCCTCCTGCTGAAAGGTTCTCGATCATGAGCAACATCCCGTCCCACCTGCGCTACTCCGCCGAGCACGAGTGGGTGGACGAGTCCTCCCCCGTGAAAGTCGGCCTGTCCGCGGTCGCCGTCGACGCCCTCGGCGACGTCGTCTACCTCGACCTGCCCGAGGCCGGCGCCACCGTGACCGCCGGCGAGGTCTGCGGCGAGGTGGAGTCCACCAAGTCCGTCTCCGAGCTCTTCGCCCCGGTCTCCGGCACGGTGGTGGACGTCAACGCGGCCGTCGTCGACGAGCCCGGCCTGGTGAACTCCGACCCGTACGGGGACGGCTGGCTGTTCACCGTGGAGGTCACCGGCGAGGGCGAGCTGCTCACCGCCGAGCAGTACGAGCAGGCCCAGGAAGAACAGGGCTGAGCACCGGCCGCGCCCGGGTACCGTCGAGGACCGTGGTGCGGGCCGGGTCCCGGCCCGCACCACGACCGTTCCACCCACCACCGCCCCGCACCGGGGCACCACCTCCTTTGGAGCATCACCCTCATGGCCATCAGCGTCTTCGAACTGTTCACCGTGGGCATCGGCCCCTCGAGCTCCCACACCGTCGGCCCCATGCGCGCCGCACGGCGCTTCGCCGAGACCCTGACCGGGAGCGGGCTGCTGGAGCGCACCGCGGACCTGCGCGTGGACGTCTACGGGTCGCTGGCCGCGACCGGCCGGGGCCACGGCACCTTCACCGCGATCCTGCTCGGCCTGGAGGGCTACGACCCCGAGACCGTGCTGCCCGCCGAGGTGGACGAGCGGCTCGCCGACCTCGCCGAGACCGGGACGCTGCGGCTGTGCGCGGCCCTCGGGCAGCGCAAGGACCTCCCCTACCGGGTCGAGGACATGGTGCAGCACCCGCTGACCGTCCTGGAGCGGCACACCAACGGCATGCGCTTCCAGGCCCTGGACGGCTCCGGCGCCGTGCTGGCCGACGAGACCTGGTTCTCCGTGGGCGGCGGGTTCATCGTCCGCGAGGGCCAGGAGGACGCCGCCGCGGCCGAGCTGGACGCCGCCAGCGCCCAGGTGCCCCACCCCTTCCGCACCGCCGCACAGCTGCTGGCCCACTGCGAGCGCACCGGCCTGCCGATCAGCGGGGTGATGCTGGCCAACGAGCGGACCTGGCGCGACGAGGACGAGATCCGGCAGCAGCTGCTGCACATCTGGACCGTGATGGAGGAGTGCAAGGACTCCAGCCTCCGGCGCACCGGCCCGCTGCCGGGCGGGCTGAACGTGGCCCGCCGCGCCCCCGAGTGGCACCGGCGCCTGCGCACCGAGGACCCGGACCGGGACCCGGGCTTCTGGCCGGAGTGGGTGAACCTCGTGGCCCTGGCGGTCAACGAGGAGAACGCCTCCGGCGGACGCGTGGTCACCGCCCCCACCAACGGGGCGGCCGGCATCATCCCGGCGGTGCTGTTCTACGCCACCCACTACTCCCCCGCCGCCCGCGCCGCCGCCGCGGAGGGCCCCGAGGCGCTCGCGGCCGCCCGGCGGGACATCGTGGTCCGCTTCCTGCTCACGGCCGGGGCGGTCGGGGTGCTCTACAAGGAGCAGGCCTCGATCTCCGGGGCCGAGGTGGGGTGCCAGGGCGAGGTCGGCTCCGCCTCCTCGATGGCCGCCGCCGGCCTCGCCGAGGTCCTGGACGGGACCCCGGCCCAGGTGGAGAACGCCGCGGAGATCGCCATGGAGCACAACCTCGGGCTGACCTGCGACCCCATCGGCGGACTGGTGCAGATCCCCTGCATCGAGCGCAACGCGATCGCCGCGGCCAAGGCGATCAACGCCGCCAAGATGGCGATGTGGGGCGACGGCACCCACCGGGTCAGCCTCGACGAGGTCATCGTGACCATGCGCGAGACCGGCAAGGACATGAGCCACAAGTACAAGGAGACCGCCCTGGGCGGACTCGCCGTGAACGTCGTGGAGTGCTGACCGTGAGACGCTGAGCCCGTCGGCCCGGACGGTCCTGTCCGTGCGGACCGGCGAGCAGCGTTGGCACCCACCGAGGAGACGAGACCGCACCGTGACAGCCCCCGCCCAGGACACCCGTTCCCCGCAGCGTCCCACCGCCCTGGTGGTGGGGGCCAGCGGCATCGCCGGTTCGGCGATCGTCGAGCAGCTGACCCGCACCGAGGACTGGGACGTGCTCGCGCTCTCCCGGAATTCCGTCCCCGGCAGCTCGGCCCGGCACCTCGGCGCCGATCTCCGCTCCCCCGAGAGCCTGGCCGCGGCCCTGGCCGGGGAGCGGCCCACGCACGTGTTCTTCACCGCCTGGTCCCGCCAGGCCACCGAGAAGGAGAACATCGAGGTCAACGCCGGGATGGTCCGCAACCTCCTGGCCGCCCTGGCCCACGCCCCGGTGGAGCACGTGGCGCTGATGACGGGGCTCAAGCACTACCTGGGCCCCTTCGAGGCCTACGGCAAGGGGGACATGCCCGACACCCCCTTCCTCGAGGAGGAGCCGCGCCTGCCGGTGGAGAACTTCTACTACGCCCAGGAGGACGAGCTCTGGGCGGCCGCCGGCCGCCAGGGCTTCCGCTGGTCCGTGCACCGGGCGCACACGGTCATCGGCCACGCGGTGGGCAACGCCATGAACATGGGGCTGACCCTGGCCGCGCAGGCGGCGATCTGCCGGGAGACGAGCCGCCCGTTCGTGTTCCCCGGCTCCGAGGTCCAGTGGAACAGCCTGACCGACATGACCGACGGGTCCCTGCTGGCCGAGCACATGGTCTGGGCCGCCACCGAGGAGGCCGCCGGGAACGAGGCCTACAACGTGGTCAACGGCGACGTCTTCCGCTGGCGCCGGATGTGGCCGGCGCTGGCCGCCTGGTTCGGACTCGAGTGGGAGGGCTACCAGGACGCACCGCGGCCGCTGGAGCAGCAGATGCGCGGCGCCGAGGACGTCTGGGCCCGGATCGTCGCCCAGCACGGGCTCGCGGAGCCCGACCTCGCCCGCGTGGCCTCCTGGTGGCACACCGACGCCGACCTCGGCCGGCCCATCGAGGTGGTCGCCGACATGAGCAAGAGCCGGCTGGCCGGGTTCACCGGCTACCGCCGCACCCGGGACTGCTTCACCGGCCTCTTCGACCGCTACCGGGCCGAGCACATCATCCCCTGACCCCCGGGGGGGGGGGGGGGAACCCGGGAGGGGTCAGCCGCCCACGCGGGAGAGGATCGCGGTGAGGGCGGTCCGCACCCCGGTGGAGAGCGTCGGCTCGATCGCCGGGGCGAAGAACGGCGAGTGGTTCACCGGCACGGGCCCCTCCCCCTCGAGGACGGCTCCGTCGTGGCCGCCGAACATCCAGAACACCGAGGGCACCCCGATCGCCGCGCCGAGGGCCCCGAAGTCCTCCGAGCCCATCATCGGTTCGACCTCCACCACGTTGTCCTCCCCCAGCACCTCGCGGAAGCGCTCGACGAGAGCGGCCGTGGCCGCCGGGTCGTTGTAGTTGCGGGGGAAGGTCGAGAGCTCCTCGATGGTGGGCTCCGGGGCCCCCGAGGCCGCCGCCTCCGCGGCGATGATGCGCCGCAGCGCGCCCAGGACGTGGTCCCGGACGGCGGGGTCGAAGGTGCGCACGTTGAGCGTGAACTCGGCCGAGGCCGGGATGATGTTCTCCTTGAGCCCGCCGTGGAAGGTCGCCACGGTGACCACCGCGGCCCGGCGCGCGTCGATCTCGCGGGAGACGATGGTCTGGATCCGGGTGATCATGTGCGCCCCGAGCACGATCGGGTCGGTGGCGTCCTGCGGCTGGGACGCGTGGGCCCCCTTGCCGTGGACGGTGACCCGCCAGGAGTCGGCCATCGTCATGACGTCGCCCGCAGCCCAGCTGACCGTGCCGGCCCGGGAGGGCATCACGTGCTGGCCGAGAACGACCTCCGGCAGCGGCACCCGCTCCCACAGCCCGTCCTCGAGCATCGCCCGGGCGCCGGCGGCGGTCTCCTCCCCGGGCTGGAACACGAGCACCACGGTCCCGGCCCAGGCCTCCCGCGCGCCGGCCAGCAGCTCGGCGGCCGTCAGCAGGGCGGCCATGTGCGTGTCGTGGCCGCACCCGTGCATCACGGGGACCTCGGTGCCGTCCTCCAGCCGCCCGGTGGCGGTGCTGGCGTAGTCCAGACCGGTGTCCTCGGCCAGGGGCAGGCCGTCGGTGTCGGCGCGGAAGGCCACCGTGGGCCCGTCCCCGTTGCGCAGCACCCCGACCACCCCGGTGCCGCCGCAGCGGAAGTTCTCGATGCCCAGGGCGGTGAGCCGCTGCTCGAGCAGCGCCGCGGTGGCGTGCTCCTGCATGGACAGCTCCGGGTGGGCGTGCAGCTCGCGGTACAGCAGGTGCATCCGCCGGCGCAGGTCGTCGGTCAGCTGGAGGTCCGTGGTGGTGCTCATGGTGCGGTGTCCTTTCGGGAGAACGGTGTTAGCCGATGCGGAGGTCGTCGGAAGAGGCCTCCGGCTGGGGCGCGACGGGATCGGCCTCGGCCGACCTGTCGCGCAGGAACCATGCCAGCACAGCTGTGGCGATCACCGCGATGGCGGTGCCGAAGAACGCCAGGGTGGGCACGGTCGGCACCAGCAGGAACACGACAGCCGCGGCGACGACGCCGGCGGTCACCGTCATCCGCAGGTTGCGGGTCGAGACGACGGCCTGCACGAGCACCGCGCCCAGCACCGACGGCAGGATGTAGGTCTGGACCACGGCGACGACGTCGGCGGGCACGACGCTCACCAGCCAGGAGCCCAGGAGACCGACCAGGACGAGCAGCGAGACCAGGTGCACCATGGCCGCTCCGCTGATCGCCATCACCGCCGCCAGCTCCCCGCGGCGGGTGCCGGGCTTCGCACCGATGGCGGACTGGGCGATCAGCGCCGAGGGCAGCAGCTTGTTGGAGATGTTGCCGATCATGAAGGCCTGGTACATCGAGGCCTGGCCCAGGATCGGGTAGTAGGTCAGCGGCTCCACGATCCAGAGCACCCCGAAGGTGCCGGCGATGGCCAGCAGGGCGGTCCAGATCCGGGCCTGGTCCACGTCCAGGCCGGAGAAGAGCACGAGGTAGGCGGGACCGGCCAGGGCGAAGAGCAGCCCGGCGATCATCGTCAGCCGGCCCCAGCGGGCGGTGGTCGCGTCGAACTGCTCCAGGGCGGGGACGGCGGCGGGGTTCACGGTGGTCATGGCAGAAGTCCTTCGGTGGGTCTGACGCACGGTCTCGGGCACGGGCTCAGGCGGTCGGTCTCAGACGATCGGTCTCAGGCGGTCGGGAAGACACCGGCGCCGACGGCGGCGTAGGTGACGACCAGCGCGGTCAGGATGGCGATGCCCAGCGCCCACTCGCGGATCCACTGCGCCCGGAGGGCCTTGGCGATGCCCAGGCACACCGCCATCACGGCCGCGGAGGCGAGGAAGGCCACCACGTGGTTGCCCGACTTCGGCAGCTCCCCGAGCCCGAGGGCGAAGAACGCCCCGAGCAGGGCCGCCCCGGGGACCACGGTCATCACGGCGGGGTTGACCTTGCGCAGGCTGACGTCGCCGCGCTTGAGCAGCGGGGTGAGGACCAGCGTGGCGAGCATCCACATCGCCCCGCCCAGGCTCATCGCCATGAACGCCACGGCGAAGACGCCCTGCGTGTAGGTCGGGCCGCCCAGGTCGGCGCCCATGGTGCCGGCGGCGATGCTGGCCGCACCGGTCTCGAAGGACACCGACCCGATCAGTCCGATCCGCACCAGCACGGCGGGAGCGCCGAAGACGGTCAGCAGCGCGACGGCCACCAGGGCCACGGCCAGGGACGGCCCGATCGCCGAGACCGCCCCGGCGCGGAAGGAGGTCCTCAGCTCCGCCGGGCTCACCCCGGCGGCGGGGGCCGCCACACGGGCGGCCCGGACGTAGATGACGGTCTGCACGACGATGACGGCGAAGACGCCGAGGGCGCAGATCCACAGCACGGGCAGGTTGGCCACGGACAGGATGTCGGTGGAGGCGCCGTCGACAGCGGTGCGCAGGTTCATGGGAACTCCCGGAGGTGGTCGGATCGGCGGGGAACGAGAGGCGGGGCCACGAGGAGTCCGTCGCCGGCGGATCTCTGCTCCGAGCGTGACGTGACGCCGATCACTGTCACCGGACATCTTCGATAAACTGCACCAAATGCACTCTCGACCGAAGGAATGAGCATGGAGCTGCCCCCGGAGGACCTCGAGCTCGTGCACGCCCTGCAGATCGCGCCGCGGGCGTCCTGGACCCAGCTGGGGGCCGCGCTCGGCCGCCACCCCACCACGCTGGCCGCCCGCTGGGACCGGCTCCGGGCCGACGGCCGCAGCTGGGTCACCGCCCACCTGGGCACCTCCGGCACGCAGGGCTGCGCCACCTTCATCGGCCTCGAGTGCCGCCCGGGCCGCCGGGCGGAGGTGCTGGAGCGGCTGTGCGCCGTCCCCGAGATCGGCACCGTGGAGGAGTCCGCGCGCGCCTGGGACGTCCGGCTCACCGTCCTCACCCGCAGCTGGGAGCAGATGACCCGGGACGTGCTGCCGCTGGTGCGCGCCGATCCGGCGATCCTGCGGGCCCAGCTCACGGTGGCCACCCGGCTCCACGCCATCGGCAGCAACTGGCGTCTGGACGTGCTGTCCCCGGAGCAGCAGCGCCGCGTGAGCGCCCTGCGCTCGGAGGCGCACCGCCCGCACGGCGCCGTCCCCGCCCACCTCGAGGAGATGACGGCCGTGCTCCAGGCCGACGGGCGGGCCACCGCCGCGCAGATCGCCGCCGCGACCGGGACCCACCCGACGACGGCGGCCCGGCACCTGCGCCAGGCGCTCGAGACCGGCCTCGTGGCTCTCCGCTGCGAACTGGCCCAGCAGCACTCCGGCTACCCGGTGTCCTGCCAGTGGTACGTCCGGGTGCCGCCGGCGCAGCTCGAGGCGGCCGTGCGCTGCCTGCGCTCCCACCGGACGCTGCGCCTGTGCGCCTCGACCACGGGCGACACCAACCTCACCTTCCTGCTCTGGCTGCGCACCCCCGGGGACATCTTCGACGTGGAGGCGGAGCTGCAGGCCGCCGCGCCGGGGGTCCAGGTGGTCGAGTCCGACGTGGGGGTGCGGACCCACAAGCGCATGGGCTGGATGCTGCGCGACGACTCGACCGCGACCGGCGAGGTGGTGACCGAGCTCGGTCGGGCCACCCCGTGACGCCGTGCGCGGTCCTCAGCCCCGGCCCGGCTCCCGCAGGAGGTCCGCCGGGACCAGGTGGGCGTCCCGGACGCCCTCGAGCAGCCGGGGGTCGACCGGCGTGCCGCGCCGGAGGACGCTGATCGTGCCGGCGGCCTCGAAGACCACGCACGCGACCTCGTCGGGGCTGCGCACCCCGGCGCCCCGCAGCGCGCCGAAGAGCTCGGACTCCACCACGTGGACCCGGCGGAGGTTGGCCTCCAGCACCCGTTCGCCGGCCATCAGCAGCACGGCCCGGTTGTTCATCAGCGCCGACACGCGGATCCCCGCGCGGAGCCGGCCGAAGCCCGCCTCGAGCGCGAACAGCGTGCCGAGCCCCAGCACGCCCGCGGCGAGCGTGGGCGTGTCCCCCAGGACCGCGCGCCCGGCCACGGCACCGAGCATGACCACCACGACCGCGTCGAAGGTCGACAGCCGGGACAGCACGCGCTGCCCCAGGACCCGCACCATGAGCAGGAACGCCAGATAGATCCCCACGGCCGAGGCCACCACCGCCAGCGCCCCCGGGGCGTCCACGCCGAGGCGCGCCACGGCGTCGTCGAGCACCGGTCAGACCTCCTGGTCCGCGAACTGCGTCTCGTAGAGCTCCGCGTAGCGCCCGCTCACGGCGAGGAGCTCGGCGTGCCGGCCCCGCTCCACGATCCGGCCGTCCTCGACCACCAGGATCTGGTCGGCGGAGCGGATGGTCGAGAGCCGGTGGGCGATGACCAGGGCGGTGCGCCCCTCCATCGCCTCGCCCAGTGCCGCCTGGACGTAGGCCTCGTTGGTGGAGTCCAGCGCCGAGGTGGCCTCGTCGAGGATCACCACGCGCGGGGCCGCGAGCAGCAGGCGGGCGATGGTCAGCCGCTGCCGCTCGCCGCCGGAGAGCCGGTAGCCGCGCTCGCCCACCACGGTGTCCAGCCCGTCCGGGAGGGCACGGATCACGTGCTCCATGCGGGCCCGGGCCAGGGCGTCCCACAGCTGCTCGTCCGTGGCCTCCGGCTTCACCAGGGCGAGGTTGTCCCGGATCGACTCGTGGAACAGGTGCCCGTCCTGGGTCACCATCCCGATGGTCTCCCGCAGCGAGGCGAAGGTGGCGTCCCGCACGTCCGTGCCCCCGATCCGGACGGCCCCCGAGGTGACGTCGTAGAGCCGGGCCACGAGCTGGGCGATCGTCGACTTGCCCGCGCCGGAGGACCCCACGAGGGCCACCGTCTGCCCCGGCAGGACGGTGAAGCCCACGCCGTGCAGCACCTCCTCGCCGCCCCGGGTGTCGAGCACCGCGACGTCCTCGAGCGAGGCGAGCGAGACCTCCTCGGCGGAGGGGTAGGCGAACCGGACGTCGTCGAACTCCACCGACGCGGGCCCGGCGGGCAGCGACCGGGCCCCGGGCCGCTCCTGGATCAGGGGGACGAGGTCGAGGATCTCGAAGACCCGCTCGAAGCTCACCACGGCGCTCATGACGTCCATCCGGGCGTTCGCGAGCATGGTCAGCGGGGTGTACAGCCGGGTGAGGAGCAGGGCGAGGGTCACGACCGCGCCGGCGTCCAGGTTGCCGAGGATCGCCTGCGCGCCGCCGAGCCCGTAGACGAGCGCCAGGGCGAGCGCCGAGACCAGCGTCAGGGCCGTGACGAACACGGTCTGCAGCATCGCCACCCGCACGCCGATGTCCCGGACGCGGCCGGCGCGGCGGGCGAACTCGGCGGCCTCGGCGTCGGGCCGGCCGAAGAGCTTGACCAGGGTGGCGCCGCCGGCGGAGAACCGTTCGGTCATCTGCGTGGACATGGACGCGTTGTGCTGGGCCGCCTCCCGCTGGAGGTTCGCCAGGCGCCCACCCATGGCCCGGGCCGGGACCAGGAAGATCGGCAACAGCAGCACGGACAGCGCGGTGACCTGCCACGAGATCGAGACCATGACGACGACGGTCAGGATCAGGGAGACGATGTTGCTCACCACGCCGGAGAGCGTGTTGGAGAACGCCCGCTGGGCGCCGATGACGTCGTTGTTGAGCCGGGAGACCAGGGCCCCGGTGCGCGTGCGGGTGAAAAAGGCGATGGGCATCCGCTGCACGTGGTCGTAGACGGCGGTGCGCAGGTCCAGGATGAGCCCCTCGCCGATCAGGGAGGAGAGCCACCGGTTGAGGATGCTCAGCCCCGCGTCCACGACCGCCACGGCGGCGATGGCCACCGCGAGCCAGACCACCACGGAGACCGCGTCCCCGGCGTTGATCGCACGGACCACGTCGCCGGCCAGGATCGGGGTGACCACGCCCAGCAGCGCCGTGAGCACCGAGATCACCAGGAACACCATGAGCCTGGTCTTGTGCGGGCGCGCGAAGACGACGATGCGCCGGAGCGTGCCCCGGTCGATCTTCCGGTCCTTGACGTCCTGACCCTGGACGGTGCGCCACAGCACCATGTACGGCGAGTTCTGCATGCTCATGCGGCCAACCCCGATCTGCGGGGATCGCCCGCGCTGCACCAGGCGCGGCACCGTGGTGGTCGTGCGCGCCGCGCCGCCACTGATTTTACGCGGCCGCGCCGACACGTCCGCGCCCGCCCACCGCGGCCCGCCGACGGAACGCCGGACGACGACGGGCCCCCGCGCCGCAGGGTGCTGCGGTCGGGGGCGGGTCGCTCCGGCGCGGCGGAGCAGCCGGGACGTCGGCGGGAAGGGGTCAGGCCCGGGCGGACCCGCGGCGCCGCGCCGCGACCAGGTGGTCCAGCGACCAGCGGCCGGCACCGGCCAGGACGAAGAGGACGGACGCGGCGGCGAGGAGCAGGACGAGCTCGACCCCGCCGTCGGCGGCGAAGAAGCCCGCGGGAAGGTGCACCAGCACGAGGGCGCCCAGCATGGTCAGGGCGAGCAGGGCGGCGACCACGCGGGTGCCGAGACCCAGGAGGAGCATCAGCCCGCCCACGAGCTCGAGGACGGCCGCGACGGGCGCGGCGAGCTCGGCCGCCGGGACGCCCATCTGGGCGAAGGAGGCCTGGGTGCCGGCGACGGTCCACTCGGTGACCTTCTGCCAGCCGTGCAGGAGGAACGTGGTGCCGAGGACGACGCGCAGGACGGTCAGGCCGAGGGTCGCGGCCGAAGAGTCGGCGGTGGGGACGGTGGGGGCGGAGGAACGGGCGGAGGACGTGCGCTGCGGCACCTGTGTTGTGGACATGTCACCACAGTAGGGGCAGATACTTTCCGTGTCAAGTTTCTAGGTGAAGGGGCCCGGTGTCACGGCTGGTCCGAGGCCAGTCCCCGGGCCGTGGGGCCGGCCGCGGCGTCGTCGACCATGCGGCCGATCAGCGCGAGCTGCTGGACCTGCACCGGCGTCAGCCGGTCGATCACCGTCCGCCGGACGTGCTCCACGTGGCCCGGGGCCACCTGCTGGACCCGCTCCAGGCCGCGGTCGGTGATCTCCGCGAGCACCACCCGCTTGTCCTGCTCCCCACCGGCGCGCACCACCAGGCCGTCCCGCTCGAGACGCGCGACGATCCGGGACAACCGGGACTGGGAGGTGTTGGTGGCCGCCGCGAGGTCCGACATGCGCCGGCGCCGGTCGGGGGCCTCCGAGAGCATCGCGAGCACCAGGTACTCGGCCAGGCTGAGGTCCGCCTCCGCCTGCAGCTGGGACTCGATGCTGCCGGGCAGCGTGAACATGATGGAGACGAGCGCCAGCCAGGCCTCGCGCTCCTCGGGGGACAGCCATCGGGTCTCGGTCATGGCCCGATTCTACGAGCCGGTCCTTGACGCCTCATGGGAACACGTCCGCCGAGCGCGCCCCATAATGGAACCCATGGACTCCCTCGGCACCTGGCCCCGGCCCGTACCCGCGGACGACCGCGACTTCGACGTCCAGGTCATGCGGCGGCTGCGCACCGCTCCCGGCGAGGGAGGGGCGCCCGACCGCCCCTCCCTGGGCGAGCGCCTGGGCACGTCGCTGCTGCTGGTGGTCCCGGTGCTGACCGCGCTCGCCGTGGTCCTGCTGTGGCAGCAGTGGTCCCGGTCCGGCTCGGTGCTCTACCTCGCCCTCGTCGCCGTGGTGCTGGTGGCCACGGCCCTGTGGTGGACGGCCCGGCTCAAGCGCGCCTTCAGCACCGCGCAGGGCCGGCTGGGCGCCCGCCTGGCGAACGTCGTGGAGCACGGCGTGGGCGTCGTCCGGGAGATCGCCCTCGAGCCGGTCGCCGAGGACGCGTCCGCCGCCGGACGCACGGACGGGAGCACGGCGGCGGATGCGGGGACGGGCGGCGGCCGTGTCCGCGCCCGGCTCGAGCTGTCCGTGACCCCGGTGCGGGGGGAGCGCTTCAGCACCTCCGTGGAGGCCCTCTACGACGCCGACGCCGCGCTCCTCCTGGAGACCGGCTCGCACGGGCCCGTCCGTTTCCTGCGCGACGACCCGGAGGGCACCACCGTGATCGACACCCGGCTCTCGGAGGAGCAGGTCGCGCAGGTCTACCGGGGCGCAGCCCTCAACTGAGGGCGGTGGCGGCTCGGCCGTCGCGCCGGTCGGCCGCCCGCTGCTCCTTCTCGACCCGCAGCCGGAGCTGCTCGCACAGGTCCTCCCCCGCCCGGAGCAGCTCCGGCATCCGGTGCCGCTCCGTGGTCTGGGCCCGGAAGGCGTCCGCCACGCCCACCCCGTGCCCGGCGCGGCGGGTGAGCTCGACCGGCAGACCGGCCCGCAGCGTGCCCGGCTCCAGGACCTTGAGGTAGGCCCCGGAGCGGCCCCGCTCCGTGAAGCGGCGCAGCCAGCCGCGCACCTCCATGCTCGCGCGGAACGTGCCGCAGGGGATGCGGGCGTCCGTGACCTGCAGCAGCACCCCGCCGATGCGCCAGACGTCGCCCAGCCGCGCGTCGTCGACGTCGACGCCCGAGAGCGTGAGGTTCTCCCCGAAGGAGCCGTCGGGGATCTCCCGCCCCAGCTCCTGCGCCCAGAAGTCCAGCTCCTCGCGCGCGAACGCGTACACGGCCTGGTCCGTGCCACCGTGGTACTTGCCGTCCCCGATGAAGTCCCCGGTCAGGCCCGAGCCGAGACCGCCCCTGCGGGGGCCCGGATCGCGGACCTCCACCGGTCCGTCCACGGGGTGCTTGCGGATGCCGGTGGCGCGGTTCGGCCGGGCGGGATGGACCTCGGACCGTCCCACGTTGACGCTGTGCACGCGTCCGGTCACGGCCGGACGTCCTCGCCGGGGCGTCCGGCCTCGTCCCCGGTGCGCTCCTCCAGCTCGTTGTGGTGGGTCGGTGAGTAGACCGCCGAGCCGATGAGGTACCCGGACCGGGCCAGCGCCATGCTGCCCACGGCCGAGGTCACGAGCTGCAGGACCACCGCGGCGAGCAGCTTCACCGCGTTCTCCACGCCGGGCAGGAAGAAGAACGCCCCGGTGAGGACGAACGAGACGCCGAGGCCCGCGGCCGTGGCGATCGCCGAGGACCGGGTGTAGAGGTCGGGGAACCGGATGATCCCCACCGTGGCGGTGAGGAAGATCAGCGAGCCCAGGACGATGAACGCCTGCCCCACCACGCTCATCCACAGGGTGTCGTGCATGATCGGGTCGAAGTCCACACTCATCGCCTCCCCTTGGTCAGTGCGCGGGCCAGGGACAGGGTCGCCAGGAAGCCCACGAGG
Source organism: Kocuria sp. CPCC 205258 (assembly GCF_040981005.1). NCBI lineage: Bacteria > Bacillati > Actinomycetota > Actinomycetes > Micrococcales > Micrococcaceae > Kocuria > Kocuria sp. CPCC 205258. The sequence continues at coordinate 318,446 of NZ_JAVKPS010000002.1, read as the reverse complement.
GTGGCGATGAGGACCAGGTCGAAGACCGGGGGGCTCATCGCCAGCACGCCGAACAGGGCGATGAGCCCCACCACGGCGAAGAACAGCAGGTCCGCGGCGATGGCCCGGTTGGCGTCGTTGGGTCCGCGGAACATCCGCACCCCGGCGACGAGGACGGAGGCGGCGAGCACGAGCACGCCGAAGAGGATGCCGATCATCGGGGTCCCCCTCCCGGTCGGATGCCGTTCAGCATGTGGGTCTCCATCTCCTGCAGGCTCGACCGGGCGTCCTGCGGTCCGTCCGAGTACATGGCGTGCACGAAGATGTCGTACTGCTCCGTGCCGGCGGCCCCGTCGTCCCCCGCGCCCGCGTCGGACGCGGCGCTGTGCGAGCCCTCGGGAGGCCGGGCCACGGTGGCCAGGGTCAGCGTCCCCGGGGTCAGGGAGATGAGCACGCTGAGCAGGACCGTCTCGAACTCGCTGCGGCACCGGGTCCGGTAGCGGATCACGATGGGCGAGGACCCCTGGCCCGGGGTGAGCACGTCGCGGGTCACCGCGATGTTGGAGAGGACCAGCTCCCAGGCGTACCAGAGCAGGAAGCCGATCAGGCGCAGCGGCCAGGTCAACCACTTCACGAGTTCACCACCGCCTCCACGAACGCGCTCGTGTCCACGAGCCCGTCCGCCGCCGTGGCGGCGACGCCCAGCAGCAGCTCACCGCCCACACCGAGGACGAGGGTGACGACCGCCAGGACGAGGGCCGGTGCGATGAGGCCCACCGAGATGCGGCGCTCCTTCGTGCCGACCGCGGCGACGACCTCGCTCGACGAGTCCTCCGGATTCCCCAGGAACATCTTCCCCCAGATCTTGAGCAGGTACAGGAGCGTGAACAGGCTGACGCCGACCGCCACGAGGGCCACCACGACCTGCTGCTCCTCGAACGCGGCCAGGATCAGCGCCAGCTTGGCCACGAACCCCGAGAACGGCGGGATGCCGGTCAGGGACATGGCGGCGGCGAAGAACACCACGGCGGTGAGCGGCTCCCGCCGCAGCAGTCCCGTGACCTCGCCCAGCGGCTGCCGCCCGTAGGCGATCTCCACCGCGCCGGTGGACAGGAACAGGGACACCTTCACCACCGTGTGGTGCAGCAGGAAGAAGATCCCCGCGGTGAGTCCGGCGGCCCCGAACAGGGCGACGCCCAGCAGGATGTAGCCGATCTGGCTCACGGTGGAGTAGGCGAGGATCGCCCGCGCGTCCCGCTCCCCCACGGCGCCGAGCACACCGACCACCATCGAGACGGTGAAGACCACCAGCCCGATCCACAGGTACTGCTCCGCGCCGTCGAAGATCACGGCGTAGATCCGGTAGATCGCGTAGACCGCGATCTTCGTGTGCAGCCCCGAGAACAGGGCGGTGACGGTGGGTGACATGAACGGGTACGTGCGCGCCAGCCACCCGTGCACCGGGACCACTGCCGCCTTCACGGCCAGGGCGACGAGAGTCACGGCGACCGACACGGCCACGGCGGTGGACTCCGCGGCCCGGCCCGCCAGCTCGGCGAGGTTCACGGTGCCGGCCGTGCCGTAGACGAGCCCCACCCCCGCGAGGAAGATCGTGGAGGCCAGCAGGTTGACGCTCACGTAGATCCGCGAGGACGTGACCTGCATCAGCCGTCCCCGGCCGCGGTGGGCCAGGATGATCAGCGCGTAGGACGGCACGAGCATGACCTCGATGAACACGAACAGGTTGAACAGGTCCGCCGTGAGCAGGGCTCCGTTGAAGCCGGCCGTGAGCACGAGCACCAGGGGGCCGAAGTAGCGCTTCTCCGCCTGCCCCGAGACCACCCCGAACCAGGAGCTGACCAGGGTCACGAAGCCGGTCGCGGTGAGCATGAGGGCGGTGAACAGATCGGCCGCGAAGGGGATGGCGATGCCGGCGGGCCAGCCGCTGACCCGGTGGGCCAGCACGGTGCCGCCGTCCAGGAGGGTGGCCACGAGCCACACGGCCCACACCACGTCCGCCCCGAGGACGGCGAGCAGCCCCGCCTTGCCGATCCGCCCGGAGCCGCCGGCGAGCACCAGCAGACCGGCGGCCAGCAGCGGGACGATGACGAAGAACGGGATCAGGTCCGCGCTCATGCGCGACCACCCCGCCCCGGGCGCTGCTCGGGGCGGGTGCCCACCGGATCCGGGTCCGCGGGGGCGTCGCCGTGCGTCCCGGCGCTGTCTGCGGGGTCGTCCATCAGGTCAGGGGTCTCCATCTCCCGGCCGGTGAGCTCGAGATCGGTGTCGTCGTCCTCGTCGCCGGTCACGGCGAGCACGAGCATGTACATGGTGATGGCGAACGCGATGACGATCGCCGTCAGCACGAAGGCCTGCGGCAGGGCGTCCGCCGTGGTCGCCGGGTCCGGGGAGGAACCGAGGGGCTCACCGCGGCGGTCGATGCCGCCGGTGGACATGATCAGCAGGTTCACCCCGTGGCTGAGGAGGGCGAAGCCGATGATCAGGCGGACCATGCCGCGCCGCAGCATCATGAAGACGCCGCCACCGATGAGCACGCCCACGGTCAGTGCGAGTGCCATCAGGAATCGTCTCCTCGGGGTCGGTCGGGGTGCTCGGCGGACGCCCCGGAAGGCCGTCCGGGACTCCGGTCGAGGACCCGGATGCTGCTGAGGTCCATGGGCGCCGTGCTGGGGTGGTGCGGCTCGTCCGTGGTGGGGGTGGAGCGGGGGGCGGGACCGTCCACCGCGGTGGAGCCCACCCGCCGCAGGGGCGGTGGTTCCTTCTCCTCCACGCCGAGACGGCTGACCGCGGCGAGGATCACGCCGACCACCGCGAGGTACACGCCGACGTCGAAGAACAGCGCCGTGGTGATCGCGACCCCGAACACGTCGAAGTGCAGCGCGCGCAGGAAGGAGCCCTCGGCCAGGCCCAGGAGGCCCACGACCACCGCCACGGCGACCCCAGCGCCGATGAGCTTCACGTAGGGCAGGCCGAGCCGGCTGACCCGGTCGTCCTGCGCCGAGAGATAGACCAGGGAGATGCCCGCGGCACCGATGAGGGCCGCGATGAACCCGCCGCCGGGGTGGTAGTGCCCGCGGAGCAGGAAGAAGAGGGACAGGACCACGATGACCGGCCCGAGCAGGCGCTCGGTGACCCGCAGGACCATGGTGTTGTCCCGGGCGTCGCTGATCGGCGACCCGGGCGGCTCCGTGATGGGACTGTGCAGCTTGGGCAGCAGCCCCCGCGACTCCAGGGCCACGACGATCGCGATGCCGGCCACGCCCAGGACGGTGAGCTCGCCGAGGGTGTCCAGGGCGCGGAAGTCCACGAGGATCGTGTTCACCACGTTCGACCCGCCGGTCTCCGTCTTGGCCTCCGCGAGGAAGTACTGGCCCGCGTCGGAGAGCCCGCGCCGGCCGGTGAGCGCCCACGTGGCCACGGCGGCGGAGGTGCCCGCGAGGACCGCGACGACGGCCGCCGTGGTCGACCGCCGCTTCCCGGTCCGGTGGAAGGTGGAGGGCAGGCGGTTGAGCAGCAGGACGATCACCACCACGGTGAGGATCTCGACCAGCAGCTGGGTCAGCGCCACGTCCGCGGCGCCGAGCTCGTAGAACCACAGCGCGACCGCGAAGCCCACCACGCCGATGATCGTCACGAGGGCGATCCGGCTGCGCACGCCCAGGGCCAGGAGCACCCCGACCAGGACCACGCCGAGCAGGACCCAGTCCAGGGGGCGCGTCACGTCCCCGTGCAGCGGCGGGACGTCGACCGTGAACACGCCGACGACCGTCAGCGCCACCAGCACGACCACGGGCGGGACCAGGTGCCGGTAGGGGGCGTCGGCGCGGGTGAGGCCGCCGATCCACGCGCCCAGGGAAACGGAGCCGCCGCGCAGCGCCTCGACCGTGCCCACCCCGGTGATGGGCGACAGCTCCCGGTCCAGGAGCCGGTCCACGCTCCTCCGGGCGAGCACCAGGATCGTGCCCAGGGTGAAGACCGCCAAGGACATGTACAGCTCGGGGGCGAGGCCGTGCCACAGCCCCAGGTGGGGCTCGGCGTCGGGCCCGGCCACGGCGGCGGAGGCGGCACCGAGCAGCGGCTCGGCCAGCACGCCCCCCAGTCCCAGCACCAGACCGGCCACGGAGACCAGGGCCACGGGCGCCAGGAAGGCCGCGGAGGCCTCCTTCGGCGGGTCCTGGGCGGGGCGGCCGGGGAAGATCGTGATGATCATCCGTGCCGAGTAGGCGAAGGTGAAGGACGCGGCCAGGACCGCCACGGCGCCCACGAGCCACACCGCCGCGGTGGGCGCCGGGCTCTCCGCCATGGCCTTGAACATGGCCTCCTTGGAGACGAACCCGAACAGCGGGACGACCCCGGCCATGGAGACCGCCGCCAGCGTCATCACGACGGCCGTGACGGGCATCGTCCGCGCCAGCCCGGAGAGCTTGCGGATGTCTCGGCTGCCGGCCTGGTGGTCGACGACCCCCAGGGACATGAACAGCGCCGACTTGAACAGCGCGTGGGCCGCCACGTGCACCACGGCCCCCACCACCGCGTAGGAGGTGCCGATGCCGATGGTCGCCGTCAGGAAGCCCAGCTGGCTCACGGTGGAGTAGGCGAGCAGCTCCTTGAGGTCGTTGCGCTGCAGCGCGAACACCGCCCCCATCAGGGCGGTGAACAGGCCCACGGAGATCAGCAGGACGTTCCACACCGGCACCTCGCTGAGGGCCGTGGAGAAGCGCAGCATGAGGTAGATGCCGGCCTTCACCATGGCCGCCGCGTGCAGGTAGGCGCTCACGGGGGTGATCGCGACCATGGCGTCGGGCAGCCAGGCGTGGAAGGGGAACTGCGCGGACTTGGTGAAGGCGGCGAGGGCGATCAGCACCGCGACGAACGCGGCGAACCCGGGGGACGTGGACCACACGTCGTCGACGAGGATGTCGCTGAGGCGCGTGGTGCCGGTGGTCACCCACATCGCGACCACCGCGGCGAGCAGGCACAGCCCGCCGGCCATGGTCACCAAGAAGGTCCGGATCGCCGGGTCCTTGGCGTGCGGGCCGGAGCGGGCGATGAGCAGGAAGGAGCACAGCGTGGTGAACTCCCACATCACGAACAGCAGGACCACGTCGTCGGCCAGGACCAGCCCGAGCATCGCCGCGGCGAAGAACGTCATCAGGGTGTAGAAGGCGCTGTGCGAGCCCTTGGCGAGGTAGCGGGCCGAGTAGCCGATGACCACCGCGCCGATGACCAGCACGATGAGGCCGAAGAACAGCCCGAGCCCGTCGAGCCGCAGGTGGAAGGTCACGCCCAGGGTCGGCATCCACGGGATCTGCTGGGAGACCGCGTCGGCGTCCCCCCGGCCGTTCCACACCGCGACCAGCGCACCGGCGAGCACGAGGAGGCCCGCGGCGAGCGGCCAACCGGCGTCACGGCCCGCCCGGCGGCCCAGGACGGCCGCCGCAGGGCACAGCAGGGTGGTGAGAGCAAGAATGATCAGGAGGGACACGCCTGGCAACCGTCCGGTCGGTGGGATGGGAACGAGGTGGACTCGGCCGTCGACTGACCGGCCGCGCCGGCCGGTGTCCCGGCCGGAGTGCTCAGGCGTCCCGGGGGCATCCGGAGAGCAGCGGCCCCCAGGAGTTCAGGTAGCCGTTCGTCCCGTTGGACACGCACCGGACCGCCGAGGACAGCACGCGGCCCGGCGGCACGGCGGGGCCGCGGCCGTGGGCGTGGTTCCTGGGGCTGGTCATCGCCCCGAATTTACCATGACGGCCACCACAGCCCCCGGCGAGGTGCTGCGGTGCCCGTGACTCCTCTGCGCGCGGTCCGGCCGCCCTTCCGGCCGGTGACGGGGTCAGCGCCGCTCCCGCAGGGGGCTCGAACCGGAGTGCGGGACGGTCGGGGTGGCGGCGGTCTCGGCGTCCGGCTCGACGGGCGCGCGGCGTGCCGCCGACTCCGGCGGGAGCGCGTCCCCGAGGTCCTCGTCCCGGTCCTCGACGAGCTCGCCGTCGCCACCGCGGTCGCCGTCGCGGGGGTCGAGGGCCGGACGACGGCGCGGGGCGTCGTTGATCTCGGTGACCGACACGGCCATCGCGTTGAGCGCGAGACCGGCGAGCACGAACAGCCACGCCGCGACGGGGTACCACGCCAGACCGAGGACCACTCCGACCACGACGAGGGCGACGGAGGTCAGGTAGGCGGGGGTCAGCACGCGCTGGACGTTGAACTTCATGGTTTCCATTCCACCACGCGCGCGTGCTGATCGACCAACGGGCCCGGGCGTTTCCCCGCACCGGCCCGGGCACTCTGGTCCGGGAGCCTCCGTGCGTATACCGTCGGCGGCATGGACGACCTCGACCCCGAACTGCTCGAGCTGGCGCGCTCCGCGCGCACCGTGACCGTGCTCTCCGGCGCCGGGATGTCGGCCGAGAGCGGGGTGCCCACCTTCCGGGACGCCGGCACCGGACTGTGGGCCCGCTGGTCCCCCGAGGAGCTGGCCACCCCCGAGGCGTGGGACGCCGACCCCGGGCTCGTCTGGTCCTGGTACCTCTGGCGGGCCCGCCAGGTGCGCCGGCTCCGCCCCAACGCCGGACACCGGGCGATCGCCCGGTGGGCGGACCGCGCCCGCGTCCACGTGGTCACCCAGAACGTCGACGACCTCCACGAGCGGGCGGGCTCCGCGGTCCTCGCCCACCTGCACGGCAGCCTGTTCGCGTTCCGCTGCTCGGGCTGCGGCGCCCCGTTCCCGGAGCGTCTCCTCCCGGGCCTGGCAGCGGAGGCCCGTCCGGAGGCACCGCCCGCTCCGCAGGAGCCCGACCGCGAGGAGCCGAGCCGCGAGCGCCCCCCGGTGTGCCCCTCCTGCGGCGGAGCGGTGCGGCCCGCGGTCGTGTGGTTCGGGGAGCAGCTGCCCGAGGGCGCCGTGGAGCGCGCCGCCGCGGCCGTGGCCGAGGCGGAGCTCGTGCTCGTGGTGGGCACGTCCGGGCTCGTGCAGCCCGCCGCCTCCCTGCCGCTGATCGCGGCCGGCCGCGGGACGCCCGTGGTCGAGATCAACCCCGAGGACACCGCGCTCACCCCGCACGCCGACCGGACCGTCCGGGCCGGCGCCGCCGAGGCGCTGCCCCGCCTCCTGCCCCCGTGGGTCGACCGGCGCCCGTCCGCCCGGCGCCCGTCCGCCCGGCGGCCACGCGCCGACGGCTGAGCGCCCGCTGCCGGCCACGACCGCGGCTGCGGCCACCGTTCCCCGCCTTCCCGGGGCCTCCCGCTGCGGCTGGGCACCGGAGGCCGATTGCTGAGAGCAGAAAGCACGCTGTCCTTCTTGTCAGCGCGCGGCGACAGCAGGAGACTGTTCGACGGACACCGGGCCCGGACGAGCTCCTCCCGGCCCTCCCTGTCAGCCCCTGGCTGTCTCCCCACGAAAGGCACGGTCCATGACGCAGTCCACGACGCAGTCCCCGACCCTCACCCTGCACGACGGCAGGACCATCCCCCAGCTCGGCTACGGCGTGTGGCAGGTCGACGCCGACATCGCCGAGGACGTGGTGGGCCAGGCCCTCGAGGCCGGCTACCGCCACATCGACACCGCCATGATCTACGGCAACGAGGAGGGCGTCGGCCGGGCGATCGCGAACAGCGGCATCCCGCGCGACGAGATCTTCGTGACCACCAAGCTGTGGAACGACGACCACGGCCACGACTCCGCGCTGAAGGCCGTCGACGCCTCCCTGGAACGTCTCGGCCTGGAGTACGTCGACCTGTACCTCATCCACTGGCCCACCCCGAAGCGCGGGAAGTACCTGGAGACCTGGAAGGCGTTCCAGGAGATCCGGGAGAGCGGCAAGGCCCGGTCCATCGGCGTCTCGAATTTCCCGCAGGAGGAGCTCCAGGAGATCATCGACGCGACGGGCGTGGTCCCCGTGGTGAACCAGGTGGAGCTGCACCCCTACTTCAACCAGTCCGCGCTGCGGGACTTCAACGCCTCGCACGGCATCCTGACCGAGGCCTGGTCTCCCCTGGGCCAGGGCGGCGACCTCCTGAAGGACCCGGTGATCGACTCGATCGCCCGCAAGCACGGCGCCACCCCGGGACAGGTCATCATCGCGTGGCACCTGGCCATCGGCAACGTGGTCTTCCCCAAGACCGTCACGCCGGAGCGGATCCGCGAGAACTACGCGGCCCTCGACGTCCGGCTCGACGACGAGGACGTCCGGGCGATCAGCGGCCTCGACAACGGCGGGCGGATCGGCTCCGACCCGAAGGACTTCAACTGAGTCCTGGCTCCTTCTCCGGCGACGCCCGGGACCGCGGTGGGTGCACCGCGGTCCCGGGCGTCGCCCGTCCCGCCGCCGGCACCGCCCACCGGGGGGCGAGCGCGACGGGGCCGCCGGCCGCGGGGGCGCACCGATTGGTGCTCGACCGCCCGGCAGGCCGATCATGGTGCGCATGACCTTCCGCACCCCCCGCGCGGCGGACGGCGCCACCGGCGCCCCCGACCCGCGCGACCACCACGACAACCGCCCCGGCGCGGAGCTCCCCCGCCCCGGTGCCCGGTCCTTCTTCGGCCAGCCGCGCATGCTGGCGAACCTGTTCAGCGTCGAGCTGTGGGAGCGCTTCTCCTTCTACGGCATGCAGGGCATCGTCCTGCTGTACATGTACTTCGCCACCACCGAGGGCGGGCTCGGCATCGACCGCGCCACGGCCGCGGGCATCGTGGGCGCCTACGGCGGCGCCGTCTACCTGTTCGCCATCCTGGGCGGGTGGGTCGCCGACCGGCTCCTCGGCTCCGAGCGGACGATGTTCCTCAGCGGCGTCCTCATCATGGCCGGCCACGTCTCGCTGGCGCTGATCCCCGCCGTCGCGGGCCTCACGATCGGCCTCGTCCTCATCGCGATCGGGTCCGGGGGGCTCAAGGCCACGATCACCAATCTCGTGGGCGCCCTCTACGACCGCCAGGACCCGCGACGCGACGCAGGCTTCTCGATCTTCTACATGGGCGTGAACATCGGCGGACTCCTCGGGCCGCTCCTGACCGGCTTCGCGCAGAAGACCTGGGGCTTCCACCTCGGCTTCGGCCTGGCCGCGGTGGGCATGGCCTTCGGCCTGGCCCAGTACGCCCTCGGGCGCAGGAGGCTTCCCGCCGAGGTCCACCACGTGCCCAATCCCCTGCCGCGCGAGCAGTACGGGAAGTGGGCGGGGATCGCCGCGGCGGCGATCGCCGTCGTCGTGGCCGCCGCCCTCACGGGGGTGCTGAACGCGGCCAACCTCGCCGACGTCGTGGTGGGGGTGATCGTGGTGGCGGCCGTGGCGCTGTTCGTCCTCCTGCTCACCAGCAAGAAGGTCGACGACGACGAGCGCTCCCGCGTGCGGGCGTTCATCCCGCTGTTCATCGGCTCGGCCGCGTTCTGGGCGCTGTTCCAGCAGCAGTTCACGGTCATCACGATCTACTCGGACACTCGCCTGGACCGGACCCTGGGCGACTGGACCATGCCGATCTCCTGGGTCCAGTCCTTCAACCCGCTGTTCATCATCCTGCTCGCCCCGGTGTTCGCGGTGCTGTGGACGAAGCTCGGCGACCGCCAGCCCGCCACGCCCACCAAGTTCGGCCTGGGCATCGTGCTGATGGGATCGGCGTTCCTGATCTTCCTGCCCATGGTCGGGGTGTCCTCGGTGCCGGTCCTGTGGGCCGCGCTGATCCTGCTGGTCGCCACCCTGGGCGAGCTGATGGTCTCCCCGGTGGGCCTGTCCCTGTCCACCCGGCTGGCTCCGCGCGCCTATCCCGTGCTGATGGTCGCCCTCTTCTACCTGTCGGTGGCCCTGGGCACGGCCCTGTCCGGCGCGCTGGCCGGCTACTACAGCGAGCAGGCCGAGGCCGCCTACTTCGGGACCCTGGGCGCCGTGACCATCGTCGTCGGCGCCGCCCTGCTCGTGCTGTCCCCCTGGATCCGGCGGATGATGCGCGGGGTGCGCTGACGGTCGTGCCGGGCACCCGCCGTCAGGGACCGGTCGGTGCGCGGAGGATGCCGCGCACCACCTCGGCGGCGGGGACCTCCTGCGCGGCCGCGAACTGCGGACCGGCCCACAGGGCGATGGCCTCGGGGTCACCGGCCTGCGCCGCGGCCGCCCGGATGGGCTTGGTCATCTGGTTGACCTGTGGATATGCCGCTGGGGCCATATTCGTGAAGCGGTCGAGGAAACCGTTGCGCACCCCGCGCGCCAGCCGCCCCGAGAATGCGCGGGTCACGGCGGTCTCCGTGTAGCGGCCCGAGCCGAGGGCCTCCCGGTACGCGGCGGACGTCCCCGCCTCGTGCGTGCGCAGCAGCAGCGTGCCGACCTGCACGGCGTCCGCCCCGGCGGCCAGGGACGCGTCCGCGTCCGCCGCGGAGGCGATGCCGCCCGCGGCCACGAGCGGGACGTCCACGGCGGCGCGGACCGCGGCGACGAGCTCCACCAGGGGCTCCTCGCCCGGGACGTCCTCCGCGCGGTGGGTGCCCCGGTGCCCGCCGGCCGCCGGGCCCTGGACCGTCAGCAGGTGGGCACCGGCCCGCACGGCGGCCTGGGCCTCCGGGACCGAGGTCACCGTGACGGACGTCGTGGTGCCCACCGCCGCGAGCCGCTCCAGCACGGTGGCCGCGGGGAGCCCGAAGGTGAACGAGACGACCGGGACCCGCAGCGCCTCGACGAGCTCGAGCTTGGCGGCCCACCCGTCGTCGTCGGCGGGGTCCGTGTCCGGCAGCTCCACCCCGTACCGGCGGGCCGTGTCTCCCAGCGCCTCCCGGTAGGCCGCGACCGACCGGTGCACGGCGGGGTCGGCCGCCGTCCCGGGGGCCGCGGTGTTCGCCGCCTGCGGGACGAACAGGTTCACCCCGAACGGGCCGTCCGTGCGCGCCCGGACCTCCTCGACGTCCGCGCGGACGCCCGCCGCGGGACGGTTGCCGGCGGCCAGGAAGCCCAGGCCGCCGGCGGCCGTGACCGCCGCGGCCAGCGCCGGGGTCGAGGGCCCGCCGGCCATCGGGGCGCCCAGGAACGGGAGGCGGAGATCGGTCAGCCGGAAGCGGGGTGCTGTGCTCGTCATGGTCCCAGGCTAGGAACACGGCGGCTCCCCGTCACCACCTGGGCCGGGCGCGGGGCGTGGCATAGGCTGTGGCCACGGTCACCGCCCGCCGGGGCCCGCCAGCCCGTCACCACCGATTCGAGGCATCCGATGGCCCAGTCAGCCGAATCCGGGACCCGGTCCCGCCCCCAGCCGGAGCTCAAGCGCGTCATGGGCCCCGGCCTGCTCCTGCTGTTCATCGTGGGCGACATCCTCGGCACCGGGGTGTACGCCCTCACCGGGAACATCGCCGGGGAGATCGGCGGCGCCGCGTGGGCCCCGATCCTCGTGGCGTTCCTCGTGGCGACCATCACGGCCTTCTCCTACCTCGAGCTCGTGACCAAGTACCCCGGCGCCTCGGGCGCCGCGCTGTACACCCACAAGGCCTTCGGCATCCACTTCATCACCTTCCTCGTGACGTTCGCGGTGCTCAGCTCGGGCCTGACCTCCGCCTCGACGGCGGCCTCGGCCGTGGCCTCGAACTTCGCCCGCGGCTTCGGCCTCGAGGTGGGCACCACCGGGATCACCGTGATCGCGGTCAGCTTCATCGCGATCCTCGCCGCCATCAACATCCGCGGGGTCACCGAGGGCCTGGTCTTCAACGTGGTGCTGACGTCGATCGAGCTCACCGGCCTGCTCATCGTCATCCTCGTGGGGTTCTGGGCGTCCTTCCAGGGCCGGGCCGACTTCAGCCAGACCATGATCTTCGAGACCTCCGAGGACAAGGGCATCTTCCTGGCCCTCACCGCGGTGACCTCGCTCGCGTTCTTCTCCTTCGTGGGCTTCGAGGACTCCGTCAACATGGTCGAGGAGACCAAGAACCCCAGCCGCGACTTCCCGCGCGTGATGCTCTTCGGCCTCGGCCTGACGGGCGTGGTCTACATCCTGGTCTCGCTCTTCACCGTGGCGGTCGTCCCCATCGGCGTGCTCGGGGAGTCGACCACGCCGCTGCTGGACATGGTCCGGATCGGCGCCCCCAACATCCCCATCGACACGATCTACCCGTTCCTGACGATCTTCGCCGTGGCCAACACCGCCCTGATCAACATGCTCATGGCCTCCCGGCTGCTCTACGGCATGGCCCGCCAGGGCGTGCTGCCGGACTTCCTGGGCCACGTCCTGCAGGGCCGGCGCACCCCCTGGTCGGCCATCGTGTTCACGAGCCTCCTCGCCATGGCCCTGATCGTCGTCATCAACAACATCCTCGGCAGCGGCACGGCGAGCGCCCTCGGCGGCACCACTGCCCTCCTCCTCCTGGGCGTGTTCACCATCGTCAACGTCGCGGCGATCATCCTGCGCAAGGACCACAGCCCCACCCACGACTACTTCCACGCCCCCCGGGTCCTGCCCTACCTGGGCGCGCTCACCTGCGCCTACCTCGTGGGGCCCTGGGCACAGGACCTCATCGAGTACCAGATCGCCGTGGTCCTGCTGCTGATCGGGCTGGGCCTGTGGATCGTCAACTTCGTCTACGACCGCCTGTTCCTCGGCCGCAAGGTGCGGTTCGAGCACCCGGAGGCCCTCGCCCGCATGGAGGACGAGCCCGCGGACCAGGACCCGCACCGCGGTCCCTGACCCGTTCCGACCCACCGTGCCGCTACCCCAGGAGAACCCGTGACCGTCGTCGTCGGATACATGCCCACCGCCCCCGGACACGCGGCGCTGGACGCCGCCATCCTCGAGGCCGAGCGCCGCGGCACCGACCTGGTGGTGGTGCAGCCGCGGCCGAGGCGCCACCAGCCGCCGGAGATCGAGGCCGACATCGACGTGGAGCGGGAGAAGCTCGCCCGTGCCGGAGTGCGCTACGAGCTGCGGGAGCCCGACCACGACAGCGACCCCGCCGACGTCATCCTCGACACCGCTCGCGAGCACGGGGCCGAGCTCATCGTGCTGGGCATCCGGCGCCGCTCCCCCGTGGGCAAGATCATCATGGCGAGCACCGCCCAGCGCGTCCTGCTCGAGAGCCCCTGCCCGGTGCTGTGCGTCAAGGCCGTCTACGACTGAGCCCGGGATTTTATTTCTGTTTTCGAAATATTAGTCTGGTCCCAGACCCCGGCGCCTCCGGTCCCGCGGTGGGGTCCGTCGGTCGCCGCGGCTCCGACCTGCTCCTGCCGCTCGTGAAAGGCACGCCATGACCACCCCGGCCCCCGCCGCGTCCCGTCCCGCCCCGTGGGCCGAGGCCCCCGGCTCCCCCGCACCCCCGCGGCGCTCCCGCTGGACCACGCTGCTGCGGATCCTGCTGCCGGCGCTGCTGATCGTCGGGTGGCTCGCGGTGGCCGGCGTGGGCGGGCCGTACTTCGGGAAGATCTCCGAGGTCTCCACCAACGACCAGTCCAGCTTCCTGCCCGAGTCCACCGAGTCCACGCAGGTCACCCGGCTGCTGGGCGAGTTCCGGGACTCGGAGGCGATCCCCGCGATCGTCCTCCTCGCCCGCGAGGGCGGGCTGACCGCCGCCGACCGGGCGTGGGCCGAGGACGCCGCCGCGGCGGTGCAGGAGAGCGGCCTTGCCGAGGGGCAGACCTCGCCGCTGATCCCGTCCGAGGACGGCGAGGCCTTCCAGCTCGTCGTCCCCCTGCCCGACGGCGAGGTCGTCGACGACGTCGAGGCGCTCGCGGAACGGTTCGAGGCGGACCGGCCGGAGGGCCTGCAGAGCTACGTGACGGGCCCCGCCGGGTTCACGGCCGATCTCGTGGCCGGCTTCGAGGGCATCGACGGTCTCCTGCTGGGCGTGGCGCTGGCCGTGGTGTTCGTGATCCTGCTGGTGGTCTACCGCTCCCCCGTGCTGCCCGTCCTGGTGCTGCTGACCTCGGTCTTCGCCCTCAGCGCCGCCATCCTGGTCGTGTACTGGCTGGCGGCCAACGAGCTCGTGACCATCAGCGGCCAGGTGCAGGGCATCCTGTTCATCCTCGTGGTCGGCGCCGCCACCGACTACTCGCTGCTGTACACGGCGCGGTACCGGGACGCCCTCCTGCACCACCGGGGACGGGCGGAGGCCACCCGGGCGGCCCTCAAGGGCTCGGTCGAGCCGATCGTCGCCTCCGGCGCCACCGTCATCGCGGGCCTGCTGTGCCTGCTGCTCTCGGACCTCGCCTCGAACAAGGCCCTGGGCCCGGTGGCCTCCGTCGGCATCGTGATGTCCGTCCTGGCGGCCCTGACCTTCCTGCCCGCGGTCCTCTACGCCACGGGACGGGGGGCCTTCTGGCCGTTCCGGCCCCGCTACGACGCCTCGGGCACGGAGCGCGTGCGCGTGGTCGAGCACGGGGCGGGCACCCGCCCGACCGTCGAGGGCCGGGGCGTGTGGGCATCGGTGGCCCGGTTCGTGGCCCGCGCCCCGCGGGCGATCTGGGTGGTGACCACTGTGGTGCTCCTCGCCCTCGCCGGGTTCAGCACCCAGTTCGAGGCCTCGGGCGTGGAGCAGAGCGAGCTCGTGCTCGGCGAGTCCCAGGCGCGGGACGGCCAGGAGGCCCTGGCCCAGCACTTCCCCGGCGGCTCCGGCAGCCCGGCGGTCCTGCTGGTCCCGACCGGCTCCCTGGACGCCGCGGTCGAGGCGGTCGAGGGCACGGAGGGGGTGGCCGGCGTCGTCGCCGTCGCCAACGGCTCCCCGTCCGGCACCCTGCCCCTCGGGGAGGACGCCCCGCCCGCGGCCGGGCCCTTCGCCGGGGCCGAGCCGACGGAGGCCGAGGGCCTCTATCAGCTCCAGGCCACGCTGTCCGACGCCGCCGACTCCCCCGAGGCGGAGCAGACCGTCCGGGAGCTGCGCGAGAACCTGCGCGCGGCGGACGCGGAGATCCTCGTGGGCGGCACCACGGCGACGAACATCGACACCAACGAGACCTCGATCGCCGACCGCACGCTGATCATCCCGGTGATCCTCGTGGTCATCACCCTGATCCTCATGCTGCTGCTGCGCTCCGTCCTGGCCCCGGTGCTGCTGATCCTCACCACCGTGGTCTCGTTCTTCACGGCCCTGGGCGTCTCCGCCCTCGTGTTCAACAACGTCCTGGACCTGCCCGGTGCGGACCCCTCGGTCCCGCTCTTCGGCTTCGTCTTCCTCGTGGCGCTGGGCATCGACTACAACATCTTCCTGATGTCCCGGGTGCGGGAGGAGTCGCTGGTGCACGGCACCCGGGCGGGCATCCTTCGGGGGCTCACCCTCACCGGCGGGGTGATCACCTCCGCCGGCATCGTGCTCGCGGCCACGTTCGCGGCGCTGGCCGTCATCCCGATCATGTTCCTGGTGCAGCTGGCGTTCATCGTGGCGTTCGGCGTGCTGCTGGACGCGCTGATCGTCCGGTCGCTGCTGGTGCCGGCCCTGACCTACGACATCGGCCGGGCCATCTGGTGGCCCTTCCACCGGCGGATCGAGCCCTGAGACCCGGCGGGGCACCCGGTGCCACGGCCGCGGGCGATCCGTGTCAGGCGGCGTGGTGGTCCGTCCGCCGGGCCACGACCGGCACCCGTGCCGTGTCCGGACGAGCGTCCTCCGCTGGGCTCTCCTCGGCGGCGGGCCGCTGCTCGACGTCGTGCCACGCCGCGTCCTCCTGCTGCCAGCCGAAGCCGTAGGCGAGCGCGGGCACCAGGTGGTTGGCGAGACCGCACCCCACGGCCAGGCCCGCCCACGCGACGGGGAACGAGGCGAGGACGTCGAGGGGGTAGTGCACGCCCAGGTAGAGACGGGACAGCCCGACGAGCACGGCCGTGCCCAGTCCCGCGACGAGGACCGCGGAGGCGGACCTCGACCGGCGCATCGCGAGGCAGAACGCCGCCGCGATGGCCAGGGCGGCACCCGCGTGCCCGGAGGGGAAGGACGTGAGGCCGTCCACGAGGACCAGGGGTTCCGGGAACGCCGTGCTGTCCGGCCGGGGGCGGCCGACGGCGACCTTCACCATCCCGACAGCTGCCCAGCCGGAGAGCGCCGTGACGGCGAAGCCGGCGGCGTCCCAGGGCCGCCGGCGGGCCAGGGCGAGCCACGCGGTGAGAGCGGCGATGATCGCGAACGTCCCCGGGGTGGAGAACGCGTGGTGCAGGACGAGCGCCAGCGTGTCCAGGGCGCCGAGGCGCGCCGCGTCGAGCCGGTGCAGGACCTCGATCTCCTGTGCCGCGACTCCCGGGGAGTACACCAGCAGCCGCCCCACGGTCGCCGTGACGAGCACGACGATGAAGGGGACGACCACCCACTGGTGCAGCTGGGGGAGGGACCAGGTGGAGCGGGCCGGCCGGGGGGAAGTGTGCTGCGCCGGAATTGCCATGCCCACCACCATGACACACGCCACGTTCCGGGAGTTCCCGAACGCCCGGCCCGCAAGAGAGTTCGGGAAGAATTCCCCGAATCGGTACAGAGAATGACAAATCATGAAGCTTGGCGGCGGGAACGGTGGCGTCGGGGCCGCTGTGTGACGCTCCGCGTCCCCCGCGCGACACCGGCGGCACCATCAGCCAAAAGAAGTTGATGCTCGAGCACAGCTGTGGAGTTTCACGTGGAACGCCGGACATTCGCACGAAGATCAATCCTTATCAGGTGTTCCTGTCGACGGACACCGCCACGACGGGTCTCCGCCGCTCTCCTGTCACCCTCCTGCCACCCTCAGTCCCTGTCCCCTCATCGGGGGACAGCTCTTGACGTGGAACGGCCCGGCTAGACTGGACCGCCACTCCCACCCTGCCGTTCGACCCGCGAGGAGCCCCCGTGTTCAAGAAGGACAAGTCCCGCAGCCGCCGCCCGGCCGCCTCCCACGCCGAGGCCGTGCAGCACGTGGCGGAGGGCGGGGTCGCCATCTACTGGCGGCCCGGGTGCCCGTTCTGCGGCATGCTCGAGCGCGGACTCGGCCCGGACGCCGAGCGCGCCGCGTGGACCAACATCTGGGAGGACCGGGACGCGCTGGCCTTCGTGGAGTCCCTCAACGACGGCAACGCCACGGTGCCCACGGTGGTGACCCGCAACGAGCACTTCGTCGCCGCCTCCCCCGCCCAGGTCGCCGCCGCCAGAGGGCTGATCGCCGAGGCCGGCAAGGTCCTCTGAGGTCAGCCGGGCGGAACCGCCGGCCCGCCCACCCCTGTCTTCGACCTGTGAACGCTGATTAGGATGACAGTCCTGTTCACGTTCACCGGTGAAAGAGGACGATGATGTCCGAATCCGCGGGGTCCCCCGTTCCACCCGGTTCGCAGACGTCCCTGCGCAACGCCAACCAGCGCCGGGTGCTCGACGCGGTGCGCCGTGACGGGCACCTCACCCAGGCGCAGATCTCCCGACGCACCGCGCTGGCGCCCTCGACGGTGTCCAGCATCGTGCACCAGCTGATCGGCGCCGGCCTGCTCGTCATGGAGACGGACGGCGCCGGCCGCCGGGGTCAGCGCATCGGCTTCCGGGGCTCCGCCGGCCACGTGGTCGGCATCGACGTGGGACACCGCCACGTCACGGTGGCCGTCGCGGACCTGAACCAGAGGATCCTCGCCCAGCGGCGACACGAGCTGCCCGCCGAGCACCGCTTCGCCGAGGACCTCGAGCTGGTCGGCCGGACCCTCGCAACCCTGCTCCGGGAGCACGGCACGGCACGGTCCGGGCTGCTCGCCGCGGGTCTCACGCTCCCGGCCCCCGTGGACCTCGAGGGCCGGCTGGTCAGCGCGAGCGCGATCCTCCCGGCGTGGAGCGGGATCGACGTGCGCGAGGAGGCCGGCCGCCGGCTCGGGCTGCCCGTCGTCGTCGAGAACGACGCCAACGCGGGCGCCCTCGGCGAGCACACCTGGGGTGCCGGGCGCGGAGCGCAGCACATGGCCTACCTCAAGATCGGGCACGGCGTGGGCGCCGGCCTGATCCTCAACGGGTCCCTCTTCCGCGGCGCCACCGGGTCCGCCGGGGAGCTCGGCCACACGACCGTGGACGAGCACGGACGGGTGTGCCGGTGCGGCAACCGCGGGTGCCTCGAGACCTACGTGTCCTCCGGGGACGTCACCGGCCTGCTGAGCACCACGCACGGGCCCGACCTGACCGTGCCCGACCTCGTGGCCGCGGCGCTCGCCGGCGACGTCGGCTGCGGGCGGGTCATCGGCGACACCGGCCGCCTGCTCGGCACGGCGGTGGCCAACCTGTGCAACACCATCAACCCGGAGCTCGTGGTCGTCGGCGGCGAGATCGCCCGGGCCGGCGAGCTGCTGCTCGGCCCGCTGCGCGAGGTCGTCTCCCGTCAGGGGGTCCGCGGCAGCGTCCGGGACCTGCGGATCGAGACCGCCACGCTGGGAATCGAGGCGCATGTGGCGGGCGCGGTGATCCTCGCCCTGCAGCACGCGGAGCTGCCCGTCGGGGCCCTTCCGGCAGGATGACGCGCCGGACGACTCCTGTCTTCGACTAATGGACATTCAGCGCACTGAGTTTTAGTGTGGACCGCGTCACACGAACCCCACGGCGTCGGCGGGTGCGTCCGCCCCGGGGTGCGGCGGACGGCACGTCCTGGGCCCACGCCGCTTCCTCCACCAGCAGCCGATCTCCACCAGCAAGGGAGCTGTCCGATGAGCCAAGACGCCACGACCCCCAGGGTCGCGGAGCACCCGAACACCTCGGCGGTCCTCCGGATCACCATCGTCGCCGCCTTCGGCGGCTTCCTCTTCGGCTACGACTCCGCGGTCATCAACGGCGCGGTCTCGGCCATCCAGGAAGAGTTCGGGGTCGCTCCCGGACCGCTCGGCTTCGCCGTGGCCTCGGCCCTGCTCGGCGCCGCCGCAGGTGCGTTCTTCGGCGGCCGGGTCGCCGACGCCCTGGGCCGCGTCCCGGTGATGAAGATCGCCGCGGTCCTCTTCCTCGTCAGCGCGATCGGCTGCGGTGTGGTGGACAGCTTCGGCTGGCTGATCTTCTGGCGCATCGTCGGAGGCATCGGCGTGGGTGTCGCCTCCGTCATCGCTCCCGCCTACATCGCCGAGGTTGCCCCGGCTTCCATCCGCGGCCGGCTCGGCTCGCTGCAGCAGATGGGCATCGTGCTCGGCATCTTCATCTCGCTGGCGGTGGACGCCTGGCTCGCCGCCATGGCCGGCGGCTCCACCCAGGAGCTGTGGCTCGGTCTGGAGGCCTGGCGGTGGATGTTCATGGCCGAGGCCATCCCGGCCATCGCCTATCTGATCGGCGCGTTCACGATCCCCGAGTCCCCCCGCTACCTGGTGGAGGACGGTCGCTCCGACGAGGCCGAGGCCGTGCTGGCCAATCTGCAGGGCTCAGCGTCGGCGGCCGAGCGGGTGCGCCTCATCAAGGAGAGCCTCCGGATCGAGCACAAGCCCCGTCTGTCCGATCTGAAGGGACGGACGGCCGGGCTCAAGCCCATCGTCTGGGTCGGCATCGGCCTGGCCGCGCTGCAGCAGTTCGTGGGCATCAACGTGATCTTCTACTACTCGAACGTGCTCTGGCAGTCCGTGGGCTTCACCGAGGCCGACTCGTTCACCATCACGGTGATCACGTCCGTGGTCAACGTCGCCGTGACCATCGTGGCGATCGCGCTCGTCGAGAAGGTCGGCCGGCGCAGGCTCCTGCTCATCGGCTCGGCGGGCATGACCCTGTCCCTCGCCACCCTCGCCGTCCTGTTCGCCACGGCCGACGTGGTCGACGGCGCACCGGTGCTCGGCCCCACCGCCGGACCCCTCGCCCTCGTGGCCGCCAACCTGTTCGTGGTCTTCTTCGGCGTCTCGTGGGGTCCCATGATGTGGGTCCTGCTGGGCGAAATGTTCCCGAACCGGATCCGCGGCGCCGCCCTGGCCGTGGCCGGATTCGTGCAGTGGATCGCCAACTGGCTGGTCACCGTGACCTTCCCGGCCCTGGCGGCCTTCTCCCTGGGCGTCGCGTACGGGCTCTACGCGTTCTTCGGGCTCGTCTCCCTGATCTTCACGATCAAGATGGTCCGCGAGACCACCGGCATCGAGCTCGAGGACATGCAGGACTGAGCACCGCGCAGGATCCACGACGGCGGCGGTGGTCGTCCCCTCCGGGGGAGACCACCGCCGCCGCCGTCGTCGTGCCCGGGCCCGGGAGCGCACAGGGCACCGCAGGCGCTGTGCGTCCTTCTTTACTCCTCCGTGACCGCCAGGACACGGATCGCCGCCCGCATCGGGTATTTTCGGATGAACTGCGCCAGGCCCGGACCCCCGAGCCGGTTCCGGCCTGCCCAGCCCCACCGCTCCATTTTCAACGGCGAAAAGGACCCACGTTGACCCAGACCACTGCGGACCCCGCATCCCCCGCACAGACCACTGCCCGCAAGTCGGCGGGCCACGTCATCGTGGACACGCTCGTGGCGCACGGCGTCGAGCGCACCTACGTGGTGCCCGGCGAGTCCTACCTGGACGTGCTCGACGGTCTGCACCATTCGTCGATCGAGACGGTCGTGTGCCGGCACGAGGGCGGTGCGGCTTACATGGCCGAGGCCGACGGCAAGATGGGACCCGTGCCCGGGGTGGCCATGGTGACCCGCGGCCCCGGGGCGGCCAACGCCCACGTGGGCCTGCACACCTCGTGGCAGGACTCCACCCCGATGGTGCTGTTCGTGGGCCTGATCCCGTTCGAGCACCGCGACAAGGAGGCGTTCCAGGAGTTCGACCCGCACGCGTGGTTCGACTCCGGGGCCAAGCGCGTGATGGTCCTCGACCACGCCGAGCGGGCCTCCGAGATCGTGGCCGAGGCGATGTTCGCCGCCAACTCCGGCCGCCCCGGCCCGGTGGTGGTGGGTCTGCCCGAGGACATCATCCGGGCCGAGATCGACGCGACCCTGCACCCGCCGATCCCCGTGGCCCACGGCGGGATGACGGTCAACGACTGGAAGGCGCTGCGCGACGCGCTCTCGACCGCGGAGAAGCCCCTGTTCGTCACCGGCGGCAACGACTGGACCGTCGAGGGTGCGGCCGGCCTCACGGACTGGCTCGAGGAGCACCACCTCCCGGCCGCGGCCGAGTGGCGCACCGAGGGCACCGTCCCGTTCGACTCGGACTCCTACGTGGGCCCGATCGGCTACGGCCGCCCGAAGGCGACCTTCGAGATGCTCGAGGAGACCGACCTGCTGGTCTTCGTGGGCACCGTCCCCGGGGACGTGATCACCAACGGGTTCCTGGTCCGCCAGGACTGGGAGAAGAAGAACTTCCTGGTCACCATCGACCCGTCCCTGCGCGGGCGCTCCGGGCCGGTGTCCTACCAGATCGTGGCCAAGCCCGACGTGTTCGTGCGCGACCTCGTGCGCATCGACCTGCCGGCCAAGCCGGCGTGGAAGGAGTGGACCGCCCGGCTGCGGGCGAAGCAGGTCGAGTTCTCCACCCCCGTGTCCACGGAGCCGTCCGGGGGCCGGGCCCGGATGGACACCATGATGGCCCACCTCGTGGCGGGTCTGCCCGACGACGCCATGTGCACCTTCGGCGCCGGCGAGCACACCAACTGGGCCCACCGCTACTTCCCCGCCAAGGGGTACGCGGCGATGATCTCCGCCCGCAACGGCTCCATGGGCTACTCGGTGCCCTCCGCCGTCGCGGCCTCTTTGCGCTACCCCGGCCGGCGGGTGGTGACCATCGCCGGTGACGGCGAGTTCCTGATGAACGGCCAGGAGCTGGCCACCGCCGCCCAGTACGGGGCCACGCCGCTGGTCATCGTGATGGACAACCAGGAGTACGGCACGATCCGCACCCACCAGGAACGCGACTACCCCGACCGCGTCTCGGGCACCCAGCTGGTCAACCCCGACTTCGCCCTCATGGCCCAGGCCTTCGGCGGGTTCGGGGTGCGCGTGGAGACCGACGCCGAGATCCCCGGCGCGCTCGAGGCCGCCCTGAGGGCGATCGACGAAGAAGGGCAGTTCGCCCTGATCCACCTGATCGTGGAGCAGCGCGTCAAGGCCTACTGACCCGCGGGCCGTCCACCGCTCGTGCGGTGAGCGGGGCGGGGCCGCGTCCGGTCGGGACGCGGCCCCGCCCCGGTCCGCACGTCCCCGTCCCTGCGCCCTGAGGGGTGCCGCGGCGGCGCTCAGCCGGCCAGCGGGTGCGCCAGCTCGTCCTCGCGCATCCGTCCGGCCCACAGGGCCACCAGCCCCAGCGCCGGGGTCAGCAGGGCCACGGTCCAGAAGATCACCGGCAGGGGCACCATCTGGGCCACGGGTCCCGCGACCGCCATCGACACCGGCATGAGGGCGATCGAGACGAAGAAGTCGAGGCTCGAGACCCGGCCCAGCATGTGGCGCGGGACCCGGCGCTGCAGGAGCGTGCCCCACAGCACCATGCCCGCGCCGTCCCCGGCGCCCACGAAGGCCAGGCACAGCGCCATGACCCAGAACGAGTCGGTGGTCGCGACGAGACCGAAGGGCAGCGTCCCGAACCCCCACAGCACGATCATCCAGCTGAGGTAGCGCCGCGGCAGGGGCAGCGACGCGACCACCAGGGAGGCCACCGCGCTGGCCCCGCCGTAGCAGGCCAGCAGGTAGCCGAACGTGGAGGCGTCCCCGCCCAGCCGGTCCCGGACCAGGAACGGGACGAGGACCTCCAGGGGACCCAGCAGCAGGAAGACCGCGAGCACCGCCCACAGCAGGGTCCACAGCAGCCACGGGGTCCGCACCGTGTAGCTCACGCCCTCCATGAGGTCCTGCCGCACGGACCGGAGGGCGCCCACCGCCTCCCGCGGCGGGGACGGCTCACCCGCGCCCGGCACCGGGGCGGGCACCACGGCTCCCGCCGCCGGGCCCGGCACCGCGGCGGGGTCCCCGGCCGGCCCCGCGACCGGTTCCGCGTCCGGCCCCGTGTCCGATTCCGTGTCCGCGCCGGCGTCCGAGTCGGCGTCGTGGCCGGGCACGTGCAGGCGCAACAGCAGCACGAGCGCGGCGGCGTGGCAGAGCGCGATCAGGGCGAGCGCGCCGCCGGGGGCGACCAGCCCGATGAGCAGACCCGCCACGGCCGGTCCCGCCGCCTGCTGCAGCAGCGGGCGCGCCGTGCCCTCCACACCGTTGGCCGCGAGCAGCTGCCGGGCGGGCAGGATCCGGGGCAACGAGGCCGAGTAGGCCGGATAGAAGAAGCCGAGACCCGCGCCGAACACGAACGCCGCCGCGGCGAGGTGCCCCATGCGCAGCCCGTCCGCCAGGGCCAGGACGGCGACCGTCCCCGCCGTCAGGAGGTTGGCGGTCTCGACGAGGCGCAGCACCCGGGCCAGGGGGAAGCGGTCGGCCGCGATCCCGCCCACGAGCACGAAGACGAGCATGCCGAGCGCGCCCACCGCCGTCACGGCCGAGAGGTCCACGGCCGTGCCGTCCAGCTGCAGGACCTGGTGCACGAGGGCCACCGCCCACATCCCGGCGCCGAAGACGCTGCTGAACATCGCGAAGGCGAGCACACGGTACCGGCCGAGCCGGAACGGCTCCAGCGCGCGGGGCAGGGGCATGCCCCCAGTGTCCCCCCGCGCGGGCTCCGGCGCACGGGCCGGTGCGGTGGTGGAGGCCGCGGATCCGTAGGACACTGGGGCGGTGCAGACCTTCCTCCCGTACCCGGACTTCGCCCGCTCGGCCCGCGTCCTCGACCGCAAGCGGCTCGGCAAGCAGCGGGTGGAGACCCTGCAGGTGCTGCGCGCGGCCACCGTGCCGGGCTACGGGTGGTACCGCCACCCGGCCACGGCGATGTGGGCCGGGCACGTGCCCGCCCTGGTCGCCTACGGCCGCGCGATGGTCGACGAGTGGACGGCCCGCGGCGGGGCCGACAGCACGGGGTGGCAGATCCGCGAGTTCGCCCCCGAGGCCTGGGACCGCGCCCCCGACGACGACGTGGCGCCGCCGCCGCCCTGGCTGGGTGACGAGGCGTTCCACCGCTCGCACCGGTCGAACCTGCTGCGCAAGGACGAGGAGCTCTACCGCGCGGTCTTCCCCGGCGACCCCGCCGGCCTGGACTACGTGTGGCCCGTGCCCGCGGAGGGCCGCACGCCACCTGCCGAGCCGCCGCACGGCCGGCGGGCGTGGGTCCTGGCGCCGGGCGCGCACGAGGCGGCGGGCGGCGCCGTCGTCGTGCCCTTCCGCGTTCCGGACGGCGTGCGGGAGAGCCACTGGGTGCAGGCGGTCGCCCGCGTCGAGGAGGAGCTGCGGGAGGGCGAGCCGGTGCTGCTGCTGCACGGGCCGCCCGGCCCGGAGCAGGTCGTGGAGCGGACGGTGCTGGGCGAGAACGTGCACCACGCCGTCGGCGGGTTCTCCCTCGAGCTCGAGCGCGGGGACCGGGTGCTGCGCCGCGACCTGCCCGCACCCGCCCGGCTGCAGTCCCCCCGCCCCGTCTTCGCGGTCCCCGCCGAGGCCGTCGGCGCGGATCCGGGCGCGCCGCGGGTTTAATCCGGCGTCACGCCCGTCCGCGGCACCAAACCGTGGGTAGCATGTCACCCACCGGCGCCCGGCGCGCCCGACCCCAGGAGGCGCGCATGCGAGCATCCCACGTCCCCACCACGGGCACCGTCACGGTCACCGACTGGCCCGATCCGCACGCCCGGGAACCCGGTCAGCTGGTGGTGCGCATGCTGCACGCCTCGATCTGCGGATCCGACCTGCACGCGGCCTTCCACGGGCTGCTCCACGCGGAGGGCCCGCGCCGTCCCGGCTACCCCGGCCACGAAGGGGTCGGCGTGGTGGTCGAGTCCCGCTCGGAGCGCGTCCCGGAGGGCACCCTGGTGCTGACGGTCCCCCAGGGCGAGATGGGCGGGTGCTTCGCGGAGCTCCAGCTGCTGGACGACCTGCACGTCGTGGAGCTGCCCGCCGGCACGGACCCGGACGACTCCCTGCAGCT
The DNA here is from genome assembly GCF_040981005.1 of Kocuria sp. CPCC 205258. NCBI lineage: Bacteria > Bacillati > Actinomycetota > Actinomycetes > Micrococcales > Micrococcaceae > Kocuria > Kocuria sp. CPCC 205258. Next base: position 293,626 of record NZ_JAVKPS010000002.1, on the reverse strand, counting down.
GCGGCGGCTCATGATGGCCCAGCAGTACGGCACGTGCCTCTACGCCATGCGCCAGTTCTGGCCCGTGGAGACGCCTGCCCGCCGGGCGCACACGTGCGTGGTGATGGGCGCGGGGTCCGCCGGGCTGTTCTTCGTGGAGGAGGCCCGCAGACTGGGCTTCGCACACGTCGTCGCCTCCGACCTGGACACGGGCAGGCTCGAGGTCGCCCGCCGGCTGGGCGCCGTCCCCGTGCGGGTGCCGGAGGAGGACCTCGCCGCGGTCGTGGCCGAGGTCACCGGGGGCCGCGGCGCCGACCTCGTCATCGAGGCCGTGGGGCACGACGTGCTGCGCGACCAGGCCGTCGAGCTCGCGGCCGACCGGGGCATCGTCGGCTTCTTCGGCCTGCCGGAGCGGCACGGGCACACCGAGGTCCCGCTGTGGACGGCGTTCCGCAAGAACCTGCGGCTGCAGTGCTCCGTGGCGGCGCAGGCCGAGCCGGGGCTGACGTCCTTCCGCGAGGCCCTGCGGCGGATCTCCGAGGGCGAGATCGACGTGGAGCACTGTCTCGGGCCAGAGTTCCCCCTCGAGCGGATCGCGGAGGCCATGCAGCGGGCCGAGGAGCACCGGCCCGGGGACATCAAGCTGACGATCACCCCGTGACCACCCCACCCCGCTCCGTCGCCGGGTCCCCGGCCGGCGACCGCCCCGGGGCGGCGGCCCCCGCGCTGCCGTCCGTCACCGCCACGACCGGGAGCTCGCTCGCCGTGCAGGTGATGGCCGCGGTGCGGCGGGCGATCACGGCGGGCGAGATGGAGCCCGGGCGCCTGTACTCGGTGCAGCAGCTGGCCTCCGCCATGGACGTCTCCCGCAGCCCCGTGCGGGAGGGCCTGCTGCGGCTGGGCGAGGCCGGGCTGATCCGGTTCCACCGCAACCGCGGCTTCGAGATCGTCGAGGTCAGTCCCGACGACGTCGCCGAGATCTTCGCGGTGCGCACCGCCCTGGAGGTCCCGGCCGCCCGCCGGGCCGCCCGTCTCGCGGCGCCCGAGGAGCTGGACCGGATCCGGGCCCAGTGGGAGGCGCTGCACGAGGCGGCCCGGACCGGGGACCTCGAGGCCACCGCCGAGGCGGACGAGGGACTGCACCGTGCGCTGCTGCTCGTCGCCGGCAACGCCCAGGCCGTCCAGCTCGTGGAGCGGCTGCGCACCACCACGTCCTTCCTGGGCGTCGTCGCCGCCACGTCGCGGCGGCCCGTCGGGGAGCTCGCGCGCGAGCACGACGCGCTGGTCCGGGCCGTGCTCGCCCGGGACGAGGCGGAGGCGGCACGCGCCATGCGCGAGCACCTCGCCTCCACCGCGCAGCGGCTCGTCGCCCAGGCCCTGCGCGCCCAGCGCACGCCCGAGGAGCGCCTCGAGGAGCTCACCGCTCAGGTCTGGGGTGCCGCCGCCGCCGGGTACTGAGAGCCCGGCGGGTGAGCCGCCGGAGGCCGGGGACCCCGGCCGGCGGCCCGGGACCCCCGGGCGCGGAGCAGTCGAATGCCCCGGTCCGCCGACGGACCGGGGCATTCCGCACGGCTGCCCGGGGGCGCATCCGTGCTGGTCGGAGCGGGGTCGGGGGGCTCCCGCCGACCAGAGAGACGCTAGGCGGCCCGCGTGACGGTGCCGCCAACGGGAGGTGAACGCGAGGTGCTCAGCCCTCGCCGTCCCCGCCCTCCCGCGGGAGACGCACCTCGAAGCGGCACCGGCCCTCCGGGTCCTCGCCCGCGCCGATCGTCCCCCCGTGGGCCGCGACGATCTCCCGGCTGATGGCCAGGCCCAGTCCGGATCCGCCCGTGTCCCGGGTCCGGGAGTCGTCGAGCCGCACGAACCGCTCGAAGACCCGTTCCCGGTCCTCCGGCGCGATGCGGTCGCCGTCGTTGACCACGGTCACGACCGCCTCGTCCCCCTCGGCCACCAGGGAGACGGCGATCCAGGTGTCCGCGTGCCGCTCCGCGTTGGAGAGCAGGTTGCGGACCACCTGCTGGAGCCGGCTGGCGTCCCCCCGGACCCGCACGGGGTCCACGTGCACGCGCACCTCGTGCCGCGAGGCCGGCCGCATCCGGGCGACCTCCTCCCGGACCACCTCGTCAAGGTCGGTGTCCGCGGTGCGCAGCCGCAGCCCGGCGTCGTCGACCTTGGCGAGGGTCAGGAGGTCCTCCACGAGCTGGCCCATCCGGCGGGACTGGGACCTCAGGACGGGGGCGACCTCGGACCACGTCGCCCCGGACGGGTCGGAGGCGGCCACCTCGATCGTGGTGGTGAGGGTGGCGAGCGGGCTGCGGAGCTCGTGGGAGGCGTCCGCCACGAACCGCCGCTGCGCCCGGTCGGAGGCCTGCAGCCGGTCCAGCATCCCGTTCATGGTCTCGGCGAGCGCCGCGATCTCGTCCCGGGTGGGGGGCACGTCGACCCGCTCCCCCAGGCGGGCCGTGCCGATGCGCCGGACCTGTCCGGTGATGCGGCGCACCGGGGCCAGGGAGCGGCCGACCAGGAACCACATGAGCGCGGCCCCGAGCAGCGCCAGCACCGGCCCGCCGACCAGCAGGAACAGGGACACGGTCTGGAGGGTGCCCTGCTGCAGCGCCATGGGCACGGCCACGGTGAGGGTCAGGGGCACGCCGTTGATGTACATGCCGTGAGCGACATACACGTGGTCGTCGGTCCTGAGCGCGGGCCCGTCCCCGGTCGCCGCGGAGTCGAAGGACCGCCCCGGCTCCAGGACCGGCACGGACAGGTCCGTGCCCAGCGCGCTGGCGGGGGACGCGGCCACCACCTGTCCGTCGGCGTCCTGGATTTGCACGATGACTCCGGGGCGGCCGAGCCGCAGCATCAGCTCGCCGAGCCCGGCCTGCGTGAACACGGCCGTCTCCCCCGCCGCGCCCCCGGCGCTGCGCGGGCCCCACGGGAGCCCCAGGTCCTGGAGGATCTCCGTCTGCCGGGCCACGGCCTGGTCGTGGGCGGCCCCCACGGCCGCGCGGCTGAGGACCTCGAGCAGCACGGCTCCGGCCACGGCCATCACCAGGAGGATGAGCAGCGCCGCGGCGGCCGTGCTGCGCTCCCGCACCCCCCACCGGTCGAGGAGCCCCCTCCTGGCGGAGGTCACGACGCCGGCGCCCCGGGCTCGTCCGGGACCAGCCGGTAGCCCATGCCGCGGACCGTCTGCAGGGTGGAGAGGCCGAAGGGCGCGTCGATCTTCTTCCGGAGATAGCCCACGTAGACCTCGACGATGTTCTCGGAGCCCTCGAAGCCGGCGTCCCAGGCGTTGTCCATGATCTCCAGCTTCGAGACGACCTTCTCCGCGTTCTGCATCAGGTACTGGAGGATGACGTACTCCTTCGCGGTGAGCTCGAGCGCCGTCCCCCGGCGGGCCACGGTCCGGCGGACGGGGTCGAGCTGCAAGGACCCGACCGTGAGCACCACGGGCCGCTCGGGCGCCCCCCGGCGGATGAGGGCGCGCAGCCGCGCCACCAGCACGAGGAAGCTGAAGGGCTTGGTGAGGTAGTCGTCGGCGCCGAGGTCGAAGGCGTCGGTCTGGTCGTACTCGCCGTCCTTGGCGGTGAGCATCAGGACGGGGACCCAGTTCTCGGCGGCGCGCAGGTCCTCGAGCACCGCGTAGCCGTTCCTGCCGGGCAGCATCAGGTCCAGGACCACGACGTCGTAGGGGTTCTCGCCGGCCAGCCACCCCCCGGTGATGCCGTCGTGGGCGACGTCGACGACGAAGCCCTCGTTCGTGAGCCCGCGGCGCAGCGACTCCGCGAGGTCCACCTCGTCCTCCACCAGCAGCACGCGCACGCGTCCTCCCGTTCTCCTCCGTGGGCGCGGCGGGATCCGCACCCCTCCAGTCTTCCGCACGCCGCCTGAGGATCCGATGAGGACGGCGTCCCGGCCGGCACGGTCGTGCCCCTTCTCCCCAACCGGTGCACAACGTTGTCCACAGGTGTGGAGAAGTGTGTGCACAGCTCGCTCTCCACAGCGTTATTAACAGCTGTGGAAGCCGCCCCGGCCCTGTCCACACCGTTGCTCACAGGTGTGGAATTCCACGGGTGTAACTTGTCGACAGGTGGGAACAACCCCTGTGGAGAACACGGTCGTTCCCCGGCGCGCGAGTGCTCGTAGGCGGGCGCCGGCCGGCGTCACCGGCGGCCGCCGGCACCCCGGCGCCGGCGGGTGGCGGCCGTGTAGCCGAAGGCGACGAGGGCTCCCGTGACGAGTCCGCCGAGGTGCGCCTGCCAGGCGATGCCGGGAAAGAGGAAGCCGAAGACGACGTTCACGCCGATCAGCACCGCGATGGGCGTGATGGACTGCCCCAGGTGGCGCTGCAGCACGAACAGGGCGCCGAACAGGCCGAAGACGCCCCCGGACGCGCCGACCACGAGGCTGAGCGGGTGCGACAGGAGCAGGACGCCCACGGATCCGCCCAGGACGGAGAGCAGGAACAGCAGCAGGAACCGGCCGCGGCCCAGCGCCGGCTCGAGCATCCGCCCGAACAGGTAGAGCATGTACATGTTCAGGATCAGGTGCAGCGGACTGGACATCGAGTGCAGGAAGCCGCTCGTGAGCATCCGCCACGGCTCGGAGGTCGTGGTCACGGGGGCGTAGGCGAACATCTGCAGCAGGCTCACGCCCGCCGCCTGCACGAGCCACTGCAGCGCGTAGACCACCGCGTTGACGCCGACGAGCCACCAGGTGACGAGCATCGGGGAGCCCTGGGCCGCGCGACCGCCGAGGCTCGTGCGGACGGCGGGGCGCGAGCGCGTCGCCTCCTGCACGCAGTCGACGCAGTGGACGCCCACCGCGGCCGTGCGCTGGCACTCCGGGCACGTCGGCCGACCGCACCGCTGGCACCGCACGTACGCCGGCCGGTCGGGGTGGCGCGGGCACACCGGGACGTCTCCCCCGGTGGACGCGCCGTACTGCGGTTGCTCGCCGCTCACTGGGACTCCTCCTGGGCCGCTTCGCTGCGGGCCCGGTTCGCTGGACGGGATGGACGGGGGCGGACGGGACGGCAACGGCGCAGGCCCGTCCGGATCGCTCCGGACGGGCCTGCGCCGCTGGTCCCCGTCCCGGCGGTGCCGGGACGGGGAGACTGCTCGGATCTAGAGCTGCTCGATGTCGATCGAGGTGACCACGCAGTCCTCGAGCGGGCGGTCCATGCCGCCGGTGCGGACGCCGTTCAGCTCGTCCACGACCTTCCGCGACGCGTCGTCGGCCACCTCGCCGAAGATGGTGTGCTTGCCCTGCAGCCAGGTGGTGGGGGCGGTGGTGATGAAGAACTGGGACCCGTTGGTGCCCTTGCCGTTCCGCTTGCCGGCGTTGGCCATCGCCAGGATGTAGGGCTCGTTGAAGTCGAGCTCGGGGTGGATCTCGTCGTCGAACTCGTAGCCCGGTCCGCCGATGCCCTGGCCCAGGGGGTCCCCGCCCTGGATCATGAAGTCCTTGATGATGCGGTGGAAGACCACGTCCTTGTAGAGGGGACCGGTCTGCTTCTCACCGGTGCGCGGGTCGCTCCACTCCTGGGTGCCGTCCGAGAGGCCGATGAAGTTCTTGACGGTCTTCGGGGCGTGGTTGCCGAACAGGTTCACGACGATGTCGCCGTGGTTCGTGTGGATGGTCGCCTTGGCGGTGGGGATGGCAGAAGTCATGCGCCCATTCTTGCACGGCCCCCGGAGGCCCTTCCCGGTGGGGTCGCGGGGTTCAGCGCACAGTGAAAAGGCCCGGGATTGCGCGGCGCACCCTCCTGCCCCGACGGCTCTGCCCGTATGCTGACAGTGGATTGTCACGACCCGAGGAGGGATGGATTCATGAGCTTCAAGAAGTCCAAGAGCGAGAAGAAGGCCGTCGCGGCGCAGAAGGCCGCGGAGAGCAGGGTCCTGGACGCCGGCAAGTGGGCGTCCAAGGAGATCGGTGACCTCGCGCCCCGGCTCCAGCACAGCGTCGAGGCGGGCGCCGCGGCTCTCGCCGGTGGCGTCGCGACCGCCGGCCCCAAGGTCCAGGAGGGTCTGGGCCGCGCCCACGACCTCTCCGGCTCCGCCAAGCTGAAGGCTGCCGCGGTGACCGCCCCGGTCGCGGCGAAGGCCGCGAAGACCGCCGGCCCCGTGGCCGCGAAGGCCGCGGACCGGGCCTCCGAGAGCCGCGCCGCGATGCAGGCGAAGTACGCCGGTGCCGCCGCCCTGCTCGCGGGCAAGTTCGCCGACGCGGACACCCCCGAGCAGCTCGAGGCGATCGTCGCGAAGCTGACCGGTGACAAGAAGGCCGTGGCCAACGCGAAGAAGGCCGCCTCGAAGGTCGCCAAGGACTACGCCAGGCAGCAGAAGAAGGCCGAGAAGTCCCACAAGGGTCTCCTCCTGCTGGGCCTGCTCGTGGCCGGCGGTGCGGCCGGCGTGGCCGTCTGGAAGGCGTCGCGCCCGGTCGAGGACCCCTGGAAGACCCCGGCGGCCACGTCCCCGCGCGTGACCGCTTCCCCGGTGGCCCAGCAGTCCACCGTGGCCGCCGGCACCGGTGTGCAGGTCGACGACGTCAAGGACGCGACCACCCCGGCCGGTCAGTCCGGTGGTGTCTCGGAGGCCGCCGCCGAGGTCAAGGACAGCGCCAAGACCGTCGGTGAGGACGCCAAGACCACGATCCACGAGGTCAAGGAGCAGATCCAGGGCAAGAAGGACGAGAACGAGGCCTGACCCCCCGCCCGTTCGGGCAGAGGCCCCCGCTCCCCGCAGGGAGCGGGGGCCTCTGCCGTTGCGGCGGCGCGCGGCGATCCGGCCGGGAACGAGAAGATCCCGACCGAGCGTCTGCTCGATCGGGATCCGATGTGGTGGAGACGAGGGGACTCGAACCCCTAACCCTCTGCTTGCAAAGCAGATGCGCTACCAATTGCGCCACGTCCCCGCGGTGTACCGGGCTACTCCACCTCGTCGGTGGCGTCCGCCCAGGCGTTCCTGTCGGCGTCGGCCTCCCGCAGCTTGGTGAGCACCGCGACCGACGCGCCGACCAGGGCGAGAGCCGCAGCCATCTTCCTGTTCACGCCTGCCTCCTGAGCTGCGGAAAAGGGAAACCGTGGGCGTACCAGGAATTGAACCTGGGACCTCTTCGTTATCAGCGAAGCGCTCTAACCGTCTGAGCTATACGCCCTCTCACGGCCCTTGCGGACCGAGAAGAAACGATACCGGAGTTGCCGACCCGTGCCAAATCGCCCCGGCCGGGCCGGACTCCCCGGAACCGCGCCGGATCAGTCGTCCGTGAGGGTGAGCCCGATCCCGCCCACGAGGGCCGCCGCGATGTTGTACAGCAGGGCGGCGAGCACCGACAGGGCGGTCAGCAGGATGACGTTGACCACGGACACGATGGTCGCGAAGATCGCGATCTGCCCCAGGGACAGGAAGTCCTTGATGTTCAGGGCCCCGCCCGCGCCGCCCAGCATCCCGAGCAGCTCGTTGATCCCGTCGAACAGGCCCGTGAGGTCCAGGACGATCCACAGCACGACCGCGGCGACCACGGTGATGATCCCCAGCGCGACCGACAGCAGGAACGCGAGCTTGAGCACCGACCAGGTGTCCACCTTCGAGACCACCAGCCGCGCCCGGCGCACCCGCGGCCGCGGGGCCGGGCGGACCAGGCCCTTCGTCGAGCTCGCGGGCCGGGCGCTCTTCGCCGGGCCGGAGCCGGACCGGACAGCGCTCGACTTCGCGGGACCCGAACCTGACTTCGCCGGCTTCGGCGCGGTCCGGGCGCTCGTCGAGGGTCTCGCCGTCCCGGACGGCGACCCGCTCCCGGGGCGGGGTGCGGACGCCAGGGGGGAGCGTCCGGACCTGCCGGCGGTGTTGGAGCCGGAACTCGAGCTCATGCGTTACCTCCGTTGTTGTTCGGGTCCAACGCTACTTCATCGTCCGTCGTGTCCCCGGAACCGGGGACCGGACCGAGCTCGTCGGCCTCTCCATCGGCCTCGCCCGTGTCCAGGACGTCGGCCGTCTCCATCGTCTCGTCGAGCTGGACGTCGACCTCGGCCACCGCCTCGGCGTCGACCTCCTCGGCGATCTCCCGGTCGGCGTTGCGGGCCACCCCGGTGATCGTGTCGCCCTGGGCGGGCTTCGCGAAGATCACGCCCATCGTGTCGCGGCCCTTGGCCGGGACCTCGGAGGCGCCGGTGCGCACGACCTTGCCGGACTCCATGACCACCAGGACCTCGTCCTCCTCGCCCACGATGATCCCGCCGACCAGCCGGCCGCGCTGCTCCGCGAGCTTCGCCACCTTGATGCCGATGCCGCCGCGGCCCTGCACCCGGTACTCCTCCACCTTGGTGCGCTTGGCGTAGCCGCCCTCGGTGACCACGAAGACGTAGGCGTCGTCGGTGACCACGTTGGCGGAGAGCAGCTCGTCGCCGTCGCGGAACTTCATGCCGGTGACCCCGGAGGTCGCCCGCCCCATGGGACGCAGCACCTCGTCGCTCGCGGTGAAGCGCAGGGACATCCCGTTGCGGGAGACCAGGAGCAGGTCGTCCTGCGCGGACGCCAGCTGGGCCGAGACGAGCTCGTCGTCGTCGCGCAGGTTGATCGCGATCACCCCGGCCGTGCGGTTGGTGTCGTAGTCCATCAGCCGGGACTTCTTGATCAGGCCCCTGCGGGTGGCGAGCACCAGGTACGGGGCGTCGCTGTACGAGCGCAGCTCCATGACCTGGGCGATCCGCTCCCCCGGCTGGAAGGCCATCAGGTTCGCCACGTGCTGGCCCTTGGAGTCCCGGCCCGCCTCCAGCAGCTCGTACGCCTTGGTGCGGTAGACCCGGCCCAGGTTCGTGAAGAACAGGATCCAGTTGTGGGTGGTGGTGACGAAGAAGTGCTCCACGACGTCGTCCCCGCGCAGCTGCGCGCCCTTCACGCCCTTGCCGCCGCGCCGCTGGGAGCGGTACTGGTCGGAGCGCGTGCGCTTGACGTATCCGCCGCGGGTGATGGTCACGACCATCTCCTCCTCGGGGATCAGGTCCTCCATCGACATGTCGCCGTCGTAGCCGTACATGATCTCGGAGCGGCGGTCGTCGCCGTAGCGGCCCACGATCTCGTCGAGCTCCGAGGAGATGATGCCGCGCTGGCGCTCCTCCGAGGCGATGATCTCGGTGTACTCGGCGATGAGCCGCTCGAGCTCCGCGTGCCGGTCCTGGATCTTCTGCCGCTCGAGGGCCGCGAGCCGGCGCAGCTGCATGTTGAGGATGGCCTGCGCCTGGTCCTCGTCGATCTGCAGCAGCTGCATGAGCCCGCTGCGGGCGTCGTCGGCCGTCGGGGAGCGGCGGATGAGCGCGATGACCTCGTCGAGGGCGTCGAGCGCCTTGAGCAGGCCCCGCAGGATGTGGGCCTCCGCCTCGGCCTGCCGCAGGCGGTACTCGGTGCGGCGGACGATGACGTCCATCTGGTGGGCGACCCAGTGCCGGATGAACGCGTCGAGGCTCAGCGTGCGGGGCACCCCGTCCACGAGCGCGAGCATGTTGGCGGAGAAGTTGTCCTGCAGCTGCGTGTGCTTGTAGAGGTTGTTGAGCACCACCTTGGCCACGGCGTCGCGCTTGAGCACGATCACCAGCCGCTGGCCGGTGCGCCCGGAGGTCTCGTCCCGGATGTCGGCGATGCCGGTGATGCGGCCGTCCTTGACGAGGTCCGCGATCTTCATCGCGAGGTTGTCCGGGTTCGCCTGGTAGGGCAGCTCGGTGACCACCAGGCAGGTGCGGTTGTGGATCTCCTCGACGCTGACCACGGCGCGCATGGAGATCGAGCCGCGGCCGGTGCGGTAGGCGTCCTCGATGCCCTTGTGCCCGAGGATCTGCGCGCCGGTCGGGAAGTCCGGGCCCTTGATCCGCTGCAGCAGCTCCTCGAGCAGCGTCTCGTTGGAGACGTCCGGGTGCTGGAGGTACCACTGCACGCCGTCCGCGACCTCGCGCAGGTTGTGCGGCGGGATGTTGGTGGCCATGCCCACGGCGATGCCGGACGAGCCGTTGACCAGCAGGTTGGGGAACCGGGACGGCAGCACCGACGGCTCCTGGTTCTTGCCGTCGTAGTTGTCCTGGAAGTCGACGGTCTCCTCGTGGATGTCCCGGACCATCTCCATGGCGATGGGCGCCATCTTGGTCTCGGTGTACCGTGGGGCGGCCGCGCCGTCGTTGCCCGGGGAGCCGAAGTTGCCCTGTCCCAGGGCGAGCGGATAGCGCATCACCCAGCCCTGGATCAGCCGCACGAGGGCGTCGTAGATCGCGGAGTCGCCGTGCGGGTGGTACTGGCCCATGACCTCGCCCACCACGCGGGCGCACTTGTTGAAGGAGCGGTCGGGGCGGTAGCCGCCGTCGTACATCGCGTACAGCACGCGCCGGTGCACCGGCTTGAGCCCGTCCCGGACGTCCGGCAGGGCGCGGCCCACGATGACGGCCATCGCGTAGTCCAGGTAGGACCGCTGCATCTCGGTCTGCAGGTCCACCTGCTCCACGCGGTCGGTCAGCACGGGGGTGTGCTCGAGGTCGCCGGCGAGGACGGCGTCCTCCGGGGTCGGTCCGTCCTGGGTCTCGTCACTCATGCGGTCTTTCCGTTCTGTCTGCTCGTCCTCGTGGTCCTGCGCAGGTCCCGCCCCCGGCCATTGCATGCCGAGCGGGACATATGTCGCGGATCAGATGTCGAGGAACCGGATGTCCTTGGCGTTCTGCTGGATGAACTCGCGGCGGGACTCGACGTCCTCGCCCATGAGCACGGAGAAGATCTGGTCGGCGGCGGCCGCGTCCTCCATGGTCACCTGCAGCAGGGTGCGGTGGTCGGGGTCCATCGTGGTGTCCCACAGCTCGGTGTAGTCCATCTCGCCGAGGCCCTTGTAGCGCTGGATGCCGTTGTCCTTGGGGATGCGCTGGTTGTTGGCGAGCCCGCGCGCCAGGGCCTCGTCCCGCTCGGCGTCCGTGTAGACGTAGTCGTGCGGGGCGTTGGACCACTTGATCCGGTACAGCGGCGGCTGGGCCAGGTAGACGAAGCCGTGCTCGATCAGCGGGCGCATGAACCGGAACAGCAGCGTCAGCAGCAGCGTGGTGATGTGCTGGCCGTCCACGTCGGCGTCGGCCATCAGCACGATCTTGTGGTACCGCGCCTTCTCGATGTCGAAGTCGTCGCCGATGCCGGCGCCGAACGCGGTGATCATCGACTGGACCTCGGTGTTGGACAGCGCCCGGTCCAGCCGCGCGCGCTCCACGTTGAGGATCTTGCCGCGCAGCGGCAGGATCGCCTGGTGCGCGGGGTCCCGGCCCTGCACCGCCGAGCCGCCCGCGGAGTCGCCCTCCACGATGTAGATCTCGGACAGGGAGGGGTCCTTGGAGGAGCAGTCCTTGAGCTTGCCGGGCATCCCGCCCGACTCGAGCAGGCCCTTGCGCCGGGTGGTCTCGCGCGCCTTGCGGGCCGCGAGCCGCGCCTGCGAGGCGTTGATCGCCTTGCGGATGATCTCCCGTGCGGCGGCCGGGTTGCGCTCGAGCCAGTCGCCGAACCGGTTGTTCACCTCGCGCTGGACGAAGGTCTTCGCCTCGGAGTTGCCGAGCTTCGTCTTGGTCTGGCCCTCGAACTGGGGCTCGGCGAGCTTGATCGAGATGACGGCCGTGAGGCCCTCGCGGACGTCGTCGCCGGTGAGGTTCTCGTCCTTGTCCCGGAGCAGCTTGTTCTCCCGGGCGTAGCGGTTCACGAGGGACGTCATCGCCGAGCGGAAGCCCTCCTCGTGGGTGCCGCCCTCGTGGGTGTTGATCGTGTTCGCGTACGTGTGCACGGACTCGGTGTAGGCCGTGGTCCACTGCATGGCGAGCTCGAGGGACATCTTGCGCTCCGTGTCCTCGGACTCGAGCGCGATGACGTCGTCGTGGACGAGGTCGGCCTTCTTGGACGTGTTCAGGAACGTCACGTAGTCCAGCAGGCCGTGGTCGTACTTGTAGACGACCCGGCGGTGGCCGGCGCCGTCCTCGTCCTCGTGGTTGAGCCGGGCGACGTCGGTGCCGCCGTCGCGGCCCTCGACCGGCTCGGCGTCTACGTGGACGGCGGTGCGGTCCGAGGCGGAGCCGGCGATCTCCTCGCCGGACTCCTCCGGCGCCCGCTCGTCCGTGAGGGTGATCCGCAGGCCCTTGTTGAGGAACGCCATCTGCTGGAAGCGGGCCCGCAGCGTCTCGAAGTCGAAGTCGACGGTCTCGAAGATCTCGGGGTCCGGGTAGAAGACCTGGGTGGTGCCGGTCTCGGGGGTCTCCTCCCCCCGGACCAGCTCGCCCTGGGGCATGCCGCCGTCGGCGAAGACCATCCGCCAGACGTGGCCCTGGCGCCGCACCTCGGTCTCGACGCGCCGGGACAGCGCGTTGACCACGGAGATGCCCACGCCGTGCAGCCCGCCCGAGACGGCGTAGCCGCCGCCGCCGAACTTGCCGCCCGCGTGCAGGATCGTCATGACGACCTCGACCGTGGGCCGGCCCTCGGTCGGGTGGATGTCCACGGGGATGCCGCGGCCGTTGTCCACGACCTTGACGCCGCCGTCGGCCTGCAGGGTGATCTCGATGTGGTCGCAGTAGCCCGCCAGGGCCTCGTCGACCGAGTTGTCGACCACCTCGTACACGAGGTGGTGCAGCCCCCGCGGGCCGGTCGAGCCGATGTACATGCCGGGTCGCTTCCGGACGGCCTCGAGACCTTCCAGGACGGTGATGTCACCGGCACCGTACTCGCGCTTCTGCGGATCCTCTGTTGCCACGGGTTCCTGGCTCCTCCTGTTGGGCACACCGGTCCCGCTCCGGACGGCACAAGAGAACGCCGATGAGACGTTCGGGCGGCTCATCGGCTCGTGCGGGGTCGGAACGGGTCGACGACTCCGGGTGCCCGCGCCGCGGGCGAGGTGGTCGCGATCGGCCGTGGGGGCCCGGTCCGTCGATTGCTGTCTGGAACCGATTCTATCGGAAAACCGTGGGCTCGGGGTGCTCACAGGTCCCTCTGAGCGGCCGGGAAAGGGCCTCAGGACCACTTTTCCTCTGCTCCGCCACCCCCAGGACGCCACCGGGGGGCCGCAGCGCGCCACGAGGCCGCTCAGCGGTCCGGACCGCCGGCCTCAGCCGTAGGTGTCGCGGGGCCCCCGGCCCTGCACGGAGCGGCGGCCGCGCTTCCAGCTCGGGGCCGTGGGACCGAGGATCTCGATCCGGGTGACGATGCCCTCCCCCAGGTGCTCGTCGAACATGCGCAGCAGCTGCGGGACCATGAGGCGCAGGTTCGCGGCGTAGGCGGTGGAGTCGCACCGGACCCGCACCACGGTCTCGTCGAAGCTCTCCGGCCGGCAGTGCCCGGCGATGCCCGGGCCCACGAGGTCGTCCCAGCGGGCCAGCACCGAGCCCACGGCGACCGGCGCCTTCCAGCCGCGCCCGGACACGAGCCCGTCCAGCACCGTGCCGACCCCCCGGGGGTCACGGGCGGAGCGGCCTGCCCCGGAGTACCCGCCGAGCGCCCGCGGGTCGACGTCGTTGCCGCGGCGGCCCAGGCGCTCGGCGGCCGACGCGGTGGCCGCCTCCATGGCGGCGCCGAAGCCCGTGAGGTTGCGCCGGGCGGCCGCGCCGTAGAGCCGCCCGTCCCCGCGCGCCTCCGCCGCGTGGCGCATCCGGGTGAGCAGCGCCGCCGGCGCGTCGATCTCGTCCTCGATCCGCACGACGTTCGCCTCGGGGACAGGGGGCTCCTGGGGCTCCCCGGCGGGGAGCGGGCCGTCCTCGCGCCGCGGCCCGGTCACGACGACGACGCCTCCTCCGGCTCCGGACCGGTCCCGGCGGGCGCCTGCTCGTCGTCCCGGACGGCGGTGCCCGGACCCACCCGCACCACGTCGTGCGGACCGGCCACGAGCTCGGCAGGGAGGTCCTCCTCGACCGCGGCGGTCACGAGCACCTGCTCCGCGGAGGCCACGATCGCGGCGAGACGGCTGCGGCGGCGGGCGTCGAGCTCCGCGAACACGTCGTCCAGGACGAGGATCGGCGCGGCGCCCTCCGTGGGGTCGTCCGCCAGGTGGACGTACCAGGAGCCGAGGCGGAGCGCGAGGGCGTAGGACCAGGTCTCGCCGTGGGAGGCGTAGCCCCGGGCCGGCGCCGTCCCGAGCAGCAGCTCGAGCTCGTCGCGGTGCGGGCCCACGAGGGTCAGTCCCCGCTCGAGCTCCCGCTGCTCCGAGGCCTCGCACGCGTCGAGGATCAGCTGGTGCAGGTCCGCGGGCGTGAACCCGCGCAGCCGCTCGGCGTCCCCGGCCGCGCTCTCGGGCAGCACCGAGGACACGTAGCGCAGGGTCGTCTCCTTGGTCCCGTCCGTGAGCTGGCCGTAGGCGGTCGCCACCTGGGGCGCCAGGGCGTCGATGAGCTGCAGGCGCGCGTGCAGGATGCCGGCGCCGGCGCGGGCGAACTGGTCGTTCCACGCCGCCAGGGTCGACCGGTGGGTGTCCGTGAACCGGCCGCTCCGGCGGGCCGACTTCAGCAGCGCGTTGCGCTGCCGGAGCACCTTCTCGTAGTCGGCCAGGGTGCCCGCGAGGACGGGGCGCATGGACTTCGCGAGGTCGTCGAGGAAGCGCCGCCGGTGGGAGGGGTCCCCCTTCACCAGCGCCAGGTCCTCCGGCGAGAACAGGACGGTCCGCACGATGCCGAGTGCGTCCCGGGCCCGCACCGGGGAGGCCCGGTTGATGCGCACCCGGTTGGCGCGGCCGTCGTTGAGCTCGAGCTCCAGGACGGTCTGCTGCCCGCCCCGCCGCACCCGGACGCGGACGATCGCGCGGTCGGCGCCGAAGCGGATCAGCGGGCCGTCGGAGGACACCCGGTGCGAGGACAGGCCCGCCGTGTAGTCGAGGGCCTCGACGATGTTCGTCTTGCCCACGCCGTTCGGCCCGAGGAACACGGTGGTCCCGGGAGCGAGACGTATGTCCAGATGGGCATACGTCCGGTAGTCGAGCAGGGAGAGGTGGTCGACGAACACGCCGGGATCAGCAGCTTCCGGTTCCGGGCCGGCCGGTCACTGGCTGGGGAGCCGCACCGGCATCAGCAGGTACTTGTAGTCGTCCTTGTCCTCGCCCTCGGGCTCGGCCTGGGCGGAGAGCACGGCCGGCTTGGGCGGGGCGGTGAAGGAGAACCGGACGTAGTCGGAGGCGAAGGCGTGCAGGCCCTCGGAGAGGTACGTCGGGTTGAAGGCCACCGTGATGTCGTCGCCGGTGAGGTGCGCGTCGAGGACTTCGGAGGCCTGGGCGTCCTCGCCGGTCCCGGCGTCCAGGGCCACCTGCCCCTGGGTGAAGGCCAGGCGCACGGGGGTGTTGCGCTCGGCCACGAGCGAGACGCGCCGGACGGCCTCGACGAGTTCGGTGGTCCGCACCGCCGCGGTGATCGGCGTGTGCTCCGGGAACAGCGACCGGATCTTGGGGTACTCGCCGTCGATGAGCAGGCTCGTGGTGCGGCGGCCGCCGGACTCGAAGCCGACGAGCTCTGCGGAGTCGGACAGGGCGATGTTGATGTCACCGGCCGGGCCGAGGGTCTTGGCGATGTCGTTGAGGGTGCGCGCCTTGATCAGCGCGGCCGTGGAGATGTCCTGGGTGCTGGGCCGCCAGGTGAGCTCGCGCATCGCGAGCCGGTAGCGGTCCGTGGCGAGCAGCGTCATCTTCTCGCCCTCGATCTCCACGCGGACGCCGGTGAGGATGGGCAGGGTGTCGTCCTTGCTCGCGGCGATGTTCACCTGCGCCACGGCGTGGGCGAACTCGTCGCCGGCCACCACGCCGGAGACGTCCGGCAGCGCGGGCAGCTCCGGGTAGTCGCCGACCGGCATGGCCGCGAGGTTGAAGCGCGAGGAGCGGCAGGTCAGGGTGACCTTCCCCTCGTCGGCGTGCACCTCGACCGGGGCGGAGGGCAGGGAGCGGCAGATGTCCGCGAGCAGACGGCCGGAGACGAGGGTGGTGCCCTCCTCCTGGACGTCGGCGCTGATCGACAGCCGCGCGGAGATCTCGTAGTCGAAGCTCGCGATGGACAGCTGACCGCCCTCCGCACGGATGAGCAGACCGGACAGCACGGGGACCGGGGGCCGAGGAGAGAGGGACCGAGCGGTCCAGGTGACGGCCTCGGCGAGAACATCGCGTTCGACGGAGAACTTCACGAGAGGTTGCTGCCTTTCAGTCTGAGCAAGGACGGCGGAGCCACGGTCCCGGACAGGGTCCGGTGCGGGCCGCGCCGCGGGGTGCAGCGGTGCGAACAGGGTCTTCGCCCTCTGCATCGTATCGGTCCGTTTCACGGGACGGCCATTCGGCCGCTCCGTGGCGGCGTCCGGGTGATCCGGGGCCGTGAGGGCCCGGACGGGGTCGGCGCTCCAGGATTCTTGTTGTTTGGCCAGATGTCTTTTTAAGGATGGGAGTGTTAATAACCGCTGTGGAATCTGTGGATAACTGCCCCTCGGCCAGCACCCGGGCGGTGGCGGCCTGTTGAGTTCCTGTGGTTCGGGGTCCACCGGAACGCATGCTGCCGGTGGACGAGATCCGCGTGGTTCCGCGGGTTCCACAGCCCTCCGCCGAGTTGTACCGAGGTTCTCCACCGGTCGGACGGAGAATTCCACAATTTTATCCACAGGTGTGGGTTCTGTCCTGTGCACAGGCGCTCCACAAGCGCCGACATCCTGTGCAGGAGGGCCCCTCCGGGCCCGGGATCCCGCGGGCGGAGCCTGTGGACGAACTACACGAAAAGGCCCCGGCGGAGCACCGCCGGGGCCTTCGAGGAGGGGTGGGGCCGGGCTCAGCCCTCGCGCTGCTGCTGCTTGATCCGGTTGGTGAGCTCCGTGACCTGGTTGAAGATCTGCCGGCGCTCGGCCATCAGCGTGCGGATCTTGCGGTCCGCGTGCATCACCGTGGTGTGGTCGCGGCCGCCGAGCTCCTGGCCGATCTTCGGCAGGGACATGTCGGTGAGCTCGCGCAGCAGGTACATCGCGATCTGCCGGGCGGTGACCAGGGTGCGCGTGCGGGACTTGCTCTTGAGCTCCTCGAGGCTGATGTCGAAGTAGACCGCGGTCTGGGCGAGGATCGAGGCCGCGGTGATCTCC
The DNA here is from genome assembly GCF_040981005.1 of Kocuria sp. CPCC 205258. Lineage (NCBI taxonomy): Bacteria > Bacillati > Actinomycetota > Actinomycetes > Micrococcales > Micrococcaceae > Kocuria > Kocuria sp. CPCC 205258. The sequence goes on along the minus strand of NZ_JAVKPS010000002.1, from coordinate 276,569 downwards.
TGCGCGCCGTCGTCGGTGATGAGGTCCTTGAGCACCAGCTCGGCCAGGGGCAGGTCCACCGACTGCTTGTTCAGGGAGGCGAACGCGGTGACCCGGATCAGGGCGCCCTCGAGCTCGCGGATGTTGGTGGAGATGTGGGAGGCGATGTACTCCAGCACGTCGTCGGGGGCGTCCATGCCCTCGCTCGTGGCCTTCTTGCGCAGGATCGCGATGCGCGTCTCCAGCTCCGGCGGCTGCACGTCGGTGATCAGACCCCACTCGAAGCGGGAGCGCATCCGCTCGGCGAAGCCGGTCAGCTGCTTGGGCGGCATGTCGGAGGTGATCACGATCTGCTTCTCGTGGTTGTGCAGCGCGTTGAAGGTGTGGAAGAACTCCTCCTGCGTGTGCTCCTTGCCCGCCAGGAACTGGATGTCGTCGATCAGCAGCATGTCCACGTTGCGGTAGATCTCCTTGAAGGAGGAGCCCTCGTCGTCGCGGATCGAGTTGATGAAGTCGTTGGTGAACTCCTCCGAGTTCACGTAGCGCACCCGCACCTGGGGGTAGAGACGCTTGGCGTAGTGGCCGATCGCGTGCAGCAGGTGCGTCTTGCCCAGCCCGGACTCCCCGTAGATGAACAGGGGGTTGTAGGCCTTGGCCGGGGTCTCGGCCACCGCGAAGGCCGCGGCGTGGGCGAACCGGTTGGACTGGCCGATCACGAAGGAGTCGAAGACGTACTTGGGGTTCAGCCGCGCGGAGCTGTCCCACTCCCCCACCACGGCGGGAGCGGTGCCGGTGTCCTGGACGGGGCGGCGGGGCGGGGCGGCCTGGGGGTCCCGCGGCGGCGGGAGGGTCCGGTCGGCCCCGCCCATCCCGGAGCGGTGCGCCGGCTCCGGGGGCGGCGCCATGAGCCCGGCGGACTGCCGGTCGAGGCCGGTCGTCCGCCGGTCGACCTCCACCGCGTCGGCGGTGTCGGCGTGGTCGACCCGCGCGGGCAGGTCGGTGCGGTTGCGCTCCGCCTCGAGCTCGCTGATCGGGGGCAGGGCCGCGGTGGGCGTCGAGGCCCCGGCCTCCGGTGCGGGAGCGGTCTCGAGGTCGGCGTCCACCACGAACGCCACGAGCGTCTCGGGGCTGAAGGCCCGGCCCACGGAGGACCGGAGCACGGACGCCATCTGGTTCTGGAAGAACTCGCGGGTGAGCTCGTTCGGGACCGCGACGAGCAGCGTGGTGCCGATGAGGCCCTGGGGCTGGGCCAGGGAGATGAACCCCCGGTAGCGCCCCGTGGTCATGGGGTCCTCGTACATGTACTGCACGCATTCGGCCCACTGCGCGCTGAGCGCCTGATTGTCCTGCGTGCCCACGCGTACTCCTGCTGTCGTCGAGATGTCATCGAGCTGTCGTCGGGATGACGAGGCGGTGGACGGATCGTCCCGGCCCCTCGCCGGGGATCTTGTCCACAGCGTTGTTCACAACGGTGGAAAAGCTGTCGGGGGCCAGCCGCGAGTGCCAGCCTAGAACATGCGCCGAACGTGTTCATAGCCGTTTTCCGGGGGCTCCGGGAACTACAGACGTGTAGTTCGACCCCCGATCCGCGTGGTTCCGCGGCTCCGGCCGGGCCGGTTTTCCACAGGATGTGATGAAGATCCGTGCACAGCTGTGGGTAGGATGTGAACTGCACAGCGGCACCGGGTCTCCCGGTGCCCGATCCAGCACTCGACCACCGTTCGACCCGGTTCCGCCCCGGCCGCCCCGCTCCCGCGCCGGCGGCACCGGGGCCCGCGGCCACCCGTCGCTGATTTGACCGTCCCCTGCCCGTTGTCTAGGGTGAAGTAGTCTTTTGTGTCCACTGTCATGCCCATCCGCATGCTCGGACGCATCCACCAGCACCGCTGTGACCGTCCCTCTCCGCCGCGCCGAACCCGGTGCGGTGAGCCCGAGGACGGGCGCACACCCTGACGCCTTTGGAGTAACCAGTGAGCAAGCGGACTTTTCAGCCGAATAACCGCCGTCGCGCCAAGAAGCACGGCTTCCGTGCCCGGATGCGCACCCGCGCCGGCCGCGCCATCCTCGCCGCCCGCCGCAGCAAGGGCCGCACCGAGCTCTCCGCCTGAGCCGGTCCGTGTCGGCGCCGGCGCTTCCGACGACCGCCCCGCGACGGGCGCTCGTCGTCGTGCCGGAGCCGCCCGAGCCGCCGACCGTGCAGGAGCGGGACCGTGCTGCCTGAACAGCACCGGATCCGGACCTCGGCCCAGTTCTCGGCCACCACGCGTTCCGGCGCCCGCAACGGGCGCCGGAACGTCGTCGTCTATGTGCGTCCCACCGGCGAAGAGCACCCGGCCCGGTTCGGCTTCGTCGTCTCGAAGGCCGTGGGCAACGCCGTGCGCCGCAACAAGGTGAAGCGACGCCTCCGGGAGCTCGCCCAGACCACGGTCAGGCAGGCCCCGTACGGTTACGACGTCGTGGTGCGCGCGCTGCCGCCCGCCTCCCGCGCGGACTGGACGGAGCTGGCCGCCGACTACGCGAAGGCGTGGCGGACGGCGTCCGCGCGGGCCGGGGCTCCCGGGACCGCCGGGACGACGACCACCGCAGCAGACCGACGACCCGCACGGGAGGAGCCGGAGTCATGAGCGAGCACGCTCACGCGCCCGAGGACCTCCTCGCGGCGGCTCCCCACGAGTTCGTCCGCCCGGCGTCCGCGTGGCAGGTCCTGTGGTTCCTGCCCCAGAACGCGCTCATCGCGGGTCTCAAGCTCTACCGGACCATCGTCTCCCCCCTGTACGGGGACGTCTGCCGGTACTTCCCCTCCTGCTCGGCCTACGCCCTCGAGTCCGTCACGGTGCACGGCGCCGTGCGCGGCCTGGGCCTCAGCGTCCGCAGGCTCCTCCGCTGCCACCCCTGGGCGGCGGGTGGGATCGACAGGGTCCCGGACGGGGGCCGGGTCTTCCCCGACTTCGCGTCCCTTCCCCGGATCGTCCTGCTGAACCATCCCACCCTTGCTGAGCGCCACCAGCACCACCCCGCCGGGGCCACCGGTCCCGCGGCCCAAGGAGAGCCTTCCCCATGAACCTGTTCGAAATGATCCTCTTCCCCTTCAGGTGGGTCGTCTCCGCCGTGCTGTGGGTGTTCCACGAGATGCTGACGGCCATCGGGATGGACCCCGCCGCGGGCATCACCTGGGTGCTGTGCATCGTGGGCCTGACCCTGGTCATGCGCACGCTGACCATCCCGCTGTTCCTCAAGCAGATCAAGTCCATGCGCGGCATGCAGGAGCTGCAGCCGGAGATGGCCAAGCTCCAGGCCAAGTACAAGGGCAAGAAGGACCAGCTGTCCCGGCAGGCCATGGCCCAGGAGCAGATGGAGCTGTACAAGAGCCACGGCTCCAACCCGTTCTCCGCCTGCCTGCCCATCCTGGTGCAGATGCCCATCTTCTTCGGGCTGTTCCAGGTCCTCAACGGCGTGCCCGGGTCCGCGGCCGCCGGCGAGGGCGTGCACGTCCTGAACGCAGCCACCGTGCAGTCCTTCAACGAGGCCACGTTCTTCGGCGCCCCGCTGTTCTCCACGCTGCTCAACCCCGGCGACGGCAACCACGTGGCCACGATCCTCCTGGCGATCGTGATGATCGTCGCGATGTCCGCCTCGCAGTTCTTCACCCAGAAGCAGCTGACGGCCAAGAACATGAGCGAGGCCGCGAAGGCCTCCCCCATGTACCGCCAGCAGCAGATGATGCTGTACCTGTTCCCCCTGGTCTTCGCGATCGGCGGCATCAACTTCCCCATCGGCGTCCTCATCTACTGGACCGTCTCCAACGTCTGGTCCATGGGCCAGCAGTGGTGGGTCATCCGCAACAACCCGACCCCGGGCTCGCAGGCCGAGCAGGAGCTCAACGAGCGCCGCGCCGCCAAGGGGCTCCCCCCGCTCGGCAAGACCGTGGAGGAGCACGAGGCCGACATCGAGGAGCAGCGTGCCCGCGCCGCCGCCGGGCAGCGTCAGCAGCCGGTCGGCAAGAAGCGCCAGAGGCAGCAGGCGAAGCGGAAACAGGCGCGATGACCGCGGCCGGCCGACCCGGCTCGACCCCCTCCCCGCACGGGGCCGGCGCGCCCGGCCCCGTGCTTCCACGGCCCCAGGAGACGACATGACCGACATCCGGCATACCACCCAGGACGCCGACGACGTGCAGCCCCCCGCGCCCCGCGCCGACGCCGACCGCGGTGCCGGGGGGGGAGTCCCCGCCGCGGAGATCCCGGCCGCGGAGACCCCGGCCGCGGAGATCCCGGCCGCGGAGACCCCGGCCGCGGAGACCCCGGCCGCGGAGACGGCCGCCGTCGATCCGCTCGAGGAGGAGGGCGAGATCGCGGCCGACTACCTCGAGGAGCTCCTGGACACGGCGGACCTCGACGGCGACATCGACATCGAGGTCCGCGACGGTCGCACCTACCTGTCGGTCGTCGCCGACGGGGACGACGTCGAAGGCCTGTCGGCGCTGGTCGGCGAGGACGGTGAGGTCCTGGAGGCCCTCCAGGAGCTCCTGCGCCTCTCCGTGCTGGCCGCCACCGACCGGCGCTCCCGCCTGGTGCTCGACATCGGGGGCTACCGGCTCCGCCGGGCCGGTGAGCTCCGGGAGCTGGCGCTGGCGGCCGTGCGCGAGGCCCAGGAGACCGGGGAGCGCGTGCACCTCGATCCCCTGTCCGCCTACGAGCGCAAGATCGTGCACGACGTGGTCGCCGAGCAGGGTCTCGTCAGCGAGTCCGAGGGCGAAGGGGCGGCACGGCACATCGTCGTGTCCGTTCCGCAGGGCTGATGGCCGAGGAGCCGCGCCCCTCCCCCGCTCCGCAGGACCCGCCGGTCCCGGACGAGCAGGAGCGGCGCGCCGCCGAGCGGCTGTTCGGCGACCGGCTGCCGCTGGCGGAGCGCTACGTGGCGCACCTGGCGTCATCCGGCATCGTCCGGGGGCTCATCGGCCCGCGGGAGGTGCCCCGGCTGTGGAGCCGGCACGTGCTCAACTGCGCCGTGGTCGAGGAGCTCATCGCGACCGGCGCCCGCGTGGCCGACGTCGGATCGGGCGCGGGTCTGCCCGGGCTGTGCCTCGCCCTGGCCCGGCCCGACCTGCGGATCACGCTCATCGAGCCGCTGGAGCGGCGCGTGCAGTGGCTGGACGAGGTCGTGGCCGACCTCGGGCTCACGAACGTGCGCGTGCTGCGGGCCCGGGCGGAGCAGGCCCGGGACGAGGTCGGCGAGGTGGACGTGGTCACCGCGCGGGCGGTCTCGGCCCTGGTGGGCCTCGTGGACATCACCCTGCCGCTGCTGCGCGGCACCGGAGTGCTGCTCGCCCTCAAGGGCCGTTCCGCGGCGGACGAGGTGCGCAAGGCGCAGAAGAAGCTGGACCGGCTCGGCGCCCGGTCCACCGAGGTCGTTCCGGCCGGGGCGGACCTGCTCGAGGAGCCCACCACGGTGGTGCGGGTCCGGCTCTGAGCACCGCCGCCTGCTCCGCGCAGTGTCGGCGGTAGGCTGGGAGGAGTGTGCCACGGTCGGTGCGCCGAGATCGGCCACGGGTCGACGGCGACCTGACCTGCGGCGCGGTCCCAGGCACTCCTCCCCCGCGGGAGGCGTGCTCCGACGGAACGAGTTCGAGACGAACCGGGAAGGTGCGCAGTCAGATGCCGATCGACGACGGCGCGGGAAGTCCGCGAGGCTTCGACGCCGAGTTCCCCCCCGATCCGCTTGATCAATCGATCAAGGTTGTTCCTGATCGGGGCACTCGTGTTTCACGTGAAACGGACGGACAGCTGCCCAAGATGACCACAACGATGGCGGAGGACACGCCGCTGGGGAGGAAGCTCGTGGAGGAGACCAGGCGACGCGCCAGGCTGAAGAAGGTCCAGCTGGAGAAGCCCGCCGCAACGCGGATCTTCACGATCAGCAACCAGAAGGGCGGCGTGGGCAAGACGAGCACGTCGGTGAACATCGCGGTGGCCCTCGCCCGACAGGGGCAGAACGTCCTCGTCATCGACAACGATCCTCAGGGCAATGCGTCAACGGCCCTCGGCGTGGAGCACCACTCCGAGGTCGACAGCACCTACGACGTGCTCATCGACGAGATGCCCATCGCCGACGCGGTGAAGCCGTCCGCCGAGGCGGACAACCTCTGGGTCGTCCCGGCCACCATCGACCTGGCCGGCGCGGAGATCGAGCTCGTGTCCATGGTGGCGCGCGAGCACCGGCTCCGCCGGGCGCTCGAGGCGTACGCGAAGCAGCGCGAGGCCGACGGGATGGAGCGGCTCGACTACGTCTTCATCGACTGCCCGCCGAGTCTCGGGCTGCTGACCCTCAACGCGTTCGTCGCGGCCACCGAGGTGCTGATCCCCATTCAGTGCGAGTACTACGCGCTCGAGGGGCTCAGCCAGCTGCTCAAGAACATCGAGATGATCCAGAAGCACCTGAACCCCGAGCTGTCGGTGTCGACGATCCTGCTCACCATGTACGACGGTCGCACCAACCTCGCGTCGCAGGTGGCCGAAGAGGTGCGCAACCACTTCCCCGCCGAGGTCCTGGAGACCATGATCCCCCGCTCGGTGCGCATCTCGGAGGCGCCGAGCTACCAGCAGAGCGTCATCAGCTATGACCCCAGTTCCACGGGGGCGCTGTCCTACCTGGAGGCGGCGGCCGAGATCGCCCAGCGCGCCCAGCGCTGACGGAGCGGCCCCGGGCCATTTCCCGGCCACTCCCCCGCCCGACGCCCGTCTCCCTCTGGAGGCGGGCGTCCTGCTGTTCCCGTCCCGCGTCGCGCGCAAGGGACCCACCGTTCCACGTGAAACGGCACGTCGGAACGCGTGGCTCGGCTAGAATTGTCCGGATTGCCGGGCGAGGGAGAGGAACATCGTGAGCGAACGACGACGTGGACTGGGCCGGGGTCTGGGAGCACTCATTCCGAGTGCACCCGCTGCCGAGGCCCCGGTGAACGAAGAACAGGGCGCGGACGTCGGCCCGGCTCCGGTGCCGTCGACGAGCGCGGAGGACACGTCCCGGAAGGACGCGGCCCGCACGGATGTTTCACGTGAAACGACGTCCGCCGAAGCCGCACCCGCACGTGCTGAGAATTCGATCGACCAGCCGGACGCAGCAACTGGTACTTCGACGCAGCGGCCCTCAACCGGCGGAGAGCCAGCCACCAGGACCCGGACCACGTCGAAGGCCGCTGCGCGTCCCGCTGGCGGGACCGCAGACGCAGATGATGTTCCCGAGCAGCCCGGGTCCGCCGAGCCGGCGAAGCGGTCGGCCGCCGGGGGGCGGAGCCGGACTGTCAGCCCTGCCGCACGGCAGAAGGCCATGAAAGCGCGGATGGACATGGGCGAGGCCCTGCGCAACACCACACTTGTCAGCCGGCCCTCCGACATGTTCTTCCTGCCATCGGCCGGTGCCCCGGACGCCGCGCCGGCGGCTGACTCCGGGGAGGCGTCCTCCAAGACGACGGAACCCGGTCCGGGGAACCGGGCCGGTGTTTCACGTGAAACAGCGAGTTCGAAGAAGACCCGCCCGTCCGCGGAGGACGTTGAGGCCCCGTCGGAGGAAGATCACGACGAGATGACCGCACCGGAGCAGCAGCGTCTCGATGTGGTCGCGACCGATGCCGCCGCCGCGGGCGATGCGCCGGAGGCGACAGATGATGCCGGCGCGGGAGAGGCGCCGGAGGCGACCGAGGCGACCGCCGTAACGGACGGTCCCCCATCCGGTGCGTCCGCGGGAGATGTTTCACGTGGAACGGACGCGGATGTTGAGGAGCTGGCGGCGGTGCCCGGTGCCACGTTCGCCGAGATCCCGGTCGCGGCCATCCACCCCAACCGCAAGCAGCCCCGTCAGGTGTTCGACGAGGAGGAGCTCGCGGAGCTCGCGTACTCGATCGGCGAGCTCGGTGTGCTGCAGCCGATCGTGGTGCGCCCCACCCGCGAGGACGGCGAAAAGGCGTACGAGCTGGTCATGGGCGAGCGGCGGTGGCGCGCGACCCAGCGCGCCGGGCTGCCGACCATCCCGGCGATCGTTCGCGAGACCGCGGACGACGACCTGCTCCGGGACGCCCTGCTCGAAAACCTGCACCGCAGCCAGCTGAACCCGCTCGAGGAGGCCGCGGCCTACCAGCAGCTGCTGGAGGAGTTCGGCGCCACCCAGGAGGAGCTGTCCCGGCGCATCGGCCGCTCCCGCCCGCAGATCAGCAACACGATCCGCCTGCTCCGCCTTCCGCCGCTCGTCCAGCGACGCGTGGCCGCCGGCGTGCTGTCCTCGGGGCACGCCCGCGCCCTGCTGTCCCTGGCCGACCCCGCGCAGATGGAACGACTCGCGCAGCGGATCGTGGCGGAGGGCCTCTCGGTCCGGGCCACTGAGGAGGCCGTGCAGCTGACGGAGACGGGGGAGCGCAAGCCGCAACGGGCGGCCGCCCCGGCCGGGCGCAACAAGGAGCGGCTCGACTACATCGCGGAGGCGTTCTCCGACCGCCTGGACACCAGCGTGCGGATCGCACTGGGGGCCCGCAAGGGCAAGATGACCATCGAGTTCGCCTCGGTGGAGGACCTCAACCGCATCATCGAGGTGCTGGACCCCGGGATGGATCGCACCTAGACGACCGATCGCACGGAAGAGCCCCGGTGTTTCACGTGAAACACCGGGGCTCTTCCGTGCACCGGGTCAGCCCGGCGGGGCGGTTCAGCGTCCGTTGTACTCGGCGACATCGTCGACGCTCATGGTGCCCGTGGGCACGTCGTCCTCCGCGAGCAGGAACATGCGCTGCAGACCGAAGACGACGGCCTCGGCCAGGTGGTTCCGGTGCTCGGGATCGGCGAGGGCGGCCCGGTCGCCAGGGCTGGACAGGTAGCCGAGGTCGAGCCAGATGGTCGGGGCGTCCTGGGAGCGCAGCAGGTCCCACTGCCGGGCGTGGGTGCCGAGGTCGAGCGCCCCGGTCCGGGCGACCATCTCCTTGAGCACGAGCACCGCGGCCCGTTCGCCGATGGGGGAGTAGATCTCCGAGCGGTCCTGCTCGCCCCAGTAGTAGGAGGCGACACCGCCGGCGGCGGGGGAGGCGTTCCAGTCGCAGTGCAGGGTGACCACCACGGAGTCCGTCCGGCTCCCGGTGACGGCCTCCCGGGTGGAGTCGGCGGTCCGCACGGGCATGCCGCGGCGGTCGTGGAGCTCCCGCCCGGGCGAGACCACCGAGGGGTCGGCGCCGATCTCGTGCAGCAGCTCGAAGGCGCGGACGGCGACGTCCCGGGTCACCTCGTCGGCGCGGTCGCGGAAGTCCGGCGCCGCCGAGGCCGGCGGCTGCTGACCTGCTGCCCCGGACGGGACCAGCACCACGGAGCGGCCGCGCAGGGCCGAGGTGGCCCGCTCCAGGCGGTGGTACTCGCGCAGCGAGAAGGCCTTGGAGGACGTGATGTTCTTGTTGATCCGGGCGAGCGCGGCGATGGTCTCGCGGTCCACCACTCCGGTGGCCCCGAGACCCAGACTCTGCTGAAGCTCCATGACCGCGTGGTGCGTGCTGCTGCCGAACACCCCGTTCAGGTGTCCGTAGTAGAAACCCAACCGGGAGAGGTTGTGCTGCAGCATGCTGACGTCGTCGCCCCGGAGCGGGTGGTCGTCGTCGGCGTAGAGCGGGCGGTCACCGAGGGCGTACTGCGCCTCGTTGAGGCACCGGTCCGTCTCCGGCCCCACCAGGCCGTCCACGATGAGCCCGCGCTCCTGCTGGAAGGCGCGCACGGCGGCGTCGACGTGGTCGTCGAAGTAGGAGGGGTTGTTGACGTCCTGCGGGGCGAGGTAGGCCACGGTGACGCCGGCCCGGAGCAGCCGCTCCCGCAGGCTGACCACCCGCCGGCTCGTCATGGTCCGGCGCAGCATCGGTTCGGTGTCGTCGTTGTTCACGGGTGTCCCACGGGTCGGAGGGGTCGGCGTGGTGCCAGGACAGCGGCTCGTCCGCCCCTCCCCGGCGGGGGAGGGGCGGACGAGCCCGGGGTGTCGCGGATGTCGGGGGTCCGCTCAGTTCCCGGCGACGAGGTAGTCGGCGAACTCCTTCTCGAGGGCGCTCTTCGGCTTCGCGCCGATGGCCTTCTTGACCACCTCGCCGCCGGAGAAGAGGTAGATGGCCGGGATGGACGTGATGCCGTACTGGGACGCCACGGCGGGGTTCTCGTCCACGTTCAGCTTCACGACCTCGACGGCGTCGGCGTGCTCGGCGGCGATCGCGTCGAGGACCGGGCCGACCATGCGGCAGGGGCCGCACCACTCGGCCCAGAAGTCCACGATGACGGGCTTGTCCGATTCGAGGACCTCGGTGCGGAAGTCGGCGTCGGTGACGTTCTTGGCGGCGCTCATGTTTCTCCTTGTCCGGGTGCCGGGCACGCGGTCGGCGTGCCCGGACCGCTCTGGGTGACGTGGTGCGGAAGGCGGATCTGGTTCGATTATGGCCCATGCCGGTCCGGGCGCCGGCGGCGCCCGGACCGGGACGGCTCAGCTGTGCAGGACCGAGCGGTCGTGCAGGGCGGCGAGGTAGTGCTCGGTGTCGACGGCGGCGACGCATCCGGAGCCCGCCGCCGTGATGGCCTGGCGGTAGGTGGCGTCCACGACGTCGCCCGCCGCGAAGACCCCGGCGAGGCTCGTGGTGGAGCTGCGGCCGTCCACGGCGATGGTGCCGTCCACGGTGAGTTCGAGCTGGTCCTTCACCAGGGCGGTGCGGGGGTCGGAGCCGATGGCGACGAACAGCCCCGTCACGGGCAGCTCCGAGGTCTGGTGGGACTCCGTGTCACGGACGGTGACGGAGCGGACCTTGTCCTCGCCGTTGATGCCCACGACCTCGGCGTTCCACAGCACCTCGATCTTGGGGTCGTCGAAGGCGCGCTGCTGCATAATCTCGGAGGCGCGGAAGCTGTCCCGCCGGTGGATGATCGTGACCTTGGAGGCGAAGCGGGAGAGGAACGTGGCCTCCTCGAGGGCGGAGTCGCCGCCGCCGACCACCGCGATGTGCTGCTCCTTGAAGAAGAAGCCGTCGCAGGTGGCGCACCAGCTCACCCCGTGGCCGGAGAGCCGCTTCTCGTCCGGCAGGCCGAGCTCCCGGTACGCGGAGCCGGTCGCGAGGATCACGGCGTGGGCGCGGTGCACGGAGCCGTCCTCGAGGGTCACGGTCTTCACCTCGCCCTCGAGCTCGAGGGCGACGACGTCCTCGTAGCGGATGTCGGCGCCGAAGCGCTCCGCCTGCTGCTGCATGTTGGACATCAGCTCCGGGCCCTGGATCCCGTCGATGAACCCGGGGTAGTTCTCCACCTCGGTCGTGTTCATCAGCTCACCGCCCGCGGTCACGGACCCGGCGAAGACGATGGGGTGGAGGTTGGCGCGCGCCGCGTAGACGGCCGCGGTGTACCCGGCGGGGCCGGATCCCACGATGATCACCTCGTGGACGGTCTCGTCGTCCGCGCCGGCCTTCGGCTCGCCGGTCGAGGGGACGAGGTTGAGGGCATTGATCACGGGACCGAAGTCGGGGCTCACTGTTCTGCAGACCTTCCGTACAGGGAGCGGCCGGGCACGCCGACCGCAGGGACCACTGGCACAACGGGGCGCGCGCGGCGGATATTCCGGTGCCGGACCCGCCCCGGCGGGCCCGGCGGGGGGAGCGGGGCCCTCAGTCGAGCTGGATCTCGCCGATCCGCAGGCCGTGGTTGAACCCGGCGATGGGGTTCGTCAGCTGCGGCAGCTGCGTCCAGTTCACGATCACGTACTGCTGGTCCTCGTCCTGGGCGGCCGCGGCGAGCGGAACCGTGATCTCCGGGCCCGTGAAGGAGCCGGAGGCCACCTGGTCGGCGCCGTCCAGGCTCGGGGCGTCGTTGACGTACACGTCGAACATCCCGCCCGAGCCGGCCGACTGGCTGAGCCTGAGCGTGTCCACGGGCGCGGGCTCCTCGAGCTGCACGGCGAGGCCGACGCTCGGCGTCCGGTTGCCGAAGTTCGGGTCGGAGAACCCGTAGCTGATCCAGTAGGTGGACGGGTTGCCGTCGACGATCTGGCTCAGCTGCGCGTCCTGGTCGGCCATGAAGCCCGGGTCGGTGGGCACCACCCGGGTGACGGCGCGGGGCTCCGGCTCGGCGGCCGGGGCCTCCGGCTCGGGGCTGGGCTGCACCTGCTCCGCCCCGGCCTGCTCCTCGGCCGGCGCGCTCACGGCGGGCTCCGGGCTCTCCGATCCGGCGAAGAGTCCGCCCAGCCGGTCGAAGCTGAACACCACGGCACCGATCAGCAGGGCCAGCAGCAGGAGCAGGAGCAGCAGCAGGCCCCGGCCGCCCTTCTGCGGCCGGTCCGCGGTCGTCTCCCGGCGCGGCGGCGCGGCCGCGGCCGCCTCCTCCGGCCCGTGGGGCGTGTCCGGGTGCCCGTCGTCGTAGTCGTCGTAGCTGTCGTAGCTGTCGTAGCGGTTGTCGCCGTCGTAGCCCGGGTCGATGTCCGTCCCGGCCGTGCGGACGGCCGAGGCCGCCGTGCCGCTCGCCGCCGCGCGGTCGAAGAGGGTCGAGCGGGTCGAGGTGGCGCTGACCCGCACCGGCCGGCCGAGACGGGTGCGCACCGAGGGGGCGGGCGCGGCGTCGTCGTACGAGTCGTCGTCCCGCCACCGGGTGACCTTGGGCTGGGGGGCCGCGCCGCCGAGGTCGTCGGAGGCCTCGGTCGCGACCACGGGGGTCGGGCTGGTGGGGTCCGGCTCGTCGTACACGTACGACCCGGGGCCGCTGCCGCGCGGGGCGCCGAAGATGTCGTCACTGAGGGACTCGTCCTCGACGTCGTCCGGCTCCACGAGCAGGGAGTCCAGCATGTCCGCGGCCGGGGTGTGCGAGGTCACGAGGTAGGTGTGCGCCTCCGCCTGGCCCAGGTCCAGGATCTGGAAGGGGGCGCCGATGCTGCCGTTGGCCATGGAGCGGGCGTTCTCCACGAGCAGGGACGTGTGCCGCTCCGCGGGCAGCAGGATCGACACGCGGCGGCCGAGGATCTGGTCCTGTCCCTCGAGCACGCGGTCGCCCTCGGCGGTGGCCAGCACGTCGGTGACGACCTTGTAGCGGCCGCCGAGGACGGAACCGAGCTTCATCGGTGCGGGCACTTTGGCTCCCTGGGGGTCGGGAATCCGCGGCGGGGGCCGGAATTCGCGGGCGGGGGTGGCCGGCGGGGCAGAAGGGGTGTTCCTGACCCACGTCACCGACCACTCAGCACTTTACCGGTCCCGGCCTCCGGCGGCCGAGAGCCTCGTCACACGGCCGGTCCGCGAGCCCGGTCCGGGCGCCCGGTCCGCCCGGTCGGCGCGGTCAGCGGCCGAGGCGGGCGAGGAGCGGGCGCACGAGGCTGTCGAGCTCCCGGACGCGGCAGAGCTTGAGGGCGCCCAGGTAGGCGATCCCCATGACGGTCCCGCCCGCGGCGACGGTCGCGATCGCCGTCAGCTGGTTGGTCCAGGGGAAGCCGGCGGGTTCGTACCCGCCGAGCAGGAACAGGGCCACGGCGCCCACCGCGCCGGCGAGCAGGGACGCCACGAGGATCCGGGCGTGGGAGTCCACGATCCGGGCCACGTCGTAGTCCCCGATCCGGCGGACCAGGACCACGTGGTAGATCAGCGCGCTCAGGACGTTCTGGGCCGCGTAGCACGCGGCGACCGCGAAGACGATGAGGTCCGGCGGGACGAACGACCAGATCAGCAGCGCCGAGACCACGGTGAAGAGGGCGACGCCGACCTGCACGAGGAACGGGGTGCGGGCGTCCTCCTGCGCGTAGAACGCCCGGCCGAGCATGAAGGACACCGACATGAAGGGCGCGCCGATCGCGATCACCGTGATCACCTGGCCGACCACGGCTCCCGCGGAGGGGACGCCGCCGCTGAAGAGCATGCCGAGGGGGCCGGCGAAGACCACGAGGGCGACGGTGGCGAAGACCGTCGCCACACCGGTGATGCGCAGGCTCGAGGACAGGGACGCGACCATCCCGGCCCGGTCCCCGTCCGTCGAGGCGGCGGCCATCCGGTTGAACAGCACCGTGGCGATGGACAGCCCGATCACCCCGTGCGGGAGGGAGTACAGCATCGAGGCCTGGTTGAGGGCGGCCACGCCCGCGATTTGCTGCGGCGGGTCCATCGCGAGGTACTCCGGGCGGTAGCCGGTGGGGATCGCAGCGACCTTGGTCAGGGTCAGGAACGCGAGGTTGGCGAGGACCCCGGTGGCGAGGGTCCAGCCCGCGAGCCGCGCCGCGGTGGAGAGGCCGATGCCGCGCCAGCCGAACTTCGGGCGCAGTCCCAGCCCGAGCCGGCGCAGCGGCCAGAACAGCACGAGGGCCTGGGCCGCGACGCCCACCGTGGCCATGGCCGCCAGCCAGAAGGTCTTGGCCGGGGACCAGTTCTCGAGGCTGTGCACCGTCTCGGCGTACGCCCCGAACTGCTGGACGAACACGAGCAGCGCGGCGATGGCCACCACGTTGTTGACCACCGGCGCCCACATGTACCAGCCGAAGGCGCCGCGGGCGTTCAGGACCTGTCCCACCACGGTGTAGAGGCCGTAGAAGAAGATCTGCGGGAACGTGAACAGCGCGAACGTCAGCCCGAGCGAGAGCTGCTCCTCGGTCCAGGCGGTGCCCATGGTCCGGATGATGGGTCCCGCCAGCAGCACCACGACCGCCGTGACCCCCAGCAGGGCGAGCACGGCGAGGGTGAGCAGGCGGGCGATGTAGTCGGCCCCGCCGTCGTCGGCGGTCCTGGAGGCCTTGATGATCTGCGGCACCAGGACGGCGTTGAAGATGCCGCCCGCCACGAGGACGTAGATCAGGTTCGGCAGCGTGTTCGCGAGCTCGAAGACGTCGGAGACGGTCGTGATGGAGCCGATCGCCACCGTGATGAGGACCGTCTTGACGAATCCCAGCGCGCGGGAGACGAGCGTGCCCGAGGCCATGATGGCGCTGGAGGCCGCGCCCGAGCGGCGGGCCGGGGCCGCCGGGGTGCCCTTCCCGGCCGGCTCGGAGGGCTCCGCGGTCTCAGAGCTGGTGGATGATGTATTCACGGGCGATGTCGGCGATGCGCCGTTCGTTGGGGAAGGACAGCTTCCGGCCGAGGTCGTCGATGTTCACCCAGGCGACGTCCACGGCCTCGTGGTCGGGGTCGTTGTCCGTGGTGAGGTGACCGCCCGTGGCGCGCAGCAGGAAGTGGTGCACCGTCTTGTGCACGCGGTGCCCGGAGACCGTGAACCAGTAGTCGATGCTGCCCAGCGGGCTCAGCACCTCACCGGCGATGCCGGTCTCCTCCTCGATCTCGCGGATCGCGGCTTCCTCGTTGGACTCCTCGCCCTCGGGGTGGCCCTTGGGCAGGCACCACTCGAGGCGCCCGCCGCGGTTGATCCGGGCGATGATGGCCACCGGGTGGGAGGGTGCGCCGAGGTCGACGACGATCCCGCCGGCGGAGACTTCCTCGACCGTGGGCAGCGCAGCGGCCGGCGCGGTCGGCCGCTTCTTCGGTGCGCTGGGTACGGGGAAAGCCATGTCTCCTACCTTGCCACAATCGCCCGGGCTCCCGCCGGAGCGGGGGAGGGGCTCCGGCGGCCGGTTCCGGCGGGGCCGCGGCGGCCGGGTCCGCGCCCCGGGGTCTGGAACAATGGGCGGCACCATGACGCAGCTCCCCGACGCCCACGCGATCCACCCCGCCGCCCTCGACCTGGGGCGGCGGTTCTCCGCCGCCGGCCACGAGCTCTCCCTCGTGGGCGGGCCCGTGCGGGACCTCTTCCTCGGCCGGCCCGCCCTGGACCTGGACTTCACCACCGACGCGACGCCCGAGGAGACGCTCGCGGTGGTCTCGGGGTGGGCGGACGCGGTGTGGGAGATCGGCCGCGCCTTCGGGACCATCGGGATGCGCCGGGGCGACGTCCAGCTGGAGGTGACCACGTACCGGGCCGAGGCCTACGACGCGGACTCCCGCAAGCCGCAGGTGGCCTTCGGCGACTCCCTCGAGGACGACCTGTTCCGCCGCGACTTCACCATCAACGCCATGGCGCTGCGGCTGCCCGGCTTGGAGCTCGTGGACCCGCACGGCGGGATCAAGGACCTGCACGCCCGGGCGCTGCGCACCCCGGGCGCCCCGGAGGACTCCTTCTCGGACGACCCCCTGCGCATGATGCGCGCCGCCCGCTTCGCGTCCCAGCTCGACGTCGAGGTGGCGCCCGAGGTGCGCGCGGCCATGACCGGCATGGCGGAGCGCATCGCGATCGTCTCGGCCGAGCGCGTGCGGGAGGAGCTCGTCAAGCTGGTCTGCGGGCGCCGGCCCCGCCGCGGCATCGACCTCCTGGTGAGCACGGGGCTCGCCGAGGTCGTGCTGCCCGAGGTGCCCGCGCTCCAGCTCGAGACGGACGAACACCACCGGCACAAGGACGTCTACCAGCACTCCCTGACCGTCATGGAGCAGGCCGCGGCACTGGAGTCCGGTCCGGACGGCCCCGTGCCCGGGCCCGACTTCGCGCTGCGCTTCGCCGCGCTCATGCACGACGTCGGCAAGCCCGCGACCCGGCGCTTCGAGGAGTCCGGTGCCGTGAGCTTCCGCCACCACGAGGTGGTGGGCGCGAAGCTCACGGCCAAGCGGATGCGGGCCCTGCGCTTCGACAACGACACGATCAGGACGGTGGGCCGGCTGGTCGAGCTGCACATGCGCTTCTACGGCTACGGGGACGCCGAGTGGACCGACTCCGCCGTGCGCCGCTACGTCCGGGACGCCGGGGAGTGCCTGGAGCGGCTGCACCGGCTCACGCGGGCGGACGTGACCTCCCGGAACCGGCGGAAGGTGGCACGGCTCGCCGCCGCCTACGACGACCTCGAGGCGCGGATCGAGGAGCTCTCCGCGCGCGAGGAGCTCGACGCCGTGCGGCCGGAGCTGGACGGCGAGCGGATCATGGCGGTGCTCGGCATCCCGCCGGGGCCGGCGGTGGGCCGGGCCTACAAGTTCCTGCTGGACCTGCGCCTGGACGAGGGGGAGCTGGGGCCGGAGGAGGCCGAGCGGCGGCTGCGGGCCTGGGCCGCGGACACCCTGTGAGCCCCCGGTCCGGCGCCGGCGCCGCGGGGAACGCCCTCTGCTGCTCCTGGAGTGCATATATCGGTGAAGGCATATCTTCCGACCTCGCCGCGGTCCTCCTGGCCGGGGTCGGGGTCGGGGCGGGCGTGCTGCGCGGACGGCGGGAGGGGCCGTGAGCCTCCTGGGCGGGTCCCGGGGCGGCCACCGGGCGCTGCTCGTCGGCCTGAGCCTCTACGCGGTCATGACGGCATGGCTGCTGCGGCTGCCCTGCCGGGTGCCCGGCTGGGGCGCCGCGGAGAGCCTGCCCGCGCTGTGCGCCTCCGAGATCGCGCCCGGCGAGGCGTCCGGGGCGGGCGGGTTCTTCACGGGCGGGCCCGCGGGGGACCAGCCCGCCCTGGTCGGGATGATCACCACGGTGGTCGGCTGGCTCGCGGCCCGCCTCTCCGCGCTGTTCGGGACGGACGTGGACCGGGGCGTGTTCGCCGACCTCTCCGTGCTGCTGCTGGCCCTGGTGTGGATCGGCACGGTGGCCGCGGTCTCCGCGCTCTCCGGCAAGCGCGGCGCGGACGCGTTCGTGCTGGCGCTCGCACCGGTGGCGGTCCTGGTGGGCTTCGGGACGTGGGACCTGTGGGCCGTGCTGCTCATGATGCTGGCGCTGCTCTTCCACGTCCGGGGCAGCCCCGTGCCGGCGGGGATCCTGCTGGGGCTCGCGGCGTCCGTGGCGCTGTTCCCCCTGGTGGTCCTCCTGGCCGTGCTGCTCCTGGCCGTGCGGTACCGGCAGCTCCGGGACTTCGCAGTGGTCCTGGCCGGGACGCTGCTCACCTGGGCGCTGGTCAACGGGCCGTTCCTGCTCTCCGCCCCGGACCGGTGGGTCCGGCAGCTCCGCCTGCCCTGGGACGGGCCCGTGGAGGGCTCCTCCTCCTGGGGCGTCTGGGCCCGGGTGGAGCAGGCGCGCACGGGTGCGGTCCCGGACCCGGCGGGGGCGGGGCAGTGGGTGCTTCTGGCCCTCGTGCTGGGCCTCGTGGCGGTGCTCGTGCTGACCCTGCTCACCCGGCAGGAGCCCAGCGTCGTCCAGATCGCGTTCCTCCTGCTGGCCGTGCTCGTGCTCTCCGGCCCCGCCTACTCCCTCGTCCACGTCCTCTGGCTGGCGCCCCTCGTGGTGCTCAGCCGGCGCAACTGGCTCGAGTTCGCCGCCTGGCAGCTCGTCGAGGTCCTGTGGTGGACCACCCTGGTCCTGCCCGAGCCGACCTGGCCGGTGCTGCCCGGGCTCGGCCTGATCGGCTGGGACGCGCAGGACATGCTCGCGGCGGTGCGCGTGCTGCTCCTCGTCCTCCTGGTGGTCGCGGTCGCGGTCGACGTCCTGCGGGGCGGTCAGGCGCGGCGGATCGGGCTCTCCGAGGCCGGCTGAGCGTCCCGGCTCCGCCGGGAGGGGGAGGCCGGCGGCCGCCACGCCCGCACGGGTTCATCCTGACGGCGGTGCCGTCCCGCGCCGGCTCTCCCGTAGGTTGGTGGCGGAGAAGAACCGACGAGTGCTCGGAAGGAGCGCCGGTGATCGAGATCGAGAACCTGACGAAGACCTACGGCGGCAAGACGGCGGTGGACGACGTCAGCTTCACCGTCCGCCCCGGCCGGGTGACCGGGTTCCTGGGGCCCAACGGGGCCGGCAAGTCGACCACGATGCGCCTCGTCGTCGGGCTGGAGTCCGCGACCCGGGGCCACACCCGCGTCAACGGCAGGCCGTACGCCCAGCACCGGGCGCCGCTCGCGGAGGTCGGGGTGCTGCTGGACGCGAAGGCGGTCCACCCCCGGCGCACCGCGCGCGCGCACCTCTCGGCGCTCGCCGCGACCCACGGCATCGCCAAGTCCCGCGTCCAGGAGGTCGTGGACCTCACGGGGCTCGGGGCCGCGGCCGACAAGCGGGTGGGAGGCTTCTCCCTCGGCATGGGCCAGCGCCTCGGGATCGCCGCGGCGCTGATCGGCGACCCGCACACCGTGATCCTCGACGAGCCCGTCAACGGACTGGACCCCGAGGGCGTGGTGTGGGTGCGCCACCTCGCCAAGTTCCTCGCCTCGGAGGGCCGCACGGTCTTCCTGTCCTCCCACCTCATGTCCGAGATGGCGCAGACCGCCGACCACCTCGTGGTGATCGGCCGGGGCCGGATCCTCGCGGACGCGCCGATCCAGCAGATCCTCGCCGGGGGCCGCACGCGCACCCGGCTGCGCGCCACCGACCGGGAGGCGATGCGCCGCGCCCTGCAGGGCACGGACGCCGGCATCACGGAGTTCGACGACGACGGGCTCCTGGTCACGGGGCCGGAGCCGCGGCGCATCGCCGAGGCCGCCCTCTCCCACGGGGTGCTGGTCCACGAGCTCACCCCCCTCACGGAGACCCTCGAGGACGTGTACATGGCCATGACCCAGAACGAGGTCGAGTACCGCTCCGGCGGCGCTCCCGCACCGACCGACCCGGCGCCCTGGGCGGGCGCCGACGCACGAACCGGAGACCGAGCATGAGCACCAGCACCTCGACCGCCCCCCACCCGCAGACCGGCGCACCGGAGCGCACCGGGCCGTCCGACCCCGCGTCCCGGGTGCGGCTGGGCTTCGGCCGGGTCCTGCGCTCGGAGTGGATCAAGTTCCGCTCCCTGCGCTCGCACTGGATCCTGCTCGGCGTCGCCCTGCTGCTCTCCGTCGGATTCGCAGCGCTGGGCGCCTGGAGCACCACGTCGCTGCAGAGCTTCAACGAGCAGGCCGCGCAGGAGCAGGTCGACGAGTCGCTGGACGGACGGTCCCCGGAGGAGCTCGGGCTCACCGAGGAGGAGGTCCAGCAGCAACAGGACTCGTTCGCCGCCGAGTCGGACCGGCAGATCGCCGCGCAGTCCGACATTGCCCTGCCGGACGGAATGGGCTTCAGCGAGTACCTGGCCATGACCAGCGCCAACAGCGGCCTGCAGCTCGTCATGCTGCTCCTGGGAGCGCTGGCCGTGCTGTTCATCGGCTCCGAGTACGCCACCGGCGCCATCCGCACCACCATGACGGCGGTGCCGCGGCGCACCCCGGTGATGCTCGCCAAGACCGTGGTGCTCTCCGTGGTCGCGTTCCTCTTCGGGGTGCTCAGCGGGCTCCTGTGCCACCTCGTCGTCCAGCCGGTCCTGGCGGGCGGGGACCTCGGCTACGACGTGTGGCAGGAGCCCGTCCTGCTCAACGTCCTGGCGGTGGGCGTCTTCTACATGGTCACCGCGTGGCTGGGCTTCGGGCTCGGGGCCCTGCTGAAGTCCACGACGTGGGGGATCGTGGTGCTCGTGGTGCTGGTGATGGTCCTGGAGATCGTGCTGTTCGCGCTGTCCTTCGAGTGGCTCGAGGACGTCAAGCCGTACTCCCCGGGGGCGGCCGGCACCCAGCTGACCACGATGTACCAGTCCGCCGACCCGGTGCTCACCCACGTGGAGTCCGGCCTCGTCTACGGCGCCTGGGGCCTGGTGCTCGTGGCGGCCGGGATCCTGGCCACCCGGAGGCGCGCGCTCTAGCGGTTCTTCCGTCCCGGCGGCGACGCCGGCCCTACCATGTGAGCTGGTGGGCCGGGACGCGGCCCGCACCGTCCGGGCCGAGTGCCGGACGGACCCCTGGGGAACGGGAGCTGCGGTGTCGGTGTCACGGGAGCGAGAGGCCGGAGAGGCCCTCTCCGCGGTCGACGCCCGGGGCCTGCGGCGGACGCTGCTGCACTGGCTGACGGTCGTGGTGGTCCTCGTGACCGTGTTCAGCTCCGTGGTCAACTGGGTCTTCGTGGACCGGGAGCCGCAGGATCCGGTGGCCACGTGGCTCGGCGGGCTCGAGAACGGGCGCTCGCGGCAGCTGCTGTCCCGCACCGAGGCCGTCGTGGCGGACCCCACCCTGAACATCTTCTCCAACCGCGTGTACCGCGAGGCCGCGGGGCGGATCGACGGCTACGAGATCCTGGGCGTGGACCGCCGCGGGAGCCGCGCCGAGATCCGGGCGCGCGTGTGGTGGGACGGGCCCGACGGCGCCCGGGACCGGGAAGAGGTCCACGTCTACGGGGTGCACCAGGTGCGGCGCAGCGGTCCCTTCAACGACCAGTGGCAGCTCGACTCCCCGGACGCGGCCCCCTTCTCGATCCACCTGCCCGCCCCCCTCGACGAGCTCTCCGTCAACGGGGAGACCGTGCGCCCGGACCCGGACGACCGGGTGCCCGACCCCGAGGGCCCCGGCGGCACCTGGCGCTTCGAGGCCCTGCCCGGGGACTACGCGATCGGGCTGCCCGGGAACTCCTACTACACGGCGGACCCGCCCCTGGAGCCGCACACCGTGGCGTTCCGGGATCCGGCACCGGCCTCGGTGGCGCTGCGGATCGAGCCCTCGCCGAGGATGTGGCAGGAGGTCGACGACCGGATCGAGGAGTGGCTGGAGAGCTGCACCGCCTCGGACGAGCTGTCCCCCGAGGACTGCCCCTCGTCCCGGCGCTGGGCGGCCCCGCAGGAGCCGCTCGAGCCGTCCGCGGCGGCGACCGGGGCGCCGGACCCGGAGATCACCGGCGTCCGGTGGCGGCTGGTCTCCCGGCCCGCCCTGGTCCTGGTCCCGGACCCGGCGGACCCGCTGCGCTGGACGGCGGACGCGCACCGGCCCGCGGAGGCGCGGCTGAGCTACGAGGAGGACGGGGAGACCGTCACGGAGCGGATCGAGTTCCCGGTCCGCGCCGCCGTGCGCTCCACCGGCCAGAGCGCCGAGATCAGCGTGGGCCTGGAGTAGTCGCGGGCGGCGCCGCCTCGACGGGCGCCGCCGTGCGCGCGGGCGCGCGCCGGAGACCTCCCAGCACCCGGTCGGCCAGCACCCAGTAGGCCACCCCTGCCACGAGGGAGACGACCACGGCCAGGACGGGCGAGACCGGCTGCAGGGCGGGATAGACCAGCCAGTGGGTGAGGTAGATGTACAGGGAGGCCGCGGCCAGCCATCCCGTGACGCGCCGCAGGCCGGCCGGAACGGGCAGCGCGGTCACCCACAGCAGCAGGAGGACACCGGTGATCACCGTGACCTCCCGGACGGTGCTGTCGAAGTACCCCGGCACCGTCAGGAGGGTCAGGAGAGTGACGAGGGACCGCTCCAGGACCGTCCGTGTCCGGGCGGCGGCCCAGCCGAGCGCGAAGAGCCAGAAGACCGGGGCTGGCTTCGGCAGTCCCGGGTCCACGATGTCGTAGCGGCTGATCAGCCCGATCGCGAGCAGCGCGAGCGGGAACGCCAGCGGGAAGCGCCGTTCGGCGCGGTCCGCCCACGGCAGCGCCATGAGCGCCGTGACGGCCACGAGCACGTAGACGAGCATCTCCACGAACCAGAAGTGCCACTGCGTCGTCAGGTGCTGCGGCCCCACGATGCCGTTGAGCAGGAAGACGTTCGCCCAGGTGTAGTCGTCGGTGAGCAGGTGCGCCAGGGCGATGAACGCCGCGGAGGGCAGCACGATCCGTCCGAGGCTGCGCAGCTGACGCCGCAGGCGCGGGAGCCGTTCGCCGTGGAGCTGGAACCGGGCGAAGTTGTAGCCGGCCACGGCGAAGAGCACATGGGCGGTCTGGAGCGTGAAGAGCTCCACGTGCGTCATCACGATCAGCACGATGGCCACGGCCCGCAGCACGATGCCGGTCTCCAGGAACGACACGAGCCGCCGCCGCCGGGGGGCGGCCCGGGCCGCCAGGTCGCGGACGGAGGTGAGGTGCCAGTCCGTGGGGAGGTGCCCCAGGGCCTGCTCGAGACGGACGGAGGCCGCCACGTATGACAGCGAGTCCCCGTCGAGGGAGACGAACGTGTCGTCGTCGCCGACGTCGGGGCGGTCGAGCACGTCGGCGAAGATCCGCCGGACGTCCTCGGGTCCCTCCGCCCGGCGCGGCACCGCCTCGGCGACGGGGGGCGGTGTGCCGAGCGCCAGGACCGCCGGGTAGTCCACCTTGCCCGTGCCCAGCCGGGGCAGCTCCTCCACGGGGTGCACCTCGACGGCAGGGCGGGGCAGACCGATGCTCCCGGCCACGACCTTGGCGAGCAGGGCCGTGTCCTGCTCGCCCTCGGCGGCCACGACCACGCGCTCGTCGGAGCCCGCGGCGGCCGCGCTCACGCCGAGCTCGGCGAGGATCCGTTCGACCTGCCCGAGGTCCACGCGCAGGCCCACGATCTTGACGAACCGGCTGCGCCGCCCCACCACCTCGTAGAGCCCGTCGGGGTGGCGGCGGGCGAGGTCCCCGGTGCGCAGGTCCTCGACCGCGCGCCCTGTGGCGAGATCCTCCGGGCGCTCCGCGTAGCCGAGCATGACGTTGGGCCCGCTGTACACGAGCTCGCCGTCCGGCAGTCCGTCCACGGGCTCGATGCGGAACTCCCCGCCCGGGATCGGCACCCCGATCGTCCCGGCCCGCTCGGCCGCCAGCCCGGGGGGCAGGTAGGCCATCCGGGCGGTGGCCTCCGTGGCCCCGTACATCACGACCAGGTCCCAGCCGGCCCGCTCGCCGGCTCCGGCCCAGTGGCGGACCTTCTCCGGGGCGAGCCGTCCACCCGCCTGCGTGACGTAGCGCAGGTGCGGCAGGTCCATCTCCGCGAAGCCGACGCGCTCCAGCAGCTCGAAGGTGTAGGGCACGGCCGCGAAGGACGTGGCCCGGTGGGCGCGGACGAGATCCCAGAAGCAGGGATCGACCACGGAGAGGTCCGTCAGCACCACCGCGGCGCCACGGCAGAGGTGGCTGTTGAGCACCGACAGCCCGTAGCAGTAGGACATCGGCAGCGTGGTCGCGGCGCGGTCGTCGGGGCCGATGCCGAGGTACTCGGCGATCGCCTCGGCGTTGGCCGCCAGGTTCTCGTGCGAGAGCCGCACGAGCTTCGGGGAGCCCGTCGAGCCGGAGGTGCTCAGCAGCAGGGCGAGGTCGGGGTGCAGCTCGTGCCGGGTGCCCGGGCGCCGTTCCTCGACGACCGGGGTCCCGTTCCCGGCGCTCCGCAGCAGGACGTCGGGGTCGTAGGCCGCCACCAGCGCCTCGACGGCTGCCGGCTTGTCCGCCGGGACCAGCAGGAGCGGGTGACCGGCCGTGAGGGCCGCGAGGTAGGCCACGAGGGAGTCGACGTCGTTGGACGCGGCGAGCACGGCCAGCCGGCGCTCCGTGCCGAGACGCGCGGCCAGGTCCTCGACCCGGGCCGCCAGTTCCCGGTAGCTCAGGACGTGCTCGCCCGTGAGGACGGCGGGGCGGTCCCCGTGGCGGGCGAGATCGGCGGCGAAGGCGACCCGGGCGAGGTCAGGTTGAAGGCTCACCCGCACTACGGTAGAGAAGATCTTTAGCGAAGGAAAGTATTGCCTAATTCGTCCGACATGCGGGATCGCCGGTTCGACGTCCCGTCGGCGGACCGCGGGGGCGGGGCGGTGACGGCCCGGTCGTCGACGAGCAGCGTGGGGGTGGTCCCGGGCGTGACCGTCACGGCGACGGGGGTCCCCATGGGGTGGCGCACGTTGTGCGGCTGCCAGGAGCGCAGCGTGCGGCCGGAGGCCAGCCGGACGTGGTGCAGCACGAACGCGCCGTGGTACTCGACCGCACTGACCCGCGCCGGGGACTCGGGGTCCGGCTCCAGCGCCACCTCGTGGGGGCGCAGCACGACGTCGACGTCGACGTCACTGTTGGCCCATCCCGGCACGGTGGAGACGATGCCGATCTCGCACGTGAGCAGCGCACGGTGGACGCGGGCGGGCAGGAAGTCGGCGTCCCCCATGAAGGACGCCACGAACCGGGTGGCGGGCTGCTCGAAGACCTGCTCCGGGGTGTCGGACTGCTCGATCACCCCGTCGTGCATGACCACCACGCGGTGGCCGACCGAGAGGGCCTCCGTCTGGTCGTGGGTGACCAGCACGGCGGTGGTCCCGGTCTCGCGCAGCGTGGCCACGGTGTCCCGGCGCACCTGCGCACGCAGCGACTCGTCCAGGCTGGAGAACGGCTCGTCGAGGAGCACGACGGCGGGGCGGGGGGCCAGCGCCCGGGCCAGGGCCACGCGCTGCTGCTCGCCGCCGGAGAGCTCGTGGGGATAGCGGTGGGCGAGGTGTCCCAGCCGCACGAGCTCGAGGACCTCACCCACACGGGCCTGCCGTCCGGCGCGCGGGAGCCGGTCCAGGCCGAAGGCCACGTTCTTGGCGACCGTCAGATGCGGGAACAGGGCGTGGTCCTGGAAGACGAGACCCACCCTGCGCCGCTCGGGCTCCTGGAAGCGGTGCCGGCCCGCCACCACGTCCCCGGCGATCCGGATCGTGCCCTCGTCCGGCCGTTCCAGGCCCGCCACGAGGCGCAGCGTGGTGGACTTGCCGCAGCCGGAGGGGCCGATGAGCGTCACCAGCTCGCCGGGCGGGACCGTCAGCTCCAGTCCGCTGACGCCCACGGAGGACCCGTAGTGCTTGCTCAGCGCCTCCAGGACCAGGGCGGGCACGGCGCCGTCGCTGCCGGACGCGGTCCGAGGGCTCGTGGTCTGCACGGTCATGAGGACACCTTTCCGTGGCGGTCCGCCCGGTGGGCCTGCCGGACGAGGAAGAACACGGGCACCACCGCCGCCGCCACGATCACGAGCGCCGGCAGGGCGGCCTTCTCCCAGAAGTTCTCGCGCGCCAGCTCGTAGACCCACACGGAGGCCGTCGTGAAGCCGAACGGGCGCAGCAGCAGCACGATGGGCAGCTCCTTGACGGCGTCGATCATCACGAGGACGAGGGCCGTGGCGACCCCTGGGCGGGCGATGGGCAGGTGCACGCGGGTGAGGACGCGGAGCGGGGACGCGCCGAGGCTCTGCGCGGAGAAGGTGACGGTGGGGGAGATCTTGGCGAGGCTCGCGTCCACGGCCTGGTAGGCCGGGGCGAGGAAGCGGATCACGTAGGCGTAGAGGATGCCGAGCACCGAACCCGTCACCAGCAGACCCGTGCCCCCGGGCACGCCCGCCCGTTCCAGCGCGGTGTCCAGCCCGGCGAAGGCGATGAGGACGCCGATGCCCACCACGGCCCCGGGAACGGCGTAGCCGAAGGTCGTGAGCTGCGCCGCGAGGGCCACCGCCCGGCCGCCGCCCATCCGCACCCCGTGGGCGACGGTGAGCGAGAGCGCCACGCAGGCCACGGCGGCGATCCCGGCGACCACGAGGCTGTTGCCGAGGTACTGCGCGAAGCGCGGGTCCGAGAGGGAGGCGGGGTTGCCGACGGCCTCCCCGACGGCCCAGACCAGCAGCTGTAGCACGGGGACGAGGAATCCGGCGGAGAGGGCGGCGAGGGCGAGCAGGGTGGCGCCCCACGCGCGCCACCCGGTGAGCCGCTGCGGCTGCAGGCCCTGGCCGCGGCCGCCCCGCTGGTGGAACCGGGCCCTTCCCCGGAGCAGCCGCTCGCCGGTCAGCACGGCCACGGCGAACAACAGCACGAGCACGGCGAGCTGGGTGGCGGAGTGGAAGTCGAAGGTGCCCTTCCAGACCAGGTAGACCCCCACGGAGACCGTCTGCACGTTGAAGTACTGCACCGTGGCGAAGTCGGTGAGCGTCTCCATCATCACGAGCGCCAGCCCGGCCGCGAGCGAGGGCCGGGCCAGGGGGATCAGGACCCGCCGGAGCGCGCGCCCCCGGCCCGCACCCAGGGTCCGTGCGGCGTCGTAGGTCCCGGTCGTCTGCTCGACCAGTGCGGAGCGCGCCAGGAGGTAGACGTACGGGTAGAGGGTCAGGGACATCACGAGCACGGCGGCGGGCAGCGAGCGGACCTCGGGCACCCACACGTCCGGCCCCAGGACGGAGCGCAGGGCCCCCTGCACCGGTCCGGCCACGTCGAAGACGGAGAGGAACACGAAGCCGAGGATGTAGGCCGGCATGGCCAGGGGCAGGACCAGCAGCCAGACCAGGACGTCCCGCAGGGGGAAGCGGAAGGCCGTCACGAGCCAGGCGAGCCCGCCGCCCACCACGAGGGTGCCCGCGCCCACGCCCAGCATCAGCAGGAGCGTGGTGAGCACCATCCGGCCCAGGTCGCGGGGCGGGGCGGCGGAGCCCAGGCTTCCCAGGCCGTCCACGACCACCGCCAGGACCGGGGTGGCCACCACCACGGCGACGAGGACCACGAGCGCCGACCACGCCGGGCGCCCCGAACCGGGCGCCCGGCGTGGTCGGCGGGCCGATGTCCTCGTCGGTGCGAGGACGGCGGGTTCGGTCACTGATACCCGGCTTCGGCCAGCAGGTCGACGGCCTCGGCGTTGAGGTCCCCGTAGGCCTCGGCGTTCAGGGGCATCCGCTCGAACTCGCCGAAGGCCGCGATGCTGGGCGCGGGCTCCACGGAGGGGTTGACCGGGAACTCGTGGTTCGCGTCCACGAACGCGTTCTGGCCGTCGGTCGCGAGCCACTCGATCAGCCGCTGGGCGTCCTCGGCGTTGTCGGAGCCCTCGACCACGCCGGCCCCGGAGATGTTCACGTGCGTCCCGGCACCCTCCTGGCTGGCCCAGAAGAGGTCGACCTTCAGGTCCGGGTTCTCCTCGAGGGTGCGCGCCAGGTAGTAGTGGTTGTTGATGCCCACGTCGCAGGTCCCGGCGTCGATCGCCTCGAGCAGGAGGATGTCGTTGCTCATGATCTGCACGCCGTTGTCGACCCAGCCCTCGACGATCTCGAGCGCCCGCTCCCGGCCGTGCAGGTCGATCAGACTCGCCACGAGGGACTGGGTGTAGGCCGAGGTGGCGTCCCGCATGCACAGCCGGTCCTGCCACTTCGGGTCGGCCAGTCCCGCGTAGGTCTCCTCGGGGTCGAACTCCGCGGTGTCGACGTTGTCCGGGTTGTAGGTCACGGTGCGCGCGCGCATCGCCAGGCCGTACCACCTGCCCTGGGGATCGCGCAGGTCCTCCGGGACCGCCTCGTCGAGGGTCGCGGAGTCCAGTGCGGCCAGCTCGTCCTGCCGGGCGGCGTTCCAGAGGTTGCCCGCGTCCACGGTCATGAACACGTCCGCGGGGCTGTCGTCGCCCTCGGCCTTGAGGCGTTCGAGGAGCTCGGCGTCGTCACCGGTGATGAACTCGACGCTGATGCCGGTCTCGTCGGTGAAATCGCCGAAGGCGCCCTCGAGGTCGTAGTGGCGTGCCGAGTAGATCTGCAGGTCGGCGGGCTGCTCACCCAGACCGAGCGTGCCGCACCCCGTGACCAGGGTCGTCAGTGCGGTCAGGATGCCGGTGGTGACGTACAGGGAACGACGACGCATCGGGGCCTCTTCCGGAGGGCGCGGCGCTCGGGAACCGCGCGACGATCATTTGGCAACGAAAGCGTATCCTAATCGGACCCCTCGGGTCGCTCCCGGTGGGCGGGGCACCGCTGCCGCGGCACCCTGTGCAGCTCGCCGCCCGTGGCGGCCCGCACCGGAATAGCCGTCCCGGACGGGCCGTTGCACTGGTCAGGCCGTTGACCGTGGACGGCACCCGTCGAGACCCCTCCGCCCCGAACCGCCCCGAAAGGATCCGCGTGGCTCCCGAGCCCGAGTACTACCGCCCCGTCCCGCTGAACAACGACCCCGGCCGCGCCGGGTACTCCCGGGCGCCCCACGGGCAGCCGTTCGGCGGGCAGCCCTTCGGCGGGGGCGGGCGCGGCGCCCCGTACCCCGGGCCGCCCGTGGTCAACGTGGTGGGCGGGAAGTCCGTGGTCCTGGCCTACGTCCTGTGGCTCTTCCTGGGCTGGCTGGGCATCCACAAGTTCTATCTGCGCCAGCCGGTCTGGGGCCTGATCTACCTGTTCCTCGGTGGCCTGGGCTGGACCCTCGCGGGGGTCGGCGTCGGGATCCTGTTCCTGATCCCGTGGATGCTGCTGATGTTCGTGGACGTCTTCACCATGCCGTTCCGCACGGCCCTCGTGAACGCCTCGATCGCCCGCAGCGCCTACCGGTACTGAGCCCGCGTTCCCTGACCACCGCGGTGACCGCGCCCGCCCCGTTGGGCGCGGGGCCGCGGGTGTAGTAGTGTTGTGAGGTCTGTGTGCCCGCCGCCCGACGTGCGGTGCCGGCGCGCGGACGACGCTACAGAACCTCCTGCTGCGGAAGGACCGCAGCCGCTCAGCCCGAAGGAGGTGGGTTCGAACATGCGTGAGTACGAACTGATGGTGATCATCAACCCCGAGGTCGAGGATCGTGCCGTGGAGCCGACTCTCAAGAAGTTCCTCGAGGTCGTCACCAAGGACAACGGGACCGTCGACAACGTCGACATCTGGGGCCGTCGTCGCCTCGCCTACGAGATCCAGAAGAAGACCGAGGGCATCTACGCGGTCGTCCGCTTCACCGCGACCCCGCAGACCACCCAGGAGCTCGACCGCGTCCTGAACCTCAACGAGGCCATCATGCGCACCAAGATCATCCGCCCGGAAGAGCAGAAGATCTCCGCCGAGTAAGGACTTCACAACTGATCACCGAGGGCGCCCCGACCGGGCCCCCGGTGAGATGCTTGAGAGATCCCAGCACGTCCCGCACGACCGCGAACATCCTCGACCCGGGAGGTCCACATGGCTGGTGACACCGTCATCACCGTAATCGGCAACCTGACCGCTGACCCCGAGCTGCGCTTCACCCCGTCGGGTGCGGCGGTGGCCAACTTCACCGTTGCGTCCACGCCCCGCACCTTCGACCGCCAGTCCAACGAGTGGAAGGACGGGGAGACCCTGTTCCTCCGCTGCTCCGTGTGGCGCGAGGCGGCCGAGAACGTGGCGGAGTCGCTGCAGAAGGGCATGCGCGTCATCGTCCAGGGTCGGCTCAAGTCGCGGTCCTACGACACCAAGGAAGGCGAGCGGCGCACCGTCACCGAGCTCGACGTCGACGAGGTCGGTCCTTCCCTGCGCTACGCGTCCGCGAAGGTCAACCGCAACGCCCGCTCCGGCGGGCAGGGCGGCGGCTTCGGCGGCCAGCAGGGCGGCGGTCAGCAGGGCGGCGGCTTCGGCGCCGGCGCCCCGGCCGGCGGCGGATTCGGGGGCGACTCCGGGTTCGGCGGCGGTGGCGGCGGCCAGCAGGGCGGCGGCTCCGGCTTCGGCCAGGGCGGCCGCTCCGGCGGCGGACGCCAGCCCGCTCCGCAGGCCGCACCCCAGAGCGACCCCTGGAGCCAGTCCTCCGGCGGGAACTACGACTGGGGCAGCGGCCAGGACGACGAACCGCCGTTCTAGACCTTTCGCACTTTTCCCATCCACCCCATCCCGCGGTGACAAGCCGCGGGCTCCACTCGAAGAACAAGGAGCACCACGATGGCCAAGGCTGAACTCCGTAAGCCCAAACCAAAGCAGAACCCGCTCAAGGCTGCCAAAGTCACTGAGATCGACTACAAGGACGTTGCGCTGCTGCGCAAGTTCATCTCCGATCGCGGCAAGATCCGCGCCCGCCGCGTCACCGGTGTGACCGTGCAGGAGCAGCGCAAGATCGCCCTGGCGATCAAGAACGCCCGCGAGGTCGCGCTGCTGCCCTACTCCGGCGCCGGCCGCTGATCAGAGAGGACAGACACTCATGGCAAAGATCATCCTGACGACCGAGGTCACGGGTCTCGGCGCTGCCGGTGACGTGGTCGAGGTCAAGAACGGGTACGCCCGCAACTACCTCTTCCCGCGCGGCTTCGCGACCCCGTGGTCGCGCGGCGGACAGAAGCAGATCGAGAGCATCAAGGCCGCCCGCGCCGCGCGCGAGGTCGCCTCGCTCGAGGACGCCCAGGTCCTGGCGCAGAAGCTGACCTCCGCCACCGTGACCATCCCGGTCAAGGCCGGCTCCGAGGGTCGCCTCTTCGGCACCGTCAAGGCCGAGGACGTGGCCAAGGCCGTCGAGGCCGCCGGCCTCGGCTCCGTGGACAAGCGCAAGGTCGAGCTCAACCAGCACATCAAGACCACCGGTGTGTACCAGGCCTCCGTGCGTCTGCACGAGGACGTCAACGCGAACGTCGAGTTCGAGGTCGTCCCCGCCTGATCGGTTCCTCCGGTCCGTGCAAGCACGGAAAGGGCCCCCGCGGTGCGCCGCGGGGGCCCTTTCCGCATGCCCGGCGTCTCCAGCGGGATCGGCCGGCCGGATCGCTCAGCGGGGCCGGAGGGCCTCGACGACGACGTCGAGCGCGGTGTCGGTGGTGCGCACCTGCTCGGCGCGCAGCAGGTCCAGTCCCTTGCCCTCGAGCACGGCGACCGTCTCCTGGAGGGTCGGCCGGGGAACGGTCGGGGGCGGGCCCTCGACGCTGCCGGGGGCGTGGGTGATCCACAGCAGCCGGCCCCCGGGGACGAGCCACTCGGCGGCGCGGCGCAGCAGCGCCAGGTCATGCTGGAAGTACGCGGCGACGATCAGGTCGAACTGCGGGGGCACGGCGTCGGGCCCGGAGCGCTGCTCCTGCTCGGGCGTCCAGGTCCGCAGGTCGGCGACCAGGGCGCGGCCCGGCAGGCCGCGCTCCGCCAGCGCCCCGGTGATCGTCCGCACGGCACTGGGGGAGAAGTCCACGGCGGTGGGGTCGTAGCCGGCCGCCGCCAGGGCCAGGGTGTGGCGGCCGGTGCCCGCGCCGAGGTCAAGGGCGGTCGGCGGGCCGCCCGTGCGCTCCTGGGCCGCCCGGTCCAGGAGGGCGGCCACCTCGGGGTGCGGCTGGGCGCCGTCGGGAGAGGACCCCCCGGAGGCGTACCGGTCCTCCCACATGCGCTGGTTGTCGTCCACGGGGATCTCCTGGAGGGGTCGGGTGCGTCGGCCGGGCGTTCGGGCACCCGCGGGCCGGTGCGGCGGTGCCGTCGGGTTCCCCAGGGGACAATGGGTGCATGCCGTCCCTGATCTCCCGTGTCTCGCCGTCCGCCCTGTACTGGTTCGGCGTGGGATGCCTGCTATTCACCGTACTGGCTTTTGTCGTGGCGTTCCTGGGCGGGAACTCCGCAGGGCCCGAGACCTCCATGGCGTTCTTCGTGATCGGCTTCGTCGCGGCGGCGGTGGGGGCCACCGTGACGGCGGTGGTGGCTCTCGCGGGGGCCATCGGGTTCGCGTCCGACCGGGTCCGGTTCCTGGTGCTGCTGGGGCTGTCGGTGCTCTGCCACCCGCTGCTGTGGCTGGCGCTGCTCGCCTCGGTCTCCTGAGGGCGGGCGAAGGCCTCCTCCGGCTCCAGGAACAGGGCGTGCCGGTCCGCCGCGCCCACGTGGTGCTCGGGGTGGTCCGGGGTGCGCGGTGCTCCTGACGGACCGGCCTCCGACGTGGGCCGGAACACGAGTCGGAGAACACGGTGCTGTGGACGGCACCGGTGGTGTCCGGGTCCGCTCTGCACAGGGTGTGCATCGCCACCGCTCCTGGTCAGAGGAGGATTTGTGGAACCCTGTGCATAACTTTCCACAGGGTTCTCCCCAACCTGTGCACAGCCGTCCACGGCGTTTTCCACCGGTTGTCCACAGGGTGGAAAACCCCGCCTGCTGATAGGGTCTTCCGTCCTTCCCGAGCTGGTCCGGCCACTGGTCCGGCACCCGGTCGGGGAGTCGCCCTCGGCGGCCGGCGGGCTAGGCTCGGGGCACCCGGCCGGTCCAGTGGCCGGTCCCCTGCGGGAGAGGAGCGGCGGATGTCCCCACGCACGCGCGTGGCCCTGGCGCTGGGCAGCGGCGGTGCCCGCGGCTACGCCCACATCGGCGTGATCGAGGTGCTCGAGGAGCGCGGCTACGACATCGTGACCGTGGCGGGGAGCTCGATGGGGGCGCTCGTGGGCGGCCTCCACGCCGCCGGGCAGCTGGAGGCGTACGCGCAGTGGGTGCTGGGTCTGAGCCAGCGGGACGTGCTGCGGCTGCTGGACCCGTCCCCCTCGGCGCCCGGGGTGATCCGCGCGGAGAAGATCATGGCGAAGGTGCGCGAGCTGCTCGCCGGCCGGCTCATCGAGGACCTGCCCATCCCCTTCACGGCGGTGGCCACGGACCTGCTCGCCCGCAAGGAGGTCTGGTTCCAGGAGGGCCCGGTGGACGTGGCCGTCCGCGCGTCGATCGCCCTGCCGAGCATCATCACCCCCGTCATGCTCAACGGCCGGCTGCTCGCCGACGGGGGGATCATGAACCCCGTGCCCATCGCCGCGACCGTCGCCACCCGCGCGGACGTGACGGTGGCGGTCTCCCTGTCCGGGGGGCAGCAGTCCGGGGAGGGCAGGGTCCCGGCCCACGAGACGTCCGCCGTGCGGCCGTCCGAGGAGTGGGCGGAGCGGTTCCGGCGCAGCGCCTCCCACGTCCTGGACCGCGAGCTGACGCGCAGCGTCCTGGAGCGCTTCGCGGAGACGCGCGGCCGCAGCACCCCGTCCCGGTTCCTGCGCCCCGCCGGGTCGGCCCCGGTGGGCGCCGCCGAGGCCCTCGTCCAGGACGCCGTCCGGGACGCGCTCGTGGATGCCGCCGAGGAGACCGCGGAGGAGCTCGCCCAGGACGGCTTCGGCGCCCTGCCGGCGGGGCTGCGCACGCTCGACGTCATGCAGCTCTCCCTCGAGGTGCTGCAGTCCATGGTGCTGCGCTATCGGCTGGCCGGCTACCCGCCCGACCTGCTCATCACCGTGCCGAAGAGCGCCGGGCGGCTGCTGGACTTCCACCGCGCCGGGGAGCTCATCGAGCTCGGCCGGCGGATGACCGAGGAGGCCATCGACCGCGCCGACGAGTTCCCGCCGGCGCGGCCGCGGTCCTAGTCGGCCTGGACGATCTCGTCCAGGTTCGCCTCGGTCTCGATCACGTCGTACTTGAGCATCAGCTCGGCGAGCGTCTCGAGCTCGTCGCGGTCCACCTCCGCGTCGAACTCCTCCAGCCGCAGGTCGGTGGCGACCTCCTCCGGCATGTTGAGGAAGCTCACGATGGTCTCGCGCACCCGGTCGGGGTTCTCCTGGGCGAACTGGAGCGCCTCGTCGATCGCGGCGTTGTAGTCCTCGAGGACCTCCGGGTTCTCCTCGGTGAACGCCGTGCTGCTGAAGGTGACCATGGTGTCCAGGCCCGGGACGGTGTCCTGGTAGTTGTAGCCGACCAGGGCGGTCTGCTCGCCGTTGATCAGCTGGGTCAGGAACGGCTCCGGGACCCAGGCGGCGTCGATCTCCCCGCGCTCCAGCTGGGCCGGCATGTCCTGGAAGGGCATCTCCACGAAGTTCACGGCGTCGGGATCGCCGCCGGCCTTGCTCACGGCCTCCTTGATGGTGAGGTCGCCCTGGCCGTTGATCGTGTTCACCGCGACCCGCTTGCCGGCCAGGTCGGCCCAGGACGCGATGCCGGCGTCCTGGTTGGCGGCCACGCCGGTGATGTCCTCGCCCTCGGCCATGGAGCTGCTGTAGCCGCTGAGGATCTTCATGTCGAGGCCCTGGTCCTTGGCGAGGATGACCGAGAGCGGGTTGCCCACGCCGATGTCCATGGAGCCGCCCGAGACGGCCGGGAGCATGGCGGCGCCGCCCTGGGCGGTCTCGATCGTGACGTCCAGGCCGTGCTTCTCGAAGATGCCCTCGTCGAGGGCGAGCTGCACGGGCGCGGAGGGTGCGATGGGGATGACGCCGATGGTGAGCGGCTGCAGCTCCTCGCCGTCCCCGCCGCCGCCGGTGGTCCCCCCGCCGCCGCAGGCGGTCAGGGCGAACGTCAGGACGGTTCCGACGGCGGCTGCTCTGGCGAACGGGTGCTTCATGGGGGTCCTCTTCCTCGGGTCGGTCCTGCCGGCGCCCGGCACCGGCGAATCCGCTGTGAGATGCATCACGCACATCGGTGACCTCACCGTAGAGGGCGACCGTTGGATTCGTCAACGGTTGTAGCTCTGAATCGTTGCGCTGTCCCCCGAAAAGCACCACGGCGGCTCACTGGTCGCGCAGCAGCGCCTCCACGGTGCGGGCGAGGTCCAGCAGCACGGCGTCCGCCCCCGGCCCCGCCGCGAGCTCCAGGGCCACCGGCAGGCCCTCCGCGGTGCGTCCGGCGGGGAGGCTGATCCCGGGGGTGCCGATGATGCCGGCGAGGTCGGAGTGGCGGGTGAAGGTGTCGAAGGTGGGCACGCGCCGGCCGTTGAGCTCCACGGTCTCGTCGTCGCCGATCGGCCGGGCCGTCAGCGGGCACGTCGGCTGCACCAGGGCCGTCACTCCCTGGGCCTGCATCGCCCCGGTGTACAGCCGCAGGGCGAGCCGGCGCTCCTCCTGGGCCGCGCGGTAGTCGTCGTCGGCGGCGCGGAACACCTGCGCCAGCTCCCAGATCCGCCGCACGTCCGGGCTGCCGATCCCGTCCCGCACCTCGTCGAGGGAGCGCCCCGTGCCGCGCGCCTCCAGATAGGCCTGGAGGTCGGGCAGGAACTCGTGGAGGGCGATCGTCATGCCGGCCGTGGCGGCCAGCTCGCGGGCGGGGCGGACGTCGACCGGCACGAGCTCCGCGCCGGCCGCCTCCAGCGCTCGCAGGCCCGCGCCGAAGACCGTGTCCACGCCCGGCTCCAGGTCCTCGAGGAACAGCTCGGGCACGCCGAGCCGGACGCCGTGGAGCGGGCCGGGGCCCTCGTCGTCGAACTCCAGGTGCCGTGCGCCGGGTGCGCCCAGCGGGTGCTCGCCCGCGAGCAGGGCGTCCAGCAGCACGATGTCGTCCACGGTCCGGGCCATGGGGCCGATCGTGTCCCGCGAGTGGGCGATCGGGAGGACGCCCGACGACGGGTAGCGGCCCAGTGTGGGCCGGAAGCCCACGATCCCGCACAGGGCGGCGGGGATGCGGGCCGAGCCCCCGGTGTCCGCGGCGACAGCGGCCGGGACCAGGCCCACCGCCACGGCCACCGCCGAGCCCCCGCTGCTGCCGCCGGGGCTCAGCGCCGGGTCGGCCGGGTGGCGCACCGGCCCGTACGCGCCGTTGTTGGAGGTGATGCCGAAGGACAGCTCGTGCAGGTTGGTCTTCAGGGCGAACAGGGCCCCGGCCTCGCGCAGGCGGGCCACCGCGGGGGCGTCCCGCGCCACCACGTCGTGCTCGAGCGACCGGGTCCCGCCGGTGGTGGGGAACCCCGCGACGTCCACGATGTCCTTGACCGCCAGCGGGATCCCCGTCAGCGGGCCCCGCGTCTCCCGGCGGTCCAGCGCGTGGGCGAAGGCCCGGGCCAGTTCCGGGTCCGCGCTGATCACCGCGCCCAGCCGCTGCGCCGTGGGCAGGCGCTCCAGCAGGGCGTCGAGGTGCTCCACGTGGCTGATCCGGCCCGCGGCCAGCTCCGCCCGGGTGGTCCTGATGTCCCACGAACAGGGGCCGCTGAGGTCTGTGGTGAGCGTCATGATCCATGGTGTCCACGGACGGGCCCGGGCGGCAAGCGGTGTCCGCGGTCGGTGCGAGAATGGAGGGGCTGCCCGGAAGATCGGGGTGGCGTCGTCGTGTGCGCGCTCCGCTGTCCGCGGGGTGCGCGGGGAGAGGTGGACCAGGTGTCGATGGTGTCGGAGCGCTCGTCCGGGAGCGACCGGGAGTACGGCCGGACCCCGCCGCAGGACAACGTCGCGGAGCAGTCCGTGCTCGGCGGGATGATGCTGTCCAAGGACGCGATCGCGGATGTGGTGGAGGTCCTGCGCGGCGTCGACTTCTACAAGCCCGCCCACGAGTCCATCTACGAGGCCGTGATCTCCCTGTACGGGCGCGGCGAGCCCGCGGACGCCATCACCGTGGCGGACGAGCTGACCAAGCGCGGCGAGATCGAGCGCGTCGGCGGTCCCGCGTACCTGCACACCCTCATCTCCTCCGTGCCCACCGCGGCCAACGCGGGCTTCTACGCCGAGATCGTGCGCGAGCGCGGCGTGCTGCGCCGGCTCGTGGAGGCCGGCACCAAGATCGTGCAGCTCGGCTACAGCTCCGACGGCGAGGTCGACGACATCGTCAACGCCGCCCAGGCCGAGATCTACCAGGTGGCCGAGCGCCGCTCCTCCGAGGACTACACGGTGCTCAAGGAGGTCATCGAGTCCACGGTCGACGAGATCGAGGCCGCCGGCTCCCGCGGCGAGGGCATGCGCGGCGTGCCCACCGGCTTCATCGAGCTCGACGAGCTGACCCAGGGCTTCCAGGGCGGCCAGATGATCGTCATCGCGGCGAGGCCGGCCATGGGCAAGGCGCTCGCGCTGGACACTGCGATTCCCACTCCCACGGGGTGGACCACCATGGGCGAGGTCCAGGTGGGGGACGAAGTCATCGCCGCGGACGGCACGCCGTCCCGTGTGGTCGCGGCCACCGAGGTCATGACCGAACGTCCCTGCTACCGCGTGAGCTTCGACGACGGCTCCGAGATCGTCGCCGACGAGCAGCACCAGTGGCTGACCGATACACGCTCGTCCCGGAGATCGGCCCAGGCCGCAATCGCCAATTACGGCCGGGCGAAGAACCAGCAGACCTTTGCCGCGATCCGGACGACGGCTGACATTCGTTCGACATTGCGATGCACCACCAAGGAAGCCAGGCTCAACCACAGCGTAAGGAACGCCACGGCATTGCAGTTGGCTCCACAGGAGTTGGCTGTTGGGCCGTACACGCTCGGCGCGTGGCTCGGTGACGGTCACTCGAGGGCGGCACGTATCACCAGCGCCGATGAGGAGATCCTCATGCGTGTCTCTGCGGAGGGGTACGAGCTTCATCCTGTTGCAGGGATAACTCATGCCATCGGCCTTCCTCCGGAAGAGCGGGTTCTGCATGGTCGGTGCGAAATCTGCGATCAGCCCTTCACTCACACGGACAGGAACGTCCGAACGTGCTCCAAGACTTGCGGCGGCAAGCTCAAGGGCGAGCTGGCGACCAAGGTGCGAGCCACGTGCATTGACTGCGGTGGTACCTGTACCGGAGGTCTGCGGTGCATGGTCTGTCACCAGGAAAAGGCATCTTTCCAAGGCCGCCTGCGTGCTCTGGGCGTGCTCGGCGACAAGCACATCCCCATGTCGTACCTGCGAGCCAGTGAAACTCAGCGCCGAGAACTGCTTGCTGGATTGTTGGACACCGACGGGACCGTGACCAATGCAGGATGCGTACAGTTCGCGGTGACAAACCGACGGCTGGCACAGGACGTGCGTGAACTGGTCCATTCGCTGGGGTACCGATCAGGTTGGGCCGAGAAGAGAGTCAATGGGCGAAGCGAGGCCTCATCCACCGCCTATCTTCTGACGTTCTCGACGTCCGATCAGGTGTTCGGCCTGAGTCGTAAACAAATCATGCACAAGGAGCGAGACGCGCGGGCTACGCCGAAACGCTCTCAGCGCTTCATCACCTCGGTCGAGCCGATCGACTCCGTGCCGGTGCGGTGCATCGAGATCGACCATCCCTCGCACCTGTATCTGGCCGGCCGGACGTTCATCCCCACGCACAACTCGACGCTGGCCCTCGACGTCGCGCGGTCCGCGGCGATCAAGCACAACCAGACCACGGTGATCTTCTCCCTCGAGATGAGCCGCAACGAGATCGCCATGCGCCTGCTCTCCGCCGAGGCCACGCTGAACATGCAGGACCTGCGCAAGGGCCGGCTGCAGGACGAGCAGTGGGCCAAGATCGCCACCACGATGGGCAAGATGGACTCCGCTCCGCTGTTCATCGACGACTCCCCGAACATGTCCCTCATGGAGATCCGGGCGAAGTGCCGCCGGCTCAAGCAGAAGCACGATCTCAAGCTCGTGGTGCTCGACTACCTCCAGCTCATGAGCTCCGGCAAGAAGGTCGAGTCCCGCCAGCAGGAGGTCTCGGAGTTCTCCCGTGCCCTGAAGCTGCTGGCCAAGGAGCTCGAGGTCCCGGTCATCGCGCTGTCGCAGCTGAACCGTGGCTCCGAGCAGCGCCAGGACAAGAAGCCGATGGTGTCCGATCTTCGTGAAAGTGGATCCATCGAGCAGGACGCGGACATGGTGATCCTGCTGCACCGCGACGACGTCTACGACAAGGAGTCGCCGCGTGCCGGTGAGGCCGACGTGATCGTGGCCAAGCACCGCAACGGTCCCACCAAGACGATCGTGGTGGCGTTCCAGGGCCACTACTCCCGGTTCGCGAACATGGCGCACGAGGGGCTCTGACCCGCACACAGGCCGAGGAGTGCTCCCGGCTGCTCGCCTCGGGGTGCCCGCGGAGCGGCGCGGCCGTGCTGCTCCGCGGGATCGGTCCCCAACGATCGCCCAACGGACGTTGTCGGGGCTGCCGGCCGGGGGGACCATAGTGGTGTCGGATCTCGGAGACGAGGAGCCTGCCATGCCGAGCATCCACGTCGAGCACTGGGGCGCCGGTCCGCCCGTGCTGCTGGTCCACGGCAGTGTTACCGGCGGGGCGATGACCTGGGACGCCCAGCGTCCCCTGGCCCAGCACTGGCATCTGATCGTGGTGGACCGGCGCGGCTACTTCCCCAACCCGCCGGCCGAGGTCGAGGACTTCGAGGTCGACGCCGGGGACGTCGCCGAGCTGCTCACCGAGCCCATGCACCTGGTCGGGCACTCCTACGGCGGCGTCGTGGCCCTGCTGGCGGCGGCTCAGCGCCCCGGGATGGTCCGGTCCCTGACCGTCAACGAACCGCCGGCCTTCGGCCTGCTGCCCGACGACCCGATCGTGCGCGACTATGCCCGGGGGCTGCGGGAGCTGTGGGACCAGGGCCCGGCCGACCCCACTGCGTTCCTGCACGCGTTCATCGGCTACGTCGGCAGCGCCGTCACCCCGCCGAACCCGCTGCCGCCCGCGCTGCTGCAGAACGCGCAGATCCTCCGGCGCGAACGCCTCACCGCCGAGGCCCAAATCCCGCTGGGTGCTCTGCGTGAGGCGCCCTTTCCGAAGCTGGTCGTCTCCGGCGGTCACAGCCCGGTCTTCGACGCCGTCTGCGATGTCCTCGAGCGCGAGCTCGAGGCCGAGCGGGCTGTCGTGCCCGGTGCCGGCCACAGCGTTCAGCGCACCGGGGCGCCCTACAACGACGTGCTCCACCGCATCCTCACCGCAGCGCGCTGACGCGAGAAGCAGGCACCCCGGAGGCCGGCTCCTCGGCGTTGTCCGGGGCGAACCGGGAGGCGCCCTTTCCGAAGCGGGTCGTCGAAGTGTCGGGTCACAATGGTGCGAGCCCTCCGGCAGAGCTGGAGAATGGTTCTTCGGAGCAGAGCCCCCGTGGGGTGGGCCCTGGGCGGGAGGCGGTGCTGACTCATGGGTGAGGTGTTCCGCCACGAGCTCACGATCCTGGATCCCGAGGTGCTGCCCGCGCTCGGCGAGCGGACCGGCATGCGCTTCGGCTACAGCTCCACCGATCCGGGGTTCTCCTACCGGTTGTCGAGGGCCGGGGACGGCCAGGTCGCCATGTCGGCGGTGCACGTGGGCGGAACGATGTCCCTCTGGGGGGACACCGAGGTCTTCACGGTGGCCCACGTGCGAGGGGTCAGGTACGACTGGCAGATCCGCGCGGAGACCGGCGCTGCGGCTGCGGGCTCATCGGTGCTGTTCCGCCCCGAGCACCCGTCCCTGGTGGTGGCGCAGGACGTCGACGTGACCTTGGCGCACCTGCCGGTGGACCTGGTGCAGGCCACGGCCGACACCGTCTACGGCCAGGGGACCCCGGTGGATTTCAGCTCGTCCGCCCCGGTCAGCGTCCGGCTCGGCGAGTACTGGGCGGGCCTGGTGCGCCGTGGTGCCGACATGCTGGGGTCGACGGCCTTCGAGGAGCCCATGGTGCGCGCCGACCTGACCCGCCACCTGGCCGTGGGTCTGCTGGAGTGCTTCCCGCTGCTCGGGGACCGGGAGGAGCGGTACCTGTCCATGGAGGCCCAGTCCCGCCGCTACCGGATCGCGGCACAGTTCTTCGACGACCACGCCTCGGACCCGATCACCGTGGAGGACGCCGCCCGCGCCGCCCGGACGACCACGAAGGTCCTGGTGCGGGCGTTCCGGGCCAACCATCCCCTGGGCCTGACCCCGGCCCAGTACCTGCGCCGGACGCGGATGGACGCCGCCCACCGGGACCTGCAGGACGGCGACCCGGCTCGCGGGGACACCGTGAAGGGGATCGCGGCCCGATGGGGCTTCACCCATGCGGGACGCTTCGCGCAGTACTACCAGCAGGTCTACGGGACGACGCCGAGCCGCACCCTGGACCGCTGAGGACCGCCGTCGGAACGATGGGCCCGCACCCGGCATCCGGGCTGGGAGGCGCCGTGCCGCGAGGTCACGAGTAGGCGGGCGGGCTCGTGACCGAAGCGGACGTCCACGGGCGGTGCCGTGGGATCATGCCCAGCCACCATGGGCGAGATAATTCGCCAGTGCGAGCACTGCACGAGGGACATCAGCTGCGGCTCAGGACGCAGGGGCGGAGGGTCGCTCGTCGCTCTTGAGGGTGGCCCCGACCGTCCACAGTTCCGGGTCGACCTCGTTGACCAGCACCCGGACGGAGGACAGCGGGGTGTCCAAGGTGCGCGACACCGTCCTGGCGACCTCGCGCAGGCAGTCCTGGACCACGGCGCGGTCTCGACCCGCAACCATGTTGATGGTGACGATGGGCATGCTGTCTCCGTTCTGCAGGCTCCTGAGAGCCGGCGGTGGTGGGTCGTGCTGCCGGCCGGAGCGGTCTCAGACAGTGCGTGAGGAAGGGGGCCGGGCGGTGGACTGGCGCGGAATGAGAGTCGGGGTGACCACTCGGCGCGGCTCGCCGAGGGCGCCGGTGCGCTGCTGGGTGAGCAACTCCACGGCGTTGGCGGCGATCTGGTCGAAGGGCACCCGCACGGTGGTCAGGGCCACGGGCAGGCGGGCCGAGACGGGGATGTCGTTGTAGCCGACCACCGATAGATCGCCGGGCACGGACAGCCCGGCGGCCTGGGCGGCGGCCAGCACGCCGATGGCGGTGTTGTCGTTGACGGCGAAGATCGCGGTGGGCCGGTGCGCGCCGGCCAGGATGGCCCGGGCGACGGTCTCCCCGGAGTCCATGCCGAAGGTCGATTCGTGGACGAGGTGGTCGACGTCGGTCAGGCCGGCCTCGGACATGGCGCGGCGGTAGCCGGCCTGCCGGGCCACGGCGGTGGAGGCGTAGAAGGGCCCGGCGACCAGGGCGATGTCGCGGTGGCCCAGGTCCAGCAGGTGGCGGGTGGCCAGGTATCCGCCGAGCTCGTCGTCGCCGGTGGCCGAGGGGCTGATGTGATCGGTGCGCAGCGCCAGGACGTGCGGCACCCCCTGGGCGCGCAGCTGGGCGGCAACAGGATCGTCCAGGCGGGCGGTGGTCAGGATCAGCCCGTCCACGCGCTGGCGCAGCAGGGTCTCCACGGTGGCCTTTTCGGCCTCGGGGCGGTCCTCGGTGGTGGCGACCATGGCGAATCCGGCCTGACGGGCACAGGCCCGGGCGACCTCTTCGAAGAACACCGCCATCACCGTGTCCGACAGCCGCGGCACCAGGACTCCGACGGTGCCGGTGTGCTGGCGGCGCAACCCGGAGGCGTAGGCATCAGGGCGATAGCCCAGCTCGGCCGCGGCAGCCCGGACGCGTTCGGCCGAAGGGGACTTCGAGGGCGGGTGGCGGTCGTCGAGCACCCTCGAGACCGTGGAGATGCTCACCCCGGCGACCCGGGCGACGTCACGGATCGTCACGGTGCGTGAGCCCGCCTGCTCAGTCATGCCCGTCCTGGTCCATGGCTCGGACGATACCAAAGCCCTTGGCACGCCAGGCCCTGAGGCCGGTCCGAGTGGTGAGGTCCCATGAGCTCGGTCACAGAAAGTTTCGGCGGAGGTGTTGACAGGTGTCATGAGTCACATCATAGTTGAAAACGTTCCCGCAAACGTTCTCAACCCAGGAGGAACCTCACATGTCTCTCGATCTCCGCGGTCTCGTTCCCGCCCCCGTCACCCCGTTCACCGCCGACATGGAGGTCGACCACGACGCCGTGGCGAACCTGACCCGCTGGCTCGCCTCCGTGCCGGGCGTGAAGGGCCTGGTCTGCCTCGGTCACGCCGGTGAGGGCACCTACCTCACCGCCGAGGAGCAGGTCGACGTCATCCGCACCATGGTCGACGCCGCCGGCGAGGTGCCGATCATCGCCGGCATCACCGGCGAGGGCGACAAGGTCGCCGGTCTCGAGGCCGCCCGGGCCGCCGAGGCCGGGGCCAAGGCCGGACTGGTCTACCCCTCCCACGGCTGGCTGCGCTTCGGCTACCAGGACGGCGCCCCGCAGCAGCGCTACCGGATCATCCACGAGGAGTCCGACCTGCCGCTGATCCTCTTCCAGTACCCCGACGCCACCAAGGCCACCTACAATCTCAGGACCCAGCTCGAGATCGCCGCCCAGCCCGGGGTCTTCGCCACCAAGAACGGGGTGCGCAACATGCGCCGCTGGGACACCGAGATCCCCGTGCTCCGCCGCGAGAACCCGGAGCTGCAGATCCTCACCTGCCACGACGAGTACCTGCTGCACACCATGTTCGACGTCGACGGCGCCCTGGTCGGCTACGGCGGACTCGCCCCCGAGCCGCTGATCGAGCTGATCGCCGCGGGCAAGGCCAAGGACTACGCCGCCGCCCGGGCGCTGCACGACAAGCTCCTGCCGGTCACCAAGGCCGTCTACCACCGCGGTTCCCACATGGAGGGCACCGTGGCGCTGAAGATGGGCCTGGTCGAGCGCGGGGTGCTGCCCAACGCCGTGGTCCGCCCGCCGCTGCTGCCCCTGGCCGAGGGCGCGCGCGAGGAGATCTCCGCCGCCCTGACCTCCGCCGGGCTCATCGGTGACAACGCCCAGTACACGACGACCCGCGGCTTCCAGGCCACCAGCGTGGTGTGATTTCCCAACCAGGACGGTGGAGAACGACGATGACCAGCATGACTGCTCGATCCAAGAAGTCCGCGCACTCGGCCACTCACGAGGTGACCGACTCCGAGACCCCCGCACTCGGCACTGAACCCCTCGCCCGACCCAACCGCCGATCCCGGCTGCTGGGCGCGCTGGCCCTGATGGGCCCGGGGTTCATCGTCGGGGCCTGGCAGTTCGGCCCGGGCAACCTGACCTCGGCAGTCCAGGCCGGCAGCCTCTACGGCTACGACCTGATCTGGGTCATCGCCGTCTCCACCCTCCTGATGCTCGGCTTCACCGACATGAGCGTGCGGATCGCCCTGGCCTCCGACCGCTCCCTGATCCAGATGATCAAGATGCACCTCGGCAAGATCACCGGGGTGGCCGCCGGCATCGGGGTCTTCCTGATCACCCTGATGTTCTCCGTGGGCAACGCGGTGGGCTCCGGGCTGGGGATGTCCATGGTCTTCGGCGGCTCCCCGACCCTGTGGACCCTGGCCTGCACCGTGCTCGTGGGCGTGGTGGCCTGGGCACCGAACTACTACAAGCTCTTCGAACGGGGACTGCTGGCGATCATCGCCCTGATGGCCGCCGGGTTCCTCGCCTCGGCGCTGCTCACCCAGCCCGACTGGGTCGAGGTGTCCGACGGATTCATCCCGTCCCTGCCCCCCGGAGCCGGGATGCTGCTGGTGGCCCTGGTCGGCACCAACTTCTCGATCAACGCCGCCTTCTACACCGGCTACGCCTCGAGGGAACGGGGCCTGCGCCCCGAGCAGTACAAGGCCACCACCCTGGCCGACACCATCCCCGGCATCGTCGCCCCGGGCATCATGACCATCCTGGTCATCGTGGTCGCGGCCACCGCCCTGCAGGCCACCGGCGGCACCGCCGCCACCCTGGGGGACCTGTCC
Source organism: Kocuria sp. CPCC 205258 (assembly GCF_040981005.1). Taxonomy (NCBI): domain Bacteria; kingdom Bacillati; phylum Actinomycetota; class Actinomycetes; order Micrococcales; family Micrococcaceae; genus Kocuria; species Kocuria sp. CPCC 205258. Next base: position 232,002 of record NZ_JAVKPS010000002.1, on the reverse strand, counting down.
AAGGTCCTGGAGCCGTTGGCCGGGCCGATCGGCACGACCGTCTTCGGCCTCGGGTTCACCGGGGCGGCGTTCTCCTCGATGATCGCCAACGCCACCGCCGGAGGCACCCTCATCTCGGACACGCTGGGCTGGGGCAACAAACTGGACCGCCACCGGGTGAAGGCCATGATCTGCGTGGTCCTGGCCTTCGGCCTGGCCGTCACCCTGCTCGCCCAGGGCTCCCCGATCCAGCTGATCATCACCGCCCAGGCGCTGACCGTGATCGTCGCCCCGCTGCTGGGGATCCTGCTGCTGATCATGGCCACCCGCCGCGACGTGATGGGCCGCTATGCCAACCGCTGGTGGCAGACCGCCCTGGGACTGCTCGGCCTGGCCGCGATCCTGGCCACCTGCTACCGGCTCCTCACCACGCTGATCGGCTGAGCCACACCTCCAGCCCATAGGGAACGCACAGGGCGGGAACCACACCAGTGATTCCCGCCCTCTGCCATCGGTTCCGCACGGCTGAGGCTGATCGCCGGACAAGGCCCCGGTGAGACACGGTCCGCCGTGATGGCCTTGTTCCACCCGGGAAGATCCGACCCGCCAGACCCGAACCGCGAGAAGGTGCAGACATGAGTGGTGTGGAGCTCGTCATCATTGCCGTGGTCATCGTCGCGGCGGCCTGCCTGCAGGGGGCGATCGGATTCGGACTGGGGATGCTGGCGGCCCCGGCGATCGCTCTGGTCGATCCCTCGCTGCTGCCGGGGTCCATCGTGCTGCTCGCAGCCGGCGTCACCGTGCTCGGGGTGCTCCGGGACCGCACGGCCATCGACCTGTCCGGGACAGGGTGGGCCCTGCTCGGACGGGTCCCCGGCACGGTGATCGGTGCTGCCCTGGTGGCATTCCTGCCCGCCCGCGGGCTGGCGTTGACGCTGGCCGGCACGGTGCTGCTGGGTGTCCTGCTGAGCATCTGGGGTTGGCGCCCAGCGCCCCGTCCCGTCACCGTCGCCGTCGCCGGGGCGGCCTCCGGGGTGCTCGGGACCGCCACGGCCATCGGGGGCCCGCCCATGGCCCTGGTGTGGCAGGGCTCCTCCACCGCACAGCTGCGCGGCACCATGAGCGCCTTCTTCCTCGTGGGAGCCCTCATGTCCCTGGTCGGCCTCGCCGCGGTCGGAGCCCTGGATCAGCACATCCTGCAGTTCGCCGCGATCCTCACCCCGGCGATGATCCTGGGGTTCGCCCTGTCAGGGCTGGTCAACAAGCGCCTGGACCGGCAACGAGTGCGCCGCGTGGCGCTGTCGGTCTCCACGCTGGGCGCGGCTCTGGTGCTGTGGAACTCCCTGTAGCGCCTGGAACGCCCACTGCTCCGCCCCGGGGGCCTCGGTGACCGGCATCGTGCCCGTGCTGCGCGCAACGGGCCGCCGGGCCGCGGACGGGCACCGATGCCGCCCCGCGCGAGGTGACGATCAGAGGACGGGGCGGGAGAAGGCCTTCGTCAGCGGTCGCTCCCGAGAGCCGGGGCTTCGATGTCGAGCAGGAGCAGGTCCCACCCGCCACCGCGGTGACCGAGCCGGGCGACCATGCTCCGGTCGTCGTTCCTCCACCGCAGGGCTCCACCGGCGGTGTCCACGCGGTACCCGCACTGATCGGCGATCCACACCGACTCCTCGACGGCGCGCGCGCGACTGGCCGACCACCGTCCACGGTCGATCTCGGCCAGGGACGCCAGGGCCACGCCGGAGATCGCGACCAGGAGTCCCGACAGCGCCGGCAGGGCGGGGGTGGTGAAGGAGAGGGCCGCGCCGATCACCGCGACGAACATGATCGTCACCGGGTGGTTCCACCACGTCGGGGCCGGGGTGCGCGGGGTGTCCGCCACGCCGGCGAAGACCCGTACCGAGGGGGAGGCGGTCCGGCTCCGGCCGTAGGCGTCCAAGAACTGCTTCACACTCAACGGGGCTCCTCCGGGCACGGGCTGATGGGGAAGGCGAACAGCGAGGAGAGCGGCGGCGCGCTCCCCGGGCGGAGCCGGGATCGCTGTCACGGGCCCGACGGGGGCAGAATGCCCCAGCAGGTCGCGCCGCACGGTCAGCACACGGTGTCTCCAACGACCGGTCTACCACCACGGCGCCGAGTGACGCATCGACGAGCGCTGTCTCCTTGCTCACACCCCTGCCGGTGCCGCACGGGCGTGGGAGAGTGGGGGCATGCGCGCAGTGGTGATCGATGCTGTCCGGGGCCGGCCGGAGGTCCGTGACGTCGCCGAGCCCACGGCACCGCCCGACGGGGTGGTCGTCCGGGTCGAGGCCACGGGCCTGTGCCGCAGCGACTGGCACGCCTGGGCCGGGCACGACGAGATCGCGCTGCCCCACGTCCCCGGGCACGAGCTGGCCGGGGTGGTCGTCGCGGTGGGGGCGGGCGTGCGCCGCTGGAGCACCGGGGACCGGGTGACCGTCCCCTTCGTCTGCGGCTGCGGCCGGTGCGAGTGGTGCCGTTCCGGCAACGCGCAGGTCTGCCCCGATCAGCAGCAGCCGGGGTTCACCCACTGGGGGTCCTTCGCCGAGTACGTCGCCCTGCACGGGGCCGACACGAACCTCGTGGCCGTCCCCGAGCACGTCGACCTCGCCACCGCGGCCGCGCTGGGGTGCCGGTTCGCCACGGCGTACCGGGCCCTGGCCGACCGGGCGCGCCTCGCCGAGGGGGAGTGGGTCACCGTGGTCGGCGCCGGCGGGGTGGGGCTGAGCGCGGTGATGATCGCCCGGGCACTGGGTGGACGCGTGATCGCGGTCGACCGCAACCCGGAGGCGCTCGCCCTCGCCCGTGAGCTCGGCGCGGAGCACACGCTGCGCGCGGACGGGTGCGACGTCCCCGCGGCGGTCGCCGCCCTCACCGGCGGGGGCGGCCACGTCGCCGTCGACGCCGTGGGCAGCGAGCAGACCTGCGCCGACGCGGTCCTCAGCCTGCGCCGGCGGGGGCGGCACGTCCAGATCGGCCTGCTGCCGCCGGTCGAGGGCCACCCGCGGGTGCCGATGGCGCGGGTCATCGCCTGGGAGCTGGACCTGCTCGGCAGCCACGGCATGGCCGCGGCCGACTATCCGGCCATGATGGCGCTCATCGAGCAGGGCGCCCTGCAGCCCCAGAAGCTCATCGAGCGCACCATCGGACTCGACGAGGCGGCGGCGCTGCTGCCGGTGTTCGACACCGCGAGGGTCGCCGGCATGACGATGATCGATCCCGCGCTGTAGACCCGCTCGGAGGCGGCGAGCGGACCGACCCCGGCGCCGGGGACCACCCGCCGCTGCCCGGGCCCGTCCCCGCATCCTGACAGCCGATTTTCGTCGATCGTGAAGAACCGGCAATGTTCTTCCGGAAAAGAGGGGCGCACCCCCTTCCAGCTCGGGCAGAGTGATCTGCACCACTCGGGGAACGCGAACTTCCCCGGTGCATCGCGTGAAGGGCGACCGCCGTTCACCCCGGTGTCCGCCGCTCCCATCCCGGTCGGCTCCACCGCCACCGTCCAGCTCCGCAACAACTCACCAGGTGCCCCCGAAAACGCTTCGGGCCTGAACTCCTCCCTCCGATCGCCCCGGCGGCGCCGCGTGCGCCCGCCACCCGGCACGGAGCGAGGACCTCATGATCGAACAGGAGATGACAGCATGAACCGACAGGCCGTTCATCTGAATGCGCACGAGGTGACTCCCGTAGGACTGTGGAGCCTCCGTGCCAAAGCGCCCACCGTGGCGACCGTGGTGTCGCTGAACTTCCCGGGCCTCACGCCGCAGACCCGGGACCTGATGCGCCGCCGCACCCGCACCGCGCTGCAGTGCCTGGTCAACACCGGAGCCCGGCCGATCCTGGTCGACTCCAGTGCCCGGGAGCTGGCCGACCCCGCCGTCACCGCCTCCGCGGACGCGGTGCTGGTGCTCGGAGGAGGGGACGTCGACCCTGCCCTCTACGGGGCGGACGGGCCCGTGCCCAACGGGTACGGGGTCGACCGGCGCGCCGATCTCTACACCGTGGACCTCCTCGAGCAGAGCCTCGACCGCGACGCCCCGCTGCTGGCGATCGGACGGGGGGCCCAGCTGCTCAACCTGGCCTGCGGGGGAACTCTCGTCCCCGATCTCGGCACCGGCCACGGACGCCGCGGCGCGCCGGGGGACCCGGTGTGCCCCGAGGAGGAGGTCGCCCTGGAGCCCGGGAGCAGGCTCGCCGCCGTCTTCGGCGCCCGGCGGCTCACCGTCCGGTCGGACCACCACCAGGCCATGGGGGTCGTGGCCCCCGAGCTGCGCGTCACCGCCGTGGCCGAGGACGGCGTGGTCGAGGCGACGGAGCACCTGGACCGCACCTGGGCCGTCGGGGTGCAGTGGCACCCGGAGGACTCCCACGGCTCGGCCGCGGACCGGGGGCGGCTGTTCTCCGCGTTCGTGGAGCAGGCCGGGTCCGGGCGGCGCCGCGTCCCCAGGTCGCGAGTGCTGGCCGCGTGAGCCGGTCCGTCTCCGGTCCGCGCCGCGGAGCGCCACGCCGCGGCGCGGACCGGAGGGGCGGCGGCCGGACCTCGGGCGGGTGGACCTGCTCGAGGATGCGTCGTCGGCCGGCGGTCCTCACCGGGCGGCGGGCGGCGTGACGTCCTCCGCCAGGCCGGCCAGCCACGCGGCGCACAGCGCCGGCCAGGCCGCGGGCGCACCGGTGCCGTCGGCCAGTCCGAGACCGTGCGGTCCGCGGGGAAAGACGTGGAGGGCGTGCGGCACGCCCCGGTGCGCCAGCGCCTGGGCCAGCAGGTAGGAGTGCTGCACCGGCACGGACGCGTCGTCGGCGGTGTGCCACACGAAGAAGGGCGGCGCGGCCCGGGTCACCATCCGGTCGAGGGACGTGGCCGCCCGCACCTCGGCGGAGGGCCCCGGGCCCAGGAGCTCCTCCTGCGACCCCCGGTGCGTGTCGAGCTGCATGGACACCACCGGGTAGCCCAGGACCACGGCGTCGACCCGCTCGGGCCCCGAGGCCGGTGCGGTGAGCGCGGCGTGCCCGGCCAGGTGCCCGCCGGCGGAGAACCCCAGCAGGACGACCCGCCCGGCTCCGGCCGCCCTGACCCGGCGCACCTCGGCGCGCACCGCGTCCACGGGGGCGGGGTGCCTGACGTGCACGGGATAGCGGAGGACGCCGGCGGAGAGGCCGAGGCCGCGGAGCCACTCGGCCACGGGCTCGCCCTCGTGGTCCGCGTGCCGGGCGTACCCGCCGCCGGGGAGGACGACGACGTGCGGAGCGGGCGACGGCGCGGGCGGTCGCGCCCCCGCCGGTCCGGCGGCAGGGTGAACGGGGTCCATGCGGGGTGCCTCCTGGTCGGTGCTTCCTGGTCGGTGCTGGACGGTCCGGTGCCGGAGCGCCCCCCGGCGCCGGGCGCAACACCACCGGCTCCGCGGAACGGCAGGACATCGGTGCCTGTTCGTCCCGCGCGGGAGCATCCGGGCGTCCGAGGCCCTACTCTGTCATCATGCTGATCACCACCGCGGCTCCGCCCGCCCCTGTTGAGACCGCGCCGGAGATCCTCCGATGAGCGGCGGTCTGATGGCCCTGCTGGACGACGTCGCCGCCATCGCCCGCGTCACCGCCGCCTCCGTGGACGACATCGGCGCGGCGGCGGGCCGGGCGAGCATGAAGGCCGCCGGTGTCGTCGTCGACGACACCGCCGTGACCCCGCAGTACGTCCGGGACGTCTCCCCGGCCCGCGAGCTGCCCATCATCTGGCGCATCACCAAGGGCTCGCTGCGCAACAAGCTCATCTTCATCCTCCCGGTCATCCTGCTGCTGAGCCAGTTCGCGCCGTGGCTGCTCACCCCGATCCTCATGCTCGGCGGCAGCTACCTGTGCTTCGAGGGGGCCGAGAAGATCTGGTCGAAGATCTCGGGCCACGGGGCCAAGACCAAGACCCCCGTGGTCGAGAAGGGCAAGGACGCGGAGGACACGATGGTCGGGGGCGCGGTGCGCACCGACCTGATCCTCTCGGCCGAGATCATGGTCATCTCCCTCAACGAGGTGGCCGGCGAGCCCCTGCTCTCGCGGGCGGCCATCCTGGTGGTCGTGGCCATCGGCATCACCGTCCTGGTCTACGGGGTGGTGGCGCTGATCATCCGGATGGACGACTTCGGCCTGCACCTGGCCGGACGGTCCTCCCCGACCACGCAGAAGATCGGCCACGGCCTGGTGAAGGGCATGCCCGGGCTGCTCACGGTCATCTCGGTCGTGGGCACCGCCGCCATGATCTGGGTGGGCGGGCACATCGTCCTCGTCGGCCTCGACGACCTGGGCTGGCACGCCCCGTACGAGGCGGTCCACCACGTGGAGGTGCTCGTGCACGACGCCGTCCCCGGCGGTCTCGGCGCGGCGCTCGCCTGGCTCACGAACACCTTCTTCTCCGCCGTCCTGGGCCTGGCCTGGGGCGCGGTCCTGGTGCTGGTCTGGGAGCTGCTGCCCTTCGGCAAGGGCGAGCACGAGGCCGAGCACGCCGCCCACGGCGCCCACGAGGCGCAGGAGGAGCACCACGGGAAGCACTCCTCGGCGGCGACCTCGGCGGAGGAGGGTGCGGGACCGTCCGGCCCGTCCGACCCCACCCCGCCGGCCGACGGGGGCTCCACCGCGGCCCGCTGACCGGGCGAGCCAGGAGTCCGCTCAGAGGTCGTCGGGGTCCCCGGCGCGGGCGTTGAGGTACTCGTCCAGGACGGCGGAGCCCAGGTCCCCCGGGTCCGGCGCCACCACGCGCCCGTCGATCCGCTCGGCCATCCGCCGCAGGAACCGCTCCAGCCCCGGGTCGTCGCCGAGCCGGAAGAACGTCGCCTGGGCCCCCATGCGTCCCAGCCGGTCGAGCTCCTCGACCGTGGCGCGCAGGGTCTCCGGCTCCGTGGGCCAGGAGAACCAGCTCTCGCCGTCGGGCAGCAGGTGCGCCGTGGGCTCCCCGTCGGTGACCACGAGCAGGACGGGCTGCATCGAGGGGTGCTTGCGGAAGAACCGCGTGGCGAGCAACAGGGCGTGGTGCAGGTTGGTGCCCTGCTCCCGCACCGGCGGCAGCCCCGTGAGCTCGTCGACCGGCAGGGCGCGGGCGTAGCGGCCGAACGCGACGATCTGCAGCTGGTCCCCCCGGAACCGGGTGGAGACGAGGTGGTGCAGCGCGAGCGCCGTGCGCTTCATGGGCACCCAGCGCCCCTCGGCGGCCATGGAGAACGAGGTGTCCACGAGGAGGACGACGGCGGCCTGCGTGCGCGCCTCGGTCTCGGCGACCTCGATGTCGCGGACGTCGAGGCGCAGCCCGCGCCGGACGTCGCCGCCCTCGGCGGCGGTGCGCCGGATCGCGTTGGTGATGGTGCGGGTGGTGTCCCACGGCTCGGCGTCCCCGAACTGCCACTCCCGGGTGGCGCCGGAGGCCTCGCCGGCCGCACCGGCGAGGCGGGTGTCGCGCTGACCGGTCCGGGAGGACAGGTTCTGCGCGGCGTCCCGCATCAGCGCCTTCCCGATCCGGCGCACGGCGCGGGGCGAGAGCCGCAGGTCCCCGTCGGCGCCGCGCTGCAGGTAGCCGCTGTCCCGCATCGCCCGCTCCAGCTCGGCGAGGGTCCGGGCCGAGACCGCGGCGTCCTCGCCCAGCTGCCGCGCGAGCGCGTCGAGGTCCATGTCGTCCAGGTTGGCGCCCCGGTGGTGCTGCGCCAGCTGCTCGGCGAGGGAGTCGAGCTCGGCGATGTCCTGGAGCACGCCCGTCCCGTCGCCGAGGCCCAGGCCGTCCTGGCCCTCGAAGCCCTCCGACCCGCCCCAGTCCTCGCCGGGGCGCAGCCCCTGCAGGTTGGCGTCGAGCCGGCCGAGCTGGTCCATCAGCTCCGGGGAGCCGAACGCCTGGGCGGAGAGCTGCATCAGCTCCTGGCGCTGCTCGGGGGACATGGAGTTGAGCATCCGCTGGGCCGCGGCGGCGCGCTGGGCCAGGGCGTCGATCAGCTCGTCGACCGACTGCGGGTTCTCGGGGAAGTGGTCCCCGTGCTTCGCCATGAAGTCCTGGAAGTCCTCCTCGGTGTCCTCGCCCCGTCCGTGCTTCTCGAGCAGCTCGTTGAGGTCCCGGAGCATCTCGGCCACGGCCTCCCGGTCGGCGTCCGTGGCGTTCTCCAGGGCCTGCTTCATCCCGGCGAAGCGCTGGTCGAGCAGCTCGCGGCCGAGGAGGTCCTTGATCTGCTCGTAGGCCACCCGGGCGGACTCGGACTGCCAGTCGTAGGACGCGAGCTCGCTGACGGCGGCGGCCGTGGAGCTCGGCAGGCCGTCGAGCTGCATCTCCCGGAAGGAGCGGTCCATCGGGTCCATCCGGGCGTCCCGCAGGAACTGCTCGCGCTCCAGGCGCAGCGCCTTGTCCAGCAGCTTCTTCGCCTCCTCGAGCGTGCCGCCCAGGCCGTGGCGCTTCAGCAGCTCGCGCCGGTGCTGCTGCAGGCGCCGGGACAGGTCGTCCAGGCCGTCGCGGCCGCGGCCGCCCCGCCGGAGGAACTCGCGCAGCGCGTGCTCCGGCGAGTACCCGGCCATGACGTCCTCGGAGACGGCCTCGAGCGCCTCGGAGAGGTCCACCGGCGGGGCCAGCGGATCGGGTCCTCCGGTGTACCGGCCGTACCTCGAGGACCGGTGGTGTGCGGGCATGACGCCCCCTCTGTGTCTTCTCTGTGTCTTCTCTGTGTCCCGGTGCGGAACCCGGTGCGGGTCCTGGTGCCGGCCGTGCGGTCAGCCGTAGACGGTGCCGGCCTCGTCGGCGTCCTTGGAGATCTTCTGGGCGAGGTAGAGCCCCTCCAGCGCCAGCTCGATCGCGCTGGCGCGCTGGCCCGGCGTGCTCGCGCCGAGGCGTGCGGCAATCTCGTCGTAGGCGGTCGCGGCCCCGTCGTCGTCGGAGGCCGTCAGCTCGGGCAGCCCGGCGAGGAAGTCCTGGGCGGAGACGTCGTCGCCGGTGGACACGGTCGTGCGGCCGTCGAAGGCCTCCACGACCGGTCCGAGGTCGAGACCGCGGAAGCGGCCGCGGACGGTCTCGGCGGTGGCCCGGCGGAGCAGGTGGTCGAGGATCGCGCGCTCGCGGCCCTCCTCGCCGGACTCGAACTCGATCTTGCCGGCCAGGACGTCGGTGGCCGTCTCCATGTCCACCATCCGCGCGACCGCCTCCGCCTCGCCGCGGATCGTGGCGCGGCGCAGCGCCGCGGCCGCGACCGTCTCCGCGCCGGCGATGGCGAAGCGCGCCGACACCCCCGAGCGCTGGTCCACCGCGGAGGACTCCCGCAGCAGGCGGGTGAACCGGGCCAGGGTCTCCAGGATCGTGTCCGGGACCTCGGCGATCAGCTCGGCCTCCTGGCGGATCACGGCGATCTCGTCCTCCAGCTCGAGCGGGTAGTGGGTGCGGATCTCGGCGCCGAACCGGTCCTTGAGCGGCGTGATGATCCGGCCTCGGTTCGTGTAGTCCTCGGGGTTGGCCGTGGCCACCACGAGCACGTCCAGCGGCAGCCGCAGGACGTAGCCGCGGATCTGGATGTCCCGCTCCTCCATCACGTTGAGCATGGCCACCTGGATGCGCTCGGCCAGGTCGGGCAGCTCGTTGATCGCCACGATCCCGCGGTGCGAGCGGGGCACGAGCCCGTAGTGGATGGTCTCCGGGTCCCCGAGCCGCCGGCCCTCGGCCACGCGCATCGGGTCCACGTCCCCGATGAGGTCCGCCACGGACGTGTCCGGGGTGGCGAGCTTCTCGACGTAGCGCTCCGACCGGTGCCGCCAGACCACGGGCAGCTCGTCGCCCTCGAGCAGAATCCGGCGGCGCGACGCCTCGGTCAGCGGCTCCAGGGGGTGCTCGTTGAGCTCCGACCCCTCGATGGCGGGGGACCACTCGTCGAGCAGCCCGGCGAGGGTGCGCAGCAGGCGGGTCTTGCCCTGGCCGCGCTCGCCCAGCAGCACCACGTCGTGGCCGGCGAGCAGGGCCCGCTCGAGCTGCGGCAGGACCGTGCGCCCGAGCCCGTGCAGGCCAGGCCAGGGGTCACCGCCCTCGGCCAGCGTGCGCAGGAGGTTCTCGCGGATCTCCTCGCGCAGCGTCCGGTGGGTGACGCCGGCGGCGCGGAGCTCGCCGAGCGCGCGGATGTCAGGGTGATCGGTGCGATCAGTCACAGCGCCAACCTAACCCCGGCGTCAAGGGGGCGCCCGCGGGCCGGGTCCGGCGTCGTCGCAGGCGGCGCCCGACGACGACGGGCGCGGGGCCCTGTGGCCCCGGAGTCCCCGCCAGTACGCTGGTGCATCATGGTCACTCGCAAGGCACCACGGAGCACCCTCGTCCTGCTCGTGCGGCACGGGGAGACCCCCACCACGGGCAAGGTCCTGCCGGGGCGGGCCCCCGGCCTGCACCTGTCCGAGCGCGGCCGGGCCCAGGCGGACCGGGTGGCGGAGCGGCTCGCGGGCGTGCGCGTCGACGCCGTGTACACCTCACCGCTCGAGCGCACGCGCGAGACCGCGGCGCCGACCGCGGCCCGGACCGGCCGGGAGGCCGTCGTGGAGCCGGGACTGCTCGAGTGCGACTTCGGGGAGTGGACGGGCGAGGAGCTCTCCCGCCTCTCCCGGCTCAAGGCGTGGTCGACCGTCCAGCGGGCGCCCTCGACCTTCCGCTTCCCCGGCGGCGAGAGCTTCCCCGAGATGCAGGCGCGCACCGTGGGCGCCGTGGACCGGGTGCGCGCCGCCCACGAGGGCGGGGTGGTGGTCTGCTTCTCGCACGCCGACCCCATCAAGGCGGCCCTCGCCCACGCCCTGGGCACGCACCTGGACCTGTTCCAGCGCATCGTGGTCAGCCCGTGCTCCGTCTCGGCGATCTCGTACGCGCCGGGGCAGGCCCCGGTCGTGCTCACCGTGAACTCCACGGACGAGCCGCTGGCCGGCCTGAGGGTGTCGTGAGCGGACGCTGATGGGCGAGCTCGTGCTCCTGGCGGAGGGCCGGTTGGAGCTCCTCGGACTGATCCGGGAGAGCAGCAACTCGGCGCTGCTCGTCGAGGTCACGCTCGAGGAGGAGACGGCCTGGGGGATCTACAAGCCGCTCGAGGGCGAGCGGCCGCTGCTCGACTTCCGCCCCGGCCTGCATCGGCGGGAGCGCGCCGCGTACGTGCTGAGCGAGTTCCTGGGCTGGGGCATCGTCCCGCCCACCGTCCTGCGCCAGGACGGCCCGTTCGGCACGGGGTCCCTGCAGCGGTTCGTGGAGCACGACCCCCGGCAGCACTACTTCACCCTCTACGACACCGCCCCCGACACCCACGACGCCCTGCGCCGGATCGCGCTGTTCGACCTCGTGGCCAACAACGCCGACCGCAAGGGCGGCCACGTGCTGCGGGGCGCCGACGGCCGGGTCTGGGGGATCGACCACGGTCTGTGCTTCGCGGCGGCGTTCAAGCTGCGGACGGTCGTCTGGGACTTCTCCGGCGAGCCCGTGCCCGAGGACCTGCTCCGGGACATCGCCCCGCTGGCCGACGACGTCCCCGCCGAGCTCGCCGAGCTCCTCGACGCCGAGGAGGTGGCCGCGCTGCGGCGGCGGGTGCGCCGGCTCCTCGACGAGGCGGTCCTGCCGGTCGACGTCACCGGCCGCCGGATCCCCTGGCCGCTGCTCTAACGGCGCAGGGTGGCGGCCGGGTTCTCGCCGTAGGCCTGCCGGTGGCGGCGCGCGAAGTCGCCGGGGTGGTTCATGCCCCAGCGCCGGGCGATGCCGCGCACGGTGTCGCCGCGGGCCGGGTCGCCCTGCACCAGGTCGTCGTGGGCGGCCACCAGCCGCAGCTCGCGCAGATAGGCCCCCGGCGTGGTCCCGGCGTGGGAGCGGAAGGCCCGGACGAGCTCCACGGTGCTCACCCCCGCGTGGCGGGCGACGTCCTCGACCGTGATCGGCGAGGACGCGGCGGCGTGCAGGAACTCGACCGCGTCCCGGTAGGCCGTCTGCTGCCCGGCGGCCGACGCGCGCCGGGCCACGGGCTCCCCGGCGAAGGCGAACGCCTCCAGGGTCGCCACCGACATCCGCCGCCGCAGATCCGCGCGCAGCAGGGGGAGGGAGGCGACCTCGGGGTCGGCCAGGACCTGCTGCGCGAACGCGAAGGTGCTCCTCCAGTGCCTCTCCCGGGCGGGGGAGTGCGGGCGGGGTCCGTGGAAGGCGACCTCGAGGGTCTCGTCCCCGTGGACCGTCCGGGCGGTCTCCCGCAGCGTGGACCGGTCGATGGTGACCGAGTCGACCAGCAGCTGGTCCACCTCGCCGCAGTACTCCTGGCCCGGCTGCAGCAGGAACACCCCGAGCCCGCTGCCCCTCCGGCCGTCGATGCTCCAGTCGACGCCCCCGGCGCGGGGCACGACGACCGAGAACATGTCGTCGAGCACCATCCGGCCGGCGATGCTGCCGCGGAAGGTGAGCCGGCCCAGTTGGAGGTCGGCGTCGCCCAGCACGTCCTGGCGGTACAGGAAGGACGACTCGTCGGTGATCGTGCCCATGCGCGCACTGGTGTAGATCTGCTGCAGCGCCTCGTTCGCCACCTCCGGGTCGGTGGTCGCCGTGTGCAGGCGGATCGGCGTCCCCGGCGCCCGCTCCGTCTCCTGGGGCATCCCGGTCAGCTCCGCAGGGTGGTGGCGGGGGCCTGGCCGTGCCGGTCCCGGTAGGCGGCGGCGAAGCGGCCGCGGTGGCCGAAGCCCCAGCGGGCGGCCACCGCCTCCACGGTCGAGCCGGTCGTGGGGTCGGCGGCCAGCAGCTCCCGGTGGACGGCGTCGAGCCGGGCGTCGCGCAGGTAGGCCATCGGGGTGGTGTCCAGCTCCCGGCGGAAAGCCGCCTGGAGACCGCGCACGCTCATCCGGGCGGCGGCGGCGATGTCGGCCGGTCCGACGTCCGCGGCCACGTGCTCCTCGATGAAGGCCACCGCCCGCCGCACTCCGGCCGGAGCCGGGCGGGTCTGCCCGGTGGCCGTCCCGCTGCGGTCCAGGAAGCTCCCGGGAAAGGTGTGCAGCAGGACGGTGGCGAGGGAGCGGGCGGCCTCGGAGCGGATCAGGGGGCTGCTCATCGCCCGGGAGTCGGGCAGGAGGTCGCGGGCGAAGTGGGAGACCGTCCCGCGCCAGTACTGGGTCATGGCCGGCGACACCGGGCGGGTCCCCGTGAACTCCAGCCGGAAGCCCTCGTTCCCCAGCAGCCGCCGGGCGTGGTCCTCCACCGCGGCGGGGTCCAGGGACACGGTGGTCGCCTCGAGGTCGTCCCACCAGCTGCTGAAGGTGCGCTGCGGGAACAGGAAGGGCCCGGTGCGGGGGAAGCGGTCGCCGGCGCTGGTGGCGCTCAGCACGCCCGCCGTCACGTGGCACACCCGCAGCACGCCGGCGCCGTCCGTGCGGCCGGTGCACGAGGAGCCCTTCAGCCGGACGCGCTCGTAGGCGACGAAGTCGATCCCGGTCGAGGCCAGGGTCATGTCGAAACTGCCGTCCGGGGAGCGGCGCACGCCCCGGATGGCGAAGACCTCGTCGAGCACCGCGATGCCCTCGGCCGGGTCGCGGGTGCTGAACACGGCCCGCTGCACCTGGGAGTCCATGGTCCGCAGGCTACGCCCGACCGCCGAGGGAGTCGACCGCGGACCGCCGGCCGGCCGGCGGTCCGCCGGGACCCTTGCCCGTGGCGCCCGCCCGGGCGTACCTTGGTGGCCATGTTCCTGTCCTGATGCCCCGGCCCGCGTCCGCGGCCGGCACCGTCGATCCGAGCCCAGGGGGCTCCGCGCATCCGGTGCCGCACTCGCCCGGCGGGCCCGACCCCCAGCATCGACAGGACCGCACCGTGACCACCACCGCCCCCTTGGCGGCGACCGCCGCCCCGCACCGCCCCGCCCACCTGCGCCTGGACGGCATCGGTGTCAGCCACCCCGGCCGCCGGGTCCTCACCGACGTGTCCCTGACCGTCGCCGCCGGTGAGCGCACCGGCCTGATCGGGGAGAACGGCGCCGGCAAGACCACCCTGCTGCACGTGGCGGCCGGGCTCCTGGTGCCGGGCACCGGCACCGTGCACCGGCCCGAGCGCACCGGACTCCTCCACCAGGAGCTCGACCTCCCCGCCGCCACCACCCTGGAGCAGGTCGTCGAGCGAGCCGTCCGAGAGGTCCGCGCCCTGGAGCACCGGCTGGCAGCGCTCGCCGCCGGCATCGCCGCGGCGCCCGACGACCCCGCGACGGCGGACGCCTACGACACCGTGCTCCGGGACGCCGAGCGCCACGGGCTGTGGGCCCTCGACGCCCGCATCGAGACGGTCCTGAGCGGGCTCGGACTGGCCCGGCTGCCGAGGAGCCGGGCGGTCGGGGAGCTGTCCGGCGGGCAGCGGCGCCGCCTCGCGCTCGCGGCGCTGCTGCTCGCCCGGCCCACGGCGCTGCTGCTCGACGAGCCGACGAACCACCTCGACGACGACGCCGTCGACTTCCTCGCGGCCGAGCTGGCCGGCTGGCGGGGCCCGGTGCTCCTGGCCAGCCACGACCGGTGGTTCCTGGACGAGGTGGCCACCGGGGTGGTCGACCTGGACCCCGCCCTGGGCCCCGACGAGTCCGCCGGCGGCCCGCCCCGGCAGGGCACGGCGTCCACGGGCGGCTACAGCTCCTACCTCCGGCAGCGGGAGCTCGCCCGCCGCCGCTGGGCCGAGCGCTTCGCCGCCCAGGGGCAGGAGCGGGAGCGGCTGCGGGAGATCGCCGAGGTCTCCGGCCGGGAGATCTTCCACACCACGGCCCCGAAGTCCGAGGGGCGGATCACCCGGAAGTTCTACAGCGACCGCGCCGCCAAGACCATCGGCGGCCGGGTGCGCTCGGCCCGCCACCGGCTGGCCGAGCTCGAGCGCACCGCGGTCGGCCCCCCGCCGGCGCCCCTGCGCTTCGCGGGCTTCCACCGGGGCGCGGACACCGGGGCCGACGCCGACGTCCCGCTGGTCCGGCTCACCGGGGCACATGTGGACGGGCGACTGGCGCCGACCGACCTCGAGCTGCGCGCCGGGGACCGGTTGCTGGTCGAGGGCCCGAACGGCACCGGGAAGTCGACGCTGCTCGCCGTGCTGGCGGGGGAGCTGCGCGCCGACGGCGGGACCGTGGAGCGGCAGGGCCCCGTCGTCGTCGGCCGCCTGGCCCAGGACGACTCCTGGCCGGACCCGGCGTGCTCGGCCGAGGCGGCCTTCCGCTCCCGGCTGCGGGACGGCAGCGGCGCCCCGACGCTGGAGGAGCTCGGCCTCCTGCGCGCCGGCGACGCCCGCCGCCCCCTCGGGGAGCTCTCCCCCGGGCAGCGCCGGAGGGTGGCGCTCGCGGCCCTGGTCGCGGAGCCCGCCCCGCTGCTGCTCCTGGACGAGCCCACCAACCACCTGTCGCTGGCCCTGACCGAGGAGCTCGAGCGGGCCCTGGAGGACTTCCCGGGCACGGTGGTGCTGGCCACGCACGACCGGTGGGTCCGGCGGCGCTGGCGGGGCCGGGTGCTCCGGGTGCGGTCCGGGACGGACTGACCGCCCGGGCCCCCCGGCCTACGGTGCCGCGGCCGGGCGGGGGGAGGTGCCGGTGTCCTCCCGCACGTACGCCTCGATCTCCCGCCCGGCGTCCCCGAACCAGGGCGCCGACTCCTCGTAGTCGGACCACCCGTCGGTCAGGACGGCGACGACGTAGTCGTGCCCGCCGAGCTCGACGATCCCGGCGTCGTGCGAGACGTCCACCAGCAGGCCGGTCTTGTGCGCGAAGCCGACGTCCGGGGAGAAGCCCGAGGAGAGGGCGTAGTCGAAGTGCTGCTCCTCGAGGAATCCCATGAGCAGGGCGGTGGAGGAGCCGGAGAGCAGCTCACCGCGGCGCAGCCGCTCCAGGAGGGCGGCGACGTCCGCGGGAGTGGTGGTCATCGCGACGACGTCCTGCGAACCGGTGTCGGGGTCGAAGGTCGTGGCCGTGAAGCCCTGCCCGTGCGCGAAGGCCTCGACCTGCTCCCACCCGAGCCATTGGCCCAGTGCCGCACCGGAGGCGTTGTCCGACCAGCTGATCATCACGTCGAGGGCCTGCTCGACCGTGAGGCCCAGTCCCGGCACGACGTCCGAGAGGGCGAGGGCGCCCCGGTCGGCCCGGTCGAGGACCGCATGGGCCAGGAAGAGCTTGTAGAGGCTCGCGCTCGTGAACGGGCGGTCCGCGTTGCGGGCCACGACCTCCCCGCCCTCCGGGCCGAGCAGCACGACCCCGAGCTCCCCGGGCACCTCGGCGGCGAGCTCCTCCAGGTCCGCCGCCAGGCCCGCGGCGGCGGCCTCGGCCGTCGGGGCGGCGGCCGGCACGGCCCCGTCCCCGCCGCAGGCGCCGAGGAGGAGGGCGAGGGCGAGGCCCAGCGCCGCGGCGCGGCCGGATCGGGCCCCTCGACAGCTCGTGCGCACGGTGCGCCTTTCGTTCCCGGACGGACGGGGACGCGGGCGGTTCGCCCCGGCGGCAGGCGCCGGTCCCGTTCCCGACCGTACCGGCGCCGTCCTGGATTTCCGCTGAGCATCTTCCGTCAATCCTGTCCCCTCTGTTGCACCGGTTTGGAAAGCGTGCTTACCTTTGATGCTCATGCAGAACCACGGAGGAGGGGTCATGACAGCAGCTGCGGGCGAGAGCTGGTGGCGCAGGACGCTGGCGATCGGGTTCCTGTCCTTCGCCGCCCTGGGACTCGCGGGGTGCGACGACCCCGGGTCCGGCGGCGAGGAGGGCACGGAGCAGGAGGCCCCCGCCGGAGGCGAGGAGACCGCCGAGGACGAGGCCACGGACGCCACCGAGGAGGAGAACACGACCGGGCCCATCAGCCCCACGGAGGGCGAGGGGCCCATGGAACAGGATGACGAGCAGGAGGACGGCTGATCCGGCGGCTCCCTGGCCGGCGGCGCCGGGGTTGCCGCGCCCCCACCTGATGGACCAGCGCTGGGAGGACGCCGTCTTCCTGCAGTGGCGGATCCCCGTGTCCGCCGCGGCGGCGCGGATGCCGCCGGGCGTCCGGGCTGACGTGGTCGACGGCTCCGCCTGGGCGGGCCTCGTCGGCTTCCGGATGGAGCGGATCAGGCTCGGCGCCGCGGTGCCTCTGCCGTGGTGGGGAAGCTTCCCCGAGATCAACGTGCGCCTCTACTCCCGCGAGCCGGACGGCACGCGCGCCGTGGTGTTCCTGTCCCTCGACGCCCCGCGGCTCGCGGTGGTCCTCGGCGCCCGCGCGGCCGGCCTGCCCTACGTGTGGTCGCAGTGCCGGGCCGCCGCCCCCGACGGGGCGGATCCCGCTTACGGGTACGACGTCGTCCGGCGCCGCGGACGGACGACGTCCTCCTTCGCCGTGCACCCGGACCGCGCTGCCCGCGCCGACGACGAGCTGTCGCTGGAGCTCACCGCGCGGTTCGGTCTGCACAGCCGGTTCGCCGGCCGCACGGTGCACATCCCCGTCTCGCACGAGCCGTGGCCGCTGCACCCCGCGGCGGTCGCGCACCTCGAGGACGGCCTGCTGGCCGCGGCCGGTCTCGACGTCGACGGCCCGCCCGAGTCCGTGCTGTTCTCACCGGGCGTCCGGACCCGGATCGGGCGGCCCCGGACGGTGCACGGCCCCTGATCCGCCGGCCCGGCCCCGGCCGCCGGGCCGCACCCGCCCGCGCACCGTCCGCGGCCGTCCGGGCCCTCCGTCCCCCGGATCGCGCCGCCCGGCGCCCGACAGCCCCACAAGAGTGGGCAGGCCCGGAGCGCGCGGGAGGTCCAGGATGGAACCAACTCCCGCAGGAGCGACCGGGGGGACTCCGGTCGAGGTCGCTCCCGGAGCCGCTCACCGCCGGGACCGTTCCACCGGGGGAGCCGCACTCGAAAGGCCCGCCGTGACCACTCCGCTCGTTCCCGAGCTGCCCCAGCTGCCCGACTTCTCCGGCCGGTCCTCGGCCGAGCCGGGGGCCGACCGCCCCGGTCGCGCGTTCGAGCCCGCGGCCACGGGCGCCCTGCTCCTGCTCCTCGCGCTGACCGTGGTCCTGGCCGTCCTCGTCCGCGCCGTGCCCCTGGGGCCGCTGCTCACGGTGGTGCTCCTGCTGCTCGTGTCCGTCGGTGCGCTCGCGCTCGGCGCCCGGGGCGGCGGCGATCTCCCGGCGGAGCCGCCGGAGGACCCCGCCGACGGGACACCGGAGACGCAGGGGGTCTACTACTACGACCGGCACGGTCGGCCGGTGGCCATCGACGACGCGTTCTGAGCGGCGCCCCGTCCGGCGCCTCCCGGTCCGGCCCGGTGTCCGGCGGCCGCAGTGGCACCGGCACCGTGTCCGAATCGTGTCCGTCATCTTCACGCACGGTGGCCGATGCACCCTGACCTGCGCCTACGTTGGTGACGTCGTACCAGACACGGGGCCCGGGGGCGTTCGGGGGAATGCGCCGCGGGCCGGCACCAGTCGCGAAGCGCTTCTCGCTTCTCCACCGGATGGGACAGAACCATGAGAAGAACCACCAGGGCAGTCACGGCCGCCGCCTTCGCGGCAGGAATCGGTCTCGTCGCCGCCGCACCGGCGCAGGCGATGGAGATCTACGAGATCAGCGACGCCACGCGGATCGCCGAGGGGGCGGCCGTCGAGGGCACCTACAAGGTCTCGTGCACGGCGGGGAGCAACATCTTCGTCTCCCTCAGCGTGACCCAGCGGGTCTCCGAGGGGCGGATCGCCAACGGCAGCTACTTCCAGCAGTGGGTCTGCGAGGGCGGCGAGGTCGAGTTGGACTACCAGGCCGTGGCCTTCAACATGGCCTTCGACGAGGGACCGGCCGTGCTCTCCGGGTTCATCCAGGAGTGCCAGGCGGAGTTCTGCGGGACCGGCACGAACCTGCCGCTGCAGGTCATCGAGATCGCCGACTAGCGGGACCGGTGGACGGGCCCGTTCCTGCGCCGGCGCAGGAGCGGGCCCGTCCCGCGTCCCCGGCCGCGGAACTCTGCCCGAAAGTCCAGTGACCGGCACCACCCCCGGTCCTATAGTCGAAGTCATCGACCGCACATCTCTCCCCCCACGCCCCCCGCAGCGGCTCGACGACCCCGCCGCACCCGTCCTCCAGGAGGAGATCCTCACGAGGCGGCCGGCGCGCGTCGACGTCGTGAGCGGCGCCGCCCCTGCCGTGAAGGGCTACCGCACGGTCTGCCGGGAGCTCCTCGAGCGGGCCGGGCTGTGAGCGCCCCCGCCGTCGAGCTGCGTCGCCCCGAGGGCCGGTGGCACCGCCACCGGGAGCCCGTCTGGGGCACCACCGTGACCGTCGACGTCCGCGCCGGCGAGGAGGGGCTGCCCCCCGAGCCCGCCGTGCAGCACGCCCTGGACACGGCCGTGGCCAACATGCGGTGGGTCGACGCCGTCTTCTCCACCTACCGCCCCGACTCGCTCGTGACGGCGCTCCGCTCCGGTCTGCTCGACGAGCGCCGGCTCAGCCGGTGGGACGCCGCCCAGGGCGCCCTCCTGGACGTGCTCCGGCGCTGCCGGGAGGCCCGGGAGCTGACCGACGGCTGCTTCGACCCGTGGGCCGTGCGCGGCGGCTTCGACCCCTCCGGCTACGTCACGGCGTGGGCCGCGGAGTGGATCGCCGACGACCTCGTCCGCGTCGGGTGCGCGAACGTCTGCGTGGAGGCCGGCGGGGACGTCGTGACCCGCGGGTCCGCCGGACCCGGGAGGCCCTGGACCGTGGGCATCCGCCACCCCGACGACGCCGACGCGGTGACCTGGACCGTGCTGCCCGGCAACGGCGCGGTGTCGACCTCGAGCACCGCCGAGCGCCCGGCGCACGTCGTGGACCCGCGCACGGGACGGCCCGCCGCGGGCGCCCGGTCCGCGACGGTCGCCGGCCCGGACGCACGGCTCGCCGGCGTGCTGGCCACGGCCCTCGTGGTCGCCGGCCGGGGCGGGGCCCGCTGGTTCGCCGGCCTGGACGAGTGGTCCGCCTGGGGCGTCGACCCCGCCCCCGCGGACACGGCCTGGTCGGTCGGCCGGGAGCACCACCTGGCCCGCTGAGTCCGCCCGCGGCCCCGCCGGTGGCTAGGGTGGAGGCGGTGAGCACCCACCCCGACACCGCCCCGACCGCCGCCTCCGCCACCACCCGCACCGGCATGGTCCGGGTCCGGGGAGCCTCCGAGAACAACCTGCGCCACGTGGACGTGGACGTCCCCCGCGACGCGATCGTCGCCTTCACCGGCGTCTCCGGGTCAGGGAAGTCCTCCCTGGCCTTCGGCACCATCTACGCCGAGGCGCAGCGGCGCTACCTCGAGTCCGTGGCACCGTACGCGCGGCGCCTGATCCAGCAGGGGCACAACCCCGCGGTCGAGGGGATCACCGGGCTGCCGCCCGCCGTGGCCCTGCAGCAGCGGCGCGGCGCGCCCAGCTCGCGCTCCACCGTGGGCACCCTCACCACGCTGTCCAACTCGATGCGCATGCTCTTCTCCCGGGCGGGCACCTACCCGGACTCCGCCGCGGGGAGCCTGGACTCGGACGCCTTCTCGCCCAACACCGCCGCCGGCGCGTGCCCCCGGTGCTCGGGCCTGGGCACCGTGCACGACGTCACCGAGCCCTCCCTGGTCCCGGACCCGGGGCTCAGCATCCGGGACGGGGCCGTCGCGGCGTGGCCCGGCGCGTGGCAGGGCAAGAACCTGCGCGACATCCTGAGCCACCTGGGCCACGACGTCGACGTCCCCTGGCGCGAGCTGCCGCGGGAGGAGCGCGACTGGATCCTGTTCACCGAGGAGCAGCCGGTCGTGGAGATCACCCCGCAGCGGGACCGGGTGGCGAAGCCGTACAAGGGCCGGTTCTGGAGCGCGAAGAGCTACGTGCTGCACACCCTGGCGGACTCCGCGAGCCAGCAGATGCGCGAGCGCGTCCTGCAGTACGTGGTCACGGGACCCTGCCCCGCGTGCGCCGGCAGCGGCCTGCGCCCCGAGGCGCTCGCCGTGACCTTCGCGGGCCGGAGCATCGCCGAGCTCAACGGGGCGTCCCTCGGCGAGCTGGCCGAGGTGGTCCGGCCCACCGCCGCCCTGGAGCACGCCGGGACGGCCTCCCGGGCGGTGTCCTCGGGGGAGCGCAGCGAGGCCGCGGTGACCATTGCCAAGGACCTGCTCGCCCGGCTGCAGGTGCTCCTGGACCTGGGACTGGGCTACCTGAGCCTGGACCGTTCCACGCCCACGCTCTCCCCGGGGGAGATGCAGCGGCTGCGGATCGCCACCCAGCTGCGCTCCGGGCTCTTCGGCGTGGTCTACGTGCTCGACGAGCCCTCGGCGGGCCTGCACCCGGCCGACGCCGAGCCGCTGCTGGCCGTGCTCGAGGAGCTGAAGGCCTCAGGGAACTCGGTGTTCGTGGTGGAGCACGACATGGCCGTGGTGCGGCGCTCCGACTGGGTCGTGGACGTGGGGCCCCAGGCCGGGGACCGCGGCGGCGCGGTGCTGTACAGCGGCCCCGTGCCCGGCCTGGCCGACGTGGCGGAGTCCGCCACGCGCCCCTTCCTGTTCCCGGACGGCGCCCCGCACGGCTCTTCCGACGGCTCGCCCGACGATCCTCCGGGCGGCACGACGGCGGAGCGCACGCCGCGCCCGGTCGAGCGGCGGCTGCGGCTGCGCGGCGTCACGCGCCACAACCTGGTGGACCTCGACGCGGAGATCCCCCTGGGCGTGCTCACCGCCGTCACCGGGGTCTCCGGCTCGGGCAAGTCCACGCTGGTCAGCCAGGTCCTGGCCGAGACGGTCGGCCGGCACGTGCACGGCGGGGCGGCGCCCGCCGACGCCGAGGACGACGCCGCGCCCGCCGCCGGGGCACGGGTGGGCGCCGTCGAGGGCCTGGAGCACCTGGACCGGCTGATCCGGGTGGACCAGCGGCCCATCGGCCGCACCCCGCGCTCCAACCTGGCGACCTACACGGGACTGTTCGACGCGGTCCGCAAGCTCTACGCCGCCACCGACGAGGCGCGGGCCCGCGGCTACGGGGCCGGACGGTTCTCCTTCAACGTGACCGGCGGCCGGTGCGAGACGTGCCAGGGCGAGGGCTTCCTGGCCGTCGAGCTGCTGTTCCTGCCCGGCACCTACGGGCCCTGCCCCGACTGCCAGGGCGCCCGCTACAACCCGGAGACCCTGGAGGTGACCCACCGGGGGCGGAGCATCGCCGACGTCCTGGGCATGCGGGTGGAGGCCGCCGCGGAGTTCCTCGCGGACGTCCCGACCGCCGCGCGCAGCCTGCGCACCCTGCTCGACGTGGGGCTCGGCTACCTGCGGCTCGGCCAGCCGGCCACCGAGCTCTCCGGGGGCGAGGCGCAGCGGATCAAGCTGGCCACCGAGCTGCAGCGGGCCCGCCGCGGCCACACCCTGTACCTCCTGGACGAGCCCACCACCGGCCTGCACCCGCAGGACGTGCAGCTGCTGCTGCGCCAGCTGAACCGCCTGGTGGACGCCGGCAACACCGTGGTGGTGGTGGAGCACGCCATGGACGTGGTGGCGTCCTCGGACTGGGTGATCGACATGGGCCCGTCCGGCGGCGAGGCCGGCGGGCGGATCGTGTGCGCCGGCACCCCGGCCGAGGTCGCTGCGTGCCCGGCCAGCCGCACGGCGCCCTACCTGGCCGCAGCGCTGGCCTGACAGGCCTCGGCCCCGCGCGCCGGGAGGCGGGCGGGGCCGAGGTCAGCGGCCGCGGATCAGTTCTGCTGCTGGTCCTGCTCGTCGGCGCCGAGGAAGCCGCCGGCCTTCTCCTGGGCCTGGTCCACCTGGCCCTCGTACTTGTTGCCGGTGCGCTCGTCGACGGCGTCGCCGCCCCGGTCGATGCCCTGCTGCACCTTGTCCGGGTGCTGGTCCGCAAGGTTCTTCGCCTTGTCCGCGAATCCTCCCATGTCCACCATGATCGTTCCTCTCGTCGAACGGTTCCGGCGGGCGCCGCCCACCGGACGTACCCTTCCATCCTGGTCCCCGGACGGGGCCCCTGGCCACCCCGCGCCGAGGTTGCGGCTGACGGCGACGCCGCCGGGCGCGGTGGCCGTCAGCCGGGACCTCGCGGGTCGGTCCCGGTCCTTTTCCGGATGAGGTGCAGCCGGCGGTGCAGGTCACGCACCGCCGGCGCCAGCTCGGGGCAGGGGCCGTCCACGGGCACCCCCGGGGCCACCTGGGTGATCGGCAGCGCCGCGACGGGGGCGGGCGGGGCGCCGAGCTCGTCCAGCCACCGGCCGAGCTGCGCCGAGGAGGAGGCGTGGACGATGCGGCCCAGCCCCACCCAGGCGTGGGCCGCCGAGCACATGGGGCAGTGCTCGCCCGAGGTGTAGACCGTGGCCGCGGAGCGCTGCTCCGGGGTCAGGTGGGCGGCCGCCCACCGGGCGATCTCGAACTCGGGGTGGCGGGTCGCGTCACCGCCGGCCACCCGGTTGCGGTCCTCGAACAGGACCTCCCCCCGGGCGGAGACCAGCACCGAGCCGAACGGCTCGTCCCCGGCGTCGAGGGACTCGCGGGCCAGCTCCACGCAGCGTCGCAGGTGTCCGCGGTCGGTCTCCGAGATGCCCATGGGCCCAGCCTACGGGCGGGGGCGCCGGCTCACAGGAACGCGCGGGCGGGCGGGCGCCTGCGGGAGAGGTCCCGGGCCACCGGACGGTAGGCCAGGACCAGCAGCAGCAGGGCGACCGGCACCAGGAAGGAGAACCCCGCGGCCAGGTAGCCGACCGTCCCGGCCACGCCGCCCAGGAAGAACAGGCCCACGAGGGTGGTCAGGACCCGCAGCTTCCTGCGGTCCGCTCGGACCGGTTCCGGGCCCGGTGTGCGGTGGGGGTAGAGCATCCTGCCGAGCTCGATCGCGATGTCGGTGACCATCCCGGTGACGTGGGTGGTGCGCACGGGGATGTCGGCGACCTTGCTGAGGAGCGCGTTCTGCATCCCCATGGTGAAGCACAGGACGGCGACGGGCACGAGGCCGCGGTGGTCGTCCTCGACGGCCTCGGCGGTCAGGCTGAACACCAGGATCAGCGCGCCCTCGAAGGCGAGCACGTTCGCGAACCGGCAACCGAGCCCGCGCCGCCGGCCCCAGGTGAAGAGCAGCGAGCACCAGATGCCGCCGAGCACGAACGCGCCCAGTCCCACCGCGCCGAGGGACAGCAGCTCCACGTCCCCGTCCACGAGGTGGTCGGCCATGGTCGCGGTCAGACCGGTCATGTGGGAGGTGTAGAGCGCCACGGCCACGAAGCCCGCCGAGTTGAGCATGCCGGCCACGAGGATCAGCAGGCAGGCCAGGTGGAGGTCGTAGCGGGGGCTCCGGCGGGGCCCCGAGACCCGGGACAGGTAGCCGGTGACGGGTGTGGCCATGCGCTCAGCCTAGGAACGGCGCGGCCCGGGCCCAGCAGACCATCGGCCAGATCAGGCGGTGTTCTCCGTCACGTCGACGACCCCCTCGAGCACCTCCACCACCACGGCGCGCGCCCGCGCCTCGGCCTCGGCCGCGTTTCCGGCGGCGACGGCGGCGGCCGTGGCCTCGTGGTCCTCGAGCGCGCCGGGGTCCGGGGAGCGGGGCATGAGCCCGAGCGCCGTGCGGCCGGAGAGCACCTCGGCCACCACGTCCTGCAGGGCGGCGAGCATCGGGTTGCCGCTCGCCTCCAGCAGCAGCGCGTGGTAGGCGGTGTCCACCTCCAGGTACTCGGGGTCGGTGCCGCGGCGTGCCTCGCCGAGCTCCCGCAGCCGGGCGGCGAGCTCCACCAGTCGCCGCCGGGTGGGGCCGTCGGCCCGGAACGCGGCCAGCCGGGCGGCCACGGGCTCGATGGCGGTCCGCAGCTCGGTCAGGCTACGCAGCTGCTCGTCGCGTCCCGGGCCGCCGAGCCGCCACCGGATCAGCCGGGGGTCGAACGGGTTCCAGTCCCGCGGCGGGCGGACGGTGACGCCCACCCGCCGCCGGGACTCCACCATCCCCATGGACTCGAGCACGCGCACCACCTCCCGCACGAGCGTGCGGGAGACCCCGAACTCCTCCTCGAGGGCCGCGAGCGTCAGGACCGTTCCGGGCGCCCGCGCCCCGGAGGCGATGCTCTCACCGAGCCGGTCCAGCACCCCGCTGTGCTGCTCCACCCCGTGCATGGACGCTCCGTCCGTCATGTGCGGCGCGGTCGCGCCCACCCTGTTGCCAAAAGTATGATCTTTCTGTCAGCCTAGCGTGTGTCGTGGCTCACGACGAGACCCCAGGGCCTGCGCGCAGGCACGAGATCAACGGAGAAACTCAGTGGAAGACTGGACACAGACCCTCGGCACCGCGCCGCTGCTGACGATCGCGGCAGCCGCCATCGCACTGATCCTGGTCCTGGTGATCAAGTTCAAGCTGCACGCCTTCCTCACCCTGATCCTGGTGGCGCTGCTGACGGCGTTCGCCACGGGCATCCCCACGGGGATGATCGTGGACACCGCGGTCACCGCCTTCGGCGGCACGCTCGGCTCGGTGGCCCTGCTCATCGGCCTCGGCGCCATGCTCGGCAAGCTCGTGGAGCACAGCGGCGGCGCCCGGGTGCTCGCGGACAAGCTCGTGGACATCTTCGGCGAGAAGCGCGCGCCCTTCGGGCTCGGCATCGCCTCCCTGATCATGGGCTTCCCGATCTTCTTCGACGCCGGCCTCGTGGTCATGCTGCCGATCATCTTCGCCGTCGCCCGCCGGGTGAGCGGCAACAACGTGCTCCTGTACGGCATCCCCGCCGCCGGTGCGTTCTCGGTCATGCACGTCTTCGTGCCGCCGCACCCCGGTCCCGTGGCCGCCACGGAGCTCTACGGCGCGGACCTCGGCATGGTCCTGCTCATCGGTCTGCTGCTGGCGTTCCCGCTCTGGTACGTCTCCGCGTACCTCTGGGGCAAGCGCGTGGGCACCAAGTACGTCCTCCCCGTCCCGGGCTTCTTCGGCGACGTCGACGACGACCAGCCCGCCAACCCGCCGCGGGTCGGCACCATCATCGCCCTGCTGCTGCTGCCCCTGGTGCTCATCTTCATGAACACCGGCCTGGACTTCCTGCGCGCCGCCGGCGCCGTCTCCGAGGACGCCGAGTGGTTCCAGGTGCTCTCCGCCCTCGGCGAGTCCCCGGTCGCCCTGCTGATCTCGGTCCTCGTGGCCCTGTTCGTCCTCGGCACCCGCCGCGGCGAGCACGGCACCGCCCTGGAGAAGGTCATCGACTCCTCCCTGGGCCCGGTCGCCTCCGTCATCCTCATCACCGGCGCCGGCGGCATGTTCGGCGGCATCCTGCGCGCCTCCGGCATCGGCGACGCGCTGGCGTCCTCGCTGGACGGCATCGGGCTGCCCGTCATCTTCGCGGCCTACATCATCGCCGTGGTCCTGCGCCTGGCCCAGGGCTCGGCCACCGTGGCCCTCGTCACCGCCGCCGGGCTCATGGCACCGGCCGTGGCCGCGGGCAACTTCAACTCCGTGGAGGTCGCGGCCGTGGTCCTGGCCACCGCCGCCGGCTCGGTCTTCGCCGGGCACGTCAACGACTCCGGCTTCTGGCTCGTGGGCCGGCTCATGGGCATGGACGTCAAGACCACGCTGAAGACCTGGACGGTCCAGCAGGCCCTCGAGTCCGTCCTCGGCTTCGCCATCGTCCTCGTCATCTTCTACATCGCCTGAGGCCCCGGATGCGCAACGTCTTCGACATCACCGGCCGGCTCGCCCTCGTCACCGGCTCCTCCCGGGGGCTGGGGCGGGCCCTGGCCACGGGCCTCGCCGAGGCGGGGGCCCGCGTGGTCCTGCACGGGCGCGACGCCGACGCCCTCGCCCGGGTGCGCGACGAGATCGCCGCCGGCACGGGCACCGCCCCGGTCACGGCGGCCTTCGACCTCACCGACGCCGAGGCCGTCCGGACGGGGATCGACGCGGTCCTCGCCGAGCACGGCGTCCCGGACATCCTGGTGAACAACGCCGGGATCCAGCGCCGCGCCCCCTTCGCCGAGTTCGCGGCCCAGGACTGGGAGGACATCGTCGCGGCGAACCTCTCGAGCGTGTTCCACGTGTCCCGGGCCGTGGTCCCCGGCATGCAGGAGCGCGGCTCGGGCAAGATCGTCAACATCGGCTCCGTGCAGTCGGTGCTCGCCCGGCAGACCATCGCCCCGTACTCGGCCACCAAGGGCGGGGTGGTCATGCTCACCAAGGGCATGGCCGCGGACCTCGCCCGGCACAACATCCAGGTCAACGCGATCTCGCCCGGGTACTTCGCCACCGAGATGAATCAGGCGCTGATCGAGGACGAGGCGTTCAACCACTGGGTGGTCGAGCGCACCCCGGCCCGGCGCTGGGGGCAGGTCGAGGAGCTCGTGGGCACGCTGGTCTACCTGTGCTCGGACGCCTCCAGCTTCGTCTCGGGGCACAACGTCCTGGTCGACGGCGGCATGACCTCCGTCCTCTGACCCGGGTCCGCCGCACCACCCGCCCGGCGTGCACCGACGGGCACACATCGTCCCGCACCTCGCCGTGAGGCTCCGGGACGCACCAGGAGGAGAGCTCATGAAGGCCATCGTGATCCACGGCAAGGACGACCTGCGCGTCGAGGAGGTGCCCACCCCGGAACCTGCCGAGGGGCAGGTCCGGCTCCGGATCGCCTACGGCGGGGTGTGCGGGTCGGACCTGCACTACTGGGCCGAGGGCGCCAACGGCGAGTACGTGGTCCGGGAGCCTCTCGTGCCCGGGCACGAGGTCTCCGGGACGGTGGACCTGGACCCCGCCGGCGAGCTCGCCCCCGGCACCCCGGTGACGGTCCACCCGGCCACCTTCGGCACACCCCAGCCCGGGATCGAGGACCGGCGCCACCTGTGGCCCGGCGGGGCCTACCTGGGCAGCGCCTCCACCCGGCCGCACACCCAAGGAGGGATGAGCGAGTACCTGCTGGTCCGCCGGGACATGGTCCGGGTGCTCCCGGCCGGCCTGCCGCTGCGCCGGGCCGCGCTCGCCGAGCCGCTGGCCGTGGCCCTGCACGGGCTCACCGTGGCCGGGGACGTGACCGGCCGGCGCGTGCTCGTCTCCGGGTCCGGGCCGATCGGCCTGCTCACCGCCGCGGCGGCCCTGGCCCGGGGCTCGGCCGAGGTCGTGGCCACCGACGTCCTCGAGGGCCCGCTCGAGCGGGCCCGGGCGCTCGGCGTGCACGGCACCGTCCGGGTGGGGGCCGAGCAGATCCCGTCCGGGGCGTTCGACATGGTGCTCGAGTGCTCCGGCGTGCCCGCGGCCGTGAGCCCCGCGCTGGTGGGCGCCCGCCGCGGCGGCGTCGTCGTCCAGGTGGGGATGGTGCCGGACGAGGCGCGGCCCGTGAACCTGGCCCCGCTGGTCTCCAAGGAGCTCCAGCTGCGCGGGTCCTTCCGGTTCGACGACGAGATCGACGAGGCGATCGGGCTGCTCGCCGACCGTCCCGGGATCGAGGACGTGGTCACGCACGAGTTCCCCGCCGACCGGGCCGTGGAGGCGTTCGCCACGGCCCGCGACTCCGCGGTCTCCGGCAAGGTCCTCGTGTCCCTGGCCCCCGGGGAGCCGCGCTGATGCCGGGGCCGGCCGGCACCGGGCACCCGGATCCCGTGGTGGTGGGCGTCGACATCGGCACCACGAGCACCAAGGCCGTGGCCTTCGCCGTGGGCGGTGAGCAGCTCGCCGCCGCCTCGGCCGGCTACCCCCTGGAGGAGCCGCACCCCGGCCACGCCGTGCAGGACCCCGAGCTGATCCTGCAGGCGGTGCTGGACACCGTCCGCGCGGTGGCCGGGGAGGTCGGGACGGAGCGCGTGGCGGGACTGTCCTTCAGCGCCGCGATGCACAGCCTGCTCGGGCTCTCGCCCGAGGGCGAGCCCCTCACCACGCTCGTCACCTGGGCGGACACCCGGGCCAGCGTCCAGGCGGAGCGGCTGCGCGCGAGCGCGGGCGGCCTCGCCCTGCACCGGCGCACGGGCACTCCGGTGCACCCCATGTCGCCGCTGCCCAAGCTCGTGTGGTTCCACGACCAGGAGCCCAAGCTGTGCGAGCGCGTCGCCTTCTGGGCCGGCATCAAGGAGTTCGTGCTGCTGCGGCTGTGCGACGCGCTCGTGGTGGACCACTCGGTGGCCTCGGCCACCGGTCTGATGAACATCCACGAGCTGGCCTGGGACGGCGAGGCCCTCGCCCACGCCGGGATCCTGCCCGAGCAGCTGCCCGAGCTGGTGCCCACCACCCACGTCCTGCCCGGGCTCACGGACGAGGGCGCCCGGGCCACGGGGCTGCCCGCCACCGTGCCCGTGGTGGTGGGGGCCAGCGACGGCCCGCTGGCCAACCTCGGCCTGGGCGCGGTCCGGCCCGGGGTGGCGGCTTGCTCGATCGGCACGAGCGGCGCGCTGCGCGTCGTCGTCGACCGTCCCGTGGTGGACCCGCTGGGGCGGGTCTTCTGCTACGCCCTGACCCCGGGGCGCTGGGTGGTCGGCGGGGCGATCAACAACGGCGGCGTGGTCCTGGGCTGGGCCGGGGACGCCCTCGCCCCCGACCTGGGGGAGGAGCCGGAGGAGGAGCTGCTCGCGCTCGCGGGGAGCGTCCCGGCCGGGTCCGGGGGGCTGCTCATGCTGCCCTACCTGCTGAGCGAGCGCGCCCCGCACTGGAGCTCCCTGCCCAAGGGCGCCTACGTGGGGCTGACCCGCGCCCACCGCCGCGCGCACCTGGTGCGCGCGGCCCTGGAGGGGGTGTGCCAGCAGCTCGGCCTGGTCCTGCAGTCGATGCGCTCGGCCGGTCTGGCCGTGGAGCAGATCCGCGCCACCGGCGGCTTCGCCCGCAGCCCGCTGTGGCGGCAGCTGCTCGCCGACGTCCTCGGCACGGACATCTCCTTCGCCTCGGGCCACGAGGGCTCCGGGTTCGGCGCCGCGCTGCTCGGGATGCAGGCGCTCGGGCTGATCGAGTCCGTCGACGTGGCCGCGGACCTGGTGGAGGTCGAGTCCGTGGTGCGCCCGGACGCCGCCGACGCCGCGGTCCACGCGTCCCTGCAGCCGGTGTTCGAGCAGCTCTACGAGGCCCTCGTGCCCACGTTCACGTCCCTGCGCCGGCTGGCGCCCGCCCTGCCGCTCGAGCGCGACTGACCCTCCCGGCGGCCCTGGTCCGGCCGTGTCGTCCGGGTCGTGCCCGCCGGCGCCCCGTGACGATTTCGTGCACGGTCCGGAGGACGCATCGGCGGGCCCGCGTGGGAGAATGGACCTGTTCTGCGGCGCCTGCGGGCCCGAGCGGCCCCGCACCGCGGATCGCCGGTGCCGAGGGGGCCCGCGATGATCTCGAGAACGGACGTGGAAGAACTCCACCGGCAGGTCCGCGGCCCGGTCCTGCTGCCGGACGAGGCCGGCTTCGCGCAGGAGGTCGCCGGCTTCAACCTGGCCGCCGTCCACCACCCGGACGCGGTGGCGGGCGTGACCGACGCCGCCGACGTGGTGGCCGTGATGCGGTGGGCCGCCGCCCACCACGAGCCCGTGGGGGTGCAGTCCACGGGCCACGGCGCGGACCAGCCCATGGAGGGCGGAGTGCTCGTCACGACCCACCGGATGCAGGAGATCGAGGTCGACCCCCGCCGCCGGACCGCGCGGATCGGCGCCGGCGTGCGGTGGCGCCGCGTGATCGACGCAGTCGCGCCCCACGGCCTCGCGGTCCTCACCGGTTCGGCCAGCGACGCGGGGGCGGTCGGCTACACCCTGGGCGGCGGGCTGCCGGTGCTCGGGCGGATCTTCGGCTTCGCCGCCGACCATCTGCTGGGCCTCGAGGTGGTGACCCCCGACGGGCGGCTGCGCCACGTGGACGCCCGGCACGAGCCGGAGCTGTTCGCCCTGCTGCGCGGGGGCAAGGGCAACCTGGGCCTCGTCACCGCGATGACCATGGGCCTCGTCCCCCTGGAGGAGCTCTACGGCGGCGGGATCTTCTACCCCGGCACCGACGCCCAGGAGGTGCTGAGCGCGTTCAGCCGGTGGGCGCCCACCCTGCCGGAGCGCGCCTCGACGTCCGTGGCCCTGCGCTGGATGCCGCACGACCCGACCGTCCCCGAGCAGCTGCACAAGCGGATGCTCGTGCACCTGCGCTTCTGCTGGGTCGGCCCGGAGGAGGAGGGCGCCCGGGTCCTCGCGCCGATGCGGGCGGTATCCCGGCCGGTCCTGGACCTGGTGGGGCCCATGGACTACCGGGACATCGACCAGGTGCACATGGACGCCACCGAGCCGGGTCTCTACGTGCTCACCGGGGAGTTCCTGCGGGAGTTCGACGCCGCCGCGGTCATGACGCTGCTGCAGAGCGCCGGGCCCGGCAGCCGGTGCCCGCTGCCGGAGGTGGGGATCCGGCTGATGGGCGGAGCCTTCGCCCGGACCGACGGCGTCGAGGACGCGGTCTCGGGGCGGGACGCGGCGTTTTTCCTGGAGCTCATCGGCTGGCTCGCGCCCCACGTGGCCGCGGCGACGCCCCGGGCGCTGGCCGAGATCCTGCAGGCCATGGCCCCGTGGTCCACGGGCCGGGCCTTCGTGAACATGCACGGGGTCCCGGGCGGGGAGAGCGAGCACGCCCGGGCGTGGTCCGAGGAGGTCTACGCCCGTCTGGTCCGGGCCAAGGCGCTCTACGACCCGGACAACCTGCTGCGCTTCCAGCACGTGGTCGGCCAGGAGCGCCGGCCTCCCGGCCTCGGCCAGCCGGCGGACAGCTCCGCGTGATGGACTGGCGGCAGCACCGCGGCGCTCCCGCGCGCGGTGACCACTCTCGGAAGGAGACGTGATGGTGAACTTCAAGGGGCTCACGGCCAAGGCCAAGCAGCTCGCCCAGCGCAACCCGGACAAGGTCGACAAGGTCCTCGACCAGGCCGGCAGCTTCGTGGACAAGCGCACCGGGCGCAAGTACGAGCGCCACGTGGACACGGTCCAGCAGAAGGCCCGCCAGTTCCTCGGCGGGGGCCGCGCCCCCGGCGACCGGAGCTCCGGCGGCCCCAGCACGGGCGGCCCGGCGACCGGCGGCCCGACCACGGGCGGCCCCGCCGCCGGCGAGCGCCCGGACGGGCAGCCGGGAGGACCGGCCGGGACCGACCACCCCGGTGACGTGCCCGGCCACGAGGGCCCCCGCCACTGACGGTTCCCGGGCCCCGGGAACGGAGCGGACCCCGCCCGCCGCGCCTCGAGCGCACGGCAGGTGGGGTCCGTCGTCGTCCCGGCGGCGCAGGGCCCTCCCGCCGGGGGTCGGGGCGGCTACCGGGCGAGGAAGTCCAGCAGCGCCTCGTTGACCTCCGCGCCGTGGGTCCAGAGCAGCCCGTGCGGGGCGCCCTCGATCTCGACGTACTCCGCCTGCGGGAGGGCCTGGTGGAACTGCCGGCCGGTGGCGTCGATGGGCAGGATGTTGTCCGCGGTGCCGTGCACGATCAGGGCCGGCACGTCGATCTTGGGGATGTCGGCCCGGAAGTCGGTCAGCCAGGCGGGCTGGGCGGCCACCGACGCCACGGCCCCGGAGCGGGCGGCGATGCTCCGGCAGGCGTCCACGACCTCCTGGCTCAGCCGGTCCGTGCCCAGGAACGTGTCCGTGTTGAAGAAGTTGCCGAAGAACTCGGCGAAGAACGCGTAGCGGTCGGCGGTCACGGCCGCGGCCAGGCCGTCGAAGACGTCCTGGGGCACGCCCGTGGGGTTGTCCTCGGTCTGCAGCAGGTACGGCTCGAGCGGGCCCAGGAAGGCCGCCTTCGCCACCCGCGAGGATCCGTAGGTCCCGAGGTAGCGACCCACCTCCCCGGTCCCCATGGAGAAGCCCACCAGGACCACGTCGTTCAGGTCGAGGGTGCTCAGTACGGTGTCGAGGTCGGCGGCGAAGGTGTCGTAGTCGTAGCCCGTCGTCGGTTGGCTCGAGCGGCCGAAGCCGCGGCGGTCGTAGGTGATCACGCGATAGCCGGCCCCGAGCAGGGCGGCGGTCTGCTTCTCCCAGGACGAGCCGTCCAGGGGGTACCCGTGGATGAGGACGACGGGCTGACCGCTGCCGTGGTCCTCGTAGTACAGCTCGATGTCGGTGCTGTTCTCGGTGCCGACGGTGATGTGACCCATGGAGGCTCTTCCTCTCGCTGGTGCGACCTCTCGCTGGTGCGACAGATGCAGAGAACGGCCGTTCCCTGCGCAGAAGCCTAGGGAAGGGTCGTTCTCCGCGCGAGGCCGGGGCGGTGGGCACCAGCGCTCGTTCCCAGGGCTGCGCCGCTCAGGGCACCAGGGACGCGTAGACCACGTAGTTGTCGTCGAACTCCCCGGTGGCCGGGTCGAAGCCGTCGCAGGTGATCAGCCGCAGCTCGGACCCCTCCGTGTTGCCGTAGACCTCGAGGGTGGGGAAGTCGTCCTTGCCGTACTGCTCCCCGCGGTCGACGGCGAAGACCGCCGTGGACCCGTCCTCCCGGGCCACCTCGATCGTGTCGCCGGGTTCCAGGGCCCGCAGCCCGGCGAAGACCCCGGGGCCGCCGCCCGTGGCGTTGACGTGGCCCAGCAGCACGGCCGGGCCGCGCTCGCCGGGGGTGGGGGACCCGGTGTACCAGCTCGCCGGGGAGCCGGGCCCCTCGGGCGGAACCTCGAGCGAGCCGTCCTCGCGCAGGCCCAGGTGCAGCAGCTCGGACTCCGTGCCGGTGGCCGGGACGGACAGGGAGACCGGCTCCGACGCGCCCAGGACCGCGGGGCCGTCCGCTGGACCGTCAGTTGCGGCGGCGGTCGGCCTCCCCGTCGCGGACGGGGCCGCCCCCGCGCCCGAGGGCGCGGAGGTGCTCGACGGCGAGGCGGTGCTCGACGGTGAGGCGGTGCTCGAGGCCGCCGGCGGGGTGCTGCCGACCGCCGGCGCGGCGCCGTCGTCGGACGCGGCGCAGCCGGTGGCGAGCAGGACGGCGGTCGTCGCGGAGGCCAGGAGGCCTCCGCGACGACCGGTGGTCGATCCCGTCACAGCAGGAACCGTCCCGTCGGATCAGCCGCGCGCGGCGCGACGGCGCAGGGCCCACGCGGCGCCGGCCGCGGCGGCCAGGACGCCGCCGCCAAGGGCCGCGGCCTGGGCGGTGGACCCCGTCTCCTGGGCCACGCCGGTGTCGGCGCCGCCCTCCGGCATCGCGCCCATCTGCGAGGCGGTCAGCGTGCCGCACGCGGCCGGGAGGGTCGCGGCCGCGGGCAGCGCCGGGTCGAGGTCGCTCATCTTCTCGGCGGCCGCGGCGGGCATCTTCGCCGGGTCCACGCCGTGGACCACGACGACC
Organism: Kocuria sp. CPCC 205258; assembly: GCF_040981005.1. Lineage (NCBI taxonomy): Bacteria > Bacillati > Actinomycetota > Actinomycetes > Micrococcales > Micrococcaceae > Kocuria > Kocuria sp. CPCC 205258. The sequence continues at coordinate 197,875 of NZ_JAVKPS010000002.1, read as the reverse complement.
GCGGTGCCGTTCTGCAGGGACTCGGCGGTGGCCTCGTCCAGCTGCAGGGTCCGCTCGTAGGTGTACGCGGAACCGCCCGGGAAGCGCTCCACGGCCAGACCGGAGTCGGGGCTGGTGTCGCCCTCGGTGGTCAGCGAGGTGCCGATCATGCCGTAGAAGGGGTGACCCTCGGTGGTGTTGACCACGCCGTCGCCGTCCGCGTCCGCCTCCGGGCCCGGGCAGGTGCCCTGGCCGTGGATGTGGATGTGCTGGGCGTGCGGGAACGGGCCGTCCATGAACGTCTCGGCCGCGCCGCTCACGTTCATCGTGACGGTGGCCTCGGTGCCGTGGACGTCGACCATGACGTCGCCGGTGGTGCCGGAGTTGTTCAGGGTGCTCAGCGCCGCCTGGGCGGACCACATGTCGGAGTCGTGGGCGGCGGCGGGCGCGGCGGCCATGGTGAGCGCGCCGAGGGCCAGGGTGGGGACTGTGAGGAGCATGGACTTGCGCATCAGATTCTCTCCTGTGTCGTACCGGGGGGTCGTGCCGTGTGCGCACTTTCGGTGTGCGCACGGTGAGTTCGGCGCCGGAACGGGCCCGGATGGGTGCGGGGGCAGAAAAGTTTCCGGCGCGCCGGAACGGACCGCCGACCCGTCCGGTGCCGGCCCCGCGACGAACAACGGTCATGGAGACGACGAGTGTGTCGATGGCATCACATCGACCCGGTGTGGCAAGGTGCAGTGCGACACTGCTCCCGCCCGGACCCCGGGCGGGGTGCCGCTCTCCGAGTGAACAGCGAGACCGCGTGAGCCCAGGACCGACCGGCCGGAGCGGGAGAGCCGGGGCCCCGGTCCCCGCGCCCGGGCGGACCGAACAACAGGTCGAGCTGCTGCGCCGCGTGGCGGGCGGTGACGAGGACGCCTTCGCCCAGCTGTACGACGCGACGTCGTCCACGGTCCACGGACTCGTGCTGCGGCTGCTCCGCTCCCCGGAGCTCGCCGCCGAGGTGGTCCAGGAGGTCTACCTGATGGCATGGCAGCAGGCGGAGCGCTTCGACGCCGGCCGCGGCACGGTCCTGGCATGGTTGTGCACCATGGCCCACCGCCGCGCCGTGGACCGGATCCGGCAGAGCCAGCGGGAGCGGGACCGGGACCAGCAGTACGAGGTCCGGCGGGCCGAGACCCCCTCCGACTCCACCTGGAGCGAGGTGGAGCAGTCCCTGGACTCCGAGGAGGTGCGGGCCGGGCTCGGCGGGCTCAGCCCGCTCCAGCGGGAGGCCGTCTGCCTGGTCTACTACCGGGGGTACAGTCACCGACAGGTCGCGGAGCACCTGGACGTCCCGCTGGGCACGGCGAAGGCCAGGATCCGCGACGGACTCACCAATCTGAGATCGGCACTGGGGGTGCGGCAGTGAAGGACATCCAGGGGGACGACCGCGCCGGCGACGTCCACGCCGACGCGGCGCTCTACGCCGTGGACGCCCTCGAGCCCGGCGAGCGCGCCGCGTTCGAGCTCCATCTGCGCGGCTGTGCCGCCTGCCGGGAGGAGGTGGCCGCGTTCGCGGAGGTCGGGGCGCACCTGGCCGCCGCCGTGGCCGAGCCGCCGCCGCCGGCGCTGCGCGGGGACGTCCTCGCGGCCGTACGCGGGACGCTCCCGGAGCGGCGGCCGGAGGAGCGGGCCGAGGACCGGGCCGGGGACGCGCCCGTGTCCCTGGCGCAGCGGCGCCGGCCCCGGCGCCGCTGGCTGGCCGCCGCCGCGGCCGCCGTGCTCCTGCCCGGTGCGGCCCTGGGCGGCTGGGCCGTCGGCACGCAGGCCGAGCAGCGGGAGCAGCAGCTCGTGGCCCAGGAGCAGGACCGGCAGAACCGGCTGCTGAGCGCCCCGGACGTCACCACCCGCCAGCTCGACGTGGACGGCCGCCCGGCCACCCTGGTGGTCTCGGCGCAGGCGGACGCGGCGCTGTTCGTCGCCTCCGACCTCGCCGGACCGGGGGAGGGCCGGGAGTACCAGCTGTGGCTCGTGCAGGACGAGACCCCGGTGCCGGACGTGCGCTTCGGCGGCGGACAGGTGCAGGTCTGGCTGGACGGCGACATCGACCGGGCCGGGGCGGTGGCCATGACCGTGGAGCCCGCCGGCGGCTCCGAGACGCCCACCCTGCCGGTGCTGGCCGCCGCGGAGATCTGAGCCCGGCTCCTGCCAGAATGAGGCCATGACCGAGGCAGAACCTTCCGGCAACGGCAACGGCAACGGCGGCGACGACGGGGTGCGTGCGGGGGTGTGGGCCACGCTCGGCGACGCCCGGACCGTGCTCGCCCTCGAGCGCGCGGGCTTCGCCTGGGTGGGCGTCGACGCCCAGCACGGCCACTTCGACGACGCCGCCGTCCGTGGTCTCTTCGCCCTGCGGCGCGAGCCGGCCGCCCCGGTGCTGGTCCGGGTCGCCGCGAACGACCCCACGCTCATCGGCCGGGCGCTGGACGCCGGCGCCGACGGCGTCGTCGTGCCGCTCGTCCAGGACGCGGCACAGGCCGAGGCCGCGGTCGCCGCGGCCCACTACCCGCCGCGGGGCGCCCGGAGCTGGGGGCCGCTGCCCGGCACGCGGGACCCCGCCGCCGGGGTGGCGTCCGTGCCCCGGCCGCTGTGCGCCGTCATGGTCGAGACCGAGCCCGCGGTCGCAGCGGTCCGGGCGATCGCGGCGGTCCCGGACCTGGACATGGTCTTCGTGGGGCCCTTCGACCTCGCGCTCGCCCTAGGCCGGGACGTCGACGAGCTGCTCGCGGACACCTCGCAGGACGCGCCCCTGCCCACGATCGTGCGCGCGTGCCGCGAGGCCGGTGTCCTGGCGGGCGCCTACGCCGGCACGCCCGAGCGTGCCGCCGCGCTGCGGGCGCAGAAATTCTCCTGGATCGCCGTCACGACCGACACCGGCGTCCTCCAGCTCGGCGGGGAGGCGGCCCGGGCAGCCCTGGCCCGCCCCTCATGAGATCCCGGCCGGGCGGGAGGCGCCGGCACCCCCTGCGGTGGGTGCTGTCCCGGGAGCTGGTCCTCGACTGGCTGCGCTCGTTCCGCACCAGCCGCAGCGCCCTGCACTTCCGGCTCCGGAACCGCTTCTCGGACGCGCCCGTGCGGGGGGACGCGCCCGTGGTCGTGAGCCTCACGTCCTACGGGAGCCGGATCCGGGCGGTGCACCTGGCCGTCGAGTCGATGGCGCACGGCACCGTGCGCCCGCAGCGGCTGATCCTGTGGCTGCGCGAGGCCGACGTCGTGGCGGACCCGCCCGCACCGCTGGCCCGGCTGGTGCGCCGGGGCCTCGAGCTGAGGTGCACCGAGGACTGGGGCCCCCACCAGAAGTACTACCCCTACGTCCGGTCCCGGGCGCGGCACGAGCTGCCGCTGGTCATCGCGGACGACGACGTGCTCTACGGCCCGACGTGGCTCGAGGAGCTGCTCGCGGTCCACGCACGGCACCCGCACGACGTGGTCGCCCACCGCACCCACCGGATCCGCCTCGGCGGAGGACGGATCCTGCCCTACGCGACGTGGAGCCCCGGCGCCCCGGCGGGAGCGTCCGTCCGCACCTTCGCCACGGGCACCTCCGGCGTGCTCTACCCGCCGCACCTGCTCGACGCCCTGCGCGAGCTCGGCACCGCGTTCACCGCGTGCGCGCCGATGGCCGACGACGTGTGGCTGCACGCCGTCGCCCTGCGCCACGGGACCGGCGTCCGGCCCGTCCGGGACGGCCGCACCGCCTACCGGCCCATCCCCAGAACGCTCTTCCGGGGCCTCAGCACCCGCAATGTCCTGCGCGGCGGCAACGACATGCAGATCGCAGCCACGTATTCGGCCTCGGACGTGGAAGAGTTGGAGCGTGCACGGGTGGCCGAGGGCCCCTGAGCACGTGGACGGGCAGTTCCCCCGCTTCCCGTCCGCCGGCCGTCCCCCCACGGCCGCTGTCCGCGCTCCCATCCCCCCAGGAGTTCCCATGCCGAAGAACTACCGCCGCCCGGACTCGCCGGACCACGTCGCAGCCGACGTGCCGGCGCGCGCAGCAGGGCACTCGATCGTCTTCGACTCGCCGGCCGAACTGGCCGCCTACACCCGCCACGACCGCCTGTCCGCCGACGGGCCCCTCCTGCTCGCCCGCCGCGCCGGGTTCCACCCCGACGGTTCCTGGCCCTGCTCGGCGCTCGAGTCCGCCCAGAACGTCCTGGCCACCCGGGCGCGCACCATGATCGAGATCGAGCTGCGCACCACGGTCGACGGCCGGTGCGTGGTCCTGCACGAGGCCGTCATGGGGCACGGGAGCACCGGCGCCGGCCCGGTGAGCGAGCAGTCGGCCGACTACGTGCTCAGCCAGCACCTGGTGGACAACTACGGCGAGGTCACCCGGTTCCCCATCCGGGAGGCCGGCGAGTTCCTCACCTGGGCGGTGCTGGCCGGGGCGGTGCTGTGGCTCGACGTCAAGAACGTGACCCCGGAGGCCGTCGTCGAGCTCGTCCGCACGCACCGGGCCGAGGGCCAGGTGGTGGTGAGCGTGCACGGGCTGACGGAGCTGGCCGTCTACCGCAGGATCGCCCCCGACCTCGTCTACTTCGTCCCGACCCACCCGGACGGCCTGCCCACGGTCGACGACGTCCGGCGGGAGGTGCCCGACCTCCGCCGGGTGATCGGCTTCGCCGGCCACTACGTCCCGGACATGGAGGAGAGCCTGCGGATGCGGAGCTGGAACGTGCCCATGCGCCTGGAGCTGCACCGCTACGACGAGAACCTGTCGGCCGACGCCCTGGACGTGCACTACTACCGCCGCGCGGTCGAGGCAGGCTTCGGGATCCTCTCCACCAGCCACTACCGCGAGGTGGCCGACCTCCTCGGCCTGTCCGCGTGGGCGCCGAAGAACGCCTCCGCCCGGGACGACCGGGGGCTGACCCGGCACTGATCCCGGGCGCGTGCCGCTCTCGGCGGTGCGCCCCGGATCAGTGCCGGAGATCAGTCGTCGCCCGGCGCGTCCTCGGGGGCGTCCCCCTCGGCCTGGGAGGGCTTGTTGTCGTCCGGGTCGACGGCCGACTGCACGCTCTGGTCCTCCGGCACGTCCCCCTCGGCCTGGGAGGGCTTGTTCTGGGCCGGGTCCGGGGTCGTCTCGCTCATGCCGCTCCTCGTGTGCTCAGCAGGGTGATGGTCCCGGCTCACGCTACGCCGGGCTCGGGGCCCCGACAAGAGGATCCGGCTACGCGGCCCGGCCGGCGCGGATCGCGGCGTAGAGCTGGGCGGGGATCAGCCCGGTCCGGTGGGCGCGCTCGACCGCGGCGAAGCCCTCCTCGGTCTCCTCGTACGGGAAGTGGATGAGGTCCGCCGCGAGCTCCCAGTGGTCGATCATCCCGCCGGCCCAGAGCTGGCAGATCGCCCACGGGGTGTCCGCGGAGAAGGCGGGGACGTCCGGCAGGACGTACTCGTCGGCCGGCACGCGCCAGGCCTCGAGGCTGTCCAGGTCCGCCGCGAGGTCCTCGAGGGTGTCGTAGTGGCCCGCGCGGTCCGGGTCCACGGAGCCGTTCGGGTTGGCCAGCTCGACGTCGTAGCCGCCCTCGGCCGCGGCGAACACGGTGGTGGGCCCGGGCTCCCCGCCCACGCCGGCGTCGAGGGGCAGCTGGGACGGCAGCCACTCCCACCCGTCGCCGAGCTGGTCCATCTCCAGGTCCCGGTAGGCCACCCAGCCGCGGGCGACGAGCAGCTCGTGGGCGTCGTCGTCCCAGGTGCCCTGCGCGGCGCCCTCGATGTCGACGGTGCGGGCGCCGGCCGCGGCGTGGAACTCCCGCCGCTGCTGCTTCTTCTTGGCGGCGGCCTTCTTGCGGGGCTTGCTCTTGGGCACGGATCCTCCTGACGGGCGGGGACGGACGCGTGCGCGGTCCCTCGGACCTCCCATGATCGCGCATCCGGCGGGATCCGGGGACGCCGGGCCCGCTCCGCCCTCCCGGGACCCCGCGGGGCTAGTCTGGCCGGGACCGTCCGTCCGTCCCGACCGCGAAGGATGCCCCATGACCTCTCCCCGGACCGCCCCCTCGACGAACGGCCCCGTGCGCTACGCGGTGGTCGGGCTCGGCCAGATCTCCCAGCAGGCGTTCCTGCCCGCCATGGCCCGGGCCGGCAGCTCCGTGCTGGCGGCGCTGGTCACCGGCACCCCGGACAAGGCCCGGGAGCTCGCGGCCGAGTACGGCGTGCCCGCGTACTCCTACGAGGACTACCCCGCGCTGCTGGCCTCCGGGGACGTGGACGCGGTCTACGTGGCCACGCCCGTGTTCCGGCACCGCGAGTTCGCCGAGCCGGCGCTCGAGGCGGGCGTCCACGTGCTGGTGGAGAAGCCGATGGAGACGTCCGTGGAGGACTGCCGGGCGATGATCGACGCCGCCGCGCGCGGCGGGGCCCGGCTGATGGTCGCGTACCGGCTGCACCACGAGCCCGGCACGCTCGAGCTGATCACCCGGGTCCGGGACGAGGGGCTGGTGGGCGACCCCCGGCTGTTCACCGCCGTCTTCACCCAGGACATCGACGAGGCCAACCACCGCGGGCACTCCGGGTACTGGGGCGGGCCCATCCCGGACATGGGCAGCTACCCCCTCAACGCGGTGCGCCACCTGTTCGCGGCCGAGCCCCTCGAGGTCCACGCGATGGGGGTGCGGACCCCGGGGCGCGGCTTCGACTTCGACGACACCGTGGCGGTGACGCTGCGCTTCCCCGGGCAGCGGGTGGCGCAGTTCACCATCAGCTACGCGGGCGAGGCCACCGAGCAGTTCACGGTGGTGGGCACCGGGGGCGTGGTCGCGGCGCAGCCGTGCTTCGGCTTCGGCCCCGAGGTGGGCATCAGCTGGACCGTGACCCGTGATGGGCGCAGCGAGACCCGCGCCCACGACCCGGTGGAGCAGTTCGCGGGCCAGACCGCGTACTTCTCGGACTGCATCCTCACCGGCACCGATCCCGAGGCCGGCGGGGAGGAGGGGCTGATGGACATCCGGGTGCACGAGGCGGTGCTCACCTCCCTCGAGACGGGCCGGACCATGCGCCTGGAGCCCGCGGACCGCGCGGTGCGCCCCGTCGCGGAGCAGGCCCGGGCCCTGCCGCCCGTGGCGGAGCCCGGCGACGACGAGCTGGTGGCCCAGGTCCCGCAGAACGGCTGAGCCCCGGTGGGCGGACCGGCTCCGTGCTTGTCCCGGCTCCCGCCCGGGAGTAGCTTGCGGGCATGACCAGCAGCAGCACGGACGTCGTCCGGCGGCTCTTCGCCGCCTACCTCGCGCAGGACGAGACGGCGGCCCGCGGGCTCGTCGGGGACGGGTTCCGGTTCACGTCCCCGCAGGACGACCACATCGACCGGGCCGCGTACTTCGAGCGGTGCTTCCCCACGGCGCAGCGGGTCTCCCGGCAGGACCTGCTCCAGGTGGTCGAGGCGGAGCCCGGCCTGGTGCTCGTCCGGTACGAGTACGAGCTCCGGGCCGGGGGGACCTTCCGGAACATGGAGGCGATCACCGTGCGCGACGGGCAGGTGGTGGACGCCCAGGTCTATTTCGGCGGGCCGCCGCGACCGTAGACTCCGAGGACCATCCGACGCCCAGGAGGCTCGCCATGAAGCACTACCTGCTCAGCATCGAACAGCCCGACGGCGGACCGGCGGCCCCGGAGGTCCTCGAGCCCGTAATGCGGGACGTCGCCGCGTTCAACGAGGAACTCAGGGCGGCCGGGGCGTGGGTCTTCGCCGGGGGCCTGGACCGGGCGGAGGCGTCCGTCGTCGTGCGCTTCCACGGCGAGGACGTGGTGACCACGGACGGTCCGTACGAGCGCGAGGACGAGCACGCCGGGGGCATCTGCATCGTGGCCGCCCCGGACTACGACGCCGCCATCGAGTGGGGCCGCAAGCTGGCGCAGGCGACCACGCTCCCGGTGGAGGTGCGCGAGTTCCAGGGCGAGCCGGAGGAGCACCTGGCGTAGGGCCCGCCCCGGTCCCGGCGGCTCACCGGCCGATCTGCTCGGCCTGCGCCTCCCACGCGGCGTGGGCGTCCCGGGGCCGGGCCGGCCGGCGGGTCTCCCGCAGCGCCCGGAGCGCGGCGTTGCGCTCGCGCGCCAGGCAGTCCGCGGCGGCCCGGGCGGCCGCGTCCTCGCGGACCTGGGCGCGGACGGCGGTGATGGTGCCCATGATGGCCTCGACGCCCTGCGAGCCGCCCGCCAGGTAGGCGGCCCGGACCTCCCGGTCCGGGTGGTACAGGTAGCGGTCGTCGACCTGGCCGCGGTGGGTGTCGAACTCCTCGTCGGTCAGCTCCGAGAGCATGGCGGCCACCCGGTCCAGGCGGGCCTCGACCTCCCCGTGCAGGGGCGTCCTGGCGGCGGCGTCCCGGACGGACCACAGGGCCTGGCCGTGCCGCCGCAGCCGGGTCGCGTCCCAGTCCGCGTGCGGGACCTCGGCCAGCCGGACGGCGATGAAGCTCGCCTCCCCGTGCCGCTGCTGCGGCGGCAGGACGCCGAGCTGCCACCGGATCCACGCGGTGCGCATGTCCTCCGCGGCGGCCAGCCGGGCCTGCTCCGCGGTCCTGATGATCGACTTCCCGCTGTTCTTCCGGGGGCTCCTCCCCGGGTTCCTCGCGGCGGCCCTTCCGTCCGTCCGCGCACCGGACCCGGCGCGGCTCCGCTGCCAGCCGTGCAGCCGCTCCCGCACGCGCACCACCAGGGAGCGGACGAGCGTCCGCAGGAGCACGCCGAACAGCCACAGGGCTGCTCCCGCCAGCAGGAGGAGAAGGATCGTGCCCAGGTTGACGAGGACGAACGAGACCACCGACAGGACCACCGCCCCGGCGATCAGGAGCACGATCCCGGAGACCTCGTTGTTCTCGGTGTTCTGCACGGCGGATCCTCCCGAACCCCTCACACCACTGGACATCCACTCTAGCCGCCGGGGCAGGATCTGTGACCGGTCCCACAGGAAACTCCCGGCATCCCGGGGTGGTTGCGGGGGAGCCGGTGGCAGGGACCGCCCCGATATCCTGGACCCATGCGATCCGCCGTGCTGTCCGTGTCCGCCGCCGTCCTGCTCCTCGTCTCCGGCTGTGCCGGCGGGGGCTCCGAGCAGGACGACCTGCTCCGGGCGCACGGGCTCGAGGGCGCGAGCACGCAGGAGGTCGTCGAGCAGCTGGACCGCACGCACGAGGACCGCGACGCCGGCCTCGCCGGCTCCGTGACCTACGACGAGGTCGTCCTCGACGACGGCACCGCCGAGACGACCCTGCCCATGCCGGAGGACCGCTTCTACCTGGCGGTCGCCCCGTATGCCACCACGACCCACGAGTGCTTCTTCCACAGCCTCTCCGGGTGCCAGGGCGAGCTCGTGGGCGAGGACTTCGACGTGCGGATCACCGACGGCTCCGGGGCCGTGCTCGTGGACGAGAGCGTGGCCAGCTACGAGAACGGGTTCGTGGGCTTCTGGCTGCCCAAGGACATCACCGGCACGCTCGAGATCGGCTCGGAGCGGGGCCGGGCGGTCCAGGAGTTCGAGACCTCCCCGGACAGCCCGACCTGCCTCACCACCCTCCAGCTGGCCTGAGCCCGGCGCGAAGGAAGGGTGACCGGATGAGCATCAGCATGGCCCTGACCTCCCAGGCGGTCCGGCTGCGGGCGCGCCTGCAGCCGTGGACCCCGGTGGAGCAGCTGCATGGGCGCCGGTACCCGGAGCCGGCCAGGATCCCGGCCGACCTGCGGCGCTCGCACGCCGTGGAGCGCACCGAGGTGGCCGGGCGCCCGCTGTTGCGCCTGACCCCGCGCGCCGGGGCGGACGGGTCCCACCTGATCTACCTGCACGGCGGGGCGTTCGTGAACCCGCTGCTGCCGGCGCACTGGTGGATCGTCCGCGAGCTCGTGAAGGACACCGGGACCACGGTCACGGTCCCGCTGTACCGGCTGGCCCCGGAGGGCCACGTGGACGAGGGCTACGACTTCCTCGCCGCGGCCTGGGTGGACTTCGTGACCCGGCCCGCCGCGGACCGGATCGTGGTCGCGGGGGACTCGGCCGGCGGGTGCCTGGCGATCGGGCTGGCCATGCGCCTGCGGGACGCCGGGCAGCGGATGCCCGACCACGTGGTGGGCTTCTCCCCGGCGGTGGACGTCTCCGCCACGCACCCGGCCGTGCGGGAGATCGACCCGCACGACCCCATGCTGAGCACCGACCGGGTGGTGCCCATGGCCGCGGCCTGGGCGCGGGACCGCGAGCTCACCGACCCGCTGGTCAGCCCGCTCTACGGGGACGTGGCCGGGCTGCCGCCGGTGCACGTGGTCCAGGGCGGCAAGGACATCCTGGCCGCCGACGTCCTGGCCTTCGCGCGGGACCTGGCGCGGGCGGGCAACCCGGGGAAGCTGATCTACGAGCCCGGCGCCTTCCACGTCTACGTGGGCGCCTGGTGGACCCCGGAGGCCCGGCGGGCGGTCCGGCACGTGCGCTCCCTGCTCGGGGAGCCCGCCACGGCGGCGGGGCGGGCCCAGGAATAGCCCGCCACCCCCGGCCGTTTCCTGATTGGTGATACATCAACCAAAAAGGGGGGCGGGCATGAAGGTCGTGGTCATCGGGGCGGGACAGGCCGGGCTGTCGGCGGCCCACCACCTGCGGCGCCGGGGACTGGTCCCCGAGGAGGACTTCGTGGTCCTCGACGCCAATCCCGGCCCCGGGGGAGCGTGGCGGCACCGCTGGCCCTCCCTCACCTTCGGCGGCGCCCACGGGATCCACGACCTGCCCGGGCTGCCCCTCGGGGTGCAGGACCCGGCCGAGCCGGCCTCCGCCGTCGTCGCCCGCTACTACGGCGAGTACGAGCGCCGCTTCGCGCTGCCGGTCCACCGTCCCGTCGCGGTGCGTCGCGTCGAGGCGGCGTCCGACGACGGGCCGCTCGAGGTGGTCACGGACACCGGCACCTGGCGGACGGAGCTGGTGATCAACGGCACCGGCACCTGGGACCGCCCCCACTGGCCGTACTACCCCGGGCGGGAGTCCTTCCGCGGGCGGCAGCTGCACACCCACGACTTCCGCTCCGCGGAGGAGTTCCGCGGCCGGCACGTGGTGGTCGTGGGCGGCGGCACCTCGGCCGTGCAGTTCCTGCTCCAGCTCGCCGCGGCGGGCGCCACCACCACGTGGGTCACCCGCCGGTCCCCGCGCTTCACGGACCGGGAGTTCGACCCGGACTGGGGGCGGGACGTCGAGCGCCGGGTCGACGAGCGGACCCGCGCGGGCCTGCCGACGGCCAGCGTGGTCTCGGCCACCGGGCTGCCCCTGACCGCCCAGTACCGGGCCGGGATCGAGGCCGGGATCCTCGTCTCTGCCGGGCCGCTGGGGGCGGTGACGCCCGAGGGCGTCCGGCTCGCCGACGGCCGGGAGGTGCGGGCGGACGCGATCCTGTGGGCCACCGGCTTCCGGCCCGCCCTGGACCACCTGGCACCCCTGGGGCTGCGCGAACCCGGCGGCGGCATCCGGATGGACGGGGTGCGCGTGCTCCGGGATCCGCGGGTGCTGCTGGTCGGCTACGGCGCCTCGGCCTCGACCCTCGGCGCCACCCGCGCGGGGCGAGCGGCCGCCCGCGAGGCCGTGCGGCTGCTGTCCGCGGCTCCGGCCGGGAAGCAGCGGCCCGCCGCACGTGTTGGCACTGTCAGCACCTGATCCGAGACCCCCGGGAGGGACCGCCATGGTCCGCATCGGCATCATCCTCGGCAGCACCCGGCCGAACCGCAACGGCGGGGACGTGGCCCGCTGGGTCCTCGCCCACGCCACCGGGCGCGGCGACGCCCAGTTCGAGCTCCTCGACCTGCGCGAGCACCCCCTGCCGCACTTCGACGAGCCGGTGCCGCCCTCGGCCGGGAAGTACCAGAACGAGCACACCAGGCGGTGGGCGGCCACGATCGATCGCTTCGACGGCTTCGTGGTGGTCACCCCCGAGTACAACCACGGCGCGCCCGGGGTGCTGAAGAACGCCTTCGACTACCTCTACGCCGAGTGGAACAACAAGGCGGTGGGCTTCGTCTCCTACGGCACCGCCGGCGGCGTGCGCGCCGTGGAGCAGCTGCGGCAGGTGGCCGGGGAGCTGCAGCTGGCCGATGTGCGCCAGCAGGTGTCGCTGTCCCTGCGCACCGACTTCGAGCACTACCGCACCTTCGCCCCGGCCGAGCACCACCGGCGCTCGCTGGCCACGATGCTGGACCAGGTCGTGTCCTGGTCCACCGCCCTCGCGCCGCTGCGCGCCCCGGCGGAGGACGCCGGCTGAGCAGGGAGCCGTCGTAGTCTGGGGGCACCGCGCCGATGCGGCGCACGCCATCCCGACGAAGGAGCACCTCGTGAGCGAGCAGCCCACCTCCAGCCCGGACCCCATCGAGGACGCCGCCTCCAACGACGACGCCGACATGACCACCGAGATGACCCCGATCCCGCACGAGCACGGGGACGCCAAGAACGAGGAGTCCGAGCAGCGGGACTGAGCCCGTCCCGCTGCGCTCAGGCGGCCGTTCCGAAGAGCGAGGCGCGAAGAGCGGACAGGGGCGGGGCGTGCTCGGCCAGCTCCTGGAGGTAGCCCAGGTCGTCCAGGTCGCCCAGGGCGGCCGTGAGCTCCGCGCAGGTGAGCTGGGCGTCCTCGGCGACAACCTCGAGGGCGGGGGCCTCAGCGGCCGTGACGTGCTCGGCCAGGGCGTCGAGGACGACGACGGCGTCGACGCTGACGTGCTCGTCGTGGATGGCCTCGACGAGCAGCCGCTCGGCGGCGTAGACGGGCGCGGCGAACATGTGGGGAACGGGGGACTGCATCGGTGACATCACTGCCGGAACACTACCCCCGGTTCATAAGAATTCTCTGAGACCGGACGGCGGGCCGGGGGTCATCGGGAGATCGGCAGGTCCTCGTCGCGGCGCTCGCGGCGGGCCCGGCGTCGCGCGCGGATCCTGTGGCCGAGCAGCAGGAGGAGCACGGCGACGACGACCGGCGCGACCACCCACGGCTGCTCCAGCCACGCCCAGACGACCGCCATGCCCACGGTGCCGTAGATGACGCCCCAGATGAGGGTGCCCACGAGCATCGCGGGGATCCAGCGGCGCAGGGGCATGCCCGTCACGGCCGTGGTGAGGATGACGGCGGTCTGCAGACCCACGGTGAGGAAGCAGGCCGGGACGGCCAGGACGCCCCAGCGGTGCACGAACCGCTGGGCCCGCCGGTAGACGGCGGTGTCCATGAGCTCGCGGACGCGGTCGGAACGCCGGCTCCCGCCGGTGGCGGCGGCGCGGCCCAGGGCGAAGATGGTGGTGGTCCGCACAACGGCCCCGGCCCAGAAGAACAGAATCGCGGCCCCGAGGGGGAGGGACTCCAGCCAGGCCTGCACCCGTCCAGTCTAGGGAGCAAGCCTGACAACCGCTGACGACAGGGTGTCAGTCCGGCACGAGATGTGCCCGCCCGGGTGGCGCGGATCCGGCCGGAGGAGGGCTTCCTCCGGTCCTGCCGTGCCGCCCGGGGGTACTCTCGCCGTACGGCCGGCCCGCCCCGGGAGCCGGAGCCCCGACCGAGGAGGACGCATGAGCGTGGAGCTCGACGAGCGCGGGACCGTGACCGCCAACGGGCGCCCCGTGGACTACGCGACGGCCTACGCCTGGTGCGTCGACTCGCCCGAGACGATCACCGAGCTCGTCCACGACACGAAGGCGTTCGCCACGGTGATCGCCGCCGCCGAGCACGCCGGTCCCGAGGAGCAGGCCGAGGCCGTCCGGCAGGCCTTCGCCGCCGGGACGCCCCGGGAGCCCGGCGCCTCCTGGACCGAGGCGACGTCGGCGGAGCCGGTGACCGAGGAGCCGGCCGCCGGGGAGCCCGTCACCGAGGAGCCGTTGCCCCAGGAGCCGCCGCTTACCGGGGAGCCGGCCGCCGAGGAGTCGGTCACCGAGGAGCCGGCCGCGGGCTGAGACCGCGGGATCAGCCCCGCACCAGGTTGACGGCCAGGGCGAGCATCACCACGCCGATCACCAGGTCCACCACCCGCCAGGTGCGCGGGCTGCTGAGCACCCCGGACAGCGCCCGGGCGCCGTAGCCCAGGGCGGAGAACCACACCACGCTGCCCACCACGGCACCTCCGGCGAAGACCCACCGGGCGTCGGTTCCGTGCTGGTTGGCGAGGCTGCCCAGCAGCACCACGGTGTCGAGGTAGACGTGGGGGTTCAGGTAGGTCAGGGCCAGGGTGGTGGCGATGACCGATCCGCGGGAGCGCGGGGCCTCGGCGGTCACGGAGGACGGCTTCAGGGCCGAGGCGAAGGACCGCACGGCCCACCACGTCAGGTAGGCGGCCCCGCCCCACCGCAGCACGTCCAGGGCCTCGGGGAACCGGGAGACCAGCGCCCCGATCCCGGCAGTGCCGCCGAGGATCAGCACCGCGTCGCTGACCGCGCACAGCGCCACCACCACGCCCACGTGCTCGCGGCGGATGCCCTGCCGCAGCACGAACGCGTTCTGCGCGCCGAGGGCGACGATCAGCGCCAGTCCGCTCATCAGCCCGGTACCCCAGATGCTCCACATGGCCTCGACGGTAGCCAGCTCCTGGGGTACAGACAAACGAAAGAATTGATAGGTGCGTTAGTTTTGCTTCATGAACTTCGAGCATCTGCGCGCCCTGACCGCGATCGTCGACGAGGGCACCTTCGAGGCCGCCGCGGACGCCCTGGGGATCACCCCGTCGGCCGTCAGCCAGCGGATCAAGGCCCTGGAGGCCTCCGTGGGACAGGTCGTGGTGCGCCGCGGCGCGCCCTGCACTCCCACCGAGGCCGGGGCCGTGCTGCTGCGCACCGCCCGCCAGGTGCAGGTGCTCGAGGCGGAAGCGCTGCACTCCCTCGGCCACGGGATCTCCTCCCGGACGGTGACCCCGGTGGCCGTCAACGCCGACTCCCTGGCCACCTGGTTCGTGCCCGTCCTGCAGGAGGCCGCCGGCTGGTCGGACACCACCCTGGACCTGCACGTGGAGGACCAGGACCACAGCAGCCGGCTCCTGCGCCAGGGGGACGTCATCGGCGCCGTCACCGGCGACCCCGCCCCCGTGAGCGGATGCCGGCTCGAGCGGCTGGGCTTCATGCGCTACGTCCCGGTCGCCACCCCCGCCCTGCGCCGGCGGTTCACCACCGAGGCCGGCGTCGACTGGGCGGACATGCCGGTGCTCCGGTTCAACGCCAAGGACGACCTGCAGCTGCGCGCGCTGCGCGCCCACGGCGTCGACCGGTCCCCGCCCACCCACACCGTCCCGTCCGCCGAGGGCTTCCTCGCCGCCGTCCGGGCGGGTCTGGGCTGGGGGATGCTCCCGGAGCTGCAGCTGGGCACGGACCTCGCCGACGGGTCCCTGGACCTGCTCGAGGACCACGCGCACCACGACGTCGCGCTCTACTGGCAGAGTTGGGCCCTGGACTCCGAGCGGCTGCACCGCATCACCGCGTGCGTCCGCCGGGTCGGCCGGGAGCACCTGCGCGCCACGGCGCAGGACGGGCCCGGGGCCGGCCCGCCGGCGTAGGGCCCTCGGCCGGTCAGCGCGCTCGTGGTGCGGGGAAGGGGCCGGTGCTCGACCGCCTGTTGAACAGACGGTCTGCGGACTAGTGTGATGTGCGTCTCGTTGCAGCCTGCCCAGGAGTCCTGATGTCCTCTCGAGAACGTCCCGTGTCGCGTCGTACGGTGCTCGGCGGTCTCGCCGCTGCCGGTGCTGTTCCCCTGCTCGCGCCGGCCCCCGTGGCTGCGGCGGCGGCCGGCACGCCGTTGCGTTCCGATGCACGGACCAAGATCGTCCTCCTGGGCACCAGCGGCGGCCCGGGCTGGGGCGCCACCGAGCCGCCGCGCACGGGCATCGCCAGCGCGCTGGTCGTCGGTGACCGCTACTACCTCGTGGACACCGGCGAGGGCGTCGGATTCCGGCTCATGGACGCCGAGCTCGGGAACTGGCAGGCCAGGGCCGCGCTGAGCGATCTGCGCGCGATCTTCCTCACCCACCTGCACTCGGACCACATCAACGACCTCTCGAACATCCTCAGCCTGGGTGCCTACAACGGTCTGGTGGCCGCGGACCGCCCTGTCCCGGTGTGGGGCCCCGGCAACCGCGGGATCCTGCCGCCGAAGACCGGCACCCATCCGATGCCGCCCATCACAGCCCCCGAGAACCCCACCCCGGGCACCGCGGAGATGGTCGGGCTGCTCGTGCGTGCCTTCGCCACGGACTTCAACGATCGCGCCATCGACGGCGGCATGCCCGCCCCGCAGGACATGTTCGCCGGTCACGACATCCCCCTGCCGGAGCGTCTCGCCGACGACCCGAACGGCGATCCGCACCCGCGGATGAAGCCGGTGGTCTTCTACGAGGACGACCGGGTGAAGGTCTCCGCGACCCTGGTCCAGCATGCTCCGGTCTTCCCCTCCTTCGCCTTCCGCTTCGACACCGAGGACGGCAGCGTCGTCTTCTCCGGCGACACCGGACCCAGCGAGAACCTCGTCCGGATGGCACGGGGCGCGGATGTGCTGGTGCACGAGGTGATCGCCACCGAATGGGCGGCCCAGCGCTATCCGGAACCTCGCAGCCCCGAGGACGAGGCGGCTTTCCAGCACCTCATCAAGTCCCACACCCCTGTCGAAGAGGTGGGTGCCATCGCGGAGAAGGCCGGCGTCCCGACGCTCGTGCTCAACCACTTCGTGCCCGGCAGCTGGCCGCTCGAGAAGTGGCAGGCGGCGCAGCAGGGGTACAGCGGTCGGCTGATCGTCGGGGCCGACCTGGACGAGATCGGTCTCTAGCCGCCTCTCACGCATTCCTGAAGGCGCTCCTGGTACTCCCGGACCGGTCTTGTCGTACCGCGCCCCGGCCTCGACCTCCTCGGCCCCGCCGGGCCGTACGC
Organism: Kocuria sp. CPCC 205258; assembly: GCF_040981005.1. Lineage (NCBI taxonomy): Bacteria > Bacillati > Actinomycetota > Actinomycetes > Micrococcales > Micrococcaceae > Kocuria > Kocuria sp. CPCC 205258. The sequence continues at coordinate 181,011 of NZ_JAVKPS010000002.1, read as the reverse complement.
CCGTTGACCCGGGAACCTGCTCCGGGAGATCAGCGTTCCATGAGGGCGAAGACTCCCCAGCCGAGGTGCTCACGCGTGGAGCGCACGTAGCGGGCGGGCTCCGTGGTGAGTTCTTCGCGTACCTCGGTGGCCAGATCGTCGTCCGGGTTCTGGTCGAGCCAGCGGCGCAGGTTGAGCCACTGGGCGGCGGCGTAGCGGTCCCAGCTGTCCTGGTCGGCCAGCATCATCTCCACGACGTCGTATCCGAGCTGCTGGAACTGCTCGATCAGTTCCGGCAGGAGCAGGAAGTCGGCGAGGCCGGTGGCGTGGCATGCCTGGGCGGTCTCCTCGTCCGGAGGGAGCCGCCGCCAGTAGGGCTCGCCGATCAGCAGCAGTCCTCCGGGGCGGAGGCTGCGGTCGAGCAGCTCGGCGGTTCCGGCGACGCCGTTGCCGATCCACGTGGCGCCGATACAGGCGGCGAGGTCGACCGGCTGATCCGCGACATGGCCGGCGGCGTCACCGTGGACGAACTCGACCCGGTCCGCGACGCCGAGTTCGACGGCGCGGGCCCGGGCCTGCTCGGTGAAGACCGTGCTGATGTCCACCCCGGTGCCCGTGAAGCCCAGGTCACGCGCCCAGGTGCACAGCATCTCGCCCGAGCCGCTGGCCAGGTCGAGCATCCGTGTCCCGGGGGCGAGGTGGAGTGCCTCGCCAAGGGCCGCGAGCTTGCCCGCGGTCAGCGGGTTGTGGATCCGGTGGGTGCTCTCGCGGATGGTGAAGATGCGGGGAAGGTCCATCACCAGATTCTTCTCCGTCCTGCCGTGCGAGGGGAAGAGCAGCGGGGCTGCCGCCCCGCCAAGTGACATCCGATCCGGCTTCAGCACCCTTTCGCTTCACATACGGCCGGTGTCCGGACATCGTGCCGCGGCGGGGACGGTGGGGCCGGGGTCACCGCCCGGAGAGGAAGGCCCGTAGCTGCTGCGCCAGGAACGCATGATCGTCGCGCTGGGGCAATCCGGACACGCCGACGGTGCCGATGACGGTCCCGGACTCGCGCAGCTTGATGGGGAACACTCCTCCATTGGCCGCGTAGCGGTGGGACGGCAGACGCGAGTCGTCCTCAAAGTTCCGTCCCAGAGCACGAAATTGCTCGCCGACTCCCATGGAGCTGCGCTCGAAGTGGGTGACTACGGCCGCCTTGCGTTCCAGCCACGAGTCGTTGTCCGGGGTGGCCCCCGGCAGGGCCGTGTGGAACACCCGTTGGGCGCCCAAGGTGATGCCGATGACCAGGGGAAGGCCTTGTTCGAGGGCCGCCCTGCGCAGTGCGTTGCCCAGACGCCAGGCGTCCTCCCGATCGAAGGTGGTGAACTGCAGCTCGTGCTCGTCGGCCAGGATCTGTTCCAGGTAGGTGCGATCGGTGGACATTCAGGCCTCGCTCGAGACGGTCCAGAGGTTGAGCCCGCCGTCGAGAGCGTGCTCCTCGATGCGGGACAACTCCTCGGTGGTGAAGTCCGGGCCCTGCAGTCCCTGGACGGTGTCGTCCAGCTGCTCGGGCTTGCTCGCACCGACCAGCACGGAGGAGATCCGGGGATCTTTCAGGACCCAGGCGACCGCCATCTGCGCCAACGACTGCCCTCGTTCTTCGGCGATGCGGGCCAGCGCGCGGACGTGGTCGAGGTTCTCCTCGGAGAGCATGCCGTCCTTGAGGGTCTTGCCCTGGGTCGCCCGGGATCCGGCGGGTACGCCGTTGAGGTACTTGCCGGTGAGCAGACCCTGGGCCAGGACGGAGAAGGCGATGCACCCGGTGCCTTCGCCGGCCAGGACGTCGAGAAGGCTGGGGGTGCCGTGCTCGACCCATCGGTTCAGCAGGGAGTAGGACGGCTGGTGGATCAGCAGAGGCGTGCCCAGGTCGCGCAGTGCGGTGGCGATCTCCTGGGTGCGCGCGGGGGAGTAGGAGGAGACGCCGGCGTAGAGGGCTTTGCCTTGCCGGACCGCGGTGTCCAGGGCGGCGGCGGTCTCTTCGACGGGGGTTTCCGGGTCGAAGCGGTGGCTGTAGTAGATGTCCACGTAGTCCAGCCCGAGGTTGTCGAGAGACCGCTCCAGGGCGGCCAGCAGGTGCTTGCGGGAGCTGCCGGTGCCGTAGGGGCCGGGGGAGAACGGGTAGCCGGACTTCGTGGAGATCACCAGCTCGTCCCGCAGGCCGTGGAAGTCCTGGGCCAGGAGCCGTCCGACGTTGCGTTCGGACGCGCCGGCGGGCGGGCCGTAGCCATCAGCCAGGTCGAAGTGGGTGATGCCCAGGTCGAAAGCTCGGCGGACAATGGCGCGCTGCCGGTCCAGGGGCGTGTCGTCGCCGAAGTTGTGCCACATGCCCAGGGAGACGGCGGGCAGCTTCAGCCCGCTGCTGCCGACTCGGCGGTAGCGCATCGTGTCATAGCGGGTGGGGGTCGGGGTGTAGTGGCTGGTGGTGGTCTGCACGGGTGTGTGTCCTTATTGTCGTGGTGGGCGGTGAGGGTCCACGGTTCTCAGGGGGCGGTGGTGGACGGTGAGGGCATCAGCGCTGCCAGCAGCTCCAGCTGCGTCGGGTCCTCGAGGGCGGATCCGACCGCGACGACATCGGCTCCGGCCTCGAGGTACTCCCGGGCGTTGTGGGCGTTGATGCCGCCGGTGGCGACGATCTTGATCTGGGGGAAAGGCCCGCGCATCCCGTGGAACCAGGAGGTTCCGAGGCTGATGGCGGGGAAGGCCTTGACCCAGCGCATGCCGTGATCGGCGGCGCGCTGGATCTCCGATGCGGTGGCGACTCCGGGAAGGTGAGCCAATCCTGCTGCGATGCTGGACTGGGCCACAGCGAGGTCCAGGCCCGGCGCCACGGTGAAGCCCGCCCCGGCCGCGACAGCCTGTTCCAGGTGCTCCAGGCTCACGACGGTGCCCGCGCCCACCACACGCCCGTGGTCGCGCCCGGCGGCGACGGTCGCGGCCAGGGCTTCGACGGCCGCAGGCGACTGGATCGGGACCTCCACGCAGTCGATGCCGAGTTCCCAGGCGCGGGTGGCCAGCTCGACGGTGCGCTCGGGCGTGTAGCCGCGCAGGATGGCCATGACCGATGTGCGGGCGAAAGTACTGTCGAAAAGGTCGTCTACGGACGCCATCCCAACTCCTTCGAAATCGTGGTGGTGGTTGTTCTCAAGGCCGGCAGCAGGTCCACGAGGTCGTCCATGGTGGCCCGCGCTTTCAGGGCGGTGATCGACACGGCCCCGGTGACCTGGCCGGTGGCGTCGCGCAGTGGCATGGCGACACAGTGCAGGAAGTCTTCGTACTCGCCGTCGTCCACCGCGTAGCCCCGTTCCACGACCTGGGCCAGCTGCTCCAGGAACTGCTCGCGCGAGGTGATCGTCGTGGCGGTGTAGCGGGAGAAGTCGACGCTGCTGAGCACGTGCTCCACGAACTCCGGGGCCTGGTGGGCCAGGATGGCTTTGCCGACCCCGGAGGTGTGGATCGTGACCGGGTGGCCGATCTGGGAGTACAGCCGCACCATGCCGGGTTGCTCGATCTTGTCGGCGTAGACGATGGACCGGCCCTGCACGGCGGCCAGATGGACCGTGTGCCCGCACCGGCGCCCCAGTTCCTGCAGGTACGGGTGAGCAATGTTGGCCAGGTCGAACTGGTCCAGGGCGAGATTGGCCAGTCCGGCCAGGCGGTAGCCCACGCCGTAGCGACCGTCCTCTCGTCGTCGCGTCAGTCCGCTCTCCGTGAGGGTCTGCAGGGTGCGCAAGGCCGTGGAGCGGTGGATGTCGAAGTGCGCGCCGACCTCACTGGGCGTGCGGGGCTGGACACTGACGTACTCGAGGATCTCGATGGCCCGTTGAATGCTCTGTGACATGGCCTCACTACACCAGATCGAAGTCGTGGACGCTGGAGAGGGCCCGGGCGGCAAGGGTGTGGCCCAGTGCCAGCCGGGCTCTGGGCTGCTCCCCGGTGAGCACCCCGGAAAGATACCCGGCGGCAAAGGCGTCGCCGGCGCCGACCACCTCCACGACATCGACGGTGTGAGCGGGCACGAACACGGACCCGACGGCCGAGACGTCCGTGGCACCCACTGCTCCGTCCTTGACCACCAGGTGCTGTGGCGCCCCGAGGAGTTCGTAGAGCTCCTCCGAGTCACCGGTGCCCCACAGCGTCTCGGCCTCGTCCCGGCCGACGAAGACGAGATCGGCCTGCCGAGCGCACTCGGCGAGCACCGGTGCCGCCTCCGCAGCCGACCACAACCCCGGTCGATGATTGACGTCGAAGGACACGAGGGTGCCGTGGTCCCGGGCGGTGGGGAAAGCGGCGTCGAGCAGGGCACGGCAGCTCGCAGAGAGCCCAGCAGTGATGCCCGACAGGTGCAGCACCGGCAGCTGCGCCCACTTGACGTCGTGCAGGACGGAGGGCCCCATCGTCGAGGCGGCCGAGCCGGAACGGTAGTAGTAGACCGTGGTGGCGCTCTCGCCGGGATCCTTGAAGTACACCCCTGTCGGGGCGCTGGGATCCAAGCCGACGAGCGAGATGTCGACCCCGTGCGTCTGCATCTGCCGCAGCAGGCGCCGGCCCAGGGGGTCGTCGCCCACACGGCTCAACCAGGCGGCGCGGTGGCCCGCACCGGACAGATAGAGAGCCACGGTGGATTCCGCGCCCCCGGCGGAGAGGACAAAACTCTCCGCGGTCTCGAGGGGTTCGGCGGCGGCCGGTGCGACGAGGGCCATCGTCTCGCCCAGGCACAGGACGGCGGGGCCGTCACCGGACGGATTCAGGGACTCGGGCACGGAGCTTCCTCGCTTTCGAGGTGGAACGGAGCCACGGCAGCAGCACAGCGCCGAGACTGAGGAGGAGGAGACCGACGGCGATGGGACTGGTGAGCACAGTCCCGAAGCCGTCGATGACGAGGGCCCGCCGCAGGTTGCTCTCGGCCAGCGGGCCGAGGATCAGACCCAGCACCATGGGGCCGGCGGGAAAACCGAACCGGCGCATGAGCAGGCCAATGAGGCCGAAGCACAGCATGAGGACCACATCGAAGACGCTGCTCTGCACCGCGTAGGTGCCCACGATGCAGAAGGCGATGATGATCGCCGTCAGGTACTGCTGCGGCAGGGCGAGCAGCTTGACCACGCCCTGCATCCGGACCAGGGCCAGGGCCAGGGCCATGAACGTGGCGAACACCATGATGGTGGCCAGGCTGTAGACGAGATCTGGAGACTCCACGAACAGGGCGGGGCCGGGCTGGAGTCCCCAGATGATCATGGAGCCGATCATCACGGCCATCACGGAATCCCCGGGCACGCCGAGGGCCAGTGTGGTGGTGACGGACCCGCCCATGGTCGCCGTGCTCGCGCTGTCGGCCGCTGCCAGGCCCTCGAGCGAGCCGTGCCCGAACTTCTCCGGGTGCTTGGAGGCACGTTTAGCCTGCGCCCAGGCGATGACGCCTGCGATGTCCCCGCCGGCGGCGGGAACCACACCCACCACGGCACCGACCCCGGTGCCGATGGCGGAGGGCTTGAGCAGCTCCCGCTGTTGCGCCCGGGTGGGCCACCACGCTCCCAGCTGGGTGATGGGCACAGGGTTGTTCTTCTTGCGCCTTTCAGCCAGCTGGTTGAAGAGCTCCGCGATCCCGAACAGACCGATGATCGCTGCGATGAACGGGATGCCGGAACTGAGCTCCGAGAACCCGAAGGTGAAACGGGTGTCGCCGGTGATGGGATCGCGTCCCACGGTGCCCAGCAACAGGCCTGCCGCACCGGCGACGAGGCCCCTCAGGACGTTGCTGCCCGAGACCCCGACCATCATGGTCAGGCCGAACACGACGAGCGCGAACATCTCGGCCGGGCCGAACCGCAGGGCCACCGACGCCAGGGGTTGGGCCGCGAGCACGAGGATGAGGATCCCCGCCAACGAGCCCACCGCGGAGACCAGCGCCGAACTGGTCAGCGCGATGCCCGCCTTGCCCTGTTTCGCCAGCGGATACCCGTCAAAGGTGGAAGCAATGGAGGCCGGGGTGCCCGGGGTGTTCACCAGGATGGCAGGCACCCGGTCCCCGAACTGGGCCGCCACATAGATGGACAGCAGCACGGCCAGGCCCTGGAGAGGCTCCAGCGTCAGGGTGAACCCTGCGGCCAGGGCAACGGCCATCGTCGCCGTGATGCCCGGGACAGCACCGACCAGCGTGCCGAGGAGCACCCCGATCAGCAGGCACAGTCCGATGGTCGGATCCAGGAGGGCGGTCACACCCTCGACCACGGCGTTCACAGCGGCACCCGCAGCAGCAGACCGAACAACCCGTACAGCACCATTGCGGTCAGTGCCGGGAACACCACCAACGCCTTGATCCCCCGCCCGCCGGTGACGAACAGCAGGACGGACAGGAACACGACCGTGACCGGCAGGAAGTGGAAGAACTGCCAGCCGATGCCGTACACAACGATCGCCGCGATAACGGCTCCCAACCGCCCCAGACCGTGGGCGCTGACGCGCTCCTCGGGCACGGGATCAGGTCGTCGCAGGGCGACGGCCGCGATGGCCACGGCGCCGGCGACGAGCAGGCCGCCCAGCACCGTCGGCCACCATCCCGGACCGACGGCTCCATCCACCGCCGAGAGTTCTAGGGCGGTGGCCGACCATACCGCCGTGCCACCGAGCAAGGCCACGGCCAGGGCCACGAGGAGGCCGCGTCCGTTGATCTTCCCTGGTCCCGGCGCCGGCTCCGCGGCGGAACGGTCGGTGACAGCCGTGGAACCGGCGTCGGCCACACCGTCCGGCGCGCTCAGCACCGGCACGTCCTTCACGACCCGGCTCCGACCAGCTCGGCGAAGCGGCTGCTCTCGGCGTTGACGAATTCCTCCGTCTCGGACGCGGAGCGGTGAAGCGGGATGTTGCCGCCCTTCTCGATGAAGGAGACGTAGGCCTCGGAAGAGACCGCCTTCTCCAAGGACTCCTCCAAGGTGCCGGCGACCTCCGGGTCGAGCCCGGTCGGCGCCGCGACCGTGGCCCAGCTCCCGATCACCACGTCGTGCCCCTGTTCGGAGGCCGTCGGCACATCGGGAAGGGCCGGCGCGCGATCTTCGGTGAAGACCGCCAGCACCCGCAGACGGCCGTCCTCGTGGGCGGGCGCCGTTTCGCCGATGCCGGCCACGACCGCGTCCACCTGTCCACCGGTGGCGGCCGTCACGGCCGGGGCGCCCCCGTCGAAGGGGACGTTCTTGAACTCCACGCCTGCGGCGTTGCCCAGCTCGGTGGCGCCCAGTTCCCAGATGGACCCGGGCCCGGCGTTGGACACCGCCACGCTGCCCGGGACCTCTTCGGCTGCGCGGACCAGGTCCTCCAGGGTGCGGAAGGGGCTGTCGGCCGGGACCGCGATGGTTCCGGGCTGCGAGTTCGCCTGACCGAGGAAGTCGTAGTCGGCAGGGTCGATCTCGTAGTCCTGGTGTCCCAGCAGGCTGACCTCCACCGGCAGGACCGCGATGGTGTAGCCATCGGCGGCCTGGGCTGCGAGGTGCTCCATTCCGACGCTTCCGGCGCCGCCGGGCCGGTTCTCCACGACGATGGAAACACCGAGGTCCTTCTCCATCTCGGTAGCCAGCGTGCGAGCTGTCAGGTCGGTCGCGCCCCCTGCGGAGGTGGGCGTCATGAAGGTGATCGTCTCGGAAGGGAACTCACCACCGGCGGCAGAAGCGCCGCCGCGGTCAGCGCATGCACTCAGAACCAGCACGCCGGTCAGCGCGGCAACCACTGTGATGCTGCGCCGGCGTCGGGTCGTCGATCGTGGGGACATCGTCGTCCTCTTTCTTCTATGTTGCGTATATTGCAACAACGCTGTGTATGTTGCACAAGCGTAGAGCGAGGGGTGCGCCTGTGACAAGAGTCACCACAGATGTGTCGGGAACGAGTGGCATCGCGTGGGGGAGCCGTGCGGCCAGCAGCCGAACCGTCCCGGTGCCGACGGGCCGGTCATGCCGGCGGGGCGTTGCACGTCCTCATGCTCGAACGCCCGGTGGGGGTGCTGCCAGGAGATGCCGGCAGCACGGAGTGTCCCTCCCGTGCCGTGCCTGCTGTTCAGCGGCAGACCGGTGAGTCCTGCGGTGCCCCCAGCGCTGCGGCGTCCGCCGTCACTCGCAGGCCAGGCCCTCTGCCCCACCCCGGTCCAGCTCCGGGCGGTAGCCGGGCTGGTCCGAGCGCAGGGGCGCCGCACCCGCGGCGCGGACCGCGGCGCAGTCGGCGTAGTAAACCTCCTCCGCCGGTGACGGTCCCGCGGCGGCGTTCCCGGCGGGCGGGACGTCGGTGGGCACGTCCTGGTCCGGGCACCCGGCCAGCACGTCCGCCATGGCGTCTCGCTCGGGAGCCGTCACGAACAGCTCGTAGCGGGTCTTGACCGCGATCTGGGTGGCCACGTACTCGCACCGGAAGGACTCGTTCGGCGGCAGCCACTCGGCGGCGTCGGAGGCGGACTTCTCCCCGTTGGTCGGCCCGTCCACGGCCCGCAGGTTGAGCGGGTCGTTGGCCAGGGCCGTGCGCTCCTCCTGGGTGAGCCGGTCGGCCCCGGAGATCCACGCGTTCTTCAGCGCCACCACGTGGTCGATCTGCACGTCGGCGGAGGTCAGCGGTCCGCGGACGAACTCGATCGTCCGCCCGGTGTAGGGGTCCTCGAGGGTCCCGGAGAGGACCCTGCACCCGTCGTCGTGGAGGACGTCACCGGTCAGGTCCCGGGCCAGGACGTCGTTGCGGGCGTCACAGCCGTTGCCGTCGGGATCGGCCCAGTCCCCGAACTGGGCGAGCCGGTCGTAGTCCTCCCCGCCGCCGGCGTTCTCGACCGGCAGGGCCGCCAGCGCCCGCGCGGCGGGGGAGGTGGCCTCCACGGCCTGCGGCGTGCAGCCGGTCAGGACGCCCAGGGCGACCGCGAGCGGGACGAGCACCGTCCGCCGGGCACGGGGCTGCGGTGGCTCGAACCTGCGCACGGTGTTCCCTCCGCTCCGGCCGGTGGTGTCGGGACCCCTATTCTCGCAGGTCAGCCGTTCGGGGTAGATTGCGGCACCGGAGGAGGGCAGACATGAGACGGTGCTTCGCCGCGGCCCGCGTGCTGATGGGACTGGCCCTGGTCGTGGCCGTGGCCGGGCGGCTACAGGCGTACCTGCGGTTCTGGATCGAGCGCGGGGACCGGGCCATCGCGGTCGACGTCGCCAACTTCTTCAGCTACTTCACCATCCAGACGTCGCTGTTCCACGCCGTGGTGTTCGGGTTCGGCGCGTGGTCGCTGCTCGCCCGGCGGGGCGCCGACCCGCCGTGGTTCGGGGCCGTGCGCGCCGCGGCCACGACGTACACCGTCACCACCGGGGTGGTCTACAACGCGCTGCTGCGCGGTCTGCCGCAGGAGGCGGCCCTGGAGCAGCCGTGGGCCAACGAGGTGCTGCACACGATCGTCCCGGTCTACGCGCTGCTGGACTGGCTGCTCGCCCCGGGGCGGAGCCCGGTCCGGTGGCGGACGGTCGGCGGGATCGTGGTCTATCCGGTGCTGTGGGCCGGCTACACGCTGGTGCGGGCGCCGTTCGTGCTGGACGAGGGCACCGGCAACCCGTGGTGGTACCCCTATCCGTTCCTGGACCCGCACGAGGCGGCCGGCGGCTACGGGTCCGTGGCGGTGTGGATCGCGGTGCTCGCGGTGGCGATCACGGCGACGGCCTCGGTCCTCGTCGGGTTCTCCCGGCTCCGCACCAGGGCTCCCGACGACGACGGGGCCGAGCGCCGCCGGTGACGGGCGGGGCCGCGCAGGGGCCGCCCGGTCCGGCCCGGGCGGCCCCTGGAACGCCGTCGTCAGGACGGGGCGCCGGAACGGGTCGTCAGGACAGGTCCTCGAGGGCCGCCGCCGCGAGGTCCGGGTGGTCGGAGAAGAGTCCGTCCATGCCGGCCTCCACGAAGGCCCGGATCTCCCCCGCCAGGTCGCCGTGCTCCCGCGGATCGGCGCCGGCGCGGTGCTCGGCGGGGAGGAAGAAGTTCTCCGCCCGGAAGGTCCAGCCGTGGACCTCGAGACCCGCGGCGTGGGCGTCGGCGATCACGGCCGTCGGCTCGCCGAGGGTGTCGTCGGCCTCCCGCGGGATCATGACGTCCTTGCAGGCGCCGAGGATGTCGGCGTAGGACGCGATCTCCTCGAGGCCCTCCGCCGTCGTGAGGTCCGCGTAGCCGCGCGGGTCGCCGGCGGCGGCGAGGTCGAACGGCGCGCCCGAGCAGTCGACCAGCTGGGCGAGGCGCACGTCGGTCATCCCGTCGAGCTCGCGCAGGTTGGCGGTCTCGAAGCTCTGGAGGACGACCGGGTCCGCCTCGTCGCCGTAGCCGTTGGCCTCGAGCACCTCGACCGTCCTCTCCTCCAGGGACAGGCCGATCGAGTCGAAGTACGTGGGGTGCTTGAGCTCGGGCGCGATCCCCACCGGCTCGCCGTCGCAGGTGCGCGAGCGGCGGGCGAGGTCCACGACCTCCTCGAAGGTCGGGATCGGGTACAGGCCGTCGAAGGCGGTGCTGCCAGGGCGCAGCTCCGGGATGCGCTCCTCCGCGCGCAGGGTGCGCAGCTCGGCCAGCGTGAAGTCCTCGGTGAACCAGCCGGTGACCTCGGCGCCGTCGACCACCTTGGTGGTGCGCCGCTCGGCGAACTCCGGGCGGTCCTCGACGTCCGTGGTGCCGCCGATCTCGTTCTCGTGCCGTGCCACGAGCTCGCCGTCCTTCGTGGGGACGAGGTCGGGTTCGATGACGTCGGCGCACTGCGTGATGGCCAGCTGGTAGGAGGCCAGCGTGTGCTCGGGGCGGTAGCCGGAGGCGCCGCGGTGACCGATCACCTCGGGGCCCGTCCCGGCCGCGGGCTCGAGGCGCTCGCGGTCCAGCACGATGAGTTCGGTGTCGTCCGGGGTGCCCGGGACGCGGGCGTCGTTGCCCGGGTAGTTGTTGTCGTTGCCGACCAGCAGGCGGCCGTCCCGCAGCTGCAGGACCACCTCGACCGACTGCTGGGGGAAGGAGAACTGCTCGCCCACGCCGTAGGCGCCGGGGGAGGTCCCGGTGCCGATGCCGGCCGGGTTGTCGATGGCGAGCAGGTCGGCCACCAGCTCCTTCTCGAGGTGGCCCGAGTCCTCCGTGCGGCGGAGGTCGACGGCGTAGACGCGCTTGGTGACCGCCGCGGGACCGTCGAGGTCGTCGCGCTCGAGGACCAGGAGCCGGTTCTGACCGTTCAGGAACGCGTCGCCCACGAGGTTGGCGTCGGTGTCCGTCTCGTAGTCCCACGTGCGGCCGGTGTACTCCAGCGTCCTCGTGTCGAACTCCAGGACCAGCCGGCGGCGCGGATCGTCGTCGTCGGCGAGGGCGCCCTCCAGGATCGGGTAGAGGTAGCGGCCGTTCTTCGAGCCCGCCATGGCTTCGAAGCCCTTGCTGGCGCCGACGGCGGGCTGCTCCCCGTCCTCGAGGTAGGGGCTCTGCGGCGACTCGAGCGTGCCCGTCCCGCCGTCGCGGACGTCGGCCAGTGGGACGGGCTCCTCGAGCACCACGCCCTCGGCGTCCACGTGCAGCAGGAAGGGCCCGAACTCCTCGCCGATCCAGAAGGTGCCGTCCGGCTGGCGGACCACGGACTCGACGTCGAAGTCGTTGCCGGTCAGCAGCCGCTCCTCGGTGTCCTCGTGCACCACGGGGAAGGGGATGCGGTGGTGCGGGTCCCGCAGCGACACGTGGTCCTGGACCTCGATCTCGCCGCTCCCGCCCTCGGCGGTCTCCCACTGCGGGGCGATGCGGTAGAGCCGCAGCAGGAAGTCGGCGGAGTTCTCCTGGTTGCCGAAGCCGTTGTCCGGCATGGCCCAGAACGTGCCGTCGCCGTTGTCGACCATGGCGGAGAAGCCGGGGATGACCTGACCGTCGAAGGGGCCGGTGCGGCCGTTCGCCGGCGTGGCGGCCGCCCCGGAGGGCGGGCCCTCGGCGAGGTGGTCGGCGGAGAGGGTGGCGCGCTGCTCGAGCACGGGCGCGCCGGCGGGCCCGCGGCCCGGATCGCCGTTGTGGGCGAGCGCCCCCGGCGTGGAGGTGAGGAGGACGGCCGCGGCCAGTGCGGCGGCTGCTGCTGGGACTCTGCGCATGCGCCGAGCGTAGGGCCGGGGCGTGGCCGGCCGGTGGCATCCGGGGAACATGTCGGCGAACGACGCCGCGCCGCTCGTTCACCCACCGGGCGTCCGCCCACCGCGCTCCGACCTGCGGCTCCGGTCCGGATCCGGGTGCGGCGGGCGGCACGCCGGCGCGGTCCGGGTCAGAGCCGCGGCACGCACGGCCCGGCGCCCAGCTTCGCCAGGCCGGCCCGGTCCCCGGCCGAGAGCACCGTGGCCCCGCCCGCCGGGTGCATCATCTGGGTGGGGTCGTCGACGTGGGCGAGCCCCACCACGTGCGCCAGCTCGTGGATGACGGTCGCGCGGACGTGGGCCGCTCCGTCCGGGTGCTCCAGCACCGGCGCCAGACCGGGGGCGTCGAGGGCGACCTGACCGGTGACGTAGGCGAACGGCCCCCCGGGCGCCTGCCGGGCCGTGCTGCCGCCGAGGCCCACCACGTTGCCGGCCAGCCCCGGCACCTCGGTCTCGTCGGACCACGCGATGAGCACGGGCGCCCACTGCCGGCCGTACCGGTCCGGCTGATAGGGCGTGCGCTGCTCGGCGGGCGCCTCCGTCGTCGTCCCCACGGGGACGAACCGCAGACCCGTGGCCGCGGAGATCTCGGCGACCGCCTCCTCGACGAGCTGCCGGCCGCCCGGCGGGGCGCCGTCCGGGCGCACGACGTAGTGCACCGGACGGCACGGGTCGTAGGCGACCATCGGCTGGGCGGGGTCCGGGGAGTCCATGAAGCGGTGGCCGCCGACGTCCTCGACCGCCGGGGGCGCCCCCAGCGGCGCCGGTGCGGCCCCGACCCCGGGCGGGGGCGCCGACGCGTTCGGCAGGTAGGGGCGGATGACCGGCAGCGCGTAGTCCTGGAAGAGCCCGGGCGTGAACCAGAGCATCAGCAGCACCACGACGCCCACGGCCGGGGTCCCCCGCCACGCCGGGCTGCGCCTGCGCGGCGCCCTCGCCCAGCGGCGGGCGGATGCCCGGGTGGCTTGGGCGGCGCGCCGGTCCCGGCGCCGGCGCGCGCCCGGGCCCAGCAAGGCCTCGCGCTGCTGCTCCAGCGCCTCCTCGAGCACCCACTGCGGCGTCCGTCCGCTCGGGGACCGCGGGAGGCGCGCGGCGGCGGCGTGCTCGTCGCGGGTCCGGGGCGACGCTCCCCGCTGCGGCGTGGCGCCACCGGGCTGGTGCATGGTTCCTGGCTTCTGTGCTGGATTGGGCCGTCACGCGGCCCACACTGAAGTGTACGAAAGCAAACACAGCGGGGGATCCCGCACCGGCCCGTGACGGGCAATCGCCTGTCCACACTCCTGCCTACACTGGCCCGACGCAGCCCCGACCCGAAGGAGCACCGCAGTGGAGACCACCCCGCACCAGAACGTCACCTTCCCCTCGGCCGGGGGCCGGGCCCACGGCTACCTGGCGCTGCCGGACGCCGGCCGCGGTCCCGGCGTGCTCGTGATCCAGGAGTGGTGGGGGCTCACCGACCACATCCGGGACGTCGCGGACCGGCTCGCCGCCGAGGGCTTCGTGGCCCTGGCCCCCGACCTCTACGGCGGGTCCATCACCCACGACGGCGAGGAGGCCGCCGAGATGATGTCCCGGCTGCCCGAGGAGGAGGGCGTGCGGCTGCTCGCCGGCTCCGTCGACTTCCTGCTCGGCCACGAGGCCGTCACCAGCTCCACGGCGGGGGCGATCGGCTTCTGCATGGGCGGCGGGTTCGTCCTGGCCCTCGCCGCCGACCAGGGCGGGCGGATCGGCGCCGCAGTGCCGTTCTACGGTGTCGGCCAGGGCGTGCCGGACGCCTGCCACGGGGTGCGCGCGGCGGTGCAGGGCCACTACGGCCGCGAGGATTCGTCCTACCCGGTCGAGAAGGCGCAGGCGCTCGAGGAGCAGCTCCGCCGCGAGTCCTCCGCCCCCGTGGTCGAGTTCCACTACTACGACGCCCCGCACGCCTTCCACAACGACCGGAACCGGGAGAACCACCGCCCCGACGCCGCGTCCGCGGCCTGGGAGCGCGCGGTCGCCTTCCTGCGGGAGCACGTCCGGTAGCCGGGGACGACGGCGGTCCCGCCGGCCACCACCGCTCGGACCCGGGCCGACGCCCAGGCACCGCCGGTCGCGGTGACAGCTCCGGCACAGCCTGCCGTGCCAGGCTCGGCCCCGGAGCACGCCCGAGACCACCCAGGGAGAACCGATGACGCAGACGACCACCCGGACCATGACGCGCACCGCGACCGCCGTGCTCACCGCGGCACTGGTCGCCCTGGCGGTGGTGCTGCAGCAGCCGGAGCCCCTCACCGCGGCACTGCTCGTCGTCGTCCTCGGCACCGGCTGGGACCTGCGCCTGACCCGCCAACTGGCCCGGGTGCGGGTCCGCCCCTGACCCCACCGCCCCGAGCACGCCGGGCGCCCGAGCACCGAGGAGTCCCCCATGACCGAGATCTGGCCCGTGGTCCACGCCGAGCGCCGGGCGCTGATCCGGGACCTGGAGGACCTCCCGGCGCAGCAGTGGGCGACCCCTTCGCTGTGCCCCGGCTGGGACGTCCACGACGTCCTGGCTCACCTCGTCGACGACGCGCGGACCACGCGCCTGGGCTTCCTCCGCCGCCTCGCGGCCGCCCGCTTCGACTTCGACCGCTGCAACGCCCGCGGCGTCGCGCGGGAGCGCCGAGCGGATCCGCGGGACACGCTGGCTGCGTTCCGCGCGGTGAGCGGCCGCACCACGAGCGCGCCGGCGGCGCCGGCCACCCGGCTGGTGGAGGTGTTCGTGCACGGGGAGGACATCCGGCGCCCGCTCTCGCTCACCCGGGACCGTCCGGCCGGACCGGTCGCCGAGGCCCTGCGCCACCAGCTGCGGACCAGCACGAAGCTCGGCGGCGGGAAGGAGCGGGCGGCGGGCCTGCGGCTCGTGGCCACCGACGCCGACCTCGACGCCGGGACCGGCCCGGAGGTGCGCGGCGGCGTCCTCGCGCTGCTGCTGGCGGTGTCCGGGCGCCCGGTCGGCCCGGAGGAGCTCACCGGCCCCGGGGCGGCGGCACTCGTCTCCTGAGCGCTCGCCGTTCCGGACGGCCCCCGATGCAGTCTTGTGACGGCCCCGCACTGTGATCCTTGACACCTCGCCCCGGATGTCTCTACTCTCCTAACACGTGTCAGGAACCTGACACGTGTTAGTTCAGCAGAGTGAGGACACGCGGATGACTGCAGCGAGCAGCATGACCCGTCGCGCGCTACTGGGGGTCGGGGGCGTCGCCCTGGCCGGGGCCACCGTCGGGGCGTGGCCGCGCCTGACCGCCTCCGACATCCCCGGTCGCGGGGATGACGTCCTGACGGTGGCGATCCAGGGCACGTCCCAGGACGCCGCGAAGCGCCTGCAGCTGGTGGACGAGTTCCGGGCCGAGCACCCGGACATCCCGGTGCGGATCCAGGCCGTCCAGAGCGCCGACTGGGGCGACTTCTTCTCCAAGATCCTCACCATGGTCGCGGCCGGCCAGGCGCCGGACCTGGTGTACGTGGCCACGGAGGGCACCCAGCTGTTCGCCGACCGGCTCGCGGTGCCCCTCGACAGCTTCGTCCAGCGGGACGCCGCCACGATGGGCGAGTACTTCCGCGACGTGCACCCCAGCCTCGTGGAGGCCTTCATGTACAAGGGGAACCTGTACCAGCTGCCGCTGGAGTTCAACGCGGCCAACATGTACCTCAACACGGCGGCGCTGCGCCGGGCCGGGGCGGAGCGGCCCGCCGACGACTGGACCAAGGACGACTTCACGGGGCTCATGCGCGCCATGCAGCGCTCCAACGAGGGCTCCTTCCGCCCCTACTACTGGACCAACCGCCTGTTCGGCGGCGTGGTCCCCTGGCTCTACGCCAACGGCACCAGCTTCCTCACCGAGGAGAAGGCGCCGGGCGGCGGATGGCTGTGGAACGGCTTCTACGGGGACCACCCGGCGGGTGCCGACCGCAGTGGCGGCTACCTGTGGACGGGCTCAAACGTCCGGGACGAGCGGGTCACGGAGACGTTCGACTACCTGCGGGAGCTCGTGCAGGAGGGCCTCGGCGTGCGCCCCGAGGAGGGCGGCGGCAACGCCCTGATCGGCCTGTTCGCCTCCAACCGCGTCGGCGCCACCCCGGCCGGCGGGTACTGGGCGCAGGGACTGAACGAGGCCGGCATGGCACCAGACGCCTTCGACGTGCAGTTCTTCCCGCGCTGGCGCGCGCAGCGCCACCAGTTCGGCGGCGCCGGCTACGCGCTGATGAAGACCTCGGAGCGCAAGGACCAGGCGTGGGAGTGGATCAAGTTCACGGCCCGCAAGGAGTCGATGCAGCTGGCCACCCCCCACCCGAACACCACGCCGAGCCGGCGCTCCATGGTCACCGCGGACTTCTACCGCGGGGCCGGTCCCGAGCACTGGCAGGTCTTCTACGACACGCTGGACCGCTTCCCCAGCACCGGTCCCATCCCCGCCCCGCCGCAGCAGGCCGCCGTCGAGTCCGCGCTCATGAAGAACGTGGCGGTCGCCATGGGCGGCGGCGCCGGCCAGATGACCTCGGCCCTCGACCGGCTCGACACCGAACTCGCTCTCATCCTCGGGGAGGACTCATGACCACCATCGCACCGGCACCGGACGTCGCCCGGACCACGGTCCCCGCACCGGCGCCGCAGCCGCGGCGGACCCGCTCCCGGGCCGAGAGGTGGATGACCGTCGTCTTCCTGGCCCCCACCGTCATCGGGATGGGCGTCTTCACGGTGCTGCCCATCCTGGCCTCCGTGGTGCTGGCCTTCTTCCAGTGGGACATCATCTCCGCGCCCGAGTTCGTGGGGCTGCGCAACTTCACCGAGCTCGTCACGGATCGGACCGTGCGGGTCTCCTTCCTCAACACGATCGTGTTCGTGGTGGTCGCGGTGGCTCTGCAGCTGTCCCTCGCGATGACCCTCGCGGTGCTGGTGCAGGGGAAGATGCCGAGCTGGTTGCGGCTGTTCTTCCGCTCCACGTTCTTCTTCCCGCTCATCCTCTCCGCGGCCAGCGTCTCGATCTTCATGCGCTACATGTTCAACGAGCAGTTCGGCGTCGTGAACTGGCTCCTCACCAATGTCGGCCTGCCCGCGGTGCCCTGGTTGACCACCACGACCGGGGCCTCGCTCGTGGTGGTGCTCGTCTACGTGTGGCAGAACTTCGGCTTCACGTTCCTGATCCTGCTCGGCGGGATCGCGTCCATCCCCAAGGAGCTCTACGAGGCGGCCGACCTCGACGGCGCCAAGGGCTGGTCCAAGTTCCGCAACGTGACCCTGCCCCTCGTCAGCCCGACCCTCCTGGTCGCGTCCGTGACGGCGATCATCACGGCGCTGCAGGTCTTCGACCAGCCCTACGTGCTCACCCGCGGCGGCCCCGGGGACTCGACCCGCTCCGCCGTGATGGTCGTCTACCAGACGGCGTTCCAGCAGCTGGAGTTCGGCAAGGCGTCCGCCATCGGCCTGGTGCTCATCATGCTCGTCACCCTGGCGCAGTTCCGCCTCTCCCGGCGCTACGTCCACTACCAGTGAGCTCTCCCGACCGACGAAGGACCACCTCATGTCTGCACCCGCTCACACCCCGTCCCGGACGGCCGGCTCCGCGCCCCGCCGTCGTCGGCGCCGGGGGCTGCCCACCCCGGGGCGCGTCGCCGGCTTCCTCTTCCTGCTGGTCGCCGCCGTCGCGGTCCTGGGGCCCGTCATGTGGACCCTGTCGACGTCGCTGCGCAGCCCCAGCGAGGCGTTCGACCTCCCGCCCAAGTTCTTCCCGACCGACCCGGACACCACGGCCTACGCCGAGGTCGCCCGGCAGATCGACCTGGTGCGGCTCGTCCTCAACAGCGCGCTGGTCACCGCCCTCATCGCCGCCGGGCAGATGCTGACCGCGGCCATGGCCGGGTACGTCTTCGCCCGCATGCGCTTCCGGGGCTCCGGGCTGATGTTCGGCGTGGTCCTGGCCACCATGATGGTCCCGGTCCAGGTGACGATCGTGCCCGTGTTCATGCTGGTCCGCGGCATGGGCCTGGCCGACACCCTCCTGGCGCTGATCATCCCGGCCATCCCCACCGCGTTCGGCACGTTCCTGATGCGCCAGTACTTCATGGGGCTGCCGAACGACTTCGCGGAGGCCGCCGCCCTGGACGGGGCGAGCCCCTGGCGGACCTTCTTCTCCATCTACGCGCCGCTGTCCCTGCCGGGCATGGCCATCGTGGGCATCCTGGCGTTCAACTACCACTGGAACGAGTTCTTCCGGCCCCTCATCCTGACCATCTCGGAGCAGAACTTCACCCTCCCCCTGGGCCTCGTGTCCCTGCAGGGAAACCTGGGCACGGGCTCCATCTCCGTGGTCCTGGCCGGCGTCGTGATCTCCATGATCCCCGCACTCATCGTCTTCGTCTTCGGGCAGCGCTACCTGCGCGAAGGCCTCACCGCAGGAAGCAGCAAATGACCCTCTCTCCCAGCACCGCCTCCGCCGTCCTGCCCACGAGCCGGGCCTTCCCCCGTACCCACCCCCGGCCGGCCCGGGGCTGGCTCAACGACCCCAACGGGCTGTGCCGGGTCGATGGCACCTGGCACGTGTTCTTCCAGTACAACCCCGGCTCCGCACGCCACGACGCCATCCAGTGGGGGCACCTGTCCTCACCGGACCTGGTGACGTGGCAGGAGGAGCCGGTGGCCCTGCGCCCGCAGCAGCACGGCCCCGACGCGTTCGGCTGCTGGTCCGGGGTGCTCACCGTCGAGGACGGGCGCCCGGTGGCGGTCTACAGCGGTGTCGAGGCCGGCGACGACCGGTCCCGCGTGACGCTGGCCACCGGCTCGGAGGACCTGCGGTCCTGGCGGCAGGAGGGCGTCACGGCGGCGGAGATGCCCGAGGACCCCGGCGTGGTCGCGGTGCGCGACCCGTTCCTCTTCCGCTGGGCGGGGCGGCGGTACGCCCTCCAGGGCGCGGGGCTGGCCGACGGCCGGGCGGCGATCCTGCTCTACGACGCCGCCGACCTGGAGCACTGGACCTACCTGGGCGTGTGGCTGACCTCGGACCACCCCGTGCTCAGCGCGGACCTCGACGCCTCGATCTGGGAGTGCCCCCAGCTCTTCGAGGTGGTCGAGGGCGAGGTGTCCCGCTGGGTGCTGATCGTCTCCCGGTGGGTGCGCCAGGAGGACGGGTCCGGCCGGCTCCAGGACGTGCGCTACGTCGTCGGGCGCATGGACGAGGACCCCGACGACGACGACGGGGGCCGGGCCCGGGGAGCCGCCCCCCGCTTCACCCCCGAGGCCTGTGGTGCCGTGGACACGGGGCCGGCCTTCTACGCGCCCCAGGTGCTGGCGCTGGAGGACCGCACCCTGCTGTGGGGCTGGTCGTGGGAGACGCGGCCGGCGGACGTCAGCGACGAGGAGGGGTGGGCCGGTCTGCTCACCTGGCCGCGCGAGCTCCGGCTGGACGGCGATGTCCTCGTCCCGGCACCCGCCGCCGAGTGCGCGGGGCACCGGCGCGAGCACCTTGAGCCGACGTCCGCGGACGAGACGGTCGAGCTGCCGGACGCCGCCGAGCTCCGCGCCACGGGCCCGGACGCCGCCGTGCGCCTGCTGCTGCGCGGTCCCGCCGGCGAGCGCGAGGTCTGGTCGGGGCGCGCGGCGACGGTCGTGGTCGACGGCTCCCTGGTGGAGGTCTACGCGCAGGACGGGCCCTCCCACACCCTCCGGGCCTATCCGCAGGACGGCGAGACCTGGTGCGCGGCGGTCGAGCCGGGCGCGGTCACCGGGTGGGCGCTGGGCCCGTCGACGCCCTGACGATCAGCGGGCAGTCGATGCGCTCCACCGCGGGCGGGATCTCGAGGCCGTGGAGCTGCTCCAGGAGCAGCTCCACGGCGCGCGCCCCGATCCGCAGGTGCGGCAGGGCGACGGTCGTCAGCGCGGGGACGAGCTGGTCGGCCACGCTCTGCTGGTCGTCGACCCCCACGAGGGAGAGGTCCTCCGGGACCCGCAGGCCGGACGCCGCCGCGCAGAGCAGCACGCCCGTGGCGGTGCGGTCGTTGGACGCGAGGATCGCCGTCGGCGGCTCGCGCAGGGCGAGCAGCCGCTGCGCCGCCCGGTAGCCGTCCTGGATCTCCCAGCCGGTCGGCTCGACCGTGAGCCGCAGGCCCTCGCGGCCGAACTCCGCGCAGGCCGCCTCGAAGCCCTGCCGGCGCAGCGGCGTGGCCGGCGAGTCGGACGTGCCGGTCAGCAGGGCGATCCGGCGGTGCCCCAGTCCAAGCACGTGCTCCGTGGCGCGGCGCATCCCGGTCACCTCGTCCGGGATCACCGCGGCGAGCCGTTCCTGCGGGTCGTAGCAGTTGGCGAGCACCGCGGGGCGGCGCAGCAGCGGCTCGGGCGGGTCCAGCTCCACGAGGCCGCCCGTGGCGTAGACCAGCCCGTCGACGTGCCGGTGGATCAGGGCCTCGGCGAGCTCGAGGTCGCGCCCCGGCACCCCCTCCGTGTCGGCTACGGTCAGCACGTAGCCCGCCGGGCGGGCGACGGAACCGGCGCCGCTGATGATCCGGCCGGCGAAGGGACTGGTCACGATCTCGTCGGTGATCACGCCGATGGTGTTGGTGCGCTGGCTCTGCAGGGCGACCGCCACCGCGTTCGGCACGTAGCCCAGCCGCTGCACGGCCTCCCGGATCCGCTGCTGGGCGGTGGGCGAGACGTTGCCGTCGGCGTTGTTGTTGAGGACCATCGAGACCGCGCTCCGGGAGACCCCGGCCTCGCGCGCGACATCGGCGGCAGTGGGGTTGCGGGCCATGTTCCTCCGGCGGTAGCACCGGTCTCGAACCGGGTCGGTGTGCGGCCCCCAGTCTATCGGGGGCACCCGGTCCGGGGGCGGGGGCTCAGCGGACGAGGGTGAAGAGGATGCCGCTGATGGCCACGAGCCCGGCGACGGTCACGAACACGTTGGAGAGCTGCCCCCGGTAGGGCGCCAGCGCCGGGATCCGGCGCACGGCGTACATCGGCATGAGGTACAGGATCACGGCGATGACGGGCCCGGCCAGGGACTCGATGAGGGACAGGATGCTCGGGTTGAGCACCGCGGCCGCCCACGTGGTGAGGAAGATGAAGACCGCGATCCCCCGGCGCAGCGTCCGGTCCTGCGGCTGCCGGATCCGGGCGGGGAGCATGCTGCGCACGATGCCCGCCGCGCCCTCGCTGGCGCCCAGGTAGTGGCCGAAGAACGAGGAGACGATCGCCACGACCGCCACGGCGGGGCCGAGGTAGCCGATCCAGGGGTTGTCCTGCACGTTGGCCAGGTGGGAGAGCACCGGGAGGTTGGCCTCCCGGGCCTCCTGCAGCCCGGTGGTGCCCAGGGACAGGACGCAGGACCAGACGAAGCCCATGGTGAACAGCACCAGCAGGACCGTGGTGCGGCGCAGCACGCGGGACGCCGCCGCGGGCGCGTCCGGCCCGTGCTCGCGCTGCATCGCCAGGGAGAACTGCGAGATCGCGGGGGAGTGGTTGAACGCGAACACCAGCACCGGGATGATCAGCCACACCGACAGCGTGAGCTCGCCGGCGGACGGCACCACGGCGAGGTCGCCCACCTGCCAGGTGGGGACGAGGTAGACCGTCACCCCCAGCAGGGCGAGGATCAGCGGGTAGACCAGCCACCGGGTCACCGCGAGCATGAGGCGCTGACCGGCGACCATGACCAGCATCATCAGGGCGATCAGCACCCCGGAGAGCAGCACGCGGGGGACCGGCGGCAGGCCCAGCTGGTTGACGAGCAGGCTCTCGACCGTGTTGGTGATGCCCACCCCGTAGATCAGGACGATGGGGTAGATCGCGAGGAAGTACAGGACGGTGATCACCCGCCCGGCGCCCTCCCCGAAGTAGTCGCGGGCCACGACCGTGATGTCCTCGCCCTTCCGCGGCGAGGCGCAGACGAAGCGTGCGAGGGCCCGGTGGGACAGGTAGGTCATCGGCCCGATGAGGACCGTCACCACGAGCAGCGGCCACAGGCCGCCGGCCCCCGCGTTGATCGGGAGGAAGAGGATGCCCGCGCCGATGGCGGTGCCGAACAGGCCGAGCATCCAGCCGGTGTCGACCGCGGAGGGCCGGCTCCGGGCACCGGGTGCCGTGGCCGAGCGGTCCGGGGCGGGGTTCGTGGTGGTCGGCGTGGTCGCCGGGGAGGGAACGGGTTCTGCGTCGGCGGAGATCGTCCGCGGGGCAGGGGAGCGCGACATGGTGGTCCTCGCTGGGTGCACATGGGGTGGACCTCAGGGACGATACCAGCCGGACCCCGTCCCTCCGGGCCTCGGGCGGCGTCACTCCCGGGCAGCGGCACCCGCGCCCCGGAACCGCCGCCGGGGACGACGACGGAGCAACGGCCCGGCACGACCGGCGTGCCGGGCCGTCGCTCCGTCGGCGGGTCAGGACCGGCACCTCAGTGCCGGCGGGTCAGTGCCGGCGGGTCAGTGCTGTCGCAGGGGGCGTCCCACGATCCCGGTGGACACCGCGAAGTACGCGGCCGCCGCGAACAGCAGCGTGGCCCACCCGTAGGCCTGGGACCCCAGGGCCAGGACGGCGCCGTTGGCGACGAACAGCATGACGGCCGCGACCGTCAGCCACTGCGCCACCTGATTTCCGCGAACCTCTCGAACCCCTGCCACTGTCATCCCCTTCGTCGATCGCCTCCCGCCTGCGACCGCAGCCGGGATGAGGCCAAGTTAGGTGCCTTTCGGGACATATGTCAGTCGACTTAAGTCCAGACCTTGTGGGAGCCGCGCCAACATCGAGCCTGGTCAGGGGCAACAGGCGAACATGACGAAAGATGGCGCGGCCTGGGTCCAGGAACAGGCGCCGGCACGGGAAGGGGCGGGGACGTGATATCCACGTCCCCGCCCCGGTCCTTCCGGTGTGCTGCCGCCTACGGCGCCGCGGGCGCCGCACCGGCGTCAGCACCGGGCACGGCCTGCTCGGCGGCCGCGCCGGCGCCCGGCTGGACGGTGTCGGTCTGCCCGCTCTCCGACTCCTGGCCGCTCGTGTCCGGGAGGGTACCGCCGGTCGTGGTGTCGTCCTCGGTCACTGCCCCGTCCGCGGGGGCGACCTCGCCCGGAACGACTCCACCCGGGGCCACGGTGACCTCCGCGTCGGGGACGGTCCCGTCGGCGGGGGCCACCTCGCCGGTGCCGGCGGCCGGGTCCTCGACCGGGGCGGGGGCAACGTCGCTGCGCACGGAGACCGACTCGCTGCCGGTCACGGTGCGCTGGATCGTGCCCGTGCCCCCGGAGAGCTCGGTGCCGGTGAGCGCCTGGATGCCGAAGATCGCCGCGACCGCGAGGCCGAGGACGGCGCCAGTGGTGACCAGGATGGGCTTCAAGCGCGGGCGCAGGGCGGACCAGCGGCTGCCGGCGGCCACGGCGGTGCTGCCGTCCGACTCGGAGGAGTCCAGGCCGGGGCGGGCGAGCACGCGCTGGGCCACGGTGGTCTTCACCTTCTTCAGGCCCCGGCGGCTCTTCTCGAGCGAGGCCGAGTAGAGCACGATGGCGATGCCGGAGACGATGCTGGTCAGTGCGGCGCCGAGGACGGTGCCGACGACGCTGAGGTGGCCGCCGATCACGGACATGGTCGCGGCGGTGGCGGCGCCGGCGAGCAGGCCCGGGATGTTCAGGGCCGGGCTCTTCTTCTCGGACTGCTCCTCGGCCGGTGCCTGCGGATGGTCCTCGGCCGCGGGGGCCTCGGTGCGTGGTCTTTCCAGAGTCATGCCGTCCTGCTTCGGTTGCGGGGAAGGGGGTGCTGATCCCCGCGACGATGCTCGGGCCAGCCTTCCCCATTATCCGGACTGACCTGGGAAAGCACAGGCCGAGTGGGAACTCTCACACCTTGCGGTCCCCCGTGGGCGCAACGTGGCGTCAAAGGCCCGGGTCACCGTCCGGTCCGCTCCGGGCGCCTGGACCGCCGGTCACCGGGGGCGGCCCGGCCGCCGTGGCCGGCGCGGCGGCCCGGCCCAGGTGCCGCCGCCCGTACGCCTTGCCGGCCTGGACGACGGCGACCAGCAGCACCAGCAGCAGCGCCGCGGCGGCAGCCGGGACCGCGTCGACGGGCAGGGTGTAGGCCATGACCGCTCGGGCGCCGGTTCCGATCAGGAAGGCGGCTCCCCAGCCCGCGGTCATTGCCCGGAAGATCCGGCGGAACACCGGGTCCTGCTCCCAGTCGTGCTTCCAGCGGGCGGCGGCCTCGGCGGGCATCAGGGCCACGGTGGCGTCGAAGAGCGCGGACCGGCCGCCGGCGAGACTCGTCAGCAGCCACGCGCCCAGCAGCGCGGTGAGCCAGCCGCCCAGGGCCATCAGCAGCCGGGCGTCGGCCGTGATCAGCCCCACGGCGGTGTTGAGGGCCAGCACGGACAGGGTGAAGGCCCCGAGCCGGTCCAGCCGGTGGGTGCGGGCCGCGGCACCCAGCACGCGCAGCAGCGGGGCGAGCCCGCCGAGCACCAGCGCCACCCAGGGCTCCGCCCCGGCCAGCCGCAGTCCGTAGTACAGGGCGAAGGGCAGGACCAGGCCCGCGCCCAGCAGTCCCACCAGCGGATGACGCCGGCAGCTCACCGGCGTCCCGTCCGGGACCGCACCGCCGTCCGGGGCCGGCGACGGCGCGGGGATCCGGTCCGGCGGTGTCCCGGCAGGGGGAACGGTCGGCCGCGGGGTGGGGTCCGGGACGCTCACAGCGCTCTCCTCAGGGTCTCTTCCGGGTCGCGAGCCCGACCACGGAGACGAGCTCGCGGGTATAGGTGCCCAGATCGAAGTCCGGGTCGGTGACCAGCCGCCCGGAGGCGGTGTCGATCGCCCCGCGGATAAGGATCGCCAGGGCATGGGCGTCGAAATCCCGGAAGGCCCCGGTCTCCTGCCCGTCGCGCAGCAGGCCCTCCAGGTGGGCCAGCACGGGGTCGGCCCCGGACGGGGTGAACCGGGGGGCACCGTCCGGGGCGCGCAGGTTCATCACGATCTCGGTGACCGCCCGGATGTCCGCCGGATGCCGGCCCAGGAAGGCGAGGTTTGCCTCCACGTAGGCGGTCAGCACCACCGAGGGGTCGGTCTCGGCGTCGGTGCGGGCCGCGATGGCGGCCCCGGCGCGGCGGTAGACGTCGATCACCACCTGGGCCAGCAGCTCGTCCTTGGACGTGAAGTAGTAGGAGACCACGCCCTTGCTCACGCCGGCGCGGCGGGCGATCTCGGCCAGGGAGGCCCGCCCGTACCCGGACTCGGCGATGGCCTCGATCGCGCACGCCAGGATCTGGGCCCGGCGGGCCGTCTCCGTGAAGGTCGGGGAGTCACCCGAGGCCTCGTTTGACCGCATGGTCAAAATATAGGCCGTGCGGTCAATCCGCGGAAGGCGGGGGCCGAGTGTGACGCCCCGCGGTCGGGGCAGGACTCGTCACACCGTCTGAGAGGTCGGAAAGGGACGAGGGCGTGTCCCGAGCAGGGTGAACGCGGTGGGCCGCCGTGCCCGAGCGAGGGCGAGGGGCGTCTCGCCCGCGAAGCGCCGCACCTCCCGGGTGAGGTGGCTCTGGTCCGAGAGGCCGTGCCGGGCGGCGAGCGCCCCGAGACTCCGGCTCCCCAGTTCCGCGTGCAGGCGCTCGAACCGGATGATCTGTGCTGCGACCTTGGGCGGGACACCGGTCACCTCGTCGAAGCGCGCCCGCACGTGCCGCACGCTCCAGCCGGAGCGCCGGGCCAGATCCGCGATCCGCGTCTGTCCGCCCGTCTGCTGCAGCTCCGACCACGTCCACTCCACCAGGGCATCGGCCGGTGCCCCGGACCCGGCGAGCCGCACCAGCTCCTCGACCACGATCGCGAAGCGCTGGGGCCAGCCCGGCACCTCGGCGAGCCGGTCGGGCACGTCGTGCCCCCATCGCGGCACCAGGTCCGCCAAGGGCAGGACGTGCCCGGCGGTCTCCCGGCCCGGCACGCCCAGCAGCCGGCAGGCGCCCGGTGGGGTCAGGTAGACCTGCACGGATGCGTGCCGGCCGAAGAAGACCGTGCGCACCGGGCCGGGCATCAGCCCGGCGAGGAAAGCGCCGTGGGCCGTCTCCGCTCCGGTGGGAAGCGCCCGGACGTGCAGCGGTGAGGTGAAGGAGATCTCCAGCACCAGGAAGCTGCCGGCCGGCTGCACCCGGGACCGTCCTCCCGGCGGAGCGAGTTCGTCGAAGCCCACGATCCCCGCCACCAGCCCCCGCAGCGGAGGCGGAACGGCGTGCCGGAGGACCGTCGGCGCGGACCCGCTCACGTCAGCCCTCTGTTCCGTGCCGCTTTTTTCAAGACCCCCTCGGCCCCGGAGTTCTACCGTCGGAGGAGGACGAGGAGAGGACCCCACGATGGGCACGCTGGTCATGATCGAGTTTCTGACGGTCGACGGAGTCATGCAAGGGCTGGGGTCACCCGGGGAAGACCCGGAGGGCGGGTTCGTGCACGGCGGCTGGGGCGCCCCCTATGCCGAGAGCGTCCACCAGGTCACCGCGTCCTCGGGGTTCGCGAGGACCTCGAGCTACCTCTTCGGGCGCCGGACCTACGAGAAGATGGCCGCGTTCTGGCCCCACCAGCCGGCCGACGACCCCGTGGCCGCCCATCTGAACGCCACCCCCAAGTACGTGGCCTCCCGGACCCTGACCGAGGCCGCGTGGCCGGGGACACGGATCCTCGCGACGGACGTCGTCGACGCCGTGCGGGGGCTGAGGGCGGGCGAGGACGGGGACATCGCCGTGCTGGGCAGCGGCGTGCTCTGCCGGGAGCTGCTCGCGGAGGACCTGGTCGACGAGATCCGGCTGTTCGTCCACCCCCTGCTGCTCGGGTCCGGCAAGCGGCTGTTCGGCGGGCTGCCGGTCCCGCGCCGGCTCGCGCTGAGATCGGTCGCCAGGACGGACCTCGGGACCGTCGCGCTCGTCTACGGCACACGGGCGTGAGCGGCCCGTCATGATGGGGACGTGGGGCCGATCGACCTCACCTGTCCATGAGGAAGAGCTGACACAGGAGGAACCCATGATCACGAACGTGGCGGCGGCGGTGCTGTACGTCGGCGACCAGGACGAGGCCCTGGCGTTCTACCGGGACACCCTGGGGTTCGAGCTCGTGACGGACGCCGACATGGGCGGGGGCGCTCGCTGGGTCGAGGTCCGGCCCCCCGGCGCGCAGACGTCGATCGTCCTGTCGGCGGCCTCGGCCTTCGGCAAGGACCCCGGCGAGGGCGCCCACCTGACCTTCACCGCGGACGACGTCGCGGCAACCGTGGCGGAGCTGCGCTCCAGGGGTGCCACGGTGTCCGATCCGGTCAGCGAGCCGTGGGGGACCTACGCCACCGTCGACGCGCCGGACGGGCACCGGCTGCAGTTCCACGAGCGTCCGGGCCGCTGACGACCGCCGTGCACTCCCTCCCGGTCGGCCCGGGCTCATCCGGCGAGGGCGAGAGCGAGGACGCCGACCCCGAGGGCGAGATCGAGGGCGCCGCACCACTCGGCCAGCGACCGCGAGACCACCTCGTGGCGGTGCCAGTGCACCAGGTCCCACGCGGCGTGGCCGATCAGGCCGGCAGCGACCAGCACGCGCCCGGCCTCCGGGGAGAGCCAGAGCGCACCGAGTCCGAGCGCCATGAACCCGACGGCGGCGAACGGCTGCCAGCGATAGGCCCCTGGCCGCGAGAAGGTGCCCCGGACCGCGCCGACGCCGACGGCGCCCAGCACGACCGCGGTCATGGCGGCCAGTTCGACGACCGGCCCCGCCCCGGCGAGCCGGGCCGTGACCACGAGGACGACCAGGACGGCGAGCACCGGCCAGGACCAGCGGGGACGGACGAGCACGGCGATCACCACGTACCCCGTCGTCGCGAGCACCAGCACCAGGAGCACGGCTGTGACGCTGTGCGGGTCGTCGGTGGCGAGGTTGAACGCGGCGAACGCCAGGCCGAGGATCGCGGGCCACCGCCGTGCGATCGCCCGGACGGGTCGGGGCGCCGACGGTGTCGGCGCCGGAGCGGAGAGGGTTGCGGACGGAGACCGGTGGTTCATGCCACGAGGGTAGGAGCGGCCGGACGTCACTCTTCGGGCGCATCCTCGGCTGCGTCCGGAATCCTGGGATACTCGTCCCACACCGGGTGACAGGGGAACCTGATGGCTGATCGTGCCACGGCGGTGATCGCCTACGACGGGGCGGAGCTGCTCGACATCGCCTGCATCACCACGCCCCTGGCCCTGGCCAACATGATCGGCCGGCCGCGCGACCCCTACCGGGTGCAGGTGCTGAGCCTGCACGGGGTCCCGATCCGCTGCGAGACCGGTCTGACCCTGCAGGCGGACGGCGCCCTCGAGCACGTGCTCGGACCGGTCGACACGATGATCGTGACCGGCGGCCTCGGCCACCACCGCGCCGCCGACGCCGAGCCCCTCCTGCGGCACGTGCGGCGCCTCGCGGCCACGAGCCGGCGGGTGGCCTCCGTGTGCACCGGCGCCAGCGTCCTGGCCGCCGCCGGGCTGCTCGACGGGCGGCGCGCCACCACGCACTGGCGCTTCGCCGCCGACCTCGCCCGCCGCTATCCGCAGGTCGAGGTCGACCCGGACCCGATCTACATCCGCGACGGGCGGATCGCCACCGCGGCCGGGGTCACCAGCGCCCTGGACCTGACCCTGTCCTTCATCGAGGACGACCACGGCGTGCCGCTGGCCCGCCAGGTGGCCCGCAACCTCGTGACCTACCTGCAGCGGCCGGGCAACCAGGCCCAGATGAGCCTGTTCACCGGCGTCTCCGGAGGAGGCAACGACGTGGTGCAGCAGGCGATCGGGTTCATCACCACCCACCTGGACGCGGACCTGTCCACGGCGGCCGTCGCCGACCACGTCGGGGTCAGCCCCCGCCACCTCACCCGCCTCTTCGAAGCGCACCTGGGCCTGCCGCCGGCCCGGTTCGTGCGGGAGGCCAGGACCGACGCCGCCGCCCGGCTGCTGGAGTCCAGCTCGTTGCCGGCGGCCGCGATCGCCCAGCGGTGCGGGTTCGGCTCCGCCGAGGCCCTCCGGCAGAGCTTCGTGGGCCGGTACGCGATCTCGCCCACCGACTACCGGGCCCGCTTCAGCCGCCCGCCCCGGGCCGCGCCCGCGTCCTGACCTCGTGCCCGGTGCGGGCCCCGCTCAGGCCCCGCTCACCGCAGCGGCAGCCGCATGAGCACGCGCGGGAAGCCGTTGAGGACCGAGGTGGTGTCGGCGGCCTGGGTGAAGCCGGCGCGCTCGAACATGGCGCGGGTGCCGACATAGGCCATCGTGGTGTCGACCTTCCGGTCCCCGTTGTCCACCGGGTAGCCCTCGACGGCCGGCGCGCCGTGGCCGCGGGCGTGCTCCACGGCGCCCTCGAGCAGCGCCTGGGCCACACCCCGGCCCCGCTGGCCGCCGCGCACCCGGAAGCACCACACGGCCCAGACCGGGAGGTCGTCGACGTGCGGGATGCGCCTGCTGTGGGCGAAGGAGTGCAGCTCGGCCCGCGGGGCCACGCCGCACCAGCCGACCACCGTCCCGCCGTCGTAGGCGAGGACGCCCGGCGGGATCGGCCGGGCGCACAGCTCCTGGACCCTCTGCGCACGTTCCCGGCCGGTCAGCGCGCGGTTCTCCTTGGAGGGGAGCCGGTAGGTGAGGCACCAGCAGACCGCCGAGTCGGGGTTGCGGGGGCCCAGGACGGTGGCGACGTCGTCGAACCTCTCGCTGGTCGCCGGTCGGATCGTGAACGCGGTGGAAGTCATGGTCGTTCCTCGCTGCTGGGCGGAGTGGCGCCGGCCGTGCTCTTCACCGAGGGAGAACCCGCCGTCCGGACCACCCTACGGGCGGGCCACCCTCCGGCGGGTGCGGACGGCGGCGGAACCCGGTGCGCCGGGGCAGCCGGAGTCGTAGCGTGGTGGGAGCACCGGACTGCTCGAGGCAGAGGGGACCCGTCATGAGGATCGTCGTCACCACGCCCACGGGGCACGTGGGCTCCCGCGTCGTGCGGCTGCTCGTGCAGGCCGGGCTGCGGCCCACCGTGCTCGTGCGCCGCGCGTCCCGCCTGGACCCGGACCTGCGGGCCCGGTGCGAGGTGGTCGAGGGGGACCAGGGCGATCTCGCCGCCGTGACCCGGGCCACCGACGGGGCCGACGCCCTGTACTGGGTGAACCCGCCGACGGACGACGACGACCCCGTCGCCGGCTACGCCCGGATGGGCGAGGTCGCCGCCGCTGCGGTGGCTGGGAACGCCGTGCCGCGGGTGGTCTTCCAGAGCAGCATCGGCGCCGAGGCCCGGCACGGGTTCGGGGAGATCGACGGGCTGGCCCGCACCGAGGAGCTGCTCGACGCCACGGGCGCGCACGTCACCCATCTGCGCTGCGGATACTTCTTCACCAACCTGCTGCTGGATCTCGAGTCGGTGCGGTCCGGGGTGCTGGGCACCACCCTGCCGGTCGACCACCGGATGCCCTGGGTGGACCCGCGGGACATCGGGGACGTCGCCGCCGTCCGGCTGCTGGCCACCGACTGGACCGGCCGGCACACGCAGGGCGTGCACGGGCCCGAGGACCTCTCCTTCGCCGAGGCCGCCCGGATCGTGGGGGAGGCGCTCGGGCTTCCGCTGACCGCCGTCCAGGTGGCCGAGGACGAGGTCGCCGGGATCCTGCGCTCGGCCGGCCTCACCGACGCGCAGGTCGAGGGGGTGCTGGGGATGTCCCGGGGGCAGCGGGGATTCACCCCGGAGAACCCGCGGGAGCCGCTCACCACGACGCCCACTGCACTGGGCGCCTGGGCCCACGCCGTCCTCCGGCCCGCGCTCGCGGCCTGAGCCGGCCCGCCGACCCCTAAGCGGTGCCCGCCGGGTCAGGACGAGGCGACCGGGCGGCGGTCCCAGGTCAGGACCACGTGGCCGCCCTCGAACGTGCTGACGTCCGTCAGGTCGAACCGGGCGGGCGAGAACTCTCCGGCGTCGAAGGCCGGCCGCCCGGCCCCGGCGAGCACCGGGTAGAGCTTGACGACCACCCGGTCGATCTCCGGGAGCACCGCCGCGGCCAGCGACGCACCGCCGACGAGACAGACGTCGAACGGCGAGTCCTCGGCCTTGAGCGAGCGCACGAGCCCGACCGGGTCCTCGCGCACGACCGTCACCTCCGGGGTGAGCTCCTGCTGCGTGGTCGACACGACGTACTGGCGCAGGTGCGCGTACGGACTGACCACGCCGATCGCCAGGGCCGGTTCGTAGGTGCGCCGGCCCATGACCACGGTGTCGAAGTGCCGGTGGGGCGCGTGGTCGATGCCGAGGTGGGTGCGGACGTGGGTCGGGAGGGTCTCGGGGTACTCCTCGCCCAGCCAGGCGCCGTAGGCGTCGGAGAGCGGGAAGAAGTCGGTCTCGTCGTGCGGGCCGGCGATCCGGCCGTCGATCGAGACGCCGATGAAGTAGGTCAGTCGTCGCATGCTCCCATTCTCGGCCGGTGCACCGGGCGACGTCACGGCAGTCCCGGACCACGACGGGTGCGGCGCGGCGCCGGGGCCCGGTTCACCGACCGCGCCGGACGCGGTCGAAGGTCTCCCGGGCGACCTCCCACGTGGTCTTGCCGACGTCGAAGTGGTCGGTGAGCATGTACACCCCGATCCAGCGCTGGTACGTCCAGGCGCGGTCGAGGAGCCCGGGGTCCCTCGGCCCGGTGTAGCGCTCGTGCACCGCGCGGACGAAGTCCTCGCCGTACTCGTGCAGCTCCGCGAAGTCCACGGCCGGGTCACCGACACACATGTCGCTGAAGTCGATCACGCCGAGCCGGGCGTCGTCGTCGTCCCAGAGCAGGTGCCGGCTGTAGACGTCGTTGTGGACGACCACCTCGGGGAGGTCGGCGGCGAGGAGCGCGTCGACGTCGGCCAGGATCCGCGCCACCTCGTCCAGCTCTGCCGGGGTCAGCACGGCGGGCAGGTGCGCGGCGGCCGCGCTGCGGACGTCGTCCTGGTCCTCGGCCAGGAAGGACGCCGGCACCCGCTCCAGCGGGGTGCCGGGGACAGGCGCGGTGTGCAGGGCCGAGAGGAAGCCGGCCAGCTGGTCCACGAGCGCGTCGCGAGCCGTTCCGCCCAGGGAGGCCAGCACCTCCGGCTGGAGCGTGCGGCCGGGCAGGAGCGGGTACCCGGCGAACGAGCCGTCCGGCGCCACGCGGTCGTAGCGCGGGATCCGCACCGGCAGCCGCGGGGCGAGGTGGTCCAGCACCGCGACCTCCCGGCCGAGCGCCTGCGCGTAGGGCGTCTCCTGCGGGAAGCGGAACACCAGGGCCTCGTCCAGGACGACGACGACGTGGTCCCAGCCCTCGGTGATCCGCCGCGCCCTCGACCACGTCAGCCCGGGGAACGCCGCGGCGATGCGCTCCAGCTCGTCCATTCCGGTCCTCCGTCCTCCTCCGGATCCGTCCGGCGCGGGCTCCTTACGTGCGGTGGTGCCGGTGCCGAGCGCGTGGGTCAGGTGCGGTAGCAGTAGGAGTCGGAGGACGCGTCCCCGCCCTGCAGTCGGATCTGGTGGACGCGCAGTCCCCGGAAGTCCTCCTGGGAGAGGAAGAAGTCCTCGTCGATCGACAGGCCGCCGGTGTCGGTGTCGGCGTCGATCTTGGCCATCCAGGCTCCGATCCCGTGGGGGTAGAACTGGTCGTCCCAGGCCCCGTAGAGGGAGTTGGTCACGTAGACCCGCTTGCCGTCGCGGCTGGTCTCCACCATCTGCGGGCCTCCGCCGAGCCACGTGCCCGGGGCGGAGGGGTGGGCGGCGCGGTCCCCGATCCCGCCCAGACGGACCGATCCGGTCTCGCGCGGGTGGGCCGGATCGGAGACGTCGTACTGCTTGAGCTCCCCGGTGCCCCAGCAGGAGACGTAGAGCCAGCGGTCGTCCACGGACAGGGAGATGTCGGTGACCAGCGGAGGCACCGCCCCGAACGGACGCAGCAACTCCGGCAACCTGTCCGCGTCGAGGGGTTCGGCCGGGATGGAGACGACCTTCTCCGCCGCCCACTCCCCGGTGCCCGTGCGGTGCCAGTGGAAGATCGCGGCCGAGAGGTCCTGCGTGGAGATCGCCGTGTCCACCAGCCCCCAGGTCGCCTCCGGATCGTGGGCCGGTCGCAGCTCGAGGGCCATCTGGTGCTCGGGCCCCAGCTCCACGCGCTGCAGATGCTTGCCGGCGGCCAGGTCCCAGAAGTGCAGGGCGTGGCCGTACTCCTGGTTGAGCAGCTGCTCGGCGACCACGCCGTTCTCCACCATCGCCGGAGTGCCCCACTCGCTGGTGACCAGCGTGTTGTGCATCAGGTGCCACCAGGCGTCGTAGGCCAGGTGCTGGGGGCCGCGGTCGGTCTCCCACCGCCCGACCACGTCGAAGGTGTCGTGGTCGAGCACGGCGATCCCGCCCGGCCCGCCGTCCCCGGACGCCGCCCCCAGGCAGGAGAGGTAGACCCCGTCCGGGCCGCAGTGCAGGGTGTGCGGGCGGGAGTACCCGGCCTTCTCGGCCAGCTCCTGCGCCGTGATGGTCTTGATCACCCGCGGGGCGCGGGGGTCGGGGTGGGTGTCGGCGACGTGCACGTTGGAGGACCGCAGCCCGGGCATCAGCAGGTACCGGCGGGACAGACCGGTCATCTCGTGCCCTTCGTGCATGAAGGCGCTGCTGCAGGCGTTCCAGCCGAAGTGGTGCAGCTCGTCCCCGGTGGTGGGCATGTCCTCCCACCCGACCACCGTGCCGTAGGAGGCCGAGTCCGGGTCGAGGTCCACGACGGTCAGCGCGTCGGGACGCTCAGCGCCGCGGTCGAAGGCGACCACGTACGCCAGCTTCTCCCGCGGGGCGGCGATGGCCTCGGCCGGGGAGCGGTAGAACGTGGGGTCGGTCGGCGAGGACGCGGCGGCATCGGTCCCCTCGTCGTGGCCGCCGCCGGGCCCGGTGTGGTGGTGGTCGTGGCCGTGGTGTCTCATCGGAACTCCCCAGTGCTGGACCTGTGCAGCACCATTTTCCCACCCCGCCCGCGGGCAGGCCAGAGCGCGCGAAGGGCATGCGGGCCGCGCACTGCACCTCAAGACATCAGAGGTCTTCATGAAGGGATGTTGCTCGGCCCCGCC
Source organism: Kocuria sp. CPCC 205258 (assembly GCF_040981005.1). Lineage (NCBI taxonomy): Bacteria > Bacillati > Actinomycetota > Actinomycetes > Micrococcales > Micrococcaceae > Kocuria > Kocuria sp. CPCC 205258. The sequence continues at coordinate 146,819 of NZ_JAVKPS010000002.1, read as the reverse complement.
CGCCGGACGGCGCCGACCGCATATGGTGCCTTGCACTAGGACAAACATTCGATGTGGCAGGGAGTTGACGGCAATGGCGCCGAAGACTGTATTTCTGGCGTTCGCGGAGCAGGACGAGCTGTTCCGGAACCTTTTCACCGCGCAGTGGGACCGGGCCGGGGACCAGGCGCGATTCGTGGAGCCGCCCGGGAACGGGACGAGCCCGGACGAGTGGAAGCAGGACGTGCGGGACCGGATCCGCCGCAGCGACGGCGTGATCGCGCTGATCGGCGGCGGCACGCCGGAATCGGACGCGGCGCGGTGGCAGATCCGGTGCGCGGTGGCCGAGGACAAGCCGCTGCTGGGCCTGTGGGTGGAGCCCGAGGCGCGGAAGAAGCCGGCCGAGATGGGCCCGGCGCGCTGCGAGTCCTGGACGTGGGAGAACATCGGGAACTTCCTCGACCGCCTGTAGCCCGGCCGCCCGCAGCTCGACCGCCCGGGGCACGTCCCGGGACCGGGACCCGCCGACCACAGGAGGAGCCGTGCGCGGATCGGCCGTCGTCATCGGTGCGGGCATCGCCGGCCTGGCCACCGCCCGCGGCCTGCTCGGCGCGGGCTGGTCCGTCCGGGTGCTCGAGCGCTCCTCGGGCCTGCCCGGCACCGGCACGGCGCTGGGCATGTGGCCCGAGGCGATGCAGGCCCTGGACCGGCTGGGGGTGGGCGAGCAGGTCCGGACCGCGTCCGTGGAGCAGCGGGGTGCGCGGCTCCTCCGGCCGGACGGCACCGAGATCGCCCACCTCGGCCCCGGGCGCACGGCCCGGCTGGTCCCCCGGCCGGCGCTCCTGGCGGCGCTGGCCCAGGGCCTGCCCCCGGACGTCATCGCGTGGAACGCCCCGGTGACGGACCACGGCGCCCTGCCCGCGGCCGACGTCGTCGTCGCCGCGGACGGCGTCAACAGCCCCGTCCGCGCCGCGCTCTTCGGCGTCGCCCCGCGGCCGCTGGGCACGGTCGCCCTCCGCGGCACCGTCCCGGGGCCGGCGGACGGCGCCACGGAGACCTGGGGGCCGGCGCGGCTCTTCGGGATCACCCCGCACGACGCCGAGCGCACCAACTGGTTCGCGAGCGTCCGCGCCGACGTGCTCGCCGCCGCCGCGTCCGAGCGCGACGACGCCCAGGCCCTCCACCGGCTCTACGGCGACTGGCACCCGGACGTGCGGCGCGTCCTGGCGGCCCTCGGGGACACCCCGATCGACCGGCGCACGTTGCTCGACGTGCCCCCGCTCCCGTCCTACGTCCGGGGGCACACCGTGCTCCTCGGCGACGCCGCCCACGGCATGGCACCCAATCTCGGCCGGGGCGCCTGCGAGGCCCTCCTCGACGCCACGGCGCTCGTCGAGGCGCTGACCGCCGCCTCCGACGTGCCCGGCGCCCTGCACTGGTGCGACGCCGTACGCCGCCGGCCCACCGTCCGCACGGTGCGTCTGGCCCGTCTGGCGAATCGCGTGGGCACGGCGCGGCACGGGCTGGCCGTGCGCAACGCCGCGGTCGCCGCTGCGGCCCGCCTGAGCTAGCGCGGGCGGGCCTCAGCTGCGGACTGCCGGGGCGTCACGAACGAGGGCGACCCCCAGGATCATGGTGGGGTGAACCGTGCGATCGGCCTGCGATGCACCCTGTGCGGCGCCCCAGACGTGGGTCTTTGTGGGGACAGAGGGGCCAAATAGTGACTCCGGAGTAGCCAGTAGGCTGATGTATACGAATCGACTGTGCTTCGCCCCCCCACTCAGGAAGCGAGACGACGATGACCACCTCCGAGATCCTGCAGGACGCCAAGAACCTGGTGGAGACCCGCTCCCCGGCCGGGGTGCGCGTGGACCGCTTCGAGATCGTCGACGAGGTCGCCGAGCTCTCCCTGTCCTTCCGGGCCGAGGCGCTGGACAACGTCCTGGCCTCCGAACTGGCCGCCACCGGCGGGCCCGCCGACTGGGGCGACCCTCGGGCGCCGATGGACGAAGGCTCCCCGACCTGGGCCTACGCCGGAGGGATCGCCGCCCTGCTGCACCACGGCTACTTCAACCAGACGATCCTCACCCAGCACGAGGCGGCGCTGCTCCGGATCCTCGCGGCGCACGGTCATCCCGGAACACCGGTGACCGCCACGGCCACCTACAGCGCGGCGGAGCTCATGCCCCACTACCGCCGGCTCAAGGCCGAGCACCTCAAGCACCTGAGCACCCCCCAGGGGTGAGCCGCCCTCCCCGCACGGGCCGGTCGTCGCCGATGGTCGGCCTGTCCGTCACGGTGCGGAGGACGACGACGCGGCGTCGGCCTCGGCCACGCGCTTGAGCCGCTGCAGGCTCTCCCGCAGTCCCTCGCGCATCGTGGTCATCCGGTCCCGGTCCCGGCCCAGGGTGCCGATGATGAACCAGCCGATGCGGCCGACCGGGCGGGCGATCTCGTAGGACTCCGTCACCCGGGTGCCGGTGCCCTCCGGCTCGAACCGGTAGCGCCACACGAGGGTGCCGGCGAAGCGCTCGGTGCGGGCGAACGCGAACTCCCGGCCGGGTTCGGCGGCCATGACGATCGGCGTGTTGTGCCACGGGAACCGGGAGTCGGGCGGCACCCGGTTGCGGGCCCGGAAGCGTGCGCCGACGCGGGGTCCGCCGTCGTCGAGCCAGACCACCTCGTCGACCTCGGGACTGTACTCGGGGGTGCGGGTGACGTCGGCGACGAGGTCGTAGACCGCCCGCGGCGGCGCCTCGACGTGGATGGAGTCCTCGGCGCGGCCCAGTGTCTGCATGGTGGTCCTCCGTGCGGTGTCCGCGTGGCGGGGGCCCGGGCGCCCCGGGGGAGCGACGGGCCGGGTGCTCCCACGGTAGGACCCCGGTGCGGCGGGTTTGTCGGGGTGAGACCGGATCGTTGCTCGCCGCCGCTGCGTGTCGCCGGCGGACTGCGGCCGGTGCGCGTCCCGCCGACCGGGCGCCCGCACCGACCCATGAATTCGCACACGCGGGGCTGTGTCCCGGCTCAGCCGCGGCACAGCACCCGTTCCTAGCGTGGAGGCCGACGACGACCAGTACCGATGGAGGACCCATGGACCGCAGCACCCCGCACGAGACGGCGCTCAGCTACGAGGGCCGCCGGCTGCCGCGCCCCGAGGAGGAGGTGGTGGACCAGGGGCTGGGCTTCGACATCGGCACCCTGATGAACCGGCGGAAGGTGCTGACGGTCTTCGGTCTCGGCGCCTCGGCCCTCGGACTCGCGGCCTGCGGAGCCGGAGCGGGCGGCAGCGGCGCGAGCGCGTCGTCGTCGGCCTCGACGTCACCCTCGGCCTCGGCCACGGCCCTGGCGGTGGACGAGATCCCGGACGAGACCGCCGGGCCCTACCCCGGGGACGGCTCCAACGGCCCGGACGTGCTCGAGCAGAGCGGGATCGTGCGCAGCGACCTGCGTTCCAGCTTCGGGGACGCCGGCGGCACCGCCGAGGGCGTGCCCATGACGCTGGAGCTGACCGTCGCCGATCTCGCCAACGGCGGGGTGCCGTTCGCGGGAGTGGCCGTCTACGTCTGGCACTGTGACCGGGAGGGCCGCTACTCCATGTACAGCGAGGGCGTCACGGGGGAGAACTACCTGCGCGGGGTACAGATCGCCGACGACGACGGGAAGGTGCGTTTCACCAGCATCTTCCCGGCCTGCTACACGGGCCGGTGGCCGCACATCCACTTCGAGGTCTACCCGGACCAGGCGTCCATCACCGACTCCACCACCGCGATCGCCACCTCGCAGGTCGCCCTGCCGAAGAACGCCTGCGACGCCGTCTACGCCACCGCCGGCTACGAGTCCTCCGTCAGCAACCTGGCCCAGCTCACCCTGGCGAGCGACAACGTCTTCGGCGACGACGGCGGGGCCAGCCAGCTGGGTGCCGTCACCGGCAGCGTCGCCCAGGGCTACACCGTCACCCTGACCGCCGGGGTGGACACGACCACCACGCCCACCGGCGGAGGCACGGCCGGAGGGCCGGCCGGGCCGCCCCCGTCCCGCTGAGCGATCCAGCCGTCGGTCTTCTGCTCGGGATCCCTTGGCGGCCGGGATCAGGTGCCGGGAGGCCGGTACTTGACCTGCTCGGCCCGGCGCAGCGCCTCCAGCGTGTCCTCGACGCTCATGAGCACCGTGGTCTCCAGGGAGCTCAGGGCGCCGCCTCCGCTGATGGCGAGGGCGACCGCGGCCATGGACACGTTGTCGGGCGCCTCCCACAGGTTGTAGCCGTCGTGCTCGCCGAAGGCGTACCAGAAGCCGTGCAGCTTCCCGCCGACCGATTCGATGTAGTCCTGGGCGGCCCGGCGGCGGTCCTCCGGGTGGGCGATCAACCGCGCCCAGGTCTCCGGGGTGTAGCTGAACTTGGACAGGTAGAGCGGCATCGTCTCGTCCCTTCTCCGTCCGGCGGGACGTCCTGGTGGCCGTCCCGCCGGCACCTGGTCAGGCCCCGGTCCCGGACCGGTCGACCATCGACTCGATGGGACGGGGCGTGGTGATGGCATCGGCGTGGCGGTGGCAGATCCGCCAGACACCGTCCTCCTCGCGGCGGTAGACGGTGGTGGCCCGCAGCGCGAAGGGAACCGGCTGATCGGCTCCGCCGAGCTTGGCCCGGCAGTGCTCGATCTCCACGATGTAGGCGATGTCCGCCGTGCCGTACTCGGAGATGCGCTCGAACCGGACGGGCTCGCCGTCCCGCATCTGGGACGCGCCTCGGCGCACGGCCTCGGCGACCCGTTCGAATCCGCGGGCCGGCGGACCCAGCGGGTTCGCCAGGGTGACGTCCCCGGCCCGGGAGAACATCCCCACCTTCGGCTCGGGGTCCCCGCGCACCAGGGCGCTGAAGGCCTGGTGGTCGGCTTCCACGGTCTGGGTCAGGTCGGCGGGGATCACGGTGTCCTCCTGGGGTCCGCGGCGTTCCACTCCTGCTGAGCTGACCGTAGGCCCCGCCGAGGGGCGGTCCAAGGGGAACGGCCGGATCGTCGCCGGCCCGTGACTCATGTCGCCTCCGTGTCGGCGGCGACGTCCGCTCAGTCCGGGGCGCCGTCCCGGGCGCGGTCCGTCCAGGGGCCGTCGCCGAGCTTGGTGTACGAGGCGGCGACGATCTGCTCGAGGACGTCCAGGTCCACCGCGCCGAGATCCTTGAGGTAGATGCAGCCCACCCCGGTGGTGTGCGGGCCCAGGCGCGCCAGGTTCTCCCGGTGGGCGTCGACTCCGTCGTACACGTAGACCGTCGTCGCCGCCTTCCGGGCCGCGAAGCCCGCCGCGGGGGCGTCGCCCTCGTGCCCGCTCGCGTACTTGTAGTGGTATTGGCCGAAGCCCACGATGGTGCCCCACATCTCCGCCGGCTGCCCGGTGACCCGGGTGAACAGGGGGAGGAGGCGCTCGGCGTCCGCCCGCCGCTTCGCCGGCGTGACCCCGGCGAGGTATTCCTCGACCGGCTGATCTGTCTTCTCCACGATGGGCTCCTCGGGGTCGCTGGGACGTCGATCGTCTCAGGCCCCAGGGTCCTCGGCCGGTCCGACACGACAGCGCGGACTCCGCTCGGAGTATGGGCGACGACGACGCGGGTCGGTCACCGACGGCTCAGGCGCGGCGTCCGAGGCGTGCGGCGAAGTCGTCCGAGCGGACGAGATCTGGTCGGTACGTTGGTCACCCTGTCGTCTTGTCCAACTTTGTCTGAACAACGTTTTACAAGAGTCGGGAAGACCATGTTCTGCAGTGCGCGGCCACGGCCGTACGGTGGATGGTGCTGACGCCGGGACCGGTCCGGCTCCTGACGGCCGACACCCTCTCCCGGTCGCTCCGGGCTGAGCCTCTGTCCACGTATGAGGGGACGCTCTGCCGAGCACATTCCGCCGACCAATGTGCCTCTGACATGGGACGATGTTGATTGCGACATTCATTTCCCCACGTCAGGAGCACCCCCATGGAAATCATTCCGGAGGGCCGACCCCTCCATGTGCTGGCCGTCCTGCTCGGCATGGCCCTGGGCATCAAGGCCCCGCCCTCGTCCTTGCGGTCGACCGCAGGATGGGCGCTGGCCACCGTCTCCGCCATCACCTACGCGGGCCTGGTCGCCCGGGACCGGGACCGCAACGCCCAGTGGGACTTGGCGCGCCTCGCCTATGACCGCTGGGGCGGCACGTGCCGGTGCTGCTGACGCCTCGGGTGACGCACGGAGTGGCGATCGCAGCGTGATGCACGTCCGCCTTCGACGGACTCGACGTGCACGCAGCTGGTGTCCCAAGGGTTATCGCTGGGCGATAGCGCCTGTTTCGTGAGCTGAGTCACCCCCGCAGACTCATGGGCACGGGCACCAGCGCCGGCGACGGAGCCGGCGGAGCGCAGGACCGGTGCCACGACCACAGGAGACACCATGCCGGACACCACTTCTCGCGTCGCACTGATCACCGGAGCCGGGCGGGGCATCGGCCGCGCCATCGCCGAGCGGCTCGCCGACGACGGGCTCGACATCGTCGTGGCCGACGTCCCCGACGCCCAGGACAACATCGACGCGGTGGTCTCCGCCGTGGAGGACCGGGGCCGCAAGGCCGTCGGAGTGGCCGGGGACGTGTCCAACCACGAGGACGTCGCACGCATGGTGCAGGAAGGAGTGGACGCCCTCGGGCAGCTGGACGTCTTCGTGGCCAACGCCGGCATCGCCCAGGTCGACGAGATCCTGGACGTGGAGCCGGATGCCCTCGACCGGATGCTGGACGTCAACATCAAGGGCGTCTACTACAGCTACCAGGCCGCGGCCCGGCAGTTCATCGAACAGGGCACCGGCGGCAAGATCATCGGGGCCGCCTCGATCGTGGCCTTCCGGCCCTTCCCCGTCCTGGCCTCCTACTCCGCCACGAAGTGGGCCGTGCGCGGTCTGACCCAGGCGGCGGCGATGGAGTTCGCCCGGCACGGGATCACCGTCAACGCTTACGCCCCCGGGGTGGTGGGGACCGCGATGTGGGACCTGATCGACGAACGGCTCACCACCCGCGACGGCACCCCGCGCGGCAGCGCCCTCCAGGCCCAGGTGGACAACATCCTGGCGGGCCGGGTCTCCGAGCCGGCCGACGTGGCCAAGCTCGTGTCCTATCTCTCCGGATCCGACTCCGACCACATGACCGGGCAGACGGTCCTGATCGACGGAGGCATCAACTTCTCCTGATCCCCGCCGGGGCCGGCCCTTCGGCTCCAGTAGTCCGGGCGCACCGACCCGGCAGCGCACATCGTGACGTGGGCTGCCGGGTCGGTCCGCATCCGCGGCGCTCGCCGCGGGACCTCACGATCCGAGACGGGGCTCAGCAGGGCTTGAAGAACTTCCCCCCGGGCGCGTAGCAGCGCGGCCCGGTGTAGCCGGGGATGTCCGCGTAGTAGCCGGGAGGGGCCTGGTTGACGATGTTGGCGCCCGGGTTCGGGGCGGGGGCCGGCGCGGGTCTCGGCGCGGGAGTGGGAACGGGTGCCGGGTTCGGTGCGGGCGCCGGCGCGGGCACGACCGCCTGACGGGCGGCGTCGGTCGCTGCCTGCCGTGCCGCTTCCGCCTGGCGGTCGAGCTCGGCCTGCCGGGCGGACTCCGCCTGACGTGCCGCGTCGGCTTCCGCCTGGCGGCGCTGGTCCTCGGCCGCCCTGCGCTCCGCAGCCTTGGCTTCCGCCGCGCGGCGCTGCTCCGCGGCACGCTCCTGGAGGGCAGCGACGTCCTGGCGGACGCCTGAGATCCCGGTCGTGAGCGACGGCAGCCCGACCAGATGGCGGACGTGCGGGTGCGCGTCGCCGTCGACCGCGTCGAGGGCCGCCAGGAACGCGACGGCGGCCGCCACCTCACCGGTCGCATCGGCGAGGTCCGCCGGCGCGGCGTCGGCGAGCGCGCCCTCCGCCTGCTGGAGCTGTGCGGGAATGGTGCAGCCGTGGGCGGGGTCGAGCAGGCCGGTCTGCTGCTGCTCGGCCTCGGCGAAGGCCTCCTCGACGGGCGGCAGGAACCGGCCGTTCGGCGCGATGTAGAGCGGTGTGCCCAGGCCCTGGCGGGCGATCTCGGCGTTGACCAGCGTGCCGTCCTCCAGGAAGACCCCGGCCAGGGTGCGGTCGTAGCGGTCGGTGCGCTCCTGGTCGTACTCCAGGCCCACCACGGTGCCCGGCGGCAGGAGCTCCTCCAGCAGCGCTGTGGCCTCCGGGCCGAGGCACTCGACGATCTCGTTGGGGTCCTTGGTCTCCGGGGTGTCGATGTTGAGCAGCCGCACCCGCACCACCTCGCCGCCCAGCTGGACGTCGACGGTGTCGCCGTCGATCACCCGCTCCACCACGGCGCGCTCGCCGCGCAGTTCCGGAGCGGCGGAGGTTTCAGTGGTGGCGGTGTTCGACGACGACGTCGTGTCGCTGGAGGCCGCCGACCCGCCGCAGCCGGTCAGGAGCAGGAGGACGAGCGCGGAGGCGCTCAGGCGGAGAGAAGCGGGTGAGGGGGCCACGGGAGTCCTGTCAGGAAAGCGTCAGTTCCCCTCCAGCGTATGGATGCATCTGCAATCACCGGGGAGGCTGGTGTCCCCAGTTCTGCGGCAGCAGGCTCAGTACAGGTAGTCCGGGGCCGGCGCGAGGCCGAAGAACTCCTCCATGGTGTCGACCTTCGGGTCCACCTTGGCGGCATCCTGCATGTCCTCGACGAGGTCCGGACCGACGTAGCGCAGGTGCCACGGCTCATAGTCGTAGCCCGTGATCTTCTGGTTCTCATCTCCGTCCGGGTAGCGGATGATGAACCCGTACTCGTCGGCGTGCTCGGCGACCCAGGCGCCGACCGGGGTGTCCTCGAAGCAGTCCTGCAGCGCGCACGCGCCGGAGGAGTTGCCCACGTCCATGGCCAGCCCGGTCTGGTGCTCGCTGTGCCCGGGCCGAGCGGCGATGGTGTCGGCGGTCTCCTGCCCGTACTGCTGCACGTAGCTGTCGTAGAGACTGGCCTGGTGGTCGTAGGAGCGGTACCCGCTGATCGCCACGATGTTCACCCGGTCCGCCTTGGCCGCCTTGACCATCTCCTGGTAGGCCTGGGCGGCCTCTGAGCGCAGCTGCTCCGTCTTGATCCGGGTCAGGGGCTTCGGCGCATAACTGGGTGGATCCAGCGGTCGGTGCTTGTTCACCACCACCGTGAGGCTCGAGGCGGAGTCGATGTCGTAGGTCGTCGTCCCGCCCGCGCCTGCCGTCGGCGCCACGAACCCCACCGTCAGAGCTGCCACCGCTGTTGCACTGCCGAATCGGCCGAGAAATTGCATCATGTCCACGCCCCCACGTGTTCGGAAAAGACCAGCGTCAGCCTAGCCACGGTCCGTCACCGCGCGGGCAGTGTGACGGGGGTGTCCGTTCCGCAGCGTCGGGGCCGTGCGCCTGCCGCACCCGCATACTGTGTGCAAAAGTAAACACACTTCGTCGAAGCGGTGCCCCGCTGATCGTCAGCGGGACATGCCCTCCGCCCCTGTCCGAAAGCTGACGACCATGCCGCCCTCCGCCGAGCCTGCGCCTCCGCCGCCCATCCGCACCACGGGATTCGCCGCCTTCCGGCTGCTCGGGCCGCCGGCGGAGGCCCCAATCCCGGTGCAGGAATCCAGTCTGGCGAACCGACGAGCCGGGCAGGCGGTGATGGCTGAGACGCTGCGGATCCATGACGGAGATCCGCCCCGGTCGTGGTTGCGACGTCTGGTCGGAGCCAACCCGCTCAACGCCGACAGCCGGCCCTGGTTCCAGGGGGCTCTGGGGGAGATCGCGGTCGGGCAGATCCTCGGCCGCCTGGGCCCGGAGTGGACGGTGCTCCACGCCGTTCCGGTCGGCGCCGGGGTCTCGGACATCGACCACGTGCTGATCGGTCCGGCGGGCGTGTTCACGCTCAACACGAAGAACCACGCGGGCAGAAATGTCTGGATCGGCGAGCACGCGATCCTGATCGACGGGCACAAGCAGCACTACCTGCCGCACGCCCGGCACGAGGCGGCCCGAGCGGCGAAGCGGCTGAGCGCGGCGGTGGGGGAGCCGGTCTCGGTCACCCCGGTGCTGGTGCTGATCGAGCCGGGAAAGCTGACGGTCAAACAGCGTCCCGCCGACGTCAGAGTCGTCACCGATCGTGAGCTGCTGCGCTGGCTGAAGCGTCGTCGTCCCGTCCTGGCTCCTGAGCGGATTGCCCGGATCGCTGCCGTAGCCGTGGTTCCGGGGACCTGGCACCACCATCCCGCGCCGCCCGAGGACCCGGTCGCGCTGCAGGAGCGCTTCGCGGAGCTGCGACACACCGTGCGGAGCGCGCGACGCCGCCGCAGGCTGTGGGGCCTCGGGATGATCTTCGGGGGCACTGCAGTCGCCGTCAACTACGGCTCGGACCTCCTGACGGCACTGCTCAGCGCCGGACTGTCCTGAGCGACAGAAGCACAGCGGTCAGGAGCGCAGCACGGCGCGGGCGAAGGAGCGCCCTTCCGGAACAACGGATGCGTCCGGTGCATCCAGCGCGGATAGTCTGCCGATCACGCCCAGCTGGGCGAACACGTCCCAGCTGTCCCGGACCTGGCCGCGCACCATGTCGGGGGTGAGTCCCCACCCGTCGGCGGCCTGCCAGCCGAGGACCTCCAGACCGAAGCCGATCCGTCGCAGCACCTCGTCCTGGGATTCGGTGTGACCGGCCGCGAGCTCGAGGGCCAGCAGGAGCGTGGCATCGCGCCCGGCGTCGTGCCGGTGCCGGTGGGCCAGGGACCGGGCCACGAAGAACCACAGGCCCACGGGGTCGTCCCCGAGCCCTCGGACGGCCACGGGCAGGACCAGCCGACCCTTGAGTTTGCGCACCAGTCCGAGCCTGTGCGCCTGCTCGCGCAGCCGCCTGACCGGCTGGGTCCACTCCTCCCGATTGCCTTTCCCGATCCAGCGCTCATCCCAGCCGAACTCCTCCATGGCCTCGGCCACCACGGAGGGCGGCAACCACCCGGCAGCGGTCAGATTCAAACCATCGGCACCGACCCTGCGGATCAGCCAGCGGTACGGGGTCACCATCCGGTCCGCCACGGCCGCATCGACCAGCACGGGTGTCTCCAGCTCAGCGGACTGCAGACAGGTGCGAAGTTCTGGGCGCAGACCGGGCGGAACCCGCTCCACCAGCTCGGCGACAAGGGGAGGTGTGTCCGGATGCGCGGCGGGGCGTCCGTCGTCGTCGGAGGCGGGGAAACGGAGGGCCAGCTCGCGGTTGACGGCGTCGACGTCGAACTGGTCGGCATCAAACGGCTGCCACGGACCGACGGTATGGGCAACCCACTCCGTCAGCTCCTGGTGACGCTCGTGGCCGGGATCGGCGAGGGCGCCCAGCAGCTCGGCATAGCCGGGAGTGCTGCCGCAGTCCTCCGGGGGCGCTCGCCGTTCGCCGCGATCCACGTGCGCAGCCGGTTCCATCGCGGGGACGGTGAGCTGCTCGACGAACTCGAGGCGGTGGATCCAGCGGTCACCGAAGTCGTACTCGTAGTACAACGGACTGCTCTCCTCGGCCAGCACCTGGCCGAGGGTCCATTCGGTCTCGGGCAGGCCGTCCAGCTCCTTCAGGTCCTCGTGGGTCATCCAGCGCCGGGGGTCCCGGACCTCCCCGTCCACCGGGTGCAGGCGCTCGTCGGGGTCGGTGTCCTCGAACAGGTGCAGGTGGCTGTCTCGCCAGCCCATGGCGATCTGCAGGGCCTCGTGCACCCGGTCCAACGTGAGATCTGCGTCCAGCTCGAGAAGCCGCCAGATCTCGGGTTCGGTGTCCAGCAGGACGATCTTGAAGCGGATCAGATCCCGCGTCGGCCGGCCGGTTCCCGCGCGTGCTGCCATGGGGCCATCCTCTCAACCCGGCTGCCCTCATGTCAGGTGCCCACGGCCCGGACGCCCGGGATGCGCGACGGTACCGGCGACCGGGCACTGCGGTCCGTGCGGCTCCGTGGGGCAGCCGGGTGGACTCTTGTGGGTTCCGCCCCGTGAGCGCACAGTTCTCTTATGAGAACGACGAAGCCGTTGTTCGTGGTGGCCGTGGTGATCGCGGCCCTGGCCCAGCTGGTGGTCGGATTCTTCTACATGGCCAGCGGTTTGATGGCTCCGCTGTGGGCCATCGTGCTCCTGGGTGTGTGGTGGGTGCTCCTGACATATGTCGGGGTGCGGCTGGTGCAGCGTCGGTCCTACCTGGTGCTCCTGGTCCCCGTGGTGGCCGTCGCAACATGGTTCGGCGTCATGACGTTCGGGGAAGCGGTGCTCGGCTGGACTCCCTGAGGTCCATCAGCTCGTGCCGCAAGCGCCGCCAGAGGGTTCACACCGCTGCCCACGGTGTTCTACAGCCGGCTGCTGTAGCGCCCGTCGGGGTAATGCCCTCGTCGGGCAGCAGGCGCTGGACCTGCCTGCCGGACGAGGGCTCCTTCCAGTCGCACCTCACGAGCAGGTTGCGGGCCCGGACAGGGGCCGTGCGTTCATCGGGATGTCGTCAGCCACGGCGGCCTGCCGGCCCGACGACGCGGCGACGACGTTCGACGGACTCACCGGGTGACCGGCGCCCACGCGCGGGGCCCCGTCGCCCAGGAAGACCAGGCTGCGTCGCAGCGTGTGGACCCAGCCGTCCCACCCGAGGTGGCGCCACGGCACCCGCTCCTCCGGGGGTGCGGCCAGGCGGCCGATCACTGTGTACACCGACAGCACAGCGGCTGCGGCCAGCACCAGGAACACGAACGAGATCATGATGAGCTCCTTGCCTGCGGTGTGCCGGCCGATCCGGCGCACCCTCACGCTGACAAGCCTCGTCGGCCGGAGTCTCTCGCACGAGTGGCAGAAATGACTACCTCCGGTCATTTTCTGCCAAGTCTGTCGGCACTCTGCCGCGGAGTCCCGGATGAGCGGAACGCTTGCTCGAGACTGCGACCATGACGGAGCTCGTCGGCCGCGCTCTCGCGGCCGAGGTGCTCAGGAGGCGGTGGTCAGGAGGTCGTCGCGAAGCGGCGGCGGTACTGCTGCGGGCTGAGCCGGCGGATCCGGGTGAAGTGGTGGCGCAGCGTGGCCGCGTTGCCGAAACCCACGTCCGCGGCGATGCGCTCGACGGGCAGGTCGGTCTCCTCGAGGAGCTGCTCGGCCCGGTGCAGGCGCCGCGCGGTGATCCAGGCGTGCGGCGTGGTGCCCGTCTCGTCGCGGAACCGGCGGGCGAAGGTGCGCGGGGACATGGCGGCGCGCCGGGCCAGGGCGTCGACGTCGAGCGGCTCGTCGAGGTGCCCCACGATCCAGGTGAGCAGCGGGTCCAGCGTCTCGGCCCGGCGCTCGGGCACCGGGTCCTTGATGAACTGGGCCTGACCGCCCTGGCGCTGCGGCGGCACCACCATGCGCCGTGCCACGGTGTTGGCGGCCGCCGAGCCGAACTCCTGGCGCCACAGGTGGAGGCAGGCGTCGAGACCCGCCGCGGTGCCGGCGCTGGTGAGGATGCTGCCGTCCTCCACGTAGAGGACCTCGGGCACCACCTGCGCGGCGGGGAACCGCTCGGCCAGCTCCGCGGTGTGCATCCAGTGGGTGGTGCAGCGGCGGCCGTCGAGCAGGCCGGCCGCCCCCAAGACGAAGGCGCCCGAGCAGATGGACAGGAGCCGGGCGCCACGGTCGTGGGCCGCGCGCAGCGCGTGGATCACCTCCTCCGGGACCGGGATGTCCCGGGACATCGCCGGGAGGACCACCAGATCCGCCGCGGCCACCCGGTCGAGCCCGTGCTGGACCGCTATGTCGAAGCCGGCGATCGTACGGACCGGCCGCCCGTCGGGACTGCACACGGCGAAGTCCATGACGGGCAGGCCGTCGCCCGAGCGGTCGATCGCCCAGGCCTCGCAGGCCACCCCGAGCTCGAAGGGGGAGACCTCGTCGAACACGATGACGGCCACGTTGCTGATCATGGGTCCATGCTCCCAGCCCCGTGGCAGGAAGTCGACGACAGACAGAAAGGTGACACTCGCGGCAGGACCGGCCGGCGAGGAGAATCGGTGCCAGCAGCACCGAGGCACGGACGGCGGGAAGAGGACGGTGGGCCATGGAGAGCACGGACGAGGGCGAGCGCCGGAAGGTGGCGGTCCTGGGCGCGACCGGGCAGCTGGGCGCACGAGTGGTGACACATCTGCGGGAGCGCGGCGTCGACGTCGTCGAGGTCTCCCGCGGACAGGGCGTCGACGCCTACTCCGGGGACGGCCTGGACGCCGCGTTCGAGGGAGTCTCCACCGTGGTGGACTGCCTCCATCTGGCGACGCTGTCCCGCAAGCGCGCCGTCGACTTCTTCACCACCACCGCACGCAACGTGGCGGCGGCGGCACAGCGGGCAGGGGTGTCCCGGATCGTGTGCGTCACGATCCTCAATGCCCGGGAGCCCGAGGTGCACCGGTGGATGGGCTACTACGCGGGCAAGGCCGCTCAGGAGCAGACCTACCGTGTCGGGCCCGTCCCGGTCACGTTCGTGGCCTCGGCGCAGTGGTACGAACTGGCCGAGACCCTGCTGTCGCAGATGCGCATCGGCCCGCTCTCCGCGGTGCCCGGGATGCGCTCCCGGCCGCTGGCCGCCGACGACGCCGCCGCGTTCGTCGCCGACCGTGCTCTGGAGCCCGGCGGCTCCGCGGCCTCCGACGACGCCGTCATCGCGGGGCCCGAGGTCCGCGACATGGCGGAGCTGGCCCGCGCGATCGACCAGCGCCGAGGCGGTCACGGGAAGGTCCTCCGGGTGCCGGTGCCGTTCACCGCTCTCGGCAACGGCGGCCTCCTGCCCCGAGGAGACTTCACGACCGCCCAGACCCGGTTCGAGGACTGGCTCCGCGGCACCTCGTGAGAAACGTGATCGCCGGCACTCACGGACTCGTTCCGGGCGGCACGATGAGCTCAGCCGGTACCCGTCGATCCGTGCGGTGGGGCATGACCCTGATCGAGGCCTTCCAACCCCGGACCGGAGCTTGAGTGGACGCCTTCGGGTAGGTCGGGATCGTGGAGCGATCAGGGTGGAGCGCAGTGATCGCGTACCGGATGATGCTGCAGGCCGCACGGATCGCGTGCTCGAGCTGGTAGCGGTGCACTCAGCGTCTCGGCAACGACTTCAGGATGGACAGCCGCTCCTCCTGGCCAATCAGGCCGCCCATGGGGGAGACCTCACGCATCTCGATGCTGCCGGGGTCGGTGGAGTCCAGGACCGTCCGTAGGGTCTCCACATCGCGGGTCTCCACGATGCGGCGCCAGCGGTCGAGGTTCTCCACGTGCGGATGCCCTTGCACCGAGCTGCTGAGTCGCTCGAGGTTCTGGAGGATCCGCGGTGTCCAGGAGGACAGGGTCTCTTCGTTCAACTTGGGGACCAGCGACCGGTGAAGGAGCAGGGTGCGCAGGCTTGACCGGTTCATCGCGGTGTCCTGGGACATGGCTCCTCCTCTCGTCCTGGTGACCGATTCTACCGTTGCGCATGGTGTCCGAGCGGACTGGTGGCTCATCTCTGGTACCCAGGTGAAACGTCCCCAGGCGTGGCCATCAGAGCATCACGTTGGCCGCGCTCTGGGAGAGATCAAGGTTGGGCTGATCCTCGGGGTCCTGTCCCGATCGACGGATGCCCCTGCTGCTACCCGATCGGTGTCGGCGGTCGTTCCCCGCCGAGCAGGGCGAGCACGTTCTCGGCGGCGAGCACCGCCATCGCGGTGCGCGTCTCCACGGTGGCGGAGCCCAGATGCGGTACCAGCACCACGTTGTCGAGCTCCAACAGCTCGGGATGCACCCGGGGCTCGTGCTCGTAGACGTCCAGCCCGGCACCCGCGATCCGGCCCTCGCGCAACGCGGACGCGAGCGCCGCTTCGTCGACGATCGGCCCTCGCGCGGTGTTGACGAGGTACGCCGAGTCCTTCATCGCCGCCAGCTGCTCCGCGCCGATCAGGTGGTGCGTGGCGGGCCCGTAAGGACAGTGCAGCGACACGACGTCGGAGACGGCCAGCAGCTCGTCGAGATCGACCCGCCGGGCGCCCAGCTCGGCGGCGATCCCGGGATCGCACTCACTGCGCGACTGGTAGACGACCTCCATGCCGAAGGCCTTGGCGCGGCGCGCGGTCGCCTGGCCGATGCCGCCCATGCCCACGACTCCGAGGGTCCTGCCCTGCAGGCCGCTGCCGAGCAGGAAGAACATGCCCCACTTCCAGGCCTGGCCAGAGCGGATGAGTCGTTCCCCCTCGCCGAGCCGGCGGGTCGCCATGAGGATGAGGCCGAAGGCGATGTCGGCCGTGGCGTCCGTGAGCACCCCGGGGGTGTTGGTGGCCACGACGTCCCGCTCGGTGCAGGCCGGCACGTCGATGTTGTCGTAGCCGACGGCGACGTTCGCGACCACCTTCAGCTGCGGGCCGGCGGCGTCGAGCAGCTCGGCGTCGACGCGTTCGGTCAGCAGGCTCACGACCGCGTCGGCGCCGGCCACCCGGCGCAGGAGTTCCTCGCGGCCGATCGGCTCCGGATCCGGCCAGGCGTCGACGTCGTGCTCGACGCGGAGCTTCTCGATCGCGGCGTCGGGCACCCGTCCCGTGACGACGACCCGGCTCATGCCGACTCGATCCACTGGCACAGGCGGCCGAGGCCGTCGCGGATATCGGGGACGTCGATGCCCGAGTAGGCGAGCCGGATGTACTGCCGGTCCTCGCCGGGCTGGCGGCGGCCGAAGTGCTCTCGCGTGCAGAAGGAGACGCCGGTCTCGTGCAGGGCCGCCGTGGCGAAGTCGCCGACCGCCGAGTACCCCATGCGTTCCATGGCCTGGGTGACGTCGGGGAATAGGTAGAACGTGGACTGCGGCACGGCCACGTGCATGCCGGGGGTGGCGTTCACGAGCTCACAGGCGGCGTCCCGGCGCTCGCGCAGGACGTCGAGCATCTGCTGCACGGGCTCTTGCGTACCGCGGAGTGCCTCGATGCCGGCCCACTGCACGTAGTGCGTGGTGCAGGACTCGTCGTTGGTGTTGAGCGTGCTGAGCACCTTGGCGAGCTCGACCGGCGCGACGGCGCAGCCGAGGCGTGAGCCGGTCATGGCGAACTTCTTGCTGAACGTGTAGAGGATGACGGTGCGCTCGGCCATGCCGGGGAGCGAGGCGATCGAGCTCGAGACCCCCTCGTAGCGCGTCTCGAAGTAGGCCTCGTCGGAGAGCACCCAGAGATCGTGCTCCTGGGCGAGCTGCGCGACGGCCTCGCGCTCGGCCGCCGTCGACTCGGCCGAGATGGGGTTCTGCAGGTCGTTGTAGATGATGGCGACCGTGTTCGGGGTGATCGAGGCGCGCACCTGGTCGAGGTCGATGGCGAAGCCGTCCTCCGTGGGGAGGTAGCGGTACGGCACGGCCGTGCCACCGAGGTACTCGATCTGCGACTCGTAGATCGGGAAGCCGGGGTTCGGGTAGAGCACCTCCTGGCCGGGGTTCATGACCGCCTGCAGGAACTTCGTGATGACGGGCTTCCCGCCCGTCATTACGACGACGTTCTCGGGGCTGAGGTCGATGCCGCGACGCGAGCCGATGTCCTCGGCGAGGGCCTCGCGCAGCTGCGGGATGCCGGGGCCGGGGCAGTAACCCGTGTAGCCGTCGGCGATGGCCCGGTCCATCGCCTCGATGATGTGCGGAGCCGTCGGGATGTTGATGTCGCCGAGGTGGAAGGGGTACACACGGTTCCCTCCCGCCTTCCAAGCGGCCGCGGCTTGCGCGACGCTGAAGGCGGTCTCGGTGCCCAGCCGGTCGAGCCGGTGCGCGAGTTGTCGCATGCCGTTCCACTCCTCGTCGAGTTGGCGATCGATCCGCTGGCGGACCCGGGTCGAGCATACGACTCATATATCAGGCTGGGAAGAGTGGGCTCCAAATGGTTTTCGCGGTGGACCTTGCCGCGAGGCTCCCCGCATCCGGAGGTCGCCTCTAGTGGATGCGGGGAGTGCGGTTCCGTCTGGACGGCCGGGAACCGCACTCCCCGCTCAGGTGCATGGGGTCAGCGCACGCGGAGGTAGACGGGGCCGGAGCCGACGTTGACGGTCTGGATGACCGTCTGGTTGCCGTTCCAGCCGCCGTGGACGGCCTTGCCGCCACCGATGTACACGGCGATGTGGGCGAAGCCCATGCCGCCGTTGGCGTAGTAGACCAGGTCACCGGGCTGGGCCTGGGCGGCGGAGACCCGGGTGCCGAGCTTCAGATAGGAGGCCGGCCACCCGTGGTGGTTGATCCCGGCCGCGCGCAGGGACTTGGTGACCAGGGCGGTGCAGTCCTGGCCCACGCCCAGCTGGTTCTTGGCGGCGGCGGCGATGGTCGCGGCCTTGCCGGACTGGGACTGGATGCTGATCAGCTGCTGGGGGGCTGCGGCGGGGGCGGCCTGGGCCGGTGCCATGCTGCCGAACGCCAGGGCGCCGCCGGCGACCGCCAGGATCGCGGTGCGTCCGGGGCGGAACGAGCTCTGGGCGCGGTGGCGGGGCATGCGGGACTGGAAAATGGGCATGAGTGATGTCCTCCCTCTTGCCTGCGAGGTGAGCTGTCGGATGCGGGTGGGAGACACCCGGTCGTCAGGGCGGGGGCCCTGACGACTTAACCCCTAGGTCCCGGGGGAGGGACCGTTCATGGTTCCCCCGCTTCTGCCGAGCGATGTGTTCTGGGGGCCCCGGGCACCGGCAGAATTCGGCGATGTGCACGGGGATACCGGTCGGTGAGGCGACCGGCACGGAGAGAACACTAATCGAAAGATAACGGAAAAGTCTCGCTTTGATCACGGGCGTGTCTCGGCTCTTATGTCGGCCCAGCAGGGCACCTCCCCACCCAGGCGAAGTGGTTCGGTAAGAGGTGCCGCTGGAGATCCCCGGGACGCCTCAGTTCGAGACGAAAGTAGTCTTGACCTGGGGGCTCTGCATTGACCATGCCGATGGGCGAGAACTCCCCTGCCCTGGAGCGGATTGTTCGGTGGCGACCTTGAAACATGGCGCGCTAGTTTGCCGGGAAAGCTTCAAAGCTTCTGACCGCCGGCGTCAGCTGTCATATCCATCCGGCGCAGCAAGAATGATTTCTAGTACGCCCCGACCCCATTCGTAAATTCACAAAAAGAAATACCCGTGTCGGTGCAAAGTGCACTACGCACTTCATATGGATTTGGGTGATGCCATGATCCCAATGCGGGTCTGAACCGCTTTCCTCTTCATCGGCATGCCTAGGGTGGCGGGATGGATGCCTATTTGGAGAAGTCGCCGAACGCCGGTCGGATGGGCAAGGCTGCGGAATACCTCGTCGCCTCGTTCTGCATCCTGGTCAGTCAGGGCCGGCTGAATGTCTCTACCTCGATGGTTGATGACGAGGGGGTGGATCTGGTGTTCCATCAGCGCGGCGGGACGGCGACCCTGGCGGTGCAGGCCAAGGCGAGGATGCTTTCCGGAACTGTGGTCGCACGTGGACGTTTCCAGGCGTTCGTGCGGTCCCAGACCTTCACGCCTCGCAGCGACCTGGCGTTGCTGTTCGTGGCCGTGGACGACGAACACGGTCAGCTGCGCCAGGCATGGTTGGTGCCCAGCGATGAGTTCGACAAGCGCAAGGGCACGCCCACCGCACAAGGGCGGTATCGCTTCTCTGCGTCCCTGAAGCCGGGGACGCAGGATCAGTGGTCGCCGTACCGGCTCGAGCCTCTGGAGTTGCCCGAGACGATCCTGCGGTCCCTGGACGGACTGGAGGCCTCTGACCGGTAGATTCGACGGTGCCCCCAGTGCAGTCCAGTTGTAGGAGTTGAGCCCGGTGACGACGTCGGTCCATGAGGTGATGGAAGCGTTCCGTCAGGAGCGCACCAACTACGACCGGGGAGCGAAGTTCGAGGAACTGATGGTCCGGTACTTTGAGCTGGACCCGATCTACTCCTCGACCTTCGACCGGGTGATGCGCTGGTCGGATTGGGAGGGCCGCAACGGCCAACCCGACACCGGCATTGACCTGGTGGCCCGCCACCGGGGGGATGGGTCGTGGACGGCGATCCAGTGCAAGTTCTACGAACCCCACCACTACGTGTCCAAAGCGGACATCGACTCATTCCTGGCCGCCTCGGGCAAGGAAGGGTTCTCCAACCGCATCATCATCTCCACCACCGAGCACTGGGGCGGCAACGCCGAGGAGACGATCAAGAAGCAGGCGATCCCGGTGCAGCGGATCGGGCTCTCGGAGATCGCCGCGGCCCCGATCGACTGGCACGTGGCCTGGCCGGCCGAAGACCAGCTCGAGGTCGATCTCAAGCCGGCCGCCAAGCACCAGCCGCGCCCCCACCAGCAGGAGGCGATCGAGAAGGTCACCGCCGGCTTCACCGCCCACGACCGAGGCAAGCTGATCATGGCCTGCGGCACCGGCAAAACCTTCACCTCCCTGAAGCTGGTGGAGACCATGGCCGCCGCCGCCCGTGAGCAGGGGCGGGCCGGGGCGTTCCGGGTCCTGTTCCTGGTCCCCTCAATATCCCTGATGTCCCAGACGCTGCGGGAGTGGACCGGCCAGACCGCGATGCCGATGGCCTCTTACGCGGTGTGTTCGGACACCAAAGCATCCCGTGCGGCCGAGGACATCTCCACGGTGGACGTGGTCATCCCGGTGACTACCGATGCCACTAGGCTCGCCCACGCCATCGCCGGTGAGGTGGGGGAGCCGGAGGTCTCGGTGGTGTTCTCCACCTACCAGTCCCTGCCCGTCATCCACGACGCACAGGCGCAGGGGGCGCCGGGGTTCGATCTGATCGTCTGCGATGAGGCCCACCGCACCACCGGCGCCACCTTGGCGGGGGTGGACGAGTCGAATTTCGTGAAGATCCACGACGCCGACTACATCACCGGGGCCAAGCGGTTGTACATGACGGCGACCCCGCGGATCTTCGCCGAGGAGACCAAGGCCAAGGCGAATGAGAACGCCGCGGTACTCACCTCCATGGACGATGAGACGGTCTACGGCCCGGAGTTCCACCGCTTGGGCTTCGGGGACGCGGTCGGGCGCGGGCTGCTGACCGACTACAAGGTGCTGGTCCTCACCGTCGATGAGGAGTACATCGCCGGGCCCCTGCAGCAGCAGCTGGCCGACGAGAACCACGAGCTCACCCTCGACGACGCGACCCGGATCGTGGGGTGCTGGAACGGGTTGGCCAAGCGCACCGGCCACAATGGCGCCGGCGGCTTCGGAGCGGGGGAGAAGCCGATGCAGCGGGCGGTGGCGTTCCTGCGTGACATCAAGACCTCCAAGCGGCTGGCCGGGGCCTTCGAAGAGGTCATCGACGCCTACGAGAGTGCCGGCGACAACATCCTGCGGTGTTCGGTGGAGCACGTGGACGGGACCTACAACGCCCTGGAACGCAACCACCGCCTGGACTGGCTCAAGGCCCCCGTCCCGGAGGGGGAGTGCCGGATCCTCTCCAACGCCCGCTGCCTGTCCGAGGGTGTGGACGTCCCGGCCCTGGATGCGGTGATGTTCCTGAACCCGCGCAACTCCGTGGTCGACGTCATCCAGTCCGTCGGCCGGGTCATGCGTAAGGCACCCGAGAAGGACTACGGGTACATCATCCTGCCCGTGGCCGTGCCGGCGGGGATGGCCCCGGAGCAGGCGTTGGCAGACAACCAGCGATTCAAGGTCGTCTGGCAGGTCCTCCAGGCTCTGCGGGCCCACGACGACCGGTTCAACGCCATGGTCAACAAGCTGGACCTGAACAAGTCCCAGGCCACCGACAAGCTGATGATCGGCCACGTCGGCGCCGGAGACGGCGACGACGAATACACCGACAAGACGAGTACGGAGCGTGAGCAGGAGGACGCGCTGCGCCGCGGCGTCCAAGGGATGCTCAACCTCGAGCTGGAGTGGCGCGACGCCGTCTACGCGAAGATCGTGGACAAGGTCGGCACGCGCACCTACTGGGAGGACTGGGCCAAGGACGTCGCCGACATCGCCGGCGCCCAGCAGACCCGCATCCGGGCGCTGGTCGACCAGGCCGATGATGAGGTAGCCGAGCAGTTCGCTGCGTTCGTCAAGGGATTGCGGGAGAACCTCAACGACAGCATCGACGCTGAGTCAGCGATCTCGATGCTCTCCCAGCACCTGATCACCAAGCCGGTCTTCGACGCCTTGTTCGAGGGCTACGACTTCGCCGCCCACAACCCCGTCTCTATCGTCATGGACACCATGGCTACCGCCCTTGAGGGTAAGGGCTTGGACGCGGAGACCGAGAAGCTGACTGGCTTCTACGAGTCCGTGCGGATGCGCGCGGCCGGTGTCGACAGTGCTGAGGGCAAGCAGCGGATCATTGCCGAGCTTTACGAGAAGTTCTTCAAGCTCGGCTTCCGCAAGCAGGCCGACGCCCTGGGCATCGTTTACACCCCCACCGAGGTCGTCGATTTCATCCTCCGGGCCGCCGATGACGTCTCTCGGGCCGAGTTCGGCCGCGGCCTCACTGATGAGGGTGTGCACATCCTGGACCCCTTCACCGGGACCGGCACCTTCATCACCCGGCTGCTGCAGTCCGGGATCATCAGCGAGCACGACCTAGCCCGCAAGTACGCCTCCGAGCTGCACGCCAACGAAATCATGTTGCTGGCCTACTACATCGCCGCCGTCAACATCGAAGCCACCTACCACGGCCTCGCCGGCGGGGATTACCGGCCCTTCAACGGGATCGTGCTTACCGACACCTTCCAAATGTCCGAACACGGCGACACCCTCGACATGGCGATGTTCACCGCCAATAATGACCGCGCCGTAACTCAGCTCGAGGCGCCTATCAAGGTCATCATCGGCAATCCCCCGTACTCCGTCGGCCAGTCCAGCGCCAACGATAACAACGCCAATCTGGCCTACCCCACCTTGGACGCGGCCATCGCACGTACCTACGTGACCCGCTCTACAGCCACCAATAAGAACAGCCTCTACGACTCCTACATCCGGGCTATCCGCTGGGCCACCGACCGCATCGGCAACTCCGGCGTCATTGCCTACGTCACCAACGGCGGCTGGATCGACGGCAACACCGCAGACGGGCTCCGCCTTACGTTGGCCGAGGAGTTCTCCACCCTCTATGTCTTCAATCTACGGGGCAACCAGCGCACCTCCGGCGAGCAGTCACGCAAGGAAGGTGGCAAAATCTTCGGCTCGGGCAGCCGCAACACCGTCGCCATCCTCATAGCAGTCAAAAAGCCTGCCAGCCCCGGTCCATGCCGTGTCCATTACCACGACATTGGCGACTACCTCACCCGCGAAGAAAAGCTTGACATCGTCAACTGCGCCACCCTGGATAACGTTGCCTGGAAACTCATCGAGCCAAACGCGGCCGGTGACTGGCTCAGCCAACGCAACCATGAATTCACGACCTACCCGGCCATCGGTGAAAAAAAAGTCACGGCGGATACTATCGCCATCTTCCAAACTTATAGCCGTGGACTGGCAACCGCTCGAGACGCGTGGTGTTACAACTACTCGAAAGCGGCGGTGGAAACAAACATGCGTCGTATGATCGACAATTATAACCGCCAAGTAAACCTCGTCGCCACAAACACCACCACGGCGGATCAGGTCGATAGCGATTTTTCTCGTATCAGCTGGAACCGCGGCCTACGAAAGGACCTCGCCCGCGGCAAGTACCATAAGTTCAATTCGGAAAGGCTGTACACAGGGGCATACCGACCATTTACGCGTCAACATGTATACTTTGACCGCTCTATGAATGACATGGTTTATCAGCTGGACACCCTTTTTCCGACCTCCCATCATCGCAACCTGGGGATTTTGCTAACTGGGCCAGCTTCGCACTTTGAGTTCACGCCATTCATTGTCGATGCTCTTCCGAACCTGCATACTTTGGATACTGCTCAGTTCTTCGCCCGGTGGACATACGAAAAAGTGACAACCAAAGAAGGCCAACTGGACCTTGAAGCCATTGCGGACGCTGTCGACGAGCATGGGTATCGACGTGTTGACAACATCACTGACAGGGCCCTTGCTGATTACCGTTCTTCCTACGGAGAGGCGGTCACCAAAGATGATGTCTTCTATTACGTCTATGGCCTGCTGCACTCTCCGGATTACCGATCCACTTATGCATCGGACCTTACAAAGATGTTGCCGCGTATCCCCAAAGTTGCCAGTGCCTCGGACTTCAAGACCTTCGCCGATGCTGGCCGGCAGCTAGCCGAGTTACATCTGGGATACGAAACTGCGGAGCCCTATCCATTAACTGAGGTCGTCAAAGATGGCGCACCTACGGATCCGGCGCAACTCTACCGGGTGAGCAAGCCAAAATACGGCACTGGTAAGGATAAGACCAAGATCATATACAACGCGTGGATTACTCTTGAACGCATTCCGGCGGCGGCGCATGCGTACATGCTCGGACCTCGATCCGGGCTTGATTGGTTGATTGACCGTTACCAGGTTAAAGTCGACAAAAATTCCGGCATTGTTAATGACCCTAATGACTGGGCCGCCGAGCACGCAACCGCTCGATACATCCTTGACCTCATCAAGCGCGTTACCACTGTCAGCGTAAGGACGAATGAAGTCATAGGAACTCTTCCTCCCTTGCAGATCAATAAATAATGCTAGGGCGCAGCACTGGCCATTGCAGGGGTCGGAAATATTCCGAAAAGAGCTCGGTCATTACATTCAGGGGTGCTCGCTCAATTCTCCGGAAGCGCAGTTGTAAGAACAGCTTGATCAAGGCCCTTTTCTGGTTTGGGTTATGCCTTTGAGCCGCGCCCTCTAGGCGGGGTATCGAGGCGGTCCAGTGAAACCTGCTGTGCTCACCTGATGGGGATGAACTACCTAGCGGCGGCGTAATAGGCTTCCTGGATGTTCCGGGGGATGCGCCCGCGGTCGGAGACGTCATAGCCATTAATTTGAGCCCATTTCCGGATTTGGGGAGTGTCCGGGTTCCATCGGATTGCCGGCCCTTTGGCGTCTGTCTTGGGCTCCTTGTTGGGGATCTTGCGGCTTCCGGTGATGAAGGGGCGTACTGCCCTCCGCAGCTTTTCAGCATTGTCCCTTGAGAGGTCAAGCTCGTATTCCTGGCCATCAAGGGCGAAGTGGACCGTCTCGTCGGCGGGACCGCCGTCGAGGTCGTCCTGCAGATGAACTTCGGCTTTGCGGGCCATGGGAGCGCCTTTCTATCAACCCGTGAGGGCTATGGTAGGGGGCAGGTGCTGGCGGTGTGGGGTGGTTCGCGGAAGCCCAGGACCTAGGAGGCCCCGGTATCACCCTCGACTTCCGTGGGACCGGGATAGTTCTTCTTGGTGCGGTTGCCCTGGATGACGATGCCCGCGTGGGTAAGATCCACGCAAAGCATTCCGTCCTCTACGAAGGGCTTCCACCGCCTGGTTGCGGTGGTGGATCCAGGGAGGCAGCGACCCTTCTTGGGTGGTCGACGCTGGCCCATTGTGTGTTCGGGGGCGGTGGTAAGCCGGCAGTTGCGCCGCCTGGCGGGCACCGAGGGCTACGAGGTCCTCCTGGAGTTCTTGGCTCACTATATGGCCCTGGTGGTGCCGGATCCGGTGGCGACCGAGGGCAGCATTTGGGTGGTGGAGACGGAGTGGGCGGTGAATGCGGTGGCCGAGATGATTGCCTGCCCCGGTCCGCGCTTGGATCCGCTGCGCCCCGCATAGGCGTATGGGGAAGAATCATCGGCTCCGCGCAACGCCATGACTTTGCGGTCGAGGTCGTAGAGCAACTCCATTGTCTGGGCGTTGTCGACCAGTTCGCGGGCTGATTTGTTCAGCGAGATCACCCCGCGCTTCTGGATCGTCACGCTCGGCGCCTTTGCCAATGGAGTCATCCTCTTATCGAACACCTCTTCTCACCGGCCTTGACACGTTCCGGCGGGGCATGGGGTCCTCCTCAGTCGGGGGTGTCGTACTTTCCTGTCCGCAACGAAGACTACTGTTCTGTCAATGACCTTGACGGTGAACCTCGCGTGGCTCGGTATCCCGCTCTCTGACTGGGCTGACATCGGCACGGTCGTCGCTACTGGCCTTGGTGTTCTGGCCATCGTCTTCGCCGTTGTTTCGATCTTCCAGGCTCGTCATCTTCAGAAGGAGGCGGCCAAGCCGTACGTGACAGTGACCATGGAGCCCAACTCAAACATGCCCGAGCTCCTCGAACTAGTAGTGAAAAACTATGGTGCGACTGCGGCCAAAAATGTTCGGATGTCCTTTGACCCGCCTTTGCAACGATCCGCCTGGGACGGTGAGAAAGAATCCCAAGACGTCATCACCCCTCGGTTGATACCCGTTCTCGCACCGGGTCAGGACTGGCGGACCACGTGGGATGTCGGGTTCCTCCGCAACAAGGCGAAGCCGTCGCTGCCCGACATGTACGAAGCTGAGATTTGCTGGGAAGGGTACGGGAAGAAGTTCGGCTGGAAGTGCGTGGTACAGCGTTATGTGCTCGACTGGACTCCACACTTCGACCGGCGTGTGCTGGTCGTGAAGACCGCCCATCACGCGGCCAAAGATCTGGAGGAGATCAAGCGCCTGCTCAAGCGACCGTTGCCTCTCCGCACGCCTGTACCGGTGACGCACATCCCGCTCGCAACCGAACCTGCGGAATCACGCGAGGAAGAGCAGAAGCGTCTGGCTGCCGAGGCCCGCTACCTCAAGCACCAGCAGGAGTCTGGCAACTGGCCGGACCTTGGCAGCCTCTAAGGGGGTTGGCGCGCCGCGGTCATGTGACGGCGTGGAAGTTCGCGGTCCCTCTCGCAGTCCCAGCACCATGAGTCGTTCGCAGCGGTGCGTCCGGGTGGCCAGCCCGTCCCCTCCTGCAACAGCAGCGGTAGCCCATATACACGGGGTGACTGCAGCCTCGAGTTCCTTACGAGATCGCCGGGCCTAGCTGCTCACTTCCTGTGAATCTTGGTATTGACAGTTCCATCCATTCGGTGTGGTTAGTTGCCCCACATGAACCCATGTGGGCGTCCGAACTTTTCATTCGGAAATATCAACTGCGCCACGCCATAGGCTTCTTCGAAAGACTCGATGTCTGCGTTCGGCTTTTCATTTATGTGGCGCACCCAATCGATGGTTGGGTCATCAAACCTCGAGTAGGGCACTGAGTAAGTTGGGCGGGTGTGCTTGTAAATTCTTTGATTCGTGAGTAGCCAGTCGGATCCGAACTGGGCGACCACTGGCCGACCCTCGGGTTCCGCATTGGACGCCACTGTGAGCAGATCCGCAAAGCCGGCAAGGAAGGCTCCTGCATCAAAGCCAGCGAACCCTTCGCGCCTGCACATGGTGCCCACCGCGGTCATGACTTCGACGAGAGACTTTACCTCAAAGCGGCTATTTTCGTCATACCAGCACACCTCACCCGCCACCTGTTGATTCTGCAATAACTGGAAGGATAAATGTCCCAAGCTGTCATCATGGTGCTGGCTCGTTTCGC
The DNA here is from genome assembly GCF_040981005.1 of Kocuria sp. CPCC 205258. Lineage (NCBI taxonomy): Bacteria > Bacillati > Actinomycetota > Actinomycetes > Micrococcales > Micrococcaceae > Kocuria > Kocuria sp. CPCC 205258. The sequence continues at coordinate 119,443 of NZ_JAVKPS010000002.1, read as the reverse complement.
TATCAACAGCAAGCCACAGCCCTCGGTGAGGGTCTATCTCTAGTCTTGGAGGGTGTCCGGAACTCACCCAGTTCATATTGTGAGCTGTTAGCAGCAACTCCTCCAGATCCTCATCGCCTGTTGCCGTTCGGAGGCCGTCGATGAGTTCCTTCTCTTTATTCTCTTCGGCAGCCAAGCGATCAGCCACCTCAGCAGATAGATCGTCGATGCGTCGTTTAGTTTCCTGTTCCACCTGTTCAACATACGACTCAATAGCAGCGACCGTGCGCCTGGTTTCCCGACTCTCCCTTTGCACCGATGCGTTGAGCCGCTCCGTAAACCAATAGAACGGCGCGAACAACATGAAGGCGATGCCAGCGTTGGACAGCGCGCTCGACATCCAGACGCTTCCCTGCGTCAGCCAGGACACGCACATGATGGTCAGTCCGACCACCACTAGGCAGGTTGCATACCATGCCGGGTGCTTTCTAACCCGCTTGTGCCAAGGAAGTGCTGATCGCGAGATATCGCTGTCGGATGCGTCTGCCATGTGCACGAGCATATGCAACACTCAGTTCTCATCTCGTCCGCCCACATTTCTTGACAGCTTTGGTGACGGCCGGGTTATTGACTCTCGGACAGGTGTTGCCGTTACCCTGCGCGTCAGGCTGAGGTGAGACACCTTCACTGAGTTCCTTCCCTGCGCACGGGGCGAGAAGCGACAGCACACGATGACGATGACAGCAACCGACTGTATCGGAAGGTAGGGGATGCGAGACGGCTCGTCGAGCTTGAGGTGACTGTCCCACTTCCTTGGTAGTGGGGCGGCCGGCAGCGGAGTATCTTCTGGAGTCCTTCGGTCGGCGAGTCGTGTTCCACAAGTTAGGCCAAAACTGCTGGCCCGTATCAGGCTCACGGAATCGACATCCGGTACGCCGGCGTCATGGAATTGGGGTACGCGCGGGTCTCGACGGCCAAACAGGGCCTCGACCGGCAGATCGATGCCCTCCGGCAGGTCGGCATCGCTCTGGAGCGTATCTATGTGGACAAGAGGTCCGGGACCACCACCGACCGCCCCGGACTGACTGCGGCGCTGGACTACGCCCGCCAGGGCGGCGTGATCGTAGTGCACACGCTGGACCGGCTCGGGCGCACCGTGCGCGACACTCTGCACCTGATCCACGACCTGGCCGAGCGGAGGGTGAGGGTGCGCAATCTGGCGGATCCGATCACGGTGGACTCCACCAACCCGAACGATCCGATGGCGCAGCTGGCGGTGGTGCTGTTGGTGTTGTTCGGGCAGATGGAGCGCACCTACAGCCTGGAGCGGGCGGCCCACGCGAGGGCGGTGGCCACCGCGAAGGGCCGGCGGATCGGGCGGCCCTCGGTGGTGGACCCGGACAAGCTGGCCTACGCGGCGCACCTGCGCGAGAGCGGGCATACGATCGCCGAGATCGTGGCGAAGACCGGGATCACTCGCACCACCCTCTACCGCCACCTTCCACCTCGGCCTGCCGAGATCGTGACCGCCGAACCCGCCACTGCCGCCGGCTTTGATCCCGCCCCGGTGGACTGGCCGAACTCAAATGGCGGTCATGGTGCAACCACTTGAGTGTGCACGAGGGAACGGGGCGGCTGTGCTAGCCCCCTACTGCGGTGCGTCGATAGGCAGCGATTGGTTTGCAACGGCCCGCAGTGATGGCAGTGTCCCGGTGCAGTCGAATGGCACGGTGCGGCGCCGACTGATGGGTAGGCCTACTTCTCCTTGCGGATGCCTTTGAAACTACCGCCGCTTTGTTTCGCCTGGACGAACCGGCCGGTGGAGCTGTCGCGCTTCACCCAGGTGCCAGAGGCCGTCTTCATCTGAGATCGGCCGGTCACGGCGCCACGCCTAGACCCGTACCCAGTGTTCTTCGCCATGGTTCCTCCTAGGGGTCATCTTACTCATTGGTGGGAACACGCGGTTGTACGGATTCTTGGGTGGGGGCAGTTGGGGGGACGGACTCCGGGGCGGGGGCACTAGGGCTAAAGGACGTGCTGGGTCCGGAGCCAGTCTCGGTGTCAGTTCGGCCGTCGCTCGGACTCCATATGTACAGAATGCTTGAAACGAGAATCAGAGTCAGAAGAGTGACACTCAAGGCTACCGAGCTGACCCACCTTAAGCGTGAGCCCAACGTGGAGGGCTCGCGGCCCAGTAGCACCGAAGCGGCAAGGGCCGCCGGGCCGACAATGAGCGCAAGTGACCGCAGGTCCGTGGGCTGCTCGGCCATCAGGGCGAGGATCAGCAGCACCAACAAGCCAGTGACGAGGTAGGGCACCAGTTGGAGGCGACGCAGCAACCTGAGCTGAAAACTAAGGCGTATCCGGTAGTCGCGCTCGATGTCATGGGCATAGAAGGCGCGGCTCTGGGAATCTTCGCGCGTCTGGAATGCCCCGAGGGAGTAGTCGTCTGAGTCCGGCTTCAATGCACGGAAGTCTCGGATCCAGACATTCGGGTCCGAGACCTTGAAGGTCACATGATTCGTCTGCGCGTCAGCGATCACGAGCTCCTGGGTCCCGCGATTCCGTACCCGCGACAAGCGCACATCGCGGCGTTCGGCGATTTTCACCAAGAACGGCTCATCCAGTGGGACGCGCATGGCCACCATCAGATCGTAGTTGTTGGCATAGTCCGCAAGGACGTCGAGGAACTCTCCTGCGGCATTAGGTTCCGAGTCCCTTGCTTGCTGATCCATGGCCACTATTAAGTCGCGGTACTGGTCAAGCAATTCGCAGGCCTCCTCGTCCGTGCTCAGTGCCCCGGCAACGAAGAGCTCGGGCAGCACTAGTGCCGGATTTTCCGGAGCCGAATAGTCGCGAAAGACATCGAGACGAGGCCGTAGCACCTCTCGGCAGACGTTGCCTACTTCCTCCCATGTGGCCAACGTCTTCGTTGACACGGGCCGACCTAATCCATCCTGAAGGTACTCCGCCAGGGAAACCTCCTTGGCGTCGGTTAGCAGCTCTCCCGTAAAACCACACACCGCGTTGAGCAACGTCCGCAGCTCCGGGGTTACCTCTTCTCCGCAGGACGCCGCCACGTCTGTCAGGTACAGCGACTGCCGCTCCGCTATCTCGAGTCTCGGCAGCACCCAGCCGTCGCCGTCTGGGCCCTGCGCATCGAAGTCCAAGAGCGGTCCACGGGGCATTGGTGCAACCGGGAGCACGAGTAGCGCGTGGGTACTCCCTACGGGCACTTCCGCACCGAGGTGCTGACGCAACGGCGCTACCTGCAACGACCTCCGGCGCATGCATGTGGTGGCGGCATCAATCGAAATCTCCTCCACCACCCGCACCCGCCAATCAAGCGGATTGGCGAGAAGCTCCACGGTCACCCGACGATCGTCAATCAGGTTAACCACAGTCTCCGCCACACTTGCCTCCCATCAAATGGCTTTGGTCGTTCCCCTGTGATGCACACTAGCTTCCCGTCCTCGTGCAGACGCGTCGCCAGCTGATGAGGAGCCCAAGGATTGCTTCCAGGAGGACTTCGTCGACACCGGCCCTCATGTAGTAACAAGCATGTCCGACCGAGGCTTATCGACGGAGACGCTTGGTCTAACCGCGGAGGTCCTCAAGGAATGCCTCCTAGCCATGGGCTAAGAGGCATTCTAGTTGTGAGACACAGTAACGCTGCCTTGGGGCGGAGGTCGGGCAAATTGTGGCCCGTGATAGCGGCGGCCGTCCACAGCAGTGACAAATGGCTTTGCAGGTTGTTGGCGTGTGCACCAAAAACCGAATCCCCAAAATGTCTGTCAAGTGACATTGGCACAAAGCGTGCATCAAAACTCATAGAGGGATGAGTTATTGCTTAATTCTGTCAATTAATCGATCTCTTCGTGATCTTACGATCGACATACCCAATCGTCGAAGTCGTTCCGCTGTAAGAAGGGAATCCCATAGATCATCACGCGCATGAGCCGCTGTACGCCCAACTAACTTTTCGAGTAGGTGAATAGCCTTTTCTTGGTCGGTGATTGGAGTGTTACTGTTCCAAATATCGAAAACCTTCCGGCCTAATCGAGTTTTGTGCGGGGCCAGCGACTTTTCAATACTTTCCAGTGTATAAAATTCGGCATCGTAAAAAGAACCGGTTGAATGTTGAAGTTCATATCGTGCGCGAAAATTACCTCGAGGTATTATGGACGATATTTTATAGGCATATCCATTTTTTTCGAGTTCTTGTAATAGGTTTCGAGTGCATTCGAGGTTTTGTTTTATTTTGTTTTGTATATCCAATTTTAGTGGGCGTCGGTAGTTGGTCAAAGCTGTGGGAATATGCCGTCCCATCTGGCTTTCATTCGACTCGCTGGTATTTTGAGTGAGAGATTTTCTGTCTAAGCGACCGTTTATCCATTTCAATCCGTCGTGCGCCGTAGCTTCTTTTAGGTATTCGGTTGTAGGAAATCGGGAAATTTCATCAAGAATATTTTCTTGATGTTTAATTTCCAGCCTGTATAGAGCGTCGATGTGTGGCTTGAGTAAGTTTAGCGTTTTCCGACACTCAACGGACGCCATTTTGCTGAATTCCGTACGTCCTCGCACATCGCTTTTCATCACAACAGTCGCAAATATTACCAACAATGCAAGCAAGGCAACTATCTGAGAGGGGGGAACGGTAGTAAACGGAGAAATCCAATCGACTTCTGAAATTCTAAGCACCAGATTTGGCAAGTAACCGACGTACCACAAAACACCGACCCAAATTATCAAATTTACAAAGTTAAGTCGCAACATAAAAAAGATGAACTCAATTACCACAGCGAAATATAATGCCAGCATTGCCAGCAAGTTAGCAATCCAAGATTGGGGGAGCCGACGCAGTGAGTCCCTAGAAGTGTCTCTTCTTCGTTCGTTTCCATACCCGAAACCAATTCCCAACATAAAGCGAGCCCTGCTGAAGAAGGCTTCCCCGTGGGCCACTAATCGAGCACAGTAAACCGCAATCCCGATGGACAGCCACCGCGCAAGATGCTTGAGGAGATTTTCCCATCCTCGTTCCAGCAAAAGTAAGAAACCATACAGAATGGCGGTACCAAGCAAAAGTGTCACGGTAACTATCCAATATAGGGCAAGTGCATTAACCCATAGTGGTATTTCATGTTCACCGCCATTAAGGAATGGTCTCGTTTTATTTAGAATATCTGCCGTCAACATTGGGTCAATGTACACGGCGGACCGTCATTGGTCACCACTTGTGTAAATTGGGACCTTCTAAGTTAAAAGATTACGATGCACGACATAGGTTTACTTAAGTCATTTTTGACAATTTACGGACTGTAATGAAAGTTTCTACCATTCTTGGTTCAAAACTCTAAAGTATAGTTTGACTGTCTTTTGGCCGATGATCCTGAGCCTGTGGGCGATGTGGTTCCTCCTGCGGATCCGGCAGGCGCCGTCAAGTGTCAGCTAGGGACCTTGAAGCGACCGCGAGAGACGCTTCAACCTTTTCGCTCAGTTGACCTGTGTCTCGCAATCCAAGGGTTGCAAGGCGTCTCGTCCGGAAAATTTGCACCCGCATGTTTCCGCGGTCTGGTCTGTCTCGCATCCTTGTGCTTTATCTATGTCCCTAGAATCGGATACTCAACCTTGGTTGCGAGACAGATGGGGTGGACATGGGGAAGCTGATCGGGTACGCGAGAGTGTCGACACGGCAGCAGGACGCGAACCGTCAAGTGTCTGACCTGCTGAAGGCCGGCGTGCGGCGCGATGACATCTATGTCGACAGTGGAGTGTCTGGTGGGCGTGCATCGCGTCCGAAGTTCGACAAGGCCGTGGCCGCGCTCGAGGAGGGCGACACGCTGGTGATCACCACACTGGACCGGTTGGGGCGATCGACGCAGAACATGCTGGCCTTCGCCGAAGCACTGAGGGGCAGAGGTTCCGGGTTGCGCGTGCTCAACCTGGGTGGGGGAGACGTGGACACCGCTACCCCGATGGGTTCGATGGTCTTCACCGTGATGGCCGCCTTGGCCCAGATGGAACTGGAGATCAAGCGGGAGCGGATCACCGACTCGGTCGCCAAACGCCGGGCCGCCGGCAAGGACCTCGGGGGTCGCCGCCAGACCTTCACCGACTCCCAGATCCGCAACGCGCTGCGACTCATCGAATCGGGGGAGCCGGCGACCCAGGTGGCCCGGGATCTCGGGATGTCCAGGGCGACCCTGTACCGGCGTATCCGGGAGCTGACGTAGCCGACCATGTGAGATGGTCAGGGGCTCCTGGCAGTGATGCGCGAGGGGCCCGTGTGCGGGCGTGACCACCGGCGGATCGGCCGATCTGGTTGGTCGACGAACTCTCCGGGGACGCGATCGTGAATGGTCATCCGGGCTGATAGTTGATGAGTTCGTGGCATGCGTGCTCGAGCATCAAACGGTCGAGGCGCGGCAGGTGCACCACCTGGTGTAGGTAGGCCTCGATTTCGACTTCGCCGGTGTCGCCGCCGAGGCTGAAGTAGTGCCACCACAGCTGGGACACTGAGATGCCGGCCTGAGCCATCGTGTGGTGCAGTGTGCGAGCTTGCTGAGCTTCCAGGGCATCAAGCACGGGCAGCTCCTGCAGCGTCGGGACCGGGTGGTGGCCTGGCGGATGAAGCGGGGTGGCTGGCTGCTTAACCACCCTCGTGATCCCAAAAGATAGCGCAGGCGGCTTGCTGAGACACACCCCCCGTTCGCTTTCCGGACTATCCAGTCCGAGACCGCACCCGGTGAGCGAAGCCGAGGACATCCTGACGGTCAGGAACCGGCCGGTTGAGGACCTCATCGGGGTGGTGACTGGCGGCTCAATCGCTGGGCTGAAGTACTCGGCCCGGCCCGGCAAAGGCCGGTGTCGTGGCCTGGGGAAGCGTCGGCAAGACATCACCGGCCAAGTGCTGCGGGGTGCCGGCGGCCACCCATTCCAGGAGTGGCTCGTTGAGCGCGGCCACCGCGGCCACCGCCCGGGCCCCGGGCACGGCTTCGGCGGTAGTGAGCATCGTGGCGTCGGGGCAGTAGGCGATCATCACCCCGTGGAAGGATCGGGCGCGGGCGGCCTGCTCGGCGGTGCCGATGCGCACACCCCGGGATGTCAGCCGACGCAGATGACTGAGCTGGACGACCATGGTCGGGTCGGCCACCAGGATGCCGAGATCTCCCCAGGTGAGATCTTCGGCCTGTTCGAAGGCCCAGTTGATGATCTGGAACAAGCCATTAGCCGGAGCCACCGGGGCAGCGACATAAGCGCGAGGGCGCTGCGACAGTACACCAGAGATCACAGGCCCGACACTCCCTGAACGTATCGACACCACCCCAGCTGCGGTGGAGGTGCCCAGCGTACAACCCGGCTTGGGCCCCTGCTGACCGCTCCCACCTCGACATCGACAGCGACAGACGTGTCGGTGGTGGGCACCAAGTCACGCCACCCCCGGGCAGGTTTCCCTCAGCCCGTCTCCTGCGGGTGCCTGACACGTTGGGGTCATCCGCGGATGGAGAGAACAACTGGACGCCTTCCTCTTCGCATGAGGCCGGTTAGCGGCGGGCCGTGCTGGGGTAGAGATTCTTCGCATGGGCCGCATTGAACCGCCTGATGCTGTGGCCTCGCCATGATGGACGCGTGGCCGGACGGGTTGTTCCCGTGCCCCGGGCTGCGGGGGCTGCGGACGGGTGGGCCTGGTACCGCAGCGGTGGTTGCTCAGGAACGGTGCTGAGGGGGCCGGGCGCGCAGGACGAGCTCGAGCTCGAAGCGGGCTTGCGGGTCATTGAGGGTCTCCCCGAACACTTCGCGCAGCTGGTTGACCCGGTAACCGACCGTCTGCTCGTGGACGAGCAGCTCGGCTGCCATTGCGGCGCGGTGCCCGTGGTGCTTGAGCCAGGACAACAGGGTCGCCCCCAGTCGCTCCCGTTGAGCAGGGCGTAGTTGTTCCAGCGGGGCCAGCCGCAGGGCGGCGAGATCTTCGACCATGGCGTGCTCACTGAGCAGCAGCAGCTGAGCGAGGTGCTCGGTGACCCACAGTGGCCCCTCATCACCGGGGTCGTGCTGTAGCAGGTCCCGGGCCAGCACGGCCAGACGCAGAGAGTCAGGTGCTGACTGCCAGGCCCGTCCCGGACCGACCACCGCGTTCCGCCCGGCCAGGGCGCGCCCCAGCTCTTGGCGTGTGGTCGGGGAGGAGGGTTCGGGCACGAGCGCGATGAGCTCACCGGGGCGCGAGGTGAGCAGCGATCGGGTGCCCAGCCGGGATCTCAGTCCCGTGCGCCGGTCGGCGGGCAGTGCGACCACGACGACCCGCTCGGGCAGGGTCCAGCCGGCCGCGAGCACGGCCGTGTGCACGGCGTCCTCCTCGGCGTGGCCGCGGATCAGCATCTCCGCCACGGTGTCCAGCAGCCGGTCTCGCTCACCGGCCCGCTCGGACTGCTCCAGGGCGTAGCCCTGGGCGCTGGCGGCGGAGAGCTCCTCGATGTAGGCGAACACCGACTCGGCCAGAACGATCAGCACCGAAGCTTCGGCCCCGGTGTCCATGGCGACCCCCGACATCGAGCGCAAGGTGGTGCGGGCCGCGGAACGGTAGGCGGCGAACAGGGCGTCCATGGGGCGTCCCTGGTGGACCTCGGCTCGGCCGAGCAGCTCATAGACGAGCCGATCCTCATCACGCAGAGCCGGCTGGGCGGTGCCGGCCAGGTCCAGGAAACGGGTGAGGGCGGACTCGACTCCCTGCTGGATCTCGCCGCGCAACGGACCGCACAGGGAGGGGGCGTACACCGGGACGTCGCGGTGCACCGCCGCCAGCAATCCCTCGGTGAAGACGGGCACATGCTCGGCCAGCAGTGGGGCGAGTGATCGCGGCAGCGCCGTCCACGGCACATCGTGATCCGGATCAGTCACCGCGCACCCCTCCATGATGTCGCCACCGCTTCCCGGGCCCGCAGAGAATGAGCATCCCGCAACGTCTCAGATGGAACGCCGTCGGTTGGCGATCTCACCTGCTCGCACCTGCTGCCCGGTCCCGGGCGAACCGACCACCTGACAGTCCGCTGCTCGAGCACCGGCCGGTCGGTCCTGGCCCGCTTGCACTGCAGGCACCGGGCCGCAGGGCCAGAGCCTGAGTTCTACACTGTAGGACCAGTTCTCCGCGTTGGGCACCCAGGGCGCCGCTAAAGGTTCTGCCCCTGCCGGTCCGTCAGCCGATCACGGTCAGGGCGCCTGGGGCGGATTCAACGCACACGGTGGTGTTCGCCGGAACGGAGCGGACCTCTCCGTCGAGCTGGTAGGGCATCGGTTTGAGGGTGGTGAACTCGTAGTGGGCCACGCTGGGTTGGTCTCCCAGGCCGGTGGTGGTCGCGCGGGCGGCCTTGACGAGGACCCGCCACTTGGCGGTGTGCGGGAAGAGGATCACCTCGAAGCGCCCGTCGGCCGGACGGTCCTCGGCTTCACTCAAGGTGGCGTGCTTGGCCATCTGAGGGATGTTGGCGAAGACGAGGCTGTCGATCTTCTGGCGGGTGCCGTCGGTGTGCTGGATGCGGAAGGGCCGGAACTTCGCGAAGGTCCGCACCACCGAGATCATCTCCTTGAGCGCGCCTTTGTTGCCCTTCTCCATGTCGATGGCCACCACCGGGGTCAGCCCGAAACCGATGTAGGAGTGGGCGTAGAGGGCTTGCGCGCCCGGGTGGTTGCCGGTGGACAGGTGCAGCAGATCCATCTGGCGCACCTGGCCTTCGGCAATGGCTTCAGCCAGAGGCTGGCGGGCGGTGGTGCGGTGGTGGTCGTTGGCGTTGCCCGCGGGGAGCACCGCGCACACGGTGTCGGTGGACCCGGCGGCCATGACCCCGTTGACGACCTCGTGGTAACCCCCGTCCCCGCTGACCGAGACCACCAGGGCGTTCGGCGTGCTCGCCGCCTCGCGCGCCAGGTCCACGGCGTGCCCGGCGTGCTCCGTGGGCAACATCCGGATCTGCGGGCTGTAGGGCAGATCCTGGGCCAGCTGGTCGCGCAACGTTGCGGCCAGTTGCGGAGCGTCCCCAGTGCTGTGCGGATTGAAGATCAGACAGATGACGTCGAACCGACGGACCGTTGGTTCCGGGGTGTGGATGGGGCCTGTGGTGTTGGTGGGGTCAGCGGTGTTCATGGTGTGCCTGTCGGTGAGGGCTCGAGCTGGGTCATGCGGTCTTATGCGGTGTCGCGGGCGTTGAGCTCAGACTGCAGGTCGTGGCAGCGATCCATGGTGGAGAAGTGGGGTCCGGCGGGGTCGGTGAGGTAGTCGTGGTCGAGTTGGCGGGTGATCCGGGAGTGCAGCACCTGCAGGTCCGCCATGCACAGGCCGGTCAGATCCTCGGGGAAGTCCTCTCCCGGGCCCAGCTGGCTGCCCGGGCTCATCAGGGGCGCAGAGTGCTCATGCGGAGCGGTGTGGTCGGAGGCGGTGGTGGTCATGACAACTCCTGTGGGACGAGATCAGGCATCGAGCGGATGGGAAAGCCCCGGTTGACCCTCGGGTTTACCGGGATCGGTGGGGTGGAGCTGGGCGGTGAGGCCGGTGAGCAGGATGGTGATGCCCGCCTCGAGCTCGGCAGCCCCGTCGTAGTCGGCCAGCACCGGGGCCAGGGCTCGCAGCCGGGGGAAGGAGCGGGCGGGGAGGCGGTGCAGGCCCAGGCGCAACAGGTCCTCGTTCTCCTCCGGGTCCACGATCATCTCCTGGAGCTCGTTGAGGACGTGGCCGTAGAGGAATCCGTAGTAAGCCCGGTAGACGTGCAGGGCATCGGCCGGGGCGAAACCGGCGTCGATGAGCAGGGTCAGGATGTTCTCCAGCGGCCGCAGCGTCCCCAGTGGGCGCAGTCCCAGCGGGGTGGACAGCGGCCGGGTCACCAGCAGCGGCACCACGTGCGGGTGCTCCAGCGCCAGGTCCCGGAAGTCGTGGGCGGTGGCGCGCAGCTGGGCCTGCCAGTCGGCTCCGTCGGTGGGGATGACCAGCTGGTCGAGCACCAGCTCGGTGATCCCGTCGAGCAGGTCCGCCCGGTTCTTCGCATACCGGTAGAGACCCATGGGATCGCGTTCCAGTTCGGTGCCCAGCCGGCGCATGCTCAAGGCGTCGAGGCCCTCGGCGTCCACCAGGGCCAGCGCCGCGGTGAGCACGACCTCCCGGCTCAACCGCGGCCGGCGTGCCTTGGTCTTCGGAGTGGGTGCGGGACCCTCGAGGGCGTCGGTATCGGGGTCTGTAGTGGGGGGAGGCACAGCGATCGGGATCCTTTAATAAGCGGGCTTTGCGTTAACCGCAGTCTACACGTACAGTCTACGGTGTAGGCAAGGCGTCGAGCACACGGCGCCCCCCGGCCTGCCACTGACTGCACCGACGGAAAATCTGCCGTCGGGTGCCCTGCCGAATCCGGCCCCCCTTTGCTTTTTCAGGAGAATCCCTTGACGAACACTGCTTCCCACACCGCCACCACCGCCACCTCTGCTCACACTGCCGACGGTGGCGTGCGGCGGGCCACCGAGACGAAGAACGCGACGAAGACCACCGAGTTCATCGCCTACCTCGGGGTGCTGGTGGCCATCGTCGTCACCGCCACCCTGGTCGGTGACGGCGGGGCCGAGAACGGCGCGGATCTCTTCGACGCCCGTCAGGCCATGGAATACATCACCTACCTCACCATCGGCTACCTGGTGGCCCGCGGACTGGCCAAGTCCGGCAGCCGCGAGAACTACACCGCCTGAGCACCCAACCGCTCCGGCGATTCCCGTCCCGATCTCAGCCCAGGACACCCGGGATCGCACTCCCCGCACGACGTGAACAGGACGCATCATGACCACCACTGATCCATGGATCCACGACCTGGCCCGGGTGCACCTCGGTGACCGGATCGAAGTATGGGACCAGCACCACCTGCGCCATGCCGGCACCGTGAGCCAGATCGCAGCCCATCTGGGCGTGCTGTGGGTGCGCGAGGCCAGCAGCGGGCTCGCCAAGCTGATCCCCGCCGACGAGTACCGGCTTCGTCACACCTCGGTGGCCCACGCCGCCTGAGGGTAGGAGCAGACCCTCCCGGCCGCCCCTGTTTCGCCTCCAGGGGTGGCCTCCGGCGCCGGTGATGTCCCAGAGCCACTCGTGATGCCCGCCCGGCACGGCTACCCCGTGCCGGGCGGGCATCACCACGTGGCGCGGTCACCTCCGGCTGCGGATTTGCGCCCTGGGCGGGTTCATCGGTGAAGGAGTGCTGCGGGCTCTGTGATCGTTGATGGCCCGCCCCGCCCGCTTTCATCAGGCGTAGCCTTGAAAAATGGGGTACGTCTCGAGCGAGGAATGACCTGTCGTCGATGCAACGGCGGCGCGCACGGTGCGCAATGGCTCGAGATTCCCCGCTGGACCGAGGAGGTCCCCATGCAACCCGAATCCTCTGCGATGGAGCTGACGGCGGTCTTCGCCCGCATCCAGCACATGCTGCTGTCCCAGGAACACGCCACCGCTGCGGTGCACCAACTGGCCCAGGTCGCCCAGGACCTCATCCCCTCGGCGGTCGGGGCAGGGGTCTCTCTGATCGACGCCCACGGCGCCAGAACCAGCACCGGCGCCACCGATCATCTCGTGGAAGCCGCCGACGCCCTCCAGTACGAGCTGGGGGAGGGTCCCTGCCTGAGCGCCTGGGCCACCGAGAGCCCCCAGCGCATCAATGACACCACCGACGACGACCGGTGGCCCCAGTGGTCGACGGCTGTTGCTGTCTCGGGGATCCGCTCGATGCTCAGCGTCCCGCTGGTGTTCCAGGACCGGTGCCTGGGGGCGATGAAGGTCTACGCCACCGTCGATAACGCCTTCACCGCCCACGAGGAGCAGCAACTGGGCCTGCTGGCCGCAGTCGCGGCCACCTTGCTGGGCGCAGCTCAGACCCGCGACGCCCCGCAGCGGCTCAGTGCCGCGCTGCAGTCCGGTCTGCAGGATCGACAGGCGATCGACCGGGCCACCGGGATGCTGATGGAACAACGGGCCACCGACCCCGACGATGCCCATGCCGTGCTGCTCACGGCCTCACTGGCCCAGGGCCGGCCCATGGTCGAGGTCGCCCGCCAGGTCCTGGATCGACACCCGGATCCGGGGAATTGAGGCCCGGCGATGGATCACGACGGGGTCGGGGCGGAACAGGCCCGTCTGCTGCTCGAGGTCATCGGTCGTGCCGGTATCGAGGTGAGGCAACTGTGGTTCCATTACTTCACCCTCGGCGGTCACGTCGGGGAGATCGAGGTCGAGGCCTATCTGCACCACTGCCTGGACCTGCCCCGGCTCCAACGGGACTTATTGGCCCACGCCGCCAACGAGCTCATCGACCGGCGACCTCCGCTGCGCGCCCCGTACACCTCGGACCTGCTGAACCCCTCAGACCGCGCATCACAGGAGTAGAGGGGTTCTCTGCCCTGAGGTCGTGTCCCTCGGCCAGGGCTTCCGGTGCGCAGTTACCTGAGGCCCTCGAACCCCCTGCGGGCAAGCTCCGGGGGCGGTCTGCGAGTGAGGATATCGGCCCTACGGTGGCGGCCCCTACCTGGTTATGGGTGAGGCACAAGCAGAACCAGCCTCCGCCGTCCCCCTCACCGGGGCCTGTGCTCGATGGGGTATGGAAGTGCATTCTGGTCTCAGTGCCCGCACTGCTAGGCCATGTGCCGAGCAACCCAGGATGGAAAGAGTTCAGATGATGGGTGACCCCGAGCCCGAGTCGGTCCAGGACCGCGCCCGCAGACATCAGTCCCAGGCCCGAGCCCGAAATCAAGAACTGGCGGCCCAGGCCGAAGAGCTCAAGCAGGAGGGCCAGTCCCAGGTGCGGGCCTGGAAGACCCGTGAGGCGGCCGCGGGAGATACAGGTCTGGAAGATGATGACCCCCGCGCCCCGCAGGAGGGCGGACACCGGCCCCCAGATGAAGAGGCCGGGGAGATGAACGATCCAGCGGCAAGCACGGCCCACCCGGCCCGAGAGGCCGGCAGCACCCAGGACGTCGCGGCTCTGGCCGGGCAGTTGAGCGAGCTGGCGAGGTCCCTGCAGCAGGAAGAGGACCTCGAGGCCACGCTGGCGGCGATGGTCCACGCGGCCCTGGAGTTGATCCCCGGGGCGGCGGCAGCGTCCATCTCGGTGGCTCGAGCCCGTCGCACCATGACCTCCCACGCCGCGTCCTCACAGCTGGCAGCGATCGTGGACCGGTTGCAGGAAGAACACGGCGAAGGGCCCTGCCTGGATGCGGCCTATGTCGAGACGATCGTCCGCGCCCCGGACTTTCGCCGTGAGGACCGGTGGCCGTCCTTCGCCCCGGCCGCCGCCGAAGCCGGTGCCAGGTCGATGCTGTGCTTCCAGCTCTACACCGACGAGAGGGACCTGGGGGCGCTGAACATCTACGGGGCCGAAGCCGAGGTGTTCACCGCGAAGTCCGAGGAAGCTGGATTGTTGGTCGCCGCGCACGCGGCGGTGGCCTTCGCCGATGCTCAGCACATCAACCGCCTGAACCAGGCTTTGACCACCCGGGATCTGATCGGCCAGGCCAAGGGCATCTTGATGGAGCGCTTCAAGATCACCGACCAGCAGGCCTTCGTGGTGCTGACCACGGTCAGCTCCCGGTCCAACCTCAAGCTGCGCGAAGTGGCTGAGCAACTGGCCACCACCGGCACCTTCCCCGGTGAACACTGAACGCAAGCGCATGGGCGGTGTGGGTCCCACTCGCTTTACATATGGCCGGCTATCGGACACTGACCATGTCCTTCAGAGTGGGGCAACAACGGCTTCCCGGTGTAGCAAAGCCCCCGGTAAATCACCGAGGGCTTTGCTACTCTCCTGCGGGTGTTACTGCACGGCAACGAATACCTTGTCTCCGAGCAGGCCAGGGGTGACGGCGAGAACGCCTTGGTCAGCCGTCGTGGTCGGCACTTCAAAGGCCGCATTGCCTGTTGCCGTGCCATCCGTGTAGAGCGTGCTCGTGGTATCGATGGCGTCCGGTGCGACGACGGAATTGTCGAAGCTGTTGACCGTCGTGCTGTCTGCTGTCACGTACTCGACTGTGACGGAAGCCGGTATCTGCCCATCTGGGTCATCGCCCAGATAGGTCGCGGAGTAATTGACGAGGATGTACACCGATCCCTCGGCGGGCGGTTCGTTGAATTGGTTGGCAGAGACAACTGCGTCCGTGGCGTCGAGGGTGACGGATTTGACGACGACGCGCCAATCGTCGGACTCAATCACCGAGCCGATGGGGTAGGGGTTCCCGCGCGTTCCGGCTTCGGCGGCCGCGTCTCCCCCAGTGCCGTCTTCCTCGGCTGCTCCATCATCGGCAACCGCGTCATCAGACGGTTCGACGACGGTGGTGTTCCCACTGTCGAACGCTTCATCGAAAGAGGTCGTGACGACGGTGAGGAACACGACGACTCCGACAATCGTTCCCACGATCGAGAGGACCACAGCGGTGATGCCCATCCATTTGGACTTGTCCTTGAGGAACAGGGAAACGAGGCCCAGAACAAAGGCAATCGGCAGCAGGATCCAGCCGACGATGAGGGCGCCGGGGATGCAGGCGAAAACGAAGCCGAGCACTGCTGTAATCAGCGCGATGAGTCCCACGATGTTCGACTGCTTTTTCGCTTTGGTCTGCTGAGGCGGCAGCATCTGCGTGGACGCTCCCTGGCCAGAATGGGCGGGATATGGTTGCTGTGACTGGCGGGGCGGAACTTGCTGAGAGCTCTCCCTGGGGGGTTCGGGTGGTGTCATTGCTCCATATTCGCAGATGCGAAACGCTCACAGCTTCAAGACACGAGACCGCCTCGATTCACGACCTTCCCCAATGTAACAATGATGGAGCGTGGCCTCTCGGTGACTACTTTCTGGGGTTTTCCAGCCCTTGCGGGGCGACATCCGCGGAGCGGCCGGTTCTAGTGGTACTCGGATAACGATCAGCGTAGTAGCCAGAGCCCCAGGGACCACGAGATGAAGAATCACGCCCCTGGGGAGTCCTTTTTCTGTTCAGCGAGAGCAACGTTGATCATGACGACGCTTCACAACGAGGGGATGCTGAGGCGCTGGTTGTTTCCAGGGACTGCGCCCCTGCGCGTGGGGTCCCTGTGGTGCGCACCCGCTCGCCATCGAGGAGGCGCTACAAAGCCTGCAGGTCCGGCGGAAGTATCTCTACTGCAGGCGACGGCTGATCGGCGCCACGGCGCTGAACCACCACATGCCCGGGCGGGAGAACGCGGTGAGGGCGAACGCGACCGCATTATCCTCTAGCCATTGAGTGCAGAATCTTTCCTCGCCTCGTTTGGGATGACCCTGCAGGGTGCCGTAGGCGAATGCTCACCGACGATGGGTCTGTTGCAGAACCAGGGGACATCTCGACCTGATCTAGCGCGCCTCCGCGCGGGCACCGCGTCCCTCGTAGGCTGGCTCTCACGCGCGACGAACAGGAGGCCGGAATGGCCGGGACACCGGTGGACGACGTGCTGGCCGAGCTGGCCGCGCTCGAGGACCCCAGGGTGCGCGCGGTGAACGAGCGGCACGGCGACGACCACGGCGTAAATCTGACCAAGCTGCGGGCGGTCGCGAAGCGCCTGAAGACGCAGCAGGACCTCGCGCTTGAGCTCTGGGGCACTGGGGACACTGCGGCGAGACTGCTGGCGCTGCTGATCTGCCGGCCGAAGTCGTTCGAGCGGGACGAGCTGGACACCATGGTGCGCGACTCGCGCGTCCCCAAGGTGCACGACTGGCTCGTGAACTACGTGGTCAAGAAGAGCCCGCACGCCGAGGAGCTGCGCGTGGCCTGGTTCGCCGATCCGGATCCCGCGGTCGCGAGCGCCGGGTGGGCGCTGACCTCCGACCGCGTGGCGAAGAAGCCCGAGGGGCTCGACCTCGCCGGCCTGCTCGACGTCGTCGAGGCGCAGATGAAGGCCGCCCCGGAGCGTCTGCAGTGGGCGATGAACACCTGCCTGGCGCAGATCGGGATCCAGCACCCGGAGCACCGGGCCCGGGCTCTCGAGATCGGTGAGCGCCTGGAGGTGCTCAAGGACTACCCGACGCCGCCGAACTGCACGTCGCCGTTCGCCCCCGTCTGGATCGCCGAGATGGTGCGCCGACGGGACGCTCCGTAGCAGCGCCGGCCGGCTGTGGCGCTAGCGTGAGGTGAGCGCGGTCACGCCGCGCTCACTCGTCCCGCCGTGAAAGGCCCTGCATGTTCCTCCGCTCCGGCGCCGCGCCCCGCCGTCGTCCCGTGCTGTCCGCGAAGGCGGCCTTCTGGGTGCAGGCGTCCGTGCTGGTGGTGGTCATGGCCGCCTCCAGCGCGCCCAGCCCCCTGTATCCGCTGTACCAGGACCTGTGGGGCTTCCCTCCGGTCGTGCTGACCGTCATCTTCGCCGCGTACGTGGTGTCCCTGCTCGCCGCGCTGCTCACGGTGGGGGCGCTGTCCGACCACCTGGGGCGTCGGCCGGTGTTGCTGGCCGCCCTGGCCCTGGAGATCGCCGCGATGGCCGTGTTCGTGCTGGCGGACAGCGAGGCGACCCTGGTGGTGGCACGGCTGGTCCAGGGCGTGGCGACCGGCACGGCGACCGGCGCGCTGGGCGCCTATGTGATCGAGCTCGAACCGGAAGAGCGCCGGGGGCTGGGGACCGTGATCACCGGGGCGGGGCCGGTTCTCGGCCTGGCCGGGGGAGCGGTGGCCTCGAGCCTCATCGTCGCGGCCGCCCCGCAGATGATCGACCTCATCTTTGTCGTGCTGCTGGGGCTGCTGGTGCTGCAGGCCGTGGGCACGGCGCTCGGCCCCGAGACCGTGGAGCGTGCTCCTGGGGCGCTGGCCTCGCTGCGTCCACGGGTCTCCTTCCCGCCGCAGGTGCGCCGCTCGGCGGTGTGGGTGCTGCCCGCCACGGCCGCGTGCTGGTCCCTGGGCGGGCTGATCATCTCCCTGGGGCCGAACCTGGTCCGCTCGCTGACCGGGGCGGACTCCGTGGTCCTCACAGGCCTCGTGGTCGCGGCGCTGACGGGCACCGGCGGGATCGCGATCCTGCTGTTCGGCAGGACCTCGCCGGAGCGGGTGCTCGCCGTGGGCATGGGCGTCCTGGTGGTGGGCATGGCCGCCACGATCGCCGCGCTCGTCGTCGGGTCCGTGGGGCTGTACTTCGCCGCGACGGTGGTGGCCGGCGTCGGCTTCGGCGCCGGCTTCCTCGGGGTGCTGCGCACGCTGCTGCCGCAGGCGGCACCGCACGAGCGGGCGGGGCTGCTCTCGGCGATCTACGTGGTCAGCTATCTCTCCCACAGCATCCCGGCCGTGGCGGCCGGTGCCGTCGCGGGCGAGGTCGGCCTGGTGCCCACGGCAATCGGCTACGCGGGCATGGTCCTGCTGCTGGCCGTGGTCGTGCTCCTCGGCCTCCTGCGGAACCGCCCGCGCCGCTCATGACCTCCGGCGGTGGTGCAGGACGAGCAGCCGCGCGTAGCCGTCCGTGAGGTGGTCGATGAGATCCACCTTCAGGTACTCGTGCTCCGAGAGCCGGCGCACGGTGTGCAGCGAGATCCCGTCGTACTGCACGGGGTGGGGCAGCTCTCCCCGCCCGCCGGGAGGCTCCACGTCCAGCCGCCACGCGTCCAGGTCCTTCTGCGGCGTGGGGTCGTGCAGCGGCGTGCGCGTCCACAGCCGGCCGTCCGTGCCGACGACCAGGCCGCGGACGACGTGCCACCCGTCGCCGCACGCGACCCGGGAGAACGCGTGGCCGACCAGGGGGTAGGACCGGGCGCCGTGGGGGACGTGCACGAGCTTGGCCGGCTTCAGGCCCTCTCTGCGCAGCAGCTCGCTCGCCTCGACCCCGACCTTGCGCACCTCGTCCAGGGCCCGCTCCAGACCGGCCTCGCGTGCACCGCGGCCGTGCGGGGTGCGGCGGCGCGGCTGCGGCTCGTGCGGTGCCCGGGCGGCAGCGCGAATACGCCGTTCGTCCTCGATGCTCATGCCGCCTCCTCGCGTCGGTGACCACGATTCTATGTGGTCCACCTCACGTGAGCGGCCAGTGGGTCTCCGTGCCTTCCGGCCCGACTGGTGCTGCGCCATGCTGGAGTCACCCCCGGTTCCGGGAATCCGATCGACGGGTTGCAGCGACGCACAGGAGGTCTCCGATGACCCGCACCGTCTTCTACACCGCCACCACCCTGGACGGTTATCTCGCCGACGACCAGGACTCCCTGGAGTGGCTGTTCCGGCAGGACTCCGACCCCGAGGGCCCGTTCCGCTACGACGAGTTCATCGCCGGGGTCGGGGCGGTCGTGATGGGCCGCACCACCTACGAGTGGGTCCGCGCGCACCTGCAGGCCTCCGGCGAGGACTGGCCCTACGCCATGCCCACCTGGGTGGTCACCCACGCCGAGCTGCCGGGGATCGCCGGGGCCGACCTCCGCTTCGCCCAGGGGGAGGTGGCACCGATCCACGCCGCTCTCGCGGAGGCCGCCGGCGGGAAGGACATCTGGGTGGTCGGCGGCGGCGACCTGGCCGCCCAGTTCGCCGAGGCGGGACTGCTGGACCAGTTGATGGTCTCCATCGCGCCGGTCACGCTCGGGGCGGGCCGCCCCCTGTTCCCCCGCCGGTTCGACCTGGAGCTGACGGACGTGGCCCGGAACCGCGCGTTCGTCTGCGCGACCTACCGCGTGGTGGGCCCGATGGCGCCCTCGGGTGGAGGACCGGCCTCCTGAACCCGAGAAGGTTCACATCTCGATCCGGTGCGCCTCCCGCAGGTTCACGAAGCGCTCGGGGTTCGAGGTCAGCACGATCACCTGGGTCCGCTCCCCGGCGGTGGTGATGGCCGAGGCCAGCCGGCGGAGCCGCTGCGGGTCGGAGTGGCCCAGGGCGTCGTCGAGCAGCACCGGCACCCCGTCCTCCGGGTCCACGAGCAGGGCGGTGGCGAGCCGGATGAGGATCACCAGCTGCTCCTTGGCCCCGGTCGAGAGGGCGGAGAAGGGCAGCCAGTCGCCGTCGAGCTTGCGCTGCTCCACCTCCAGGGACCCGCTCACCTGGACCTCGAAGTCCGGGCCGTAGACCGACCGGCCGAGGTGCTCCACCTCGGTGCGGAACGGCTGGACGTACTGGGCGTGGGCGCGCTCGCGGTGCTCCAGCAGCGTCCGCTCCAGGAGCAGGGCGGCCTCGGCGCGCCGCTCGATCCCGGCGAGGTGGCGCCGGGCGGCCTCGAGCCGTGTCTCGGCCTGGTCGTGGGCCAGCTGCACCCGGTCCCGGCCCATGCCCTCGAGCCGGCCCGCCAGGGACTGGTGGCGGCCCCGCCGCTCGCCCAGCAGGGACTCGAGCCCCTTGATCTCGTCCGCGACGTGCTGCTGGTCGGCGAGCACCCGGTCGGCGTCGAGACCGGCGAGGGCCGCCTCGTGCCCGTCGATCTCCGCCTGGACCGCGGCCAGCGCCTCGGCCGCCGCGGTGACGGCACGGTCGAGGTCCTCGTCCGGGACCTCGCGGCGGGCGTCCTCGAGCCGGGCCCGGGAACCGGCGAGGGCGCGCTCCTGCTCGAGCGCGGCGCCCTGCAGGGAGTGCAGCGTCGTCTGGGCGGACTGCAGGGCGGCCCGGGCGGCTTCGGCAGCGGCCTCGGCATGGAGCGCGGCGTCCTCGACGTCGGTGAGGGCGGCCTCGGTTGCCTCGACCGTCTCCTGGGCGGCGCCGGCGGTCTCCGGCAGGGGAGCGTCGTCGTCCCGGCGGTCGCCGTACTGCTCGATCGCGGCGGCGAGGCGGTCCCGGTCGTCGCGCAGGCGGCTCTCGTCCTCGCCGTCGAGCAGGCGGTCGCGCTGGGCCACGGCCTCGCGCACCTGCTGGGCCAGCTCCTGGGCGGCACGCCACTCGGTGCGGGCCGCCGCGACCGAGTCGACGCCGTGCCGGGCCAGCAGCGCGGTGAACCGCTCGCGGGCCGTGCGGGCGGCGTCCCGGCGGGCCGCGATGCCCTGCTCCGGGAAGACCCGCAACCGCCACTCGCCGGGAATCTCCACCTCGACCTCGTCCGTCACCGGGACGGACCACGGCTCCTCCGGGGCAATCTCCTCGGTGCTGTCGCCGCGAGTGATCGGGCGCGCGCGGCCCAGCGCGGTCAGCTCCACCCGGGCGCTGCCGGCCGCCAGCTCCGCCTCGGCCTTCTCCGCGGCCCGCTCGGCCCGCTCCAGCTCGTCCGCGACGTCCTCGTCGATCTCCGTGCCGGGACGAGACCGCAGCTCGGCCAGCTGCGCCCGGACCGCCTCGAGCGAGTCCAGGATCTCGAGCACGCGGCGGTGGCGCTCGACGTCGTTGAGGTGCCTCCGGTCCTCCCGGGCGGAGCGGTGGGCCGCCCGGGCCTCCTGCACGGCGGTCTGGGCCGCGGTCCGGCGATCCTCGGCCTCCTCGGCGTGCTCCCGCACCGGGGCGAGCTCCTGCTCGCGCGCCCGGAGCTGCTCCGCGAGCGCCGCGCTGCGCTCCTCGTCGGCGGTCAGCGCGGCCACGAACTCCGCGCGCCGGGCCGAGCGCTCCCGGGCGCGGTCGAGCTCGCCCTGGGCGGCGTCCCGCCGGCGCTGGGCCTCCTGCCGCTGCCGCTGGACGGCCTCGATCTCCCCGGCGGCACGGTCCAAATCCGCCTTCTCCGCCCGGGCAGTCCCGAGCTTCCGGCCGGTGGCGGCGATCTCCTCGGTGAGCTCGGCGAGCTCCTCCTCGACCACCGCGATGCCCCGCAGCTCCTCGGCGGCCTCCGCGGCCGCGGTCCCGGCCGTACGGCAGTCGGTCTCGGCCTGGAGGTACTTGGCGTTCTTCTTCCGCGTCGAGGTCCAGTACCTGTCGCACTCCGCGCTCACGCGTTCCAGGAGGGAGGCGACCTCGCGGTCGTCGCCCTGGGCCTGGCCGGCGTGGCACTCCAGGGCCCGGCGCAGCGCCGCGCTGTCGGTGAGGGCGTTCTGGGTCAGCCCGCCGGCCTGCATGAAGCGCAGGGCCTTCCACAGCGCGGTGTCGGCCCCGCCCCACAGCTGCTCGGCGGCGTCGTGGGCCTCGCGGCTCGTGAGCTTGTGGCCGCTCCGGGGGCCCGAGATGTACTCCAGGGTCGTGGACGGCCGCTTCAGCCACTGCTTGGTGTAGATCACGCGGGTGGTCCCGATCGAGAACTCCGCCTCCACCAGGACGGGCACGTCCCGGCCGGCGGGCTTGGCCTCGGCGATCTTCTTGTGCCGGCTGCTGTCCGGGAGCTCGATCAGCGCGTCCAGGGCGTCGATCATCGAGGTCTTGCCGATCTCGTTGCGGCCGGTCAGCACCACGACCCCCGCGTCGGGGAAGACGACCTCGCGGGCGGTCACGCCGCGGAAGTTCTCCAGCTTGAGGCGGTGCAGCTTCATCGGGTCGGTCCTCCCACGAGGCGGTACAGGAGCCGGAGCGCGTCCCCGGCGGCGGGCGCGTCCTCGGACTCCGAGGCGGCCAGTTCGCGCAGCTCGGTCACGGCGTCGGCGGCGTACCCGCCGACGTCGAGGTCCTCGAACTCGTGTTCGTCCGGGATCACCACCAGGTCAGTGTGCCGCTCCCACGCGTTGAGGCTCGCGAAGATCTCCGCCTGCTGCTCGAGCAGACCGTCCAGCTGCGCGGACTCGGAGAGGTTCAGGGTGCCGGTGAAGACGGTCTTGAGGATGATCCGCTCCTTCGGGGTGAGGGCGGCGAGCTCGGCCCGCAGCGTCCCGACGTCGTCGGCGCCGTCGAGCTGCCGTGCGAGGACGCGGTGCTCCCACTGGCCCACCTCGTGGGAGGTGACCTCCACGGTGCTCCCGTCCAGCGCCACCTCGAGGACGTGGCCGCGGCCGTGCTCGCGGAAGCCCGTGGACTCGTGGGTGCCGGAGTAGTGGATGGCGCCGCGGTCGTCCTCGGGCCAGCGGATGTGCCGGTCGCCCAGCGCCACGTAGTGGATCGCCCCGCGGGCCAGGGCCTCGTCCAGGGGCGCGCGGCGCACGGTCACCTGGGAGGTGCGGTCCGGGTCCAGCTCGTCGAGCATCCCGTGGCCGACGACGACGCGCAGCGTCCCGTCCGGGGTCAGCCCCTCCAGGGCCGGGGCGACGGGGTCCGCGTCGGGCCGCTTGCTGCGCCAGGGCGCGGCCACGAGCTCCACGCCCTCGGCGACGGGCCACGGGCCCACCTCGTCCAGGAACACGACGTTGTCCGGCGTCGAGCCGAGGAACGCGTCCTGGGCGTAGATCGACCCCGGTCCGAGCGGGTCGTGGTTGCCGGGCAGCAGGTACACCGGCAGCCCCACGGAGCCCATGGCGTCCAGGGCGCGCCCGACGTCCCGGCGGCTGAGGTTGGCGTGCTCGAAGACGTCGCCGGCCACCACCACGAACGCGCATCCGCGGGCGCGGGCCAGCTCCCCGATGCGGCGGATCGTCTCGACCCGGTCACCGGTGTACCGGGACTGGGCCTCGCCCTCGAGATAGTGCCGGGTCATGCCGAGCTGCCAGTCGCTCGTGTGGAGGAATCGGATGCTCGTCATCGAGGCTCCTCGTGCGGTCGGGGGGTGCTCTCCCAGGGGGTGGGTCCAGTGCCACGCTATCGGGATCGGCGGACACCGAAGGCCCCGGCACCCCGGCGTGTGCTTCGATGGGGCTCATGGAGCCGAGCAACCGGAACGACCTGTGGGCTGCCATCCACGCCGAGCGCGCGCGCCTGGCCGAGGACCTGGCCGGCCTGGACGACGCGCAGTGGGCGGCGCCGTCCCTGTGCTGGCGGTGGACCGTGGAGGACGTCGTCGCGCACCTGACCGCGGCCGCGAGCATCGGCCGGCTCCGCTGGCTCCGGAGCGTGCTGGGCGCCCGCTTCGACTTCGACCTGCACAACCAGCGCCGCCTCGAGGAGCACCGGGGCGCCACCCCGGCCGAGACGCTCCAGCGGTTCCGGGCCGCGGCCGGCAGCACCGTGGCGCCTTCCAAGGACACCGCGGCGTGGCTGGGGGAGGTCGTGGTCCACGGCCAGGACGTCCGCCGCCCGCTGGGCCTGCCGCGCACGCCGCCGGTCGGGACCGTGACCGCGGTGGCACGGTTCTACGTGGGCAAGGACTTCGCGGTGCCCAGCCGCAGCGCCGCCCAGGGCCTCCACCTGGTGGCCACGGACGGCCCGTTCGAGTCCGGCGCCGGGCCCCTGGTCAGCGGGACCACGCTGGCGATCGTCATGGCGCTGGCCGGCCGAGCGGCGTACTGCGACGAGCTGACCGGCGAGGGCATCTCGATCCTGCGGTCCCGCTGCTCGCCTGCCTGAGCGCGTTTCCCCGAGCGGGGGACACCCGCGGTGCCCATGGGGCGCGGGGTGGAGCCGTCCGGAATGTCCGGATCTGTGGGACGGTCGTCCGGCCGGACGCTGGGCATTGCGCCACCGGTGGGAGAGAGTGAGGAGAGGACCGGCCGCGTGCCGGTCCGGCACGACACCATTCACCCGAGCAGAGGAGACACCTTGGCCGAGACCATCGCCGGCATCACCGTTCCGGACTCCGCCCTCGTCCGCGAGACCACCGAGCTGGTCCGGCGGGCCGCCGACGAGAGCCTGTTCAACCACTCCCGCCGGGTCTTCCTCTTCGGCATGCTCAAGTCCGCCGCGCGCGGAATCGAGGTGGACCCGGAGCTCGCCTACGTGGGGGCGATGTTCCACGACCTCGGCCTCACCGACGAGTACCGCACCCAGGACCAGCGCTTCGAGATCGACGGCGCCGCGGCGGCGCAGGCGTTCCTGCGCGACCACGGCCGCTCCGCGGAGGAGGCGCGCAACGTGTGGCTGGCGATCGCCCTGCACACCACCCCGGCCATCCCGCTGCACCTGGAGCCCGAGGTCGCCGTGGTCACCCTGGGCGTCGAGACCGACGTGCTGGGCCTGGACCTGGACCAGATCGCCGAGGAGCACCGCGCCGAGGTCGTCGCCGCGCATCCCCGGCCGGACTTCAAGAACAAGATCCTCCGCGCGTTCTACGACGGCATGGCCGACCGGCCCGAGACCACCTTCGGCACCATGAACGACGACGTGCTCGCCCACTTCGACCCCGACTTCCACCGGGAGGACTTCGTGCGCATCATCCAGGAGAACGCCTGGCCCGAGTGAGCACCGCGGGGTCTCCGCAGCCCGGCGGGGACCCCGGGGCCTGCGGGCCCGCAAAGGGGCGGTCACACCGTTGTGCCGTCCGCGGGCCGGGGGGAGCATGGAGTCCCGGCCCGCCGAAGCTCCAGGAGTTCCCGTGGCGTACAAGTTCTTCCCCCACATCCCCGTCGCCGACCTCGAGCGCTCGCGGTCCTTCTACCAGGCCCTGGGCTGGCGGACGGCTCCCGGCATGGCCGAGGGGCGCAGCCTGATCCTGGATCTCGGGGAGGACTTCGGGGTCACGCTCGTCGAGCGGCGGTTCATGCAGCAGGCGATCGGCGAGGACCAGGAGCTCGCCGACCCCCGTCGCACGGTGAGCGGCAGCTTCGCCCTGCTCGTCGACATCCCCGAGGAGGTCGACGCCCTGGTCGAGCGGGCGGTTGCCGCCGGCGCCACCGCGGGGCACCGCAAGGATGACAGCTACACGAGCCACCGGGTGTTCGCGGACCCGGACGGCCACCGGTGGAACATCGTGTGGGCGGACCCGATCGTGACGACCCGGGAGTGAGGCCCGCTCCGGACGACGAGCCCGGACGCACCGCGGACGGAGGGCTGGGGCCGGAGCCCCGCCCGATGCGAGATTCACCGGATTCACCGACGTTCACAGGGGTCGTGAACGGTGCGGGGGAGCGCCGGCATCCGGCCGGTCCGCCCAGCGCCGTCGTGCCCCCTCCCGGCTCATCCGCGCCGGTAGGCGTGGCCCATCTCGGTGTGGGACCAGCGGGTCTCGATCCGGGCGTCGCCGCTGCGCCGCACGGCCTCGGCGGTCTCCCGGTCCAGCTCGGAGCGCCACTCCTCGATGGTGAGCAGGTCCGAGGAGCGCAGCAGCGGATGCCGGTAGATGTTCAGGGCCCGGGTCACCTCGCCCTGCTCCAGGGCGGTCCGCAGCTGCAGGACGTCGCTGGTGACGGCGGCCGGGTCGGCGAAGCGGTAGGGGCCGGTGGTGATCACCGCCCCCAGCCGGCGGCGGACCCGGTGGATCTCCGTGCGGACCGTGCCGGGGGTGCCGTGCTCGCCGTAGAGCTCGTAGGCCATCTCCTCGGCGCTCCACCCGCGCTCGCGCAGGCTGAGCAGCGCGAGGATCTCCGCCGAGCGCGTCGGCAGGGGGAACCAGTCCCCGCCGCCCACCCGGGCCGCGGCCGGCTCGGCGAGCAGGCGCAGCTCCAGGGGAGGCGTGCCGGTCGTGCCGGCGGGGTGTCGTGAGTCCGTCCGGGCGGCGAGCAGCGTCTCGACGACGCGCGCGGCCGAGCGGACCAGGGCCCTGGTGTCCGGGGTGGCGGTGCCCCGCGGCCCGGACAGGTCGATGACGCCGAGCACCTCCCCGCTGCCCGGGTGGCGCACCGGGGCGGACGTGCAGTCCCACGCGCTGTGGGACCGGGCGAAGTGCTCCGTGCCCCGCAGCTCCTCCGCGGTCCCGCTGCGCAGCGCCTGGGCGATCGCGTTGGTGCCCACGCCGTGCTCGTCCCAGCCGGCGCCCTCGACGAAGCCGAGCCCGTCGGCGCGTTCCAGCGGCGAACGTCCCCCGCGCCGCCACAGCACGGTGCCGTCGGGGCCCGTGAGGACGGCGACCCGGGCCTCGGCGGCGTCACGGACGACGCCCAGGAGGTCGGCGACGACGTCGACGTGCGCCCCCAGCGGGGAGAGCGCGCGCAGCTGCTCGACCTCGTGGTCCGGGAGCACCTCCCGCGGGCCGTCCAGGTCGCGGGACATGCCCCGGGCGGCGCACCGCTCCCACGCCGAACGCACCCGGTCCGGTGTCCTCGCCGATCCGCAGCTGTCCACAGCGCGCTCCTCCGTTCTCTGCGCCTGTCCTGACGTCACCGGGTCCGTCACGGCGTCCGTCCTGATGCAACGCCGGGGAAACCCCCTCGGCCCCACAGTGGTGACACGCATCACATCGGACCCTATGCCACTGGGTGTCCGGCGTACACCGAGGAGGAACCATGACCACGATCGACACCGGCGTGGGAGCCGGCACGGACACCGCCCGCTCCTGGCTGGCCGCCTTGGAGGACGCCCTCGCGGCCGGCAACGCGGACGCGGCGGCGGATCTGTTCGCGGAGGAGAGCTTCTGGCGCGACTTCCTGGCGTTCACCTGGAACCTGAAGACGCTGGAGGGCCGTGAGCAGATCTGCCGGATGCTCGCACAGACCCTGCCGCACGTCCGGCCCTCCGGGTGGGAGGTCGAGGGCGAGCCCACCGAGGCGGACGGGGTGACGGAGTGCTGGGTGCGCTTCGAGACTTCCGCCGGCTCCGGGTGGGGCTACCTGCGGCTGCGCGACGGGAAGGCGTGGACCCTGCTGACCACGCTGCAGGACCTGCGCGGCTTCGAGGAGCAGAAGGGTTCGCGCCGGGACCGCGGGGTGGTCCACGAGATCACCCGCGAGCGCACCACCTGGCTGGAGCGGCGCCGGGCGCGGGAGGAGGCCCTCGGCAGGACGGAGCAGCCGTACTGCCTCGTCGTCGGCGGCGGTCAGGGCGGGATCGGCCTGGCCGCCAGGCTGCAGCGCCTCGGCATCCCCACGATCGTGGTGGACAAGCACGAGAAGGCCGGGGACGCCTGGCGCAACCGCTACAAGTCCCTGCACCTGCACGACCCGGTCTGGTACGACCACATGCCCTACCTGCCGTTCCCGGACGACTGGCCGGTGTTCCCCGCCAAGGACAAGGTCGCCGACTGGCTGATGCACTACGCCGACATCATGGAGCTCAACTACTGGGCGAGGACCGAGTGCCGGTCGGCCGAGTGGGACGAGCAGTCCGGGACCTGGACTGTCGCAGTCGACCGCGACGGCGAGGAGGTCGTGCTGCACCCCACCCAGCTGGTCTTCGCGCTGGGCGTCTCCGGGTACCCGAGAATCCCCGACTTCCCGGGCGCCGACGTCTTCCGGGGCGCGCAGCACCACTCCTCCGCGCACGCCGGCGGCGACGACTGGGCGGGCAAGCGGGCCGTGGTGATCGGCTCCAACAACTCCGCCCACGACATCTGCGCGGACCTCTGGGAGCACGGGGCCGAGGTCACCATGGTCCAGCGCTCCTCGACCCACATCTCCCGCAGCGAGTCCCTCATGGACCTCGTCCTGAAGCCGCTCTACTCCGAGGAGGCGCTGGAGGCCGGCATCACCACGGAGAAGGCGGACATGCTCTTCGCGTCCTGGCCGTACCGGGTCCTGCCGGACGTCCAGCGGCCCGCGTTCGAGGCGATGGCCGAGCGGGACCGCGAGTTCTACGACGCGCTCGAGGCGGCCGGCTTCGACCTCGACTTCGGCGAGGACGGCTCCGGGCTGTTCCTGAAGTACCTGCGCCGCGGCTCCGGGTACTACATCGACGTGGGCGCCTCGCAGCTGATCATCGACGGGCGGGTCCAGCTGGCCACCGGCCAGGTCGACCGGCTCACGGAGGACGCGGTGGTGCTCGACGACGGGACCGAGCTGCCGGCCGACCTCGTCGTCCACGCCACCGGCTACGGGTCCATGAACGAGTGGCTCGCGGACCTGATCTCCCCGGAGGTCGCCGACCGGGTGGGCAAGTGCTGGGGCTACGGCTCCGACACCACCCGGGACCCCGGGCCCTGGGAGGGCGAGCTGCGGAACATGTGGAAGCCCACCAACGTGGAGAACCTCTGGATCCACGGCGGGAACCTGCACCAGAGCAGGCACTACTCCAAGTACCTCGCCCTGCAGCTCAAGGCCCGGATGGAGGGCCTGCCCACCCCGGTGTTCGAGCTGGAGGAGTCCCACCACCCCCGGTGATGCCGGCCCGTGAGTGACAGCGGGGCGCCGGAACGGATCGACCGTTCCGGCGCCCCGCCGGGCGGGTCACTCCTCGATCTTCCGGGCCTACTCGTCCCAGGCGGTGCGGGCGTCCCGGCCCGCGGTGGGGTGGTAGGTCTCCCGCAGGGCGCGCAGCGCGGCGGTGCGCTGCTGGGCCAGGGCCTTCGCGGCGGCCCTGGTGGCGGCGTCCTCGCGGGCCTGGGCCCGGGCGGCGGTCACGGCGTCCATGATGAGGTCCACGCCCAGGGCGCCGCCCTCCAGGTAGGCGGTGCGGACCTGCCGGTCCGGGTGGTACAGATACTGGTCGTTGACCTGGCCGAGGGCGGTGTCGAACTCGGCGTCGGTCAGGTCGGAGATCATGGCGACCACCCGGTCCAGGCGGGCGTCCAGCTGGTCGAGCAGGTCGTGCCGCCGGGCGCTGCGGCGCAGGGACCACAGCGCGCGGCCGTGCGTGCGGAGCCGGTCCACGTCCCAGTCCGCCTGCGGCACCACGGACAGGGTGCCCGTGAGGAGCCGGGGGTCCCGGGAGCCCTCCGGCGGGGGCAGGGAGCGGAGGTGCCACGAGATCCAGGCCGTGCGCATGTTGGACGCCCCGGCCGCCCGGGCCTCCTCCACCGACGTCCGCCCGGTCTGCGGGGCGGCGAGCGGCGGCCCGGCGTCGTCGTCCTCGGGCGCGTCCTGCCCGGCGGCGCGGGTCCGGCTCGTGATGAAACCGGCGCTGAGCCAGACCAGCAGGCCGACCAGGGCCAGGCCGAGCAGGGCCACCCCGCCGAGGAGCACGAACCGGAACAGGCCGACGGCGACCACCGCGGCGACCAGGGCCACCACCCAGACGGCGGCTCCGCTGCTGCTCCCGGTGCTGTTCATGACGGCCCCCGAACGACCACGTGCGTGCTGGGCACCCATTCTACCGCCGCGGCCACAGCGGCCCCGGGAGCTCAGGACCGCTGGGGCAGGCCTTCGCGGAAGACCCGCTTGAGCTCGGTCAGCTCCGGGCCGTGCCCGGTGCCCTCGGTGTTGAGCGCCGGCTGGTGCGCGGCGACCCAGTGCTGCTCGAGGGCGTCGACGTCGTCCTTCGTCCCGCACTCCGCCCAGCCGAGGAGCAGGTGCTCCTGCATCCAGGCCGTGAGCCGCTGCTCGTGCGCCTCGTCGAGGACCACACGGCCCCGCCCGTCCACGGCGGCGCCGTCCCGCCAGGACGGGTCCCCGGGCAGGAGGACGGCGAGCAGCGTGCGCCGCAGCGCGGAGGAGCGGGTGCGCCGCAGGTGCTGGCCGGCGATCCGCCGGTGGAGGTCTCGCCGGGCGCGGCCCACGTAGAGCAGCTCGGCCGTCCCCGAGGAGTGGCGGAGCCGCGGCACCGCGGGCAGGTGCAGCCCGGCCGCCTCCGGGGTGGGGGAGCGGGCGGTGTCCAGCCACCAGGCGTAGACGCCGCGGGCGTGGCGGACCTCCGCCTCCGGCGGCGTGCTGAGCGGGAGCGCGGCGAGGCCGGGCTGCGTGCTCACGGATCACCACCTCCTCGGGGCGTTCTCTTCTGCAACTCTGCTTCGACTGTAGGCGCAGGACGCGGCGGTGCCCACCCCGCCCGACTCGCGCCGTCGTTTCCGGCGCCGCGCTTGCCATACCTAGTGCTGCTAGGGTTCAATGCGTAGCACACCTAGGTATCAGGAGGCACAGTGCGCATCGACAAGGACCTGGTCGCCGCCTCGGCCACCCCGCTCGTGCTGGGGATCCTGGCGGACGGCGACCTGTACGGCTACGCGATCCTCAAGCGCGTCAGCGAGCTCTCCGGCGGCTCCATGCAGTGGACCGACGGCATGCTCTACCCGCTGCTGCACCGGCTCGAGCGCCTCGGCCACGTGTCCTCCTCGTGGGGCACGTCCGAGGCCGGGCGCCGCCGCAAGCACTACGCGATCACGGCCTCGGGCCGGGCCGCGCTCGCCGACCGGCAGGAGCAGTGGGCGGTCGTGGCCGACGCGCTGCGGCAGGTGTGGCAGGCCGCGCAGCAGCCGCCCGCCACGACCGAGCGGTGGGCGTGATGGAGCTGCACGCGGAGCAGGAGGCCCAGATCGGGCGGTGGCGCGGCTGGGTCCAGCGCCGCCAGGCGATCTCCCCGGCCGACGTGGACGAGCTCGAGGACCACCTGCGCGAACAGGTCGCGGACCTGCGGGCCACCGGGCTCGACGACGACGAGGCCTTCCTCGTCGCGATCAAGCGCATGGGCAATCTCGACGCCGTCTCGCACGAGTTCGCCCGCGAGCACTCCGAGCGGCTGTGGAAGCAGCTCGTGCTCCTCCCGGAGGACGCCGAGGACGCCGGCGCGCCGCCGTGGCGGGAGCTGGGCGTCGTCCTGGCGCTCGCGGTCGGGGCCGGGCTGGCGGTCAAGGCCGGCACCGCCTGGCTCGGCGACGAGGCGGTGCTGGCCCGCAACCTCGGCCTGCTCGTCCTGCCCTTCCTCGCCGGCTACTTCGCGTGGAAGCGCCGGCTCACCGCGCGCGTGGTGGCGGCGCTGCTCGTCCCGGTCGCGCTGCTGGCGGTGGTGCTCAACGTCTATCCGTTCGTCCCCGGCGGGTCCACCGAGCTGCTCGCCGCCCTGCACGCCCCGGTGGTCCTGTGGCTGCTGGCCGGGATCGCCTACACCGGCGGGAGGTGGCGCTCCGACAGCCGGCGGATGGACTTCGTCCGCTTCACCGGCGAGCTCGTGATCTACTACACGCTCCTGGCCCTGGGCGGGGCGGTGCTGGTCGGGCTCACGTTCGGGGCCCTCCAGGTCCTCGGGATCGACCTGGAGCCGGTGCTGGAGGACTGGATCCTGCCGTTCGCGGTGCCCGGGGCGCTCGTGGTGGCCGCGTGGCTGGTCGAGGCCAAGCAGAACGTCGTCGAGAACATCGCCCCGGTCCTCACCCGGGTGTTCACGCCCCTGACCATCCTGATGCTGCTGTCCCTCCTGGTGGTGCTCACAGCGGCCGGCGGGCTCGTCGACGTCGACCGCGGGCTGCTGATCCTGATGGACGCGATCCTCGTGCTGGTCCTGGCGCTGCTGCTCTACTCGATCTCCGCCCGGGACCCGCTCGAACCGCCCGGCCTCTTCGACGGCCTGCAGCTGGTGCTCGTCGTCGCGGCGCTGGCGGTGGATGCGGTGATGCTGACCGCGATGCTGACCCGGATCGCCGAGTTCGGCTCCAGCCCCAACAAGATCGCCGCGCTCGGCCTGAACCTGCTGCTGCTGGTGCACCTGCTGCGGGCCGCCTGGCTGAGCGCCGGGTGCCTGCGGGGACGCCGGCCGTTCGCGGAGCTCGAGCGCTGGCAGACGCGCTACCTGCCGGTCTACGGCGTGTGGGCCGCGGTCGTGGTGGTGGTCTTCCCGCTGGTCTTCGCCTTCGCCTGACCGGCGGGCTGCCTGGCCGGCGGGCTCCGGGTTCGCACCGCGGAGCGGCTGCTGCGGGCGGAGGGGCCTGCGCGTCCCGGTGGCAGGGGAGTCGCCCCCCGACGACTGACCAGATGGTCCGAGGCCCGCTGCCACCAGGACGGCGGCATCATGATCGTCGTCGTGCCGGCGGCCTTGCGGCCGATCGTCCCGACGAGATCCTCACGCGGCGGTTCAGCCCCCCGGCTGATCACCTGCGTGATGCATCAACACTAACACTGGCCTATTACCTGATCGATTCGCATTCTGTCCACAGTTGCGCCGACTTGCCTCGGGGCTCTACCCCGCACCCGCCGGCGTGCCGGTCCTCCGGTCCTGCGGTGGGGGCGTCCGGTGCTCAGGCGCTCGTGCGCACGACGAGCTCCGGGGGGAGCCGGACGCTCTCCACGTCCCGGCCGTCGAGAACGTCCATCAGCATCTCGAAGCCCTGCCGGCCGATGCTGTGCATGGGGGAGCGCACGGTGGTGAGCCCCACGCTGCCGGCCAGCGGCGTGTCGTTGAACCCGACGAGGGCCATGTCCTCCGGGACCGTGACCCCCTCCCGGGCGAACACGCCGAGCGCACCGATCGCCGCGAAGTCGTTGACCGCGAACACCGCCTCGGGCAGCGGCCCGACGGCCAGGATCCGGGCGGCGGCCACGCTGCCGGCCGGGGCGTCGAAGCCGCCGGGGACCACGCGCTCCGGGTCCACCCCGAGGCCGTGCCCGGCGAGCGCGTCCAGGAAGCCTGCGCAGCGGTCGATCGAGGTCGAGGCCCGCGGATTGCCCGCGATGAGCCCGAAGGTCCTCCGGCCGGACGCGACGAGGTGCTCCGCGACCATCCGTCCACCGGCGTAGTCGTCGCAGGTCACGGACCGGTGCCCCGGGGACCGCCGGCTCACCAGGGTGAAGGCCACGCCGCGCTCGGCGAGCTCGTCCAGGAAAGGGTCCTCGAACAGGGCGTCGCCGAAGATCAGGCCGTCGGCACGGCGGTCCAGCAGCTTCTCCGCCTTGGCGCGGTGGGCCGTGGGGTCGTCCAGGGAGTTGGAGACCACGGTGAAGTAGCCGTGCTCGGAGGCGGCCTCGTCGATGCCCTCGTACATGGTGGCCAGGACGTAGTCCTGCAGGCGGGGCACGACGACCCCGATCATGTGCGACTTGGCCGTGCGCAGCGACGCGGCGTAGGGGTTCTTGCGGTAGCCGCGCTCCTCCGCGAGCGCGAAGATCCGCTCCGTGGTGTCCGGCGCGGCCCACTTGGAGCCGAGGCCCTTGGGGTCGTTGAGCACCCGGGAGACCGTGGAGGGGTTGAGGCCCAGCTCGGCCGCCAGGGCCTTCAGCGTGACCGCCGGTCGTGCGCCCATGTCCACCTCCTCGCGGCTGTTTCCACACAGTAACGGACGTTAAATTCTCGTGAATGTGTTGCGCATCACTCTAGGGGCGCTCTATGGTCGATCCCAACATCGTACGCAATCGATTGCGGCATTCGTTTGCATAGACCGGTGGCGCTCCGGAGGAGCGGGACGACCTTGAGGAAGGGAGGCGGCGCGTGACACACATCCAGCTGCTCGGCACGGGGGGCACCATCGCGTCCCGGGGCGGCGGGTCCACGGGCTCCGTGGCCACGGACACCGCAGCCGACCTGTCCCGGAACCAGTACGGCGAGCTCAGCGTCTCCGCCCGGGACATCCTCACCACGGGCAGCTACCGGCTCACCCTCGGGGAGCTGCGGGCGATCGCCGAGGCGGCCCGGGACGCGCTGGCCGATCCGGCCAACGACGGTGTGGTGGTCACCCACGGGACCGACACCCTGGAGGAGACGGCGTTCCTGCTGGAGCTGGTGCACGGCTCCCCGAAGAGCGTGGTGCTCACCGGCGCCCAGCAGCCGGCCGACAGCCCGGCCCCGGACGGCCCCCGCAACGTCGAGGAGGCGGTGCTGGCCGCCGCCTCGCCCGAGCTGCGGGGCAGCGGCGTGCTGATCTCCTTCGACGGGACGGTCCGCTCCGCCCGCGGCGCCCGGAAGGCGCACACCACCGCGAGCAGTCCCTTCCAGGGCGGCGCCGAGGTGGCGCACATGGCCGGGTCCGGGCTCGTCGTCACTGCCAGGCCCGTCCGCCGGGAGCCGCTGCCGTTGCCGCCGACGGCCTTCGACAGCACCAGGGTCGAGATCATCACGGCCCACACCGGCGCCACCCCCGACCTCTTCGACTTCGCCGTGCGCTCCGGCGCGCAGGCCGTGGTCCTCGCCGGATCGGGCGTCGGCAACGCGGGCCCCGGCTTCGCGGAGTCGGTGGCCCGTGCGGTCGGGGCCGGCTGCGCCGTGGTGCTCAGCACCCGTGCCCCGTGGGGACCCGTCGTCCCGCTCTACGGCAACGGCGGGGGCACCGACCTCGTGGCGGCCGGCGCCGTCCCCTCCGGGGACCTCAATCCGCTCCAGGCGCGCATCCTCGCCGCCCTCCTGATCTCCCTGGGGACCTCGGCCACCGAGTTCCCCAGGGCCTTCACCGCCCACCTCTAGAACACCCACCACCAGAGGAGACATCATGTCCAAGAAGATCTACGTGTCCGTCGGCATCGACGTCGACGCCGTCGGCGGCTGGCTCGGCTCCTACGGCGGCGAGGACTCCCCGGGCGACATCTCCCGCGGCCTCTTCGCCGGCGAGGTCGGCGTGCCGCGGCTGCTCCAGCTCGCCCAGCGCCGCGAGATGCCCGTCACCTGGTTCTGGCCCGGGCACTCCGTGGAGACGTTCCCGAAGGAGTTCGACGCGGTCGTCGCCGCCGGTCACGAGATCGGCGTCCACGGCTACAGCCACGAGAACCCCATCGCGATGACCCGCGAGCAGGAGACCGAGATCCTCGACTACTGCACCGACCTCATCGAGCGGCGCGCCGGGAAGAAGCCCGTCGGCTACGTGGCGCCCTGGTGGGAGTTCTCCGGGGTGACCAACGAGATCCTGCTCGATCGCGGCTTCCTCTACGACCACTCGCTCATGCACGACGACCACACCCCGTACTACGTGCGCGTCGGGGACACCTGGACCAAGATCGACTACGACGCGGCCTCGGCCAAGGAGTGGATGAAGCCGCTGGTGCGCGGCGAGGAGACCGACCTCATCGAGATCCCCGCCTCGTGGTACCTGGACGACCTCCCGCCGATGATGTTCATCAAGTCCAGCCCGAACAGCCACGGCTTCGTGTCCCCGCGGGACATCGAGCAGCTGTGGAAGGACCAGTTCGACTGGGTCTACCGCGAGATGGACTACGCCGTCTTCCCCCTCACGATCCACCCCGACGTCTGCGGCCGCCCGCAGAACCTGCTGATGCTCGAGCGCCTCTTCGACCACATCCAGGGTCACGACGGCGTGGAGTTCGCGTTCATGGAGGACGTCGCCCGCGACTTCGCCGCCCGCAGTCCCCGCACCTCCGCCTGATCCCACCGGCACGAAGGAACATCGCCATGTCCGCTCTGCGCTCGAACCCGACGCCCTCCGGCGTCGAGCCCTGGAACGTGCCCATCACCCCGAAGGTGGTCAAGCAGGTCTCGATCGTCTGCTTCATCGCCTGGGTGGCCTCCGTCTACGACTTCACCCTCTTCGGCACGCTGCTCCCCGTGATCGCCGAGGACTTCGGCTGGTCGGTGGCCGAGTCCACCGCGATCAACACCTACGCCACGATCGGCGTGTTCATCGTGGCCCTGGCCGTGGGCACGATCATCGACAAGATGGGCCGCAAGAAGGCGCTCATCGTGCTCATGCTCGGCGGCGCCGTGGCGTCCGGTCTCACCGGCGCCGCCATCGGCGCCGCGAGCCTGGTCATCATCCGCTCCTTCTCCGGCTTCTCCATGTCCGAGGAGGTCGTCAACGCGGTCTACCTCAACGAGATCTACAAGGAGGCCAAGAGCCGCGGCCTCATGTACTCGCTCGTCCAGGGCGGCTGGCCGGTCGGCGCACTGGTCTCCGCGGGACTGTCGGCCCTGACGCTCCCGCTCATCGGCTGGCGCTGGAGCTTCGTCGTCGCCGCGGTGCTGTCCCTGATCGTCGTCGGCCTGGCCCTGCGCCTGCCGGAGTCCCCGACCTTCGCCGCGATGAAGGAGGTCCGGCGGCGCCGGGCCGCCGGCGACACCGCCGGTGCCCACGCGCTGGCCGACGAGCACGACCTCGAGGAGGCGGCCCACCACGCCACCGGCGTGAAGGACGTCTTCACCCCGGAGCTGCGTCGGCACACGACCTGCCTGTCCCTGGCGTGGTTCTTCAACTGGTTCGGCATCCAGGTGTTCTCCGTCCTGGGCACCACCATCCTGGTCGAGGCCAAGGGCGTCTCCTTCGACAACGCCCTCATCATCCTGGTGCTCTCCAACGCGGTGGGCTTCGTGGGCTACGTCTTCCACGGCTGGCTGGGCGACAAGATCGGCCGCAAGCCGACCGTGGTCCTCGGCTGGATCGCCGGCGGCATCGTCAGCCTGGCGATGCTGCTGGGCCCGGGCACCTCCGGCTACATCATCCCGCTGTACGCCATGACGCTGTTCTTCCTCACCGGCCCGTACGCGGCGCTGCTGTTCTACATGGGCGAGTCCTTCCCGCCACAGGTGCGCGGTATGGGGGCGAACGTGGCCCACGTGATGGCGCCGCTCGGCGGCATCGCCGGCTCCGGGCTGCTCACCATCCTGCTGACCGCAGGGGTGGACACGGCCACGGCGGCGATCATCACCGGCTCCGGCGGGCTGATCCTCTCGGCGCTGTGCATGGCCGGGACCCGCACCCTGAAGGACGCCCACCTGAAGACCACGGTGATCGCATGATCCGCGACGACGGACTCGAGGGAAAGGTCGCCGTCATCTCCGGCGGCGGCAGCGGGATCGGCCGGGCCCTGGCGGTCGCCTACGCCCGGGCCGGGGCGCACAGCGTCATCGGCTACCTCCCCTCGGACCCCCACGACGCGACGGACACCGTCCGCGCCGTGGAGGCCGCGGGCGGGCGCAGCACGGCCGTCCCCATGGACGTGCGCAGCTTCGAGGACACCGAGAAGCTCGCCCAGGCCGCGCTCGACGAGTTCGGCCGGCTGGACATCTCGGTGGCCGCGGCCGGCATCCTGCGCCGTGCCGCGCTCGCGGACATGACCGACCAGGCGTGGGACGACATGATGGCCGTCGACCTCTCCGGGGTGATGCGCGTCTTCCGCTCCTGCAGCACGCGGATGACCCACGGCGGGGCCATGGTGGCGACGTCGTCGATCGCCGGCGGCGTCTACGGGTGGGAGGAGCACAGCCACTACGCGGCGGCGAAGTCCGGGCTCATCGGCCTGTGCCGCTCGCTGGCCGTGGAGCTCGCACCCCGCAAGATCCGGGTCAACGCCGTCATCCCGGGGCTGATCGAGAGCCCCCAGTCCCTGGACCCGGTGAACTCGCTGGGCCGCGAGGGCCTCGACGCCGCGGGCTCGATCATCCCCTGGGGCCGCGTGGGCAACGTCGACGAGGCCGCGCGCACCATCCGCTTCCTCACCGGCGACGACTCGGCCTACGTCACGGGTCAGCAGCTGATCGTCGACGGCGGGCTCACCGTCCGCTGGCCGAGCTGAGCCCACCAGGAAAGGCAGACATGGAACAGCAACTGACCGGAAAGGTCGCCGTCGTCACCGGCGGCGGCAGCGGCATCGGCGCGGCGATCGCCCTGCTCTTCGCCCGGGAGGGCGCGGACGTGGCCGTGCTGGACCGCGACGAGCAGCACGCGGCGGCCGTCGCGGAGGAGAGCGGCAGCTTCGGCGGGCGCACCACGGCGATCGCCGTGGACGTCACCGACGGCGAGGCGGTGCAGCAGGCGATGGCACGGGTCGTCGAGGAGCTCGGCGGGATCGACGTCCTCGTCAGCGCCGCCGGCATCCTCGACGAGACGCCGCTGCTGGAGATGACCGAGGCGACATTCGACAAGGTCCTGGCCGTGGACCTCAAGGGCGTCTTCCTGGCTGCGCGCTGGGCCGCGCCCCACATGGTGGAGCGCGGCGGCGGGCGGATCATCAACATCGCCTCCCAGCTGGGCATCAAGGGCGGCACTGGCCTGACGCACTACGTGGCGGCCAAGGCCGGGGTGATCGGCATGACGAAGGCCATGGCGCTGGAGCTCGCCGAGCACCACATCCTCGTCAACTCGATCGCGCCCGGTCCGGTCGTGACGCCGCTGATCGAGGGGCTGTCCGAGGAGTGGAAGGCCGCCAAGCAGGCGGAGCTGCCCATCGGCCGCTTCGGCCAGGCCCACGAGGTGGCGCCCACCGCGCTGCTGCTGGCCTCCTCGCCCGGCGGCGACCTCTACACCGGCCAGACGCTGGGCCCCAACAGCGGCGACGTGATGCCGTAGCCGGCCCCGGAGGAGATGCCACCATGTGCGCAGGAT
Source organism: Kocuria sp. CPCC 205258 (assembly GCF_040981005.1). Classification (NCBI taxonomy): domain Bacteria; kingdom Bacillati; phylum Actinomycetota; class Actinomycetes; order Micrococcales; family Micrococcaceae; genus Kocuria; species Kocuria sp. CPCC 205258. The sequence continues at coordinate 80,814 of NZ_JAVKPS010000002.1, read as the reverse complement.
GCCCCGGAGGGCGGGCGGTCTCGAAGGTCACCGCCTACATCAACCTCCACGGGATGAAGCAGGCCGTCCTCGCGGAGCTGCGGCGCAGCGTGGGGCGCCGCGCGAGGATCACCGTGCTCGGCGACCGGTGGGTGCTGGGCTCCCGGACGGGCGCCCAGCAGGTCTTCCCCGACGTCGAGACGCTGGCCGACGCCCTGGTCGACCAGCACCTGGTCGACCGGCGCCTGCTGCCGGACGACGGCGGCGCGGAGTTCGAGCGGATCCTCGCCGCCGGGACCCACCACGGCGCCCCGCCCCTGGACGCGGGGCGGCTCGTGCGGGCGCTTCTCCTCAGCGCCGACACCGTGTGAGCCTTCTCGGAGGCACCCGCCGACCCGACCACCCCCGAACGACTCCCGAAGGAGATGCACATGCCGGATCTCGACCCCCTCTGGTCCCCCCTGCAGATCGGTCCCGCCGCACTGGAGAACCGCGTGGCGCTGGCTCCGATGACCCGGATCAGCGCCACGGAGGAGGGCCACGCCACCGAGCGCATGGTCTCCTACTACGAGGCCTTCGCCCGCGGCGGCTTCGGGCTGCTGATCACCGAGGGGATCTACCCCGACGCCGCCCACGGGCAGGGCTACCTGTACCAGCCCGGGATCGCCACCGACGACCAGGCCCGGGCGTGGTCCGAGGTGGTCGACGCCGTCCACGCGGCCGGGGCGAAGATCTTCGCCCAGCTCATGCACGCGGGGTCCCAGGCCCAGGGCAACCGGTTCGTCGACTCCACGATCGGTCCCTCCGCGGTGGCCCCCAAGGGCGAGCAGCTGGGCTTCTACCGCGGTGAGGGCCCGTACCCCGTGCCCGCGGAGATCACGGCGGAGCAGATGGCGGAGGTCCGGCAGGCGTTCGTGGACGCCGCGCTGCGCGCCCGTGACGCCGGGTTCGACGGCGTCGAGATCCACGGCGCCAACGGGTACCTGCTCGACCAGTTCCTCACCGACTACCTCAATCTCCGGACCGACGAGTACGGCGGTTCGCCGGAGAACCGGGTGCGATTCGCCGCCGAGGTCTGCCGGGCCGTGCGCGACGCCGTGGGGCCGGACCTGGCGGTGGGCATCCGCATCTCCCAGGCCAAGGTCAGCGACCACGACCACCGGTGGAGCGGCGGGCCCGACGAGGCCGAGGTGATCTTCTCGACCCTGGGCGCCACCGGGATCGACTTCGTCCACACCACCGAGTACCGGGCGACCGCCCCGGCGTTCGGCGACGAGGGGCCCTCGCTCGCGGCGCTGGCCAAGCAGCACTCGGGTCTGCCCGTGATCGCCAACGGGCACCTGGACGACCCGGAGACGGCCGTGTCCATGCTGGCGGACGGCACGGCCGACGTGGTCGCCCTGGGCAAGGCGGCGCTGGCCAACCGGGACTGGCCGCAGCGGGTGCGCAGCGGCCGGCCGCTCGCCGACCTCGACGGCAGCCTGCTCGCACCCCTGGCCGACGTCAAGGACTGGGAGCTGGAACTCTCCTGAGCGGACGCACCGCGGCGGGTGGTGCCGAACCGGCACCACCCGCCGCGGCCCGCGAGGCCCGGCTGCTCACAGCGCCCAGATCTCCTCCAGCCGCTCCGCCCGCTCGTGGCGCGCCTGCAGCGCCTCCTCCATGGACACCGCGCGGAACCGGGTGACCGTGCCCGGGGCGGCACGGGCCAGCAGGTCCATGTCCGCGGAGATCACGGTGCCCACCATGGCGTAGCCCCCGCCCGAGACCGCGTCCCGGTGCAGCACGATCGGCTGGGTGCCGCCGGGGACCTGGATGGAGCCCACGGCGTAGCCGGCGTCCACGATGTTGGAGGGGTCCGAGCCCGCCCCGAACGGCTGCCGGCGCTGGATCCACTCCACGCCCGGGCCCTCGAAGCGCAGGCCCATCCGGTCCGCCACGGGAGTGAGCTTCCACTCCTCCTCGACCAGCCGGCGCCGGCCCTCGTCGGTGAGCAGGTGGTCGTAGAGGCCCCACATGATCCGCAGCTCCAGCGACCTCCCGAAGCCCGGTCGCAGGCGCTCCGGGATCTCCTCGACCTCGGGCAGCAGGCCGGTGGGCTCGCCCACCGGCACCACGTCCCCGGCCTCCAGCTTCCGGCCGTCCAGCCCACCCAGCCGCCCGATCGCGTAGGTGGAGCGCGAGCCGAGCACCTCCGGCACGGAGATGCCGCCGCGGACGGCCAGGTAGAACCGGGCGCCGCCGCGGAGCACGCCGAACTTCACGGCGTCCCCCGCCGCCAGCTCGATCCGCCGCCACGACGGGCGCTCCTCACCGTTGACCAGCACGGGCAGGTCCGCACCGGTCACAGCGATCGTCGTCGGGGCGTCCACGGTGAAGGCGGGGCCCGTGTAGGTGCACTCGAGCACGGCCTCCACGGCGGTGTTGCCGACCAGCTTGTTCGCCGCCTGCGCGGACTCCTGGTCCATGGCCCCGCCCTGCGGGATGCCCACGTGGTAGTACCCGATCCGTCCCTGGTCCTGGACGGTGGTCAGCAGTCCGGGCTGCTCAATCGTCAGCGCCATCGAGGGCCTCCAGAAGGGTGCGGTTGTAGCTGTCGGGATCGGCGAGCGCGGCTTCGACGTCGAGGGTCACGGGCGCCTGCTTGTACCGCCAGGTGCCGTCCTCGACCTGCTGCTGGATGGAGCGGTACTCGGCCTCGTCGACCGGCCGGAACTTCACGAGGTCCCCGGGCCGGAACAGGATGAGGAAGTCCCGGAAGTCGCGCAGGTGCTGCTCGGGGTCGTAGATGGGGGCGGCGGCGATGCCGAACATCTGGTAGCCGCCGGCGCCGCGCACCGAGTAGATGCACGCGAAGCACCCGCCGTGGCCCACGGTGAGCGGGGGAGTGTCGGTGCGGGGGCTGAGGTACTTGGGCACCTCGAGCTGCCGGTCCCTCGGCACGAGCTGGTACATGAACGGCAGCCCGGCCACGAAGCCCACCATGGACACCAGCCACGGGGACTCGTGGTGGCGGCGGATGAACTCGGCGGCGTCCGCGAGGCCGTTGACCTTCGCGGCGTAGTCGAGATCGGTGCCGGAGGGGTCCTGGTGGTAGCCCTCGCGGAAGCGGGCCACGACCTCGGCGGTGTAGGGGTCCTGGTACCAGACCGGGACCTCGATGATCCGGGTCTCGGCGGTGTACTGCGTGGACTCGCGGGCCTGCCCCTCGAGCTCCTGGGTGCGGCGCTTGAGGTCCTCGGCCCTGATCACGTCCGGGTCGAAGCGCACCAGCAGGGACGCGTTGGCGGGGCAGACGTCCACCACGCCGGGCAGGTCCAGGGCGGAGAGGCCGTGCGCCACGGTGGTGGCCAGGTAGTTGGCGGTGAGGTTCATGGCCTCGTCGAACTCCACGAACAGGAACTCGTCACCGCCCCACGTGTACCGGGCGGTGGGCAGGTACAGGGTCTCGGTCATGGTGCGCTCCCCTCACTGGGAATGTCGCCGGGCTCGTCGCTGGGTGTGCCGCCGGCCCGGCCGGTCAGCAGCTCGGTCTCGATCCAGGTGGTGTGGTGCGCCACGGCCGCGAACTCCGGGTCCAGCACGAGCCGCCGCAGCAGCGGCACCGTGGTCCTGATCCCCTCCACGTGCGTGGCGGCCAGGGCCGCGCCCATCCGCTGCACGGCCGTCTCCCGGTCCTCGGCGTGCACGATCAGCTTGGCCAGCAGCGAGTCGTAGTACGGGGCCACGGTGTCGCCGCTGCGCACGCCGGAGTCCACGCGGTACTCGGAGCCCTCCGGCCAGTCGAGGCGGCTGATCGTGCCCGGGCTCGGCATGAACCCCTTCTCCGGGTCCTCGGCGTTGATCCGGCACTCCACGGAGTGCCCGGCGAAGGAGATGTCCTCCTGCCGCAGCTCCGTGCGCCCGGTCGAGGCGATCGTGAGCTGCTCGGCGACCAGGTCCACGCCCGTGACGAACTCCGTGACCGGGTGCTCCACCTGCAGGCGGGTGTTCATCTCGATGAACGCCGCCTCGTGCCGGACGGGGTCGTAGAGGTACTCGACCGTGCCCACCCCGGTGTAGGAGCACAGCCGGGCCAGGTTCACGGCGGAGTCCCGGATGCGCTCGCGGACCTCGTCCGGCAGGTCCGGGGCGGGGGCCTCCTCCACGATCTTCTGGGAGCGGCGCTGCAGGGAGCAGTCGCGGTCGCCCAGGTGCAGGAAGGTCTGCCCGTCGCCGAGGACCTGGACCTCCACGTGCCGGGCCCGCTCCACGAACCGCTCCAGGTACACCGTGGGGTCCCCGAAACTCGCCCCGGCCTCGGACCGGGCGGTGTCGACGGTCCGCAGCAGGTCCTCCTCGGCGCGGACCAGGCGGATGCCGCGCCCGCCGCCACCGGCCGAGGCCTTGATGACGAGCGGGTAGCCGACCTCCCGGGCCAGCGCCAGCACGGCGTCGTCGTCGCCCTCCAGGGGCCCGTTGGACCCGGCGAGGACGGGCACCCCGGCCGCGATCGCGGCCTCCAGCGCCCGGGTCTTGTGGCCCATGAGGTCGATGACGTCGGGGGCGGGGCCCACCCACGTCAGACCCGCTTCCTGGACGCGCCGGGCGAACGCGGCGTTCTCGGAGAGGAAGCCGTAGCCGGGGTGCACGGCGTCGCACCCGTGCTCCAGGGCCGCGACCACGAGCGCCTCCGCGTTCAGGTAGGACTTCTGGGCCGGGGCGGGGCCGACCACGGCCACGGCGTCGGCGAGCTCCGCCGCCATGGAGTCCTGGTCCACCTCGCTCACGGCCAGCACGGTGCGCAGGCCCATCTGCTGCGCCGAGCGCAGGATCCGGACCGCGATCTCGCCCCGGTTGGCCACCAGGAGCGTGGAGATGGGCACGACTCAGCTCTCCGCGACGACGGCGATGACGTCCCCCGGGTTGACCATGTCGCCGTCCTCCACCTCGAAGGCCTGGATCGTGCCGGCGGCGTCCGACTGGACCTCCGAGAACTGCTTCATCACCTCGATGAGACCGATGACCTGGCCGGCCTCGACCGGGTCGCCGTCCCGGACGAACGGGTCCTTGTCGGGGGAGGGGCGGCGGTAGAAGACACCGGGGAGCGGGGACTGGATCTCGGTCATGGTGCGGGTCCTTTCGGTCGGGTGGAAAGACATGGGGTCGGCGGGCACCGGGTCGGGGAGCTCCGGGTCCGGGTCGGAAGGCCGGGACGACGGCGGCCGGGCGGGTCAGGTGCCCGTCGCCGCGTGGGCGTCGATCGCCGCGCGGACGGCGCGGGCCACCGCGGGCGCCCCCGGGGCGTCGGAGTGCACGCAGACCGACTCGAAGCGCATCGGCAGTTCCGTGCCGTCCTCGGCCCGCACGACCCCTTCGGCCAGGGCCTGCGCCACCCGGTCGGCGGCGGCGCGCGGGTCGGTGGCGTGGGGCGTGCGCTGGATGATCAGCCCGCCCTCGGCGTTGTAGTCGAGGTCCACGTAGAGCTCGGCCACGAAGGGCACGCCGCGCTCGGCGCACACGGACTCGTGGGCGGTGCCGGCCATGCCGAGCACGGGCACGCGGTAGTCGGCGGCCACCGCCGCCACCGCCTCCATGAGCGCCGGGTCCTTGGCGACCATCCCGTAGAGCGAGCCGTGCGGCTTGAGGTGGTGCAGGTCCGCCCCGTGCTGGAGCAGGAAGCCGGTGAGGGCGCCCACCTGGTAGCGGACCAGGGACTCGACCTCTTCCGGGGTGAGCACCATGGCGCGGCGGCCGAAGCCCCACTGGTCGGGCAGGGAGGGGTGGGCGCCGATCGCGACGTCGTGGGCCACGGCGGCGGCCACGGTGGCGGACATGATGTCCGGGTCCCCGGCGTGGAAGCCGCAGGCGACGTTGGCGAGGTCCACGACCTGCAGCAGCTCCGGGTCGTTGCCGAAGCGGTGCAGGCCGATCCCCTCGCCCATGTCCGAGTTGACGGTGGGCCGGGTGCGGGTCTCAGGTGTGGCCATGGTCACAGCCTATGGACGCGACGCGCCCGTGGGAACGGCCTCGGGGCGATCCCCCGGCGATCTCGAGGTGTCCGCGGGGGCAGTGGGGCCCGTCACTGTGCTTTTCCCCGAACACCTGTAGAGTCATCACCAGTTGTTGAAGTTTCGTTCTTGCAGTTCAAGCAGTTCGCCCGGACATCGGGCGCAGCAGTTTTTCTGAGAAGACGTTTTGGCAGGCATCGCAACGCCCGAGCACCCCGATCGCCGGGGACGCTCCGTTTCCCAGAAAGACAGGTTCCCCATGACTACTGGCACCGTGAAGTGGTTCAACGCCGACAAGGGCTTCGGCTTCATCACCCCCGAGGACGGCTCCAAGGACGTGTTCGCGCACTTCTCCGCGATCAACTCCGGCGGGTTCCGCTCCCTCGAGGAGAACCAGCGCGTCGAGTTCGAGACCCAGGACGGCCCCAAGGGCCCCCAGGCCGCGAACATCACCGTGCTTGCGTGATCACGCTCTGATCTCCTCGTGAGATCTCCGGCGCGGGGCTGAACGCCCCGGCGTCGACCTGACATCGCCACCTGGCTCCGGCCGGGTGGCGATGTCTTTCTCTGCCGGACCCCCGCACCGGGTCCCGGGGCCGGCAACCCGGATCGGGGTGCGCCCGAGCCGACGCAGCCGGGAGGAGGGGTGGACGATGCCCGAGGTCGAGGTGCAGCCGACGGCCGCCCAGGTGCGCCGCCTGCTGGAGGCGCAGCTGCCGCGGGAGCTCCGCGGACTCCTGGACCTGACGCCGACCCCGGTGGCGCAGGGCTGGGACAACGTGCTGTTCCGGCTCGGCCCCGCCCACGCGGTGCGCCTGCCGGTGCGCCGCGCCGCCGTCCCGTGCCTCATCCACGAGGTGCGGTGGACGGCCGTGGCCGGCGCACCGCTGGCCGCGCTGGGGATCGCCGTGCCCCGGCCGGTGTTCCGCGGCGGCCCCGGCGCCGGGTACCCGTGGCCCTGGGTGGTGGTCCGGTGGATCGAGGGCGAGGCCGTCGCGACCCTGCTGCTCGCCCGGCGCGGGCGGCTCGCGGAGGACCTGGCCCGGGCCCTGTCCTCGCTGCACCGGCCGGCACCCGGGGACGCCCCGCGCAATCCCTACCGGGGTGTCCCGCTCGACGCGCGGCTCCGCGCGTCGCCCCCGTCCTGGCCGGCCGCGGCCGCGGTGCTCGGGGCGCGGCGCACCGAGCGGCTCCGCGGCGTCGTCGACGACGGCCTGCGCGCCGCCCCGTGGTCACGGCCGGCGGTCTGGCTGCACGGGGATCCGCACCCCTGGAACCTCGTGCACCGGGACGGGCGGCTGGCCGGTCTCGTCGACTTCGGGGACGTCTGCGCTGGGGACCCCGCGTCCGATCTCGCCGGCGCGTGGCTGGCCTTCGACGCGGACCAGCGCTCCGGGTTCCGCGCCGTCGTCGACAGCACCGGCCGGTACGACGACGACGTGTGGCGCCGCGCCGCCGCCTGGGCCGCCCTGTACGTCGCGGCGCTGGCGGCGAACCCCGGCGCCGGCCCGGACTTCGGTCCCGTGCTCCGGCACGCGGCCGCGCAGCTGGCACCTGCGTCCTGACGGCCCGGACCATCGGCAGTTCCCGCACCGGGCGCGGGGTGGTCACCGACGTCGTCGCCGGCCCGGGTGGACCGGAAGCCGGCCCGGTGCCGCAGGCTGCTGCCGGGCGGTGCCGATCCTCGGCGCCGCCGCCGCGTGCCGGGTGGGGGTTCAGTCGCCGATCGTGAGCACGGAGACCGTCACCGAGGTGCAGGTGAGGCCCAGCGCGGACAGGGTGGCGGCGACGGCGCGCTGCACGTCCTCGGCCACGGAGCGCAGGCGGTGACTCGGGGCGGTGGCGATGTCCACGGACACGGCCGCCGTGGTCCCGGCCAGGTCCAGCTCCAGGCCCTGACCGCCGAGCAGGGCGTCGCGCTGCAGCAGAGCGCCGCCCCACTGGCCCACGCGGCCGAGCAGCGACGGCTCGAGCCGGACCACGCCCGGCACGGCGAGCACGGCCTGGGTGAGGGCGGCGGTGACGGCCTCGGCGTCCGGGTCCGCCCCGGTGGGCAGGGTGTGCGGGCTGTCGATGTCAGGCATCGTAGACGTCCTCCACAACGATGTTCACGGCCCCGGGGTCCACGGACACGTGACGGCTCAGGACCGCGATGACGCGATCACGGATGTCGGCGCTCACCCGCGGCACCGTGACGGTGTGGGAGATGGCGATGCGGCACGTCACGGCGTCGAGGACGGGCGCCTCGGGGTCGTAGCCCAGCTGGCCGTCGAGCCGCCGTCGCGGGGTGATGTCGATGCGCCGGGCGCGGACGCCCGGCACGGAGTCGGCCGCGAGCCGGACCAGGCTCACGAGCGCCTGCTCGCTGACGAGCACAGGGCCGATCTCGGTGACGGTGGCAGGGATGCGCCGGCCGCGGCGGACCTCCGCGCGCGCCACGGCGAGGACGTTCTCCCGCACCCTGGCCCGGGGCCTGAGGCTCTCGTCCGGGTCCGTGCCGGCCGTCTCCTCCAGGGAGCGGTGGCGGGCGGTGACCGAGCGCAGGGTCTGCAGGCTCGCGCGGGCGGCCCGGCACTGGTCGCACGTGAGCTCGTGGGCGTCCGACGGGCGGTCGATGTTCTGCCACACCTCGTCGATGCTGCGCCCGCACCCCAGGCGGGGGTTCTCGTCTATCGCCATGACATCATCCCCTTCGCCAGTTCTGCTCGTGCTCGGGCCAGGCGCCCCCGGACCGTCGACTCGGAGACGGACAGCGCCTGGGCGATCTCGCGGTAGGGGCGCTCCTGGATCTCCCGCATCAACCAGCAGGCGCGCAACGGGGGTGGCAGCTGGTGCACCAGCTGGGTGAGCTCGTCGAGCTGGTGCTGGGTCTCGGTCACGGCGGCCGGGTCGGAGGGCGACCGTGGACCCACTGTGTCATGCACGGCCGTGGATTCGGGGATTTCCTGGGGCGCCCACGGGTCCGTTTCGCGGCTGCCGGCGCGCTGCAGCAGGTCCAGGCAGCGGCGCGAGGCGATGCGGTACAGCCATCCGCCGAACGCCCCGTTGGTGGTCAGCGTAGGCAGGGCCCGCCAGGCCCGGATCAGGGTGTCCTGGACGATGTCCTCGGCGTCCTGCCGGTTGCCCACCATGTTGTAGGCGTACCGGTAGAGCCTGCCCTCGTAGCTGACGACCAGCTGCTCGAACGCGTCGACGTCCCCGTCCTGCGCCCGGGCGACGAGGGTGTCCTCGTCCAGCGCCACCGCTCCGTGCGGTTGCCCCGGGTCCACATCGTCCACGTGCAGGTCTGCCTCTCGTCGTCGGTGCCGCCCGCGTGCCGCTCCTCGGGCGGGGTCGCCCGGTCGTGCGGCCACCCTGCGCGGTGCCGTCGGAGGACCGCACCCGGGCACGCCGTCCCGAAGTGCGGGAGCGTGCCCGGACCAGCATGCACGTCTTCCCAGAATTTAGCTAGACGATCTAGCGACAATGGGATTGGATGAGGGGCGGTCGTGATCGGCATCCGCCGGTCCGGCCGCTGGGCGTGATGCAGATCACATCGAACGGGCGTGACGAACGGCGAGGACGGCCGGTCTTACCTGTACCGGCACCGATGACCGCCCCCGCACCGGGGGACGTCGGCAGGCCGACCCGAGCACGACCAGTCCACCCGTCTTCCACGACCGAGGAGAAGCACCATGGCCCAGAACACCTCCGTTCCCCGTCCCGGCGAGAACACCTCGACCCAGTCCGGGACGAGCATCCCCCGCACCGGTGAGGAGCGCGCCCGCGACGAGGCCCGGGAGGCCCCGACCACGCTGGAGCCCCGCCGCCCGGTGGGCCCGCTGCAGTCGGACCGCGGCAACACGACCCTGGAGGACACGGTCGTGGCCAAGATCGCCGGCATGGCCGCCCGCGAGGTCCCCGGCGTCTACGCCATGGGCAACGCCGCCCGCCGGGCGTTCAACGCGATCAGCGACCGCATCCCCAACTCCCAGACCAACGTCTCCGGCGGCATCAGCGTGGAGAAGGGCGAGCGGCAGACGGCCATCGACGTGACCGTGGTCGTCGACTACGGCGCCTCCGTGGTGGAGGTCGGCAACGGCATCCGCCGCAACGTGATCCAGGCGGTCGAGCAGACCACCGGGCTCGAGGTCGTCGAGGTCAACGTCAACGTCTCCGACGTCCACCTCCCCGAGGAGGACGGCGCCGGTCGCGGCGTCCCCGCCGGCTCCTCGGCCGGCGAGCTGGAGTAGCGTCCCCGCCCGCGCGCCATCGGTGTCCGGACCGTCCGGTCCCGGACCGGGGCGCGCGGGCCCACCGACTCCCGTCCGTCGTCCGCCGCCCCTCGGCGGGCGGCGGACGGGGCCACGCAGGGGCCGTCCCGGACGAGCACCGCGTGCCGCCGGACCCGCCGCTCCCCGCCCGCGGCACCTCCCTTCCCCGATGTCCCGTGAAAGGACCTCATCGTGTCTGTCTCCCGTACCGCCCTCTTCGTGGGCCTGCTGCTGGGACTGGTCGTCGCCTTCGGCACCTTCACCCAGTTCCTGCTCGTGGTGCTCTTCGGTGCCGCCGGGCTCCTGATCGGCCGTGTGCTCGAGGGCAAGCTCGACCTGTCCGAGCTCGTCGGCCGCGGCCGGAGGTGACCGGTGACCGCCATCGTCCGTTCTGACGCCCCGGCGTCACGGTCCGCGGCCGGCGCCGCCCATCGCGGCCCGGCGCAGGGCCCGGCCCTCGCCGAGCGCGGCACCCTGACCGTGCCCTCGTCCGTGGTCGCCAAGATCGCGGCGCAGGCCGCCTGGGAGCTGGACGCCGTCGGCGCCGCCTCCGGCGGTGTGCTCGGCCTCGGCGCGCGCCGCGACTTCGAGCGGCGGCCCACGGCCGACGCCCGCATCTACGGCCGCGCCGCCGTGATCGAGCTCGACCTCGGGGTCGCCTACCCCACCCCGCTGCGGCGGACCGCGGACCGGATCCGCGCGCACGTCACCGCCCGGGTCCGCGACCTGACCGGTCTGGACGTGGAGCAGGTGGACGTGAAGATCTCCTGGTTGCACCCGGCCGGAGCCGGCGGTACGAGAGGAGCACTGCTGTGAGCACCCCGTCCTTCCCGCCCCTGCGCCGACGCCCGGCCCGGGTCGTCCCCTCCGTGCTGGTGGGCCTGCTCGGGCTGACCGCCGCGGGCCTGTTCGCCTGGGCCGCGGTCCTGCGCTTCACCCAGGGCTCCTGGCCCGAGCCGGTCGCCACCGGCGCCCCGGCCGTCCTCGAGACCCCGGTCACCGACCCGGGGGTGCTCGCCGCCGGCACCCTCCTCACCGTGCTGGGTCTCGTCCTGCTGCTGTGCGGGCTCGTCCCCGGCCGGTACCGCGCCGCCCGGGTGCAGGTGCCCCCGCAGCTCTACGGCGGCTCCGAGGAGACGGTGCTCACCCACCGCGGTCTCGGCCGGCTGCTGGAGGCCCGCACCGCCCGGGTCGACGGCGTGGGCCGCGTCCGGGCCGAGGTGGGCGAGCGCCGCGTCCGCCTGCACGTGGACACCCCGCTGCGCGAGACCGGGGCCCTGGCGCCCCGGGTGCGCACGGTCGCCGAGGACGCCTTCGTCCGCCTGCCGCTGGCCACCGCCCCGCAGGTGTCCGTGTCCGTCACCGAGAAGAGGAGCTGACCGATGCGCACCGTCTCCGGAACCCGCAACCGCAGCCTGCTCACCGTCCTGGGGCTGGTCCTGACCCTCGCCGGGGCCTGGCTCGTGCTCCTCGCCACGGGGACCGCCGCACGCCTCCAGGGCGTGGGCGCCCTGGCCCCCGCCGAGGGCGCCGCCGTGGGGGATCTCCTCGGCCCGGTCGACCAGGTCCTCCTGCCCGTGGGGATCGCCCTGATCGTCCTCGTCGGGCTGGTCGCCCTGTGGTGGCTGGCCCACCAGGTCCCCACCAGGGACCGGCCCGTGGACTACCGGCTCCAGGACGACGACGACCACGGCGTGGTCAGCATCGCGCCGTCCGTCATCGCCGCCGCGGTCCAGGCGCAGTGCGAGGAGCTGCCCGACGTCAAGCGGGCCACCGTGGAGCTGGCCGGCTCCGCCCGCGACCCCGAGCTGCTCCTCGACCTGACCCTCACCCCGGGCGCGTCCGTCGACCGGGTGCTGGACCAGGTCTACGGGACGGTGGTGCTCGACGTGGCCGTCGCCCTCGAGGTGGAGCTCGCCCACGTGGCCGTCCGCCTGGACGTGGCCCGTGCGGCCCCCCGCGACACCCAGGTGGCCGTGCATGGCACGCGTCCCCGCGCGGAGAAGACCGCGGCGCACTAGGCGTCCGGCCGCAGCGGCGCTGTCCCGGACCGGGGGGATGGGGGCGGCGCCGCGGACCGCCGGCTCCGCTCCGCGAACCGCGTCATGAAACGCACACGATGCGTTCCGATGCGCCCGGTCGCGCCGGACGTGCGGGTGATCCGGCCCCTCGGGCCCCGCCCGGGCTTCCATCACGAAACGGCACGTGACGTTGCAGTGGTGAACCTCCTACGATGCGCTTGCACATCAGCACTCCCAGAAGCGAGGGAACACCATGAAGAACAGTGCAGCGGGCGTGGCGGCGGCGGCGATCGGGCTCGTGGTCCTGACGGCAGGACCGGCGACGGCCGCGCCCGGTGACGCGATGGTCTTCACCGACTGCGCCACGGCCGCCGGGTACGGCGTCCACAACATCCCGGTGGGCTCCGTCAGCTACAGCACGAGCCTCGTCGACGACGACGGCGACGGCGTCGTGTGCGAGAGCGCCGAGTGGTCCTACGACCCCACCCGCATCCCCGTGGAGAACGCATCGGGGGGCTGGAGCCACACCGTCATCGACTGGGTCCCCGGCGCCGGCCCCGGGCCGGACGCCCAGCCCGACGAGGTGCCCGGGGAAGTGCCTGCCGAGGACCCGTATACCCAGGTGGACGAGGTGCCCGTGGGCGGCGCCGACACCGGTGCCGCCGTGGACGCCGGTTCCGGAGCCCCGGTCCTCGCCGGCGGTCTGGCCCTGGCGGCGGTGGCCTCGGCGGCGGCCGCCGCGGTGGCGGTGCGCCGGCGCGGTGCCGGCCGGGCCTAGGCCGGGCCGGGCGGAGGGACCGGTCCCCGTGCCGGATCCGACCGCCGACCGCCGCAGGGGCCGCCTGGTCCCTGCGGCGGTCGTCCTCCTGCTGCTCAGCGGCTGCGCGGGCGGGTCCCCCGCGCAGCCCGCTGCCCCGTCGTCGTCGGCGGTGTCCGCCGCGCCGGCGCGGACGCCGGCGCCGGGTGCGACGGCCGCGCCCACCACACCGGCTGCCGCACCGTCCGCCGCCCCGGCGCCCGAGGCGCTGCCGCCGGTGCTGCCGGGATCCGCGCCCGTGGCGGTGCGGATCCCCGCGGTGGGGGCCTCGTCCGAGCTGCTGCACCTGGGCCTGCGCCCGGACGGGTCGCTGGAGGTGCCGCCGACCGGCCCCGGGGCCCCGGCCTCCTGGTACACGTCCTCGCCCACACCGGGGGAGCGGGGGCCGGCAATCCTGCTCGGCCACGTCAACGCGACCGACGGCGGGCCCGGTGTCTTCGCGGGGCTGCGCGGCCTGGCCCCTGGCGACACCGTGGAGATCGCGCGGGCGGACGGCAGCACGGCGGTGTTCGTCGTCGACCGCGGGGAGCAGTACGCCAAGGACGCCTTTCCCACGCGGGCCGTCTACGGCAACACGGCCGGAGCGGAGCTGCGCCTGATCACGTGCGACGGCTACGACCCCGCCACCGGCCTGTTCGACGACAACTACGTGGTCTACGCGACCCTCGCGACCTGATTCCTCCCTCCTCCCGCGGGATGGCACCTGCCGGCGACCGGGGGCGCCGCCGTCGCCGACACCGGTGGTCTCGCGGACCCAGGGCCCGGGGTGGGGGACACGCCTCGTCCTGAAGACGGAGGTGCGATCGCACACCGCGGGGGAGGATGGGAGGGCGCATCCTGTGCCGTTGCCGTTCCACCGAAGGAGATCCTCATGAGCAACCCCTATCCCCAGCAGCCCGAGGGCGCCCGCGGCGGCCCGCCGCAGTACCAGGCCGGCGGCGACCAGTACGGAGCCCATCAGGGCGGGCACCCCGGCGCCGCGCCCCCCGAGGTCAAGCGGCTCCTGACCCTGACCCTCGTCTCCGCGGCCGTCTACCTCCTCAACGACATCGTGGGGATCATCGCCGCGACCACCGTGGACACCACCGAGATGTACCGGGAGATGGGCCTGTCCGCCGACCAGATCGCGGCGGCCGACCAGGCCTCGGGCATCGGGCAGATCACCGGCATCGTGATGCTGGTGATCGCCCTGGGCCTGTACGCCCTCGTCTACGTGTTCCTGAAGAAGGGCAAGAACTGGGCCCGCGTCCTGGGCATCGTCCTGTCCATCCTCAGCGTGGTCGGGACGCTGATCGGCCTCCTCGGCGCGATGGCCTACGGCGGGCTGGGGATCGTCCTGCTGGTCCTCGGGCTGGTGCTGGTCGTGGTGAACGTCCTGTGGCTGGTCACCGCGTTCAAGGCCCCGGTCAAGGAGTGGTTCGCCCCGCGCCGCATGGTCTGATCCGCTCCGGCGCCCCTCGGGCGCCCGGCAGTCCCCACCGGAACGCCGCCCGGCCGCCGCGGCCGGGCGGCGTTCCGCCGTGACGGGCGGCGCGGACCGCTCAGCGGCCTGGCCCGATGACGCGGTCGCGCCCGGCGAAGAGGGCCACGACGCACAGCACCGCCATGAGACCCGCCATGAGCAGCAGCGGCGGCTCCCACCGCCCTCCGGCGTCGTAGAGGGCGCCGAAGGCGGCGGGGGCGATCGCGGCCAGCGCGTAGCCCACGGACTGGGCCATCCCGGACAGAGCCGCCGCCTGGCGGTGGTCGGTGGACCGGAGGCTGAACAGGGACAGCGCGACGACGATGAGGCTGCCGCAACCGATCGACCCGAGCACGATCCACAGCAGCGTCAGCTCCGGCGCGGCGGCCAGCCCCGCGAAGGTGGCCAGGGCCAGGGCACTGCCCGCGAAGGCCACGGGCCGCTGGTCGCCCAGCCGGTGCATGAGCGCCCCGGTGCCCAGGCTGGCGCCCATCCCGATCAGCAGGAACAGCGCCATGTGCGTGCCCGCGGCGGTCGCCGAGACGCCGTGGCTGCGCTCGATGCTCGGCAGCCACGCCATGAGCACGTAGAACGCCACCGACTGCAGGCCCATGAACAGGGTGACCTGCCAGCCCAGCGCCGACCGCCACGGGGACCGGTAGGGGCCCGGCTCCGCCGCGGGGGCCGCCGGCCCGGAGCTCCCGGTCCGCAGCCCGGGCGAGAGCACCACCAGCGCCACGACGGCCGGCACCGCCCACACCGCCAGGGCCAGGCGCCAGCCCGCCGGCCCGGCGTGGGCGATCGGGACCACCAGCGCCGAGCCGGCCGCGGCCACCGCGCCCTGGATCGACGTGTACACGCCGGTCACCTGGCTCACGCGCAGCGGGAACTCCCGCTTCACCAGCGAGGGCAGCAGCACGTTGAGGAACGCGATGCCGATGCCGATCACCGCCGTGCCCACCCACACGGCGCCCTCCACCGGGGCGCAACGGCCGGCGATCCCGGCCGCGAGCAGCAGCAGCGACAGCCACAGGGCCCGGTCCAGGCCCGTCCGGGCGGCCACCGCCGGGGCCACGGGGGAGAACAGGGCGAACATGGCCAGCGGCAGCCCGGTCAGCAACCCGGCCTGGCCCGCCGAGATGCCGAGGTCGCGGCTGATCTCCTCGAGCAGCGGCCCCACGGTCACGAAGCCGACGCGCAGGTTGACCGCGATCAGCACCACGCCGAGGAAGCCGAAGCCGAGGCGGGCCCGCCGGCCCGTGGCCGATGACGCGTTGGTGAGCACGGCACACCCTTTCAGGAAGCGGGAGGGAGGATCTCCGGACAGCGTAGACGGGGCGGCGTGCCCCGGCACGCCGCCCCGTCCCGGTCGGAGCCCGGCTGTCCCGCCGGGTCGGGCCATGGTCCGGCCGGGTTCAGCCCAGGATGAGGTTGAGGACGAACAGCAACGGGATGGACCCGGCCCAGACGGCGGTGGTGATCCCGGACCAGCCCTTCAGCGCGTCCGTGCCCTCCAGCCCGGTGAAGCGGGTGACCACCCAGAAGTAGGAGTCGTTGAAATAGCTGAACACCATGGAGCCCGCCGTGCAGGCCACGGCGGCGACGACGGGGTCGATGCCCAGGGTGGTCACCAGCGGCGCCGAGACGGAGGCCGCGGTGATCATGGCCACCGTGCCGGAGCCCTGGGCGATGCGCACGAGGGTGGCGATGAGGAACGGCACGAGGAACGCGGGCAGCGGGGTGGAGGCGATGGCCTCGGCCAGGGCGTCGCCCACGCCGGAGCTGCGGAGCACCTGGCCCAGCGCGCCGCCGGCGCCCGTGATGAGCAGGATCAGACCGGCCGAGGCCGCGGCCTCGGCGAACCAGCCGTGCGCCTTGTTCCGGGGCGTCCACCGGGGCAGGAGCACGTAGAGGGCCAGGACCATGCCGATGATCAGCGCGACCACCGGGTTGCCGATGAAGGCGAACGGGACCGCCCAGGCGGAGGGCTCGTACCCGTCGCCGCCCACGACTCCCTGGGCGTTCTGGTCGATCGCGCCGGTGACCGTGTTGAGGATGATCAGCAGCAGCGGGATGACCAGCGGCAGGGATCCGACGAACGCGCCGATCCGGTGCGGCTCGGCGCCGGCCGGCGGCTCGCCGAGGTCGTGGGACGGCTCCGCGGCGGGCGCCTGGGCAGCCTCGTCGTCGAGACCGTCCCGGGGGCCCTCCTCCAGGTCCGTGCTCCCGACATGGGAGCTGCCCCCGACGCCGGCCGTGGCAACGGTGCCGTAGACGGCCTCGCGCACGTGCTCCTCGATCTTGGGCTCGAGCTGGGGGCCGATCCAGCGCGCGTAGAGGACCACGACGGGCAGCAGGAGCACGGTGAAGGCCAGGCCGACGAGGATGATCGCTCCGATGTCCGCGCCGAGGATGCCGGCCACGGCCAGGGGGCCCGGGGTGGGCGGCACGAGGTGGTGGGTGAGCGTCATGCCGCAGCCCAGCGCCAGGGCGAGGGTCACGTAGCCGGCGCGCTTCACCCGGGCGATGGACCGGGCGAGCGGGTTCATGATCACGTAGCCGGAGTCGCAGAACACGGGGATCGAGACCAGGGCGCCCACGCTGCCCATCGCCCACGGCTCGCGGCCGTGGCCGAAGACGCGGAGGAAGGCGAGGGCGAGCGCGTTGGCGGCCCCCGACACCTCGAGGATCTTGCCGATGCCCACGCCGAGGCCGATCACGATGCCGATCGAGGCCAGCGTGTTGCCGAAGCCGGTGGTGATGGCCGAGACGATGTCGAGCACCGGCTGGCCCGCGACCAGACCGGTGACGAGGGCGGCGATGAGCAGCGCCACGAACGCGTCCAGGCGCGTGCGCAGCACCAGGACGATGATGGTGGCGATGCCCAGCACGAGTGCCAGGAGTAGTTGCAGATCCACGGTGATCGGCTCCTCGGGGACGTGGGACGCCCGGGCTGCTGCCCGGGCGTGGGAATTGACGAGATCGGCGCTCCATGTGAGGCTAGTCACACATATGACGTCTGACAAGAGGCAGGTACGCGCCGTGAACCCCGATCCCGACGTGCGCACCGCTCCCCCCGCGAGGGCCGCGGCGCACCGGCGAGCCGATGGCTAGGAAGTCGCTGGTCGAGGCCGTCGCCGAGGACCTGCTCGAGCGCATCCTCGGGGGCGAGGTGGCCCCGCACGAGGCCCTGCCCCCCGAGGCCGAGATCGCCCGGGAGTCCGACGTCAGCAGGCTCACCGTGCGCGAGGCCCTCAAGGCGCTCCAGGCGCAGAACATCGTCTACGTGCGGCGCGGCCTCGGGACCTACGTGAACCCGCCCGACGCGTGGACCGGCCTCGAGGCGATCCTGAAAGCCGCCTCCCGGGGGGCGACCTCCCACCAGGTGGCGCTGCGGCTGCTGGAGGTGCGGCGCATGGTGGAGACCGGCTCCGCGGAGCTGGCCGCCGTGCACGTCACGCCGGAGGACCTCGCCGCGATGGAGACCGCGGTCCGGGATCTCCAGCGCGCGCACGAGGCGCAGGACCTGGACGAGGTCACCCGCGCCGACATGGCCTTCCACGACGTGGTGCTCCGGGCCTCGGGCAATCCGTTCGTGCCCGTCCTGCTGGCCCAGCTCTCCCAGCTGCTCTACGCCGAGCGGCGGGCGACCTCCGCCTTCCCCGAGGTGCAGCGGCACGCCATCGAGCACCACCGGCTCGTCCTGGAGGCCATCGGCACCCGCGACCCCGAGACGGCGCGCAAGGCCATGGAGGCCCACATCGACCAGACCTACGCCGACTACGAGCACTACATCGGCCGCGTGGCCGCACCCGGCGGTCCCGACCCGGCACCCGGACCCTTTCCCCACAGCACAGGAGACGACTGACATGACCGAGACCATCGCCTTCCCCGCCGAGCGCACCGCCGTGCTCACCGGCGCCGCCTCCCCGCGCGGCATCGGCCGCGCCACCGCCGACCTGCTCGCGAGCCAGGGCTGGAACGTCGCCGTCCTCGACATCGACGGCGAGGCCGCCGCGGAGGCCGCCCAGGACATCGCCGGACGGCACGGGGTGCAGGCCCTCGGGCTGCGCACGGACGTGTCCGACCAGGCCTCCGTGGATGAGTCCGTCGCACGGGTCGAGGCGGAGCTCCCGCCGATCGTGGCCCTCGTCAACCTCGCGGGCATCAGCTCGCCCACGGAGTTCATGCAGGAGACCCGGGAGGCCTGGGACCGGGTCTTCGCCATCAACATGACCGGCACGTTCATGGTGACCCAGCGCGTGCTGGCCGGGATGATCGAGCGCAAGGTCGGCCGCGTGGTCAGCGTCTCCTCGATCTCCGCCCAGCGCGGCGGCGGGACCTACTCCAAGGTGGCCTACAGCGCGTCCAAGGCCGCGATCATCGGCTTCACCCGGGCCGTGGCGCGCGAGATGGGCGAGCACGGGATCACCGTGAACTGCATCGCCCCCGGCCCCGTGGACACCGACATCATGGGCGGCACGCTGAGCGACGAGCGCAAGGCGGACATGTCCAAGGACATCCTGGTGGGCCGTGTGGGCACCGTGCGGGACATGGCGGCCCTGCTCGCGTTCCTCGTGGGACAGGACGCCGGATTCATCACCGCGGCGACCTACGACATCAACGGGGGGCTGCAGATCTCCTAGCCGGACCGCGGACACCGGGCGGGAACCCTGGGGATCCCGCCCGGTGCCCGCATCCTGCAGGGCCCGGGGTCAGGGCGCGGCGTACCAGGTGCGGTCGCCGACGAACTCGTCCGGTCGGTGGTCGACGAAGGCGGCGCCGTCGAGGCCGAGGGACTCGGCGCTGCGCTGGAGCGAGGAGGTCCTGGCGAGGGATCCCCAGCGGCCCGTCTCCAGGCGCTCGTCCATGGCCTCGACGGCGGCGACGTTCTCGGCGACGGTGAAGGTGCAGTGCCCCTCCCGGTCCACGAAGGCCTGCCGGAACAGGGACTGCTCGCCGGCCCGGCGGACCGTCTCGGCGTACTCCTCCTGGTACTCGACCGGGGCCAGCAGATCGACCAGCGTGTGGGTGGCCAGCACGGGGACCTGCAGCTCGCCGGTGGGCGTCGAGGTCCGCAGCATCCACTCCAGGCCGTCCTCGTCCGGGGTGATGTCGGCGCTGCGGCTCAGCGTCCCGAGGTCCGCGGCGAGATCGAGGCCGGCGAGCCGGTACAGGTGCCGGACCTGGTGGCGCTGGTCGGAGGAGCGCAGCAGCCGGGCGTAGTCGACCCCGGCGGTCCAGCCGCTGTCGCCGCCGGCGGCCTCGACGATGGTGTGGCGGCGCTCGATGACGGTCGGCAGGGCCTGCAGCACCAGCTCGGCCTGGGCGGCCGCCAGTGCCTCGGGGTCCTCGGTGTCCACGCCGTCCAGCTCCGTGGGGGTGTGCAGCAGGGCCGCCACCAGGGCGATGCGGGCCCGGCCCTCCGCGGAGCCGCGGGCCTCCTCCAGGGCATCGCGCAGCGCGGCGATCGTCGCGTCGGACTGGCCCGGGGCGGTGAAGCCGGTCAGCTGCACGTCCTGACCCGGCAGCAGCAGCTCCGCCGCGGCGTGGGCGGCATCCAGCTGGTAGTTGTTCAGGGCCACGCCGCCGCCCACCAGCCCGCAGGTGCTGACGGCGCCGTCGATGCCGGCCCCCGGCACCTCCGCCATCAGGCTCGTGACGAGCCCGCCCATGGAGCGGCCCATGGCGATGACCCGGTCGGCCTCGCCGAAGCGCTGCTCGAAGGCCGCCAGGGTGTCCAGCTGGTCCTGGACGGCCGTCTCCAGGGCCCAACCGGTCGCGGCGTAGGACGACGACGCGACGGCGTAGCCCCGGCGGATCAGTTCCTGCGCCGTCGGGTCGAACCCGGCGTCCCAGGCGGGGTTGGCGGGCCCGGGGCGGAAGCCGTGGGCGAACAGGACCACCTTGCCGTTCCAGTCCGCCGGCACCTCCGCCCGCCAGGCGGCACCGTTGTCCAGGGTTCCGGTGGCCACGGTCGGGGCCGCCGAGGCGGCCGTGCCGGGGGAGGCGACGACGGAGGCGTCCGGGGCGGCCACGGCGGGGAGGATGCCGGCGGTGGTGGCGAGAGCGGTGGCCAGGGCGGCGACCGGGACGAGCGCGGTGCGACGGAACCGGGGGGAGCGGACCACGAGATACCTCCAGAAGTGAACAGTTCAGTTAGTGAACTGATCCTGCGCCCGCCGGCCGGGTGTGTCAAGGGTCACAGTCCATGGGAGGTGCCCAGTGCGCGTCCCTCCGGGCGTCAGAAGGCGACCTGTCGCAGCAGGCGCGCCAGATCCTCCCGGTCCTGGGGCCGGAGGTCCCCGAGCGACCTCTCGGCGGCGAGGTCCACCGCCGCCTTGGCGCTGGCGTAGAGCTCCCGCCCCGCACCGGTGGGGGCCACGATCTTGGAGCGGCGATCCCGGGGGTCGGCCTGCCGCTCCACCAGACCGCGCTGCTCCAGCTCGTCGAGGAGGGCCACGGTCTGGCTGGGCTTCATCCGCAGCAGCTCGCCGAGCTCCCGCTGCGTCGGCCCCGTGCCGCTGCAGGCCGCCGCCAGGAGGGAGTAGCTGCGGACCTTCAGCCCGAGCGGGGCGAGCCCCTGGTTGGCCGTCGACGAGCCCAGCGCCGCCGCCCGGGCCATGAGGAAGATCGGTTCCGAGGCCAGGTCGATCTCCGTCAGTCGTGCGAGACCGTCAGGTGCAGGGCCGGGGTGGTCCGCGGCGGGGCTGGGGGACATCGGGGCGGCTCGCTTTCACGGGTGGATCCGGACCATCCTACGAGCTGGAGCCGCCCCGGGCGGCACCGCCCCCGGCGTCGCCCGGGACGGTGCGGGAGGGGCTCACCAGCGGGGGTGGATGTCCGCCCGGAAGTACGCGTCGTAGATCCTGCGGACCCCGGCGTCGATCTCCCGGCCCAGGTCCCCGGTGTCCGCCGCCGAGGCGTTGCCGCGGACCTGCTCCACGCTGCGCGCCCCGGGGATCACGGTGCTGACGCCGTCCTGGGCGATGATCCACGCGATCGCGGCCTGCGCCGTGGTCACCCCGTCCGGAAGCAGCCCGGCGAACTCGCGGACGGCCTCGAGGCCGCGCTGGAAGTCCACCCCGGAGAACGTCTCGCCGACGTCGAAGGCCTCGCCGCCGCGGTTGTAGTTGCGGTGGTCGTCGGCCGCGAACCGGGTGTCCGCCGTGTACTTCCCGGACAGCAGCCCCGAGGCCAGCGGCACCCGGGCGATGATCCCCACCCCGGCCTCCTTCGCCGCCGGCAGCACGGCGTCCAGCGGCTTGAGCCGGAAGGCGTTGAGGATGATCTGGACGGTGGCGGTGCTCCCGCGGGCGATGGCCGCGAGCGCCTCGTCGGTGCGCTCCACGCTGACGCCGTAGTGGCGGATCGCGCCCTCCTGGACCAGGGTGTCCAGGGCGTCGTAGACCTCCTGGTCGCTGTAGACCGGCGTGGGCGGGCAGTGCAGCTGGACCAGGTCCAGGGTGTCGGTGCCCAGGTTCCGGCGCGAGCGGTCCACCCACTGCCGGAAGTTCGCGAGGGTGTAGTTCTCCGGGACCTGGTCCGCGCGGCGGCCCATCTTCGTGGCCACGGTGATGTCCAGGTCGGGGTGCTCGCGCAGGAACGCGCCGATGGTCTGCTCGCTGCGGCCGTCGCCGTAGACGTCGGCGGTGTCGAAGAACGTGACCCCCGACTCCACGGCGGCCTCCAGGACGGCGGTGGCCTCGGCGGGGTCGACGTCCCCCCAGTCCGCGCCCAGCTGCCACGTGCCCAGGCCCACGGTGGAGACCTTCCGTCCGGTCCTGCCGAGTGTGCGTTGCTCCATGCGTAGAATCCCGTTCCGCGATCGGTGGAGGGTCTCCCGGGTGCCCGGGGGACGGCGGCCCGGGTTCCGGGGGCGCCGGGGACCACCATGCGGTGCGACGTGTCCGCCGCGCAAGCACCGGGGGGAGGGAGATCCCTTCCGGGGACCCCTCCACTGGGTCCGTCCGGTGCCGTGCAGTACCGTTCTGGCCATGACCGTCGAGGGTGGTGCGAACTCCGCACGGCCTCCGCGCGCCCCCAACATCCGGGACGTGGCCCGCGCGGCCGGGGTCTCCCACCAGACGGTCTCCCGGGTGATCAACGGGCACCCCGCGCTGCGCGACTCGACCCGGCAGCGGGTGCTGCAGGCCATGGAGGAGCTGCGCTTCCGGCCCAACCGGGCCGCTCGCGCCCTGGTCACGAGCGAGTCGAGGACCATCGGCGCCCTCGTCTCCTCGGGCGCCGAGTACGGCCCGTCGGCCAGCCTCCGGGCGGTCGAGACGGCGGCCGACGAGGCCGGCTACGTCGTGGACACCGCCCACATCGACCACGCGGACCGCGCCTCGATCGAGTCGGCCCTGGACCGGATGGTCGGCCACGCGGTGGAGGGGCTGGTGATCCTCGCGCCGCAGTCGCGCACGCTGGAGGTGATCGAGCAGCTGTCCATCCGGATCCCGTTCGTCACCGTGCACTCCCTGCACAGCGAGGACCACCGGATGTCGGTCGACCAGCTGGCCGGGGCGCGGCTGGCCACCCGTCACCTGCTGGAGCTGGGGCACCACCGCGTGGTCCACGTCCCCGGCCCCGAAGGGTGGGTCGAGACGGACGCCCGCCGCCAGGGCTACCGCGAGGAGATGACCGCCTGGGGGTTCGAGCCCGTGGTGGCCCCCGCCGGGGCGTGGACCGCGGACTCCGGCTACCGCGCGGGGCTCGGACTGCGCGGGCGCCGGGAGTTCAGCGCGGTCTTCTGCGGCAACGACCACATCGCGCTCGGCCTCGTGCACGCGTTGGCCGAGGCCGGGCTGGACGTGCCCGGGGACGTCAGCGTGGTGGGATTCGACGACGTCCCGGAGGCCGCGCACTTCCGGCCGCCGCTGACCACGGTGCGCCAGGACTTCCCCGAGCTGGGCCGGCGCTGCATGGCCGTGCTGCTCGCGGAGCTGCGGGGGGAGCAGCCGGTCCGGCCGGGGGACGTGGAGCCCGTGCTCGTGGTCCGCGAGTCCACGGCCGCGCCCGCCTCCGACCAGGGCTGATGGATTCCCGGCCACGCCGTTACCAAACTGTTATCAAGTGATGTGGGACACGTGCTTCCACGCTGCGGTAGGTTGGCCCGAACATCAGATGTGACCGTTCACATTCCGAGGTGGGCCGGCCGGCGGCCGCCCCTTTCGGAACGTGCGGCTCGAACGACAACGAGGTCCTCCGTGAGCCAGCCCAGCCCAGATCCCACGTACGTCATCGGCGTCGACTACGGCACCCTGTCGGGGCGGGCCGTCGTCGTGCGGGTGCACGACGGCGCCGAGATGGGCTCCGCGGTGCACGAGTACGAGCACGGCGTGATGGACACCGTGCTCGCCGCCACGGGGGAGGCCCTGCCGCCCGAGTGGGCGCTGCAGGTCCCCGCCGACTACGTGGACGTCCTGCGGCACGCGGTGCCCGCCGCCGTCCGCGCCGCCGGGGTGGACCCGAGCGCCGTGGTGGGCGTGGGCACCGACTTTACCGCGTGCACCATGGTCCCCGTCCGGGCCGACGGCACGCCCCTCAACGAGCTGCCCGGCCTGGCGGGCCGCCCGCACGCCTACGTGAAGCTGTGGCGCCACCACGCCGCGCAGGGCCAGGCGGACCGCATCAACGATCTCGCGGCCCGGCGCGGAGAGCGCTGGCTGGCCCGCTACGGCGGTCTCATCTCGAGCGAGTGGGAGTTCGCCAAGGGACTGCAGCTGCTCGAGGAGGACCCCGAGCTGTACCACCTCATGGACCACTGGGTGGAGGCCGCCGACTGGATCGTCTGGCAGCTGACGGGCAGCTACGTGCGCAACGCGTGCTCCGCCGGGTACAAGGGCATCCTGCAGGACGGCGAGTACCCCGACCGCGAGTTCCTCGGCGCCCTGAACCCCGGGTTCGCCGGCTTCGCGCAGGACAAGGTCGACCACCCGATCGGGGCCCTCGGCACGGCCGCGGGCACGCTCAGCGCGCAGGCCGCGGAGTGGACGGGCCTGCCCGCCGGCATCGCCGTGGCGGTGGGCAACGTCGATGCGCACGTGAGCGCCCCCGCCGCCCGGGCCACCGCGCCGGGTCAGATGGTGGCGATCATGGGCACCTCCACCTGCCACGTCATGAGCTCCGACACCCTGCGCGAGGTCCCCGGGATGTGCGGCGTGGTGGACGGCGGGATCATCGACGGGCTCTACGGCTACGAGGCCGGGCAGTCCGGGGTGGGCGACATCTTCGGCTGGTTCACGGCCCACTTCGTGCCGGGGCGGCTCCAGGAGGAGGCCGCCGAGCGCGGGCTGAGCGTGCACGAGCTGCTCACCGAGCAGGCGAGTCGCGAACCGGTGGGCGCGCACGGGCTCCTGGCCCTGGACTGGCAGTCCGGCAACCGGTCCGTGCTCGTGGACCACGAGCTCTCCGGGCTGCTCGTCGGCCTCACCCTGGCCACCCGCCCGCACGAGGTCTACCGCGCCCTGCTGGAGGCCACCGCCTTCGGGACCCGCACGATCGTGGAGGCCTTCGCCGCCTCCGGGATCCCCGTCACCGAGTTCGTGGCGGCCGGCGGGCTGATCAAGAACGCGTTCCTCATGCAGATCTACGCCGACGTGCTGGGCATGCCGATCTCGGTGATCGGCAGCGACCAGGGCCCGGCCCTGGGCTCCGCCATCCACGCGGCCGTGGCCGCCGGCGCCTACCCGGACGTCCGGGCGGCCGCCGCGGCGATGGGCCGGCTCGAGCGCAACGCCTACACCCCGAACCCCGCGCACACCGAGGCCTACTCCGTCCTCTACGAGGACTACACCGCGCTGCACGACCACTTCGGCCGCGGCGGCAGCGACGTCATGCGCCGGCTCAAGGCGCTCCGGCGCAACGCCCGTTCCACCCAGGAGGTCTCCGCGTGAACGCCCTGACGCCCGAGCTCGAGGAGCGGATCGCCCGCGTGCGGCGCGAGGTCGCGGACCTGCACGCCGAACTGGTCCGCTACGGGCTGGTGGTCTGGACGGCGGGCAACGTGTCCGGGCGGGTCCCCGGCACGGACCTCTTCGTGATCAAGCCCAGCGGCGTGAGCTACGACGACCTCGGCCCGGACAACCAGATCCTGTGCGACCTGGACGGCCGGCCGGTCCCCGGCACCCCCGGCGCGGAGCGCTCGCCGTCCAGCGACACCGCCGCCCACGCCTACGTCTACCGGCACATGCCGGAGGTCGGGGGAGTGGTCCACACCCACTCGCCCTACGCCACGGCCTGGGCGGCCCGCGGCGAGGCCATCCCCTGCGTCCTGACGGCCATGGCGGACGAGTTCGGCGGGGAGATCCCCGTGGGGCCCTTCGCGATCATCGGCGACGACTCGATCGGCCGCGGCATCGTGGAGACCCTCTCCGGCCACCGCTCCCGCGCGGTCCTCATGCTCAGCCACGGGCCGTTCACCATCGGCAAGGACGCCCGGGATGCCGTCAAGGCCGCGGCCATGCTCGAGGACGTGGCCCGCACCGTGCACCTCTCCCGCCAGCTGGGCGAGCCGCTGCCCATCGACCCTGCGCACGTCGACTCCCTGTTCGACCGCTACCAGAACGTCTACGGCCAGCAGCCCGCGGCCGTCCCCACCACCCCAGGAGCGCTCACCCGTGAATCCTCTGCCCACCGCCCTTGACCACTACGAGGTCTGGTTCCTCACCGGCAGCCAGGACCTCTACGGCGAGGACACCCTGCGCCAGGTGGCCGAGCAGTCCCGCGAGATCGTCCGCGTGCTGGGCGAGGCCGGGCTGCCCGTCGAGGTGGTCTGGAAGCCCACGCTGAAGGATGCGGACTCGATCCGCCGCACGGCCCTCGAGCTCAACGCCGCGGACGGCGTGATCGGGGCGATCGCCTGGATGCACACCTTCAGCCCCGCCAAGATGTGGATCACCGGCCTCGACGCCCTGCGCAAGCCGCTGCTCCACCTGCACACCCAGATCAACGTCGAGCTGCCGTGGGGCGAGATCGACTTCGACTTCATGAACCTCAACCAGGCCGCGCACGGCGACCGGGAGTTCGGCTACATCCAGACCCGGCTCGACGTCCCGCGCAAGACCGTGGTGGGCCACGTCTCGACCCCCGGCGTCACCGCGCAGATCGCCTCCTGGCAGCGCGCGTGCGCCGGCCGCGCGGCGGTCCAGGGGCTCAGGGTGGCCCGGTTCGGCGACAACATGCGCAACGTCGCCGTGACCGAGGGCGACAAGACGGAGGCCGAGCTGCAGTTCGGGGTCTCCGTGAACACCTGGGGCGTCAACGACCTCGTGGCCGTGGTGGACGCCCAGCCCGAGGACCGCGTGGACGAGCTCGTCGCCGAGTACGAGGAGCTCTACGACGTGGCCCCCGAGCTGCGCCGCGGCGGGCAGCGCCACGAGTCCCTGCGCTACGGGGCCCGGCAGGAGCTCGGGATGCTCCAGTTCCTGGAGGAGGGCGGCTTCGGCGCCTTCACCACGAACTTCGAGGACCTCGGCGGTCTGCGCCAGCTGCCGGGCCTCGCCGTGCAGCGGCTCATGGCCCGCGGCTACGGGTTCGGGGCGGAGGGCGACTGGAAGACGGCCCTGCTGGTGCGGGCGGCCAAGGTCATGGGCGCCGGGCTGCCCGGGGGCGCGTCCCTCATGGAGGACTACACGTACCACCTGGTGCCGGGGGAGGAGAAGATCCTCGGCGCTCACATGCTGGAGGTCTGCCCGAGCCTCACCACGGCGCGCCCCTCCCTCGAGGTGCACCCGCTGGGCATCGGCGGACGCGAGGACCCCGTGCGCCTGGTCTTCGACACCGACGCCGGTCCCGGCGTGGTCGTGGCGATGTCCGACATGCGGGACCGGTTCCGGCTCACCGCCAACACCGTGGACGTCGTGCCCCCGGACGCCCCGCTCCCGAACCTGCCGGTGGCCCGGGCCGTCTGGCGGCCGCACCCCGACCTCGCGACCTCGGCCGCGGCCTGGCTCACCGCCGGCGCCGCCCACCACACGGTCCTCAGCACCGCGGTGGGCGCCGAGGTGATCCGGGACTTCGCCGACATGACCCGGACCGAGCTGCTCGTCATCGACGGCACCACCACCCTGCGGGAGTTCCAGCGCGAGGTGCGGTGGAACGCGGCCTACTACCGGCTCGCCCAGAAGCTCTGAGCGGGACGGCCGGAACGACCATGATGACCAGGACCCCTGACGACCACCACGAGATCTCACCAGCACCGACCTCGCTCGAACACTCCCACCACCGGGCAGTGCGGCCCGGACCGACGAAAGGCACGACCATGACCCCGAAGATCGACCTGAAGAAGACCCTCACGGGGGTGACCGCCCTGACCCTCGCGCTGGGCCTCACGGCCTGCGGCGGCAACCGCGGCGGCGGCGCGGAGGCGGGCTCCAACGAGGGCGCCAAGATCGGCGTGGCGATGCCCACACAGCAGTCCGAGCGCTGGATCGCCGACGGCGAGAACGTCAAGGCGCAGCTCGAGGAGCTCGGCTACGAGGTGGACCTCCAGTACGCCAACGACGACATCCCCACCCAGATCTCCCAGATCGAGAACATGATCAACGGCGGGGCCAAGGCCTTGGTGATCGCCTCGATCGACGGCACCACGCTGACCAGCGTGCTCGACACGGCCGAGACCCAGGAGATCCCCGTGATCGCCTACGACCGCCTCATCAACGAGTCGGACACCGTGGACTACTACACCACCTTCGACAACTACGAGGTGGGCGTGCAGCAGGGCACGTCGCTGCTCACCGGCCTCGGGGTCCTCGACGAGAACGGCGAGCCCACCGGCGAGAAGGGCCCCTTCAACGTGGAGCTCTTCGCCGGCAGCCCGGACGACAACAACGCGACCTTCTTCTGGGACGGCGCGATGGACACCCTCAAGCCCTACCTGGACGACGGCACGCTCAACGTCCCCAGCGGCCAGACGGAGTTCGAGCAGGCCGCCATCCTGCGATGGCTGCCGGACACCGCCCAGGACCGGATGGAGGACCTCATCACGGTGGGCGGCGGCGACCAGCTCGACGGCGTGCTCTCCCCGTACGACGGCCTCTCGATCGGCATCATCTCCGCGCTGCGCTCCGGCGGCTACTCCCAGGACGAGCTGCCCGTGGTGACCGGCCAGGACGCCGAGGTCGGCTCCGTGAAGTCGATCGTCAACGACGAGCAGTACTCCACGATCTTCAAGGACGTCCGCGAGCTCGGCGAGCGCGCGGTGCTCATGGTGGACTCCCTGATGCAGGGCGAGGAGCCCGAGGTCAACGACGAGGAGACCTACGACAACGGCGTGAAGGTGGTCCCCGCCTACCTGCTCGAGTCGCAGATCGTCACGAAGGACAACTACCAGGAGGTCCTCGTGGACAGCGGCTACTACGAGGCGTCCGAGCTCGAGTGATCGCGACCGGCCGGGCGGCACTCCGCCGCCCGGCCGGTCCGTCCCGTCCACCCACCCACCAGCTCGAGACGAGGAGGCCCGCATGAGCGAGCACGTTCTGGAGATGCGCCGGATCAGCAAGTCCTTCCCCGGCGTCAAGGCGCTGCAGGACGTCACCCTGGCCGTCGCCCGCGGCGAGGTCCACGCGATCTGCGGGGAGAACGGCGCCGGCAAGTCCACCCTCATGAAGGTCCTGTCCGGCGTGTACCCGCACGGCACCTACGAGGGGGACATCGTCCTGGAGGGCGAGACCGTCTCCTTCCGGGACATCAAGGACAGCGAGCGCAGCGGGGTGGTCATCATCCACCAGGAGCTGGCCCTGTCCCCGTTCCTGTCCGTCGCCGAGAACATCTTCCTCGGCAACGAGCGCGCCACCCGCGGGTTCATCAACTGGAACGAGACCAACGCCAGGGCCGCCGACCTGCTCCGGCGCGTGGGCCTCGACGTGAACCCCAGCGTCCCGGCCGGGGACATCGGGGTGGGCAAGCAGCAGCTCGTGGAGATCGCCAAGGCGCTCTCCAAGGACGTGAAGCTGCTCATCCTCGACGAGCCCACGGCCGCCCTCAACGACGAGGACTCCGCGCACCTGCTGGGCCTGGTCCGCGGGCTGCGCGAGGACGGGATCACCTGCATCATCATCAGCCACAAGCTCAACGAGATCCGGGCGATCGCCGACTCCGTGACGATCCTGCGCGACGGGCAGACCATCGAGACCCTCAGCCTGCACGACGGGTCGGTCACCGAGGACCGGATCATCAAGGGCATGGTGGGCCGCGAGCTGACGAACCGCTACCCCGAGCGGGTCCCCGACATCGGCGCGGAGGTGCTCCGCGTCGAGGACTGGACCGTGCACCACCCGCAGGAGCACTCGCGGGTGGTGGTGGACAACGCGCACCTGTCCGTGCGGGCGGGCGAGATCGTGGGCATCGCCGGGCTCATGGGCGCCGGGCGCACGGAGCTGGCCATGAGCATCTTCGGGCGCAGCTACGGGTCCAACATCACCGGGCGGATGTACAAGAACGGCGAGGAGATCACGGCGCGCACCGTCAGCGAGGCGATCCGGCACGGCATCGCCTACGCCACGGAGGACCGCAAGCGCTACGGGCTCAACCTCATCGACGACATCAAGCGGAACATCTCCTCGGCGGCGCTGGGCAAGCTCACGTCCGCGGGCTGGGTCGACGGCGGGCGCGAGACGCTCGTGGCGCAGGACTACCGCACCAGCATGAACATCAAGGCGCCCTCGGTGTCCTCGATCACCGGCAAGCTCTCCGGCGGCAACCAGCAGAAGGTCGTCCTGTCCAAGTGGATGTTCGCCGACCCCGACGTGCTCATCCTCGACGAGCCCACCCGCGGCATCGACGTGGGGGCGAAGTACGAGATCTACACGATCATCAACAGGCTGGCCGCGCAGGGGAAGGCGGTGCTGGTCATCTCCTCCGAGCTGCCGGAGCTGCTGGGGATCTGCGACCGGATCTACACGCTCGCCGAGGGCCGGATCACCGCCGAGGTGCCCATCGCCGAGGCCACCCCCGAACGACTCATGCAGCACATGACCAAGGAAAAGGACTGACCCATGGCTTCCACCCTCGTCGACGAGGACCGGGCTCTCGACAGCCGGGGCCCGCAGAAGGCCTCCACCGTGGCCGGCGCCGGCCGGTTCCTCATGAGCCGGCTCCGCCAGATCGGCATCTTCCTGGCCCTGCTGGTGATCGTGACGCTGTTCCAGGCCCTGACCGGCGGCGCGCTGCTGCAGCCGGACAACGTCTACAACATCATCGTCCAGAACAGCTACATCCTGCTGCTGGCGATCGGCATGGTCATGATCATCGTGGCCGGGCACATCGACCTCTCGGTCGGCTCGGTGGCCGCGTTCGTGGGCGCCATGTCCGGGATCATGATCCGGGACTGGAGCCTGCCGTGGTGGGTGGCCCTCGTCGCCGCCCTCGCGGTCGGCGCGCTCGTGGGCGCCTGGCAGGGCTTCTGGGTGGCCTACATCGGGATCCCCGCCTTCATCGTGACCCTCGCCGGCATGCTCGTCTTCCGCGGGCTGACGCAGATCGTGCTCGAGAACCAGCGGATCACCGGCTTCCCGCCGGAGTACCGCCAGCTCGGCGGCGGCTCCCTCTTCCCGGGGCTGTTCCCGCCGGCGACCAACATCCTGGACTGGACCACGGTGGGCATCGGCCTGATCGCCACGGCCATGCTCGTGCTGAGCCAGCTCCGGGGCCGGGCCAACCGCGCGAAGCTCCACCTCGAGGACGAGCCGCGCGCCTGGTTCCTCACGCGGCTGGTCTTCGGCGTCGTCGTCATCCTCGCGCTCACCTTCCTGCTGGCCAGCTCGCGCGGCGGGACGCCGATCGTGCTCGTGGTCCTCGGCGTGCTGGTGGTCGCCTACAGCGCCGTCATGAACCGGACGGTGTTCGGCCGCCACGTGTACGCCCGCGGCGGCAACCTCCAGGCGGCCCAGCTGTCCGGTGTGAACACCAAGCGCGTCGACTTCCTGCTCTTCGTCAACATGGGCGTGCTGGCCGCGCTGGCCGGGCTGGTGTTCACCGGCCGGCTCAACTCCGCCGGGCCGGGCGCCGGAAACCTGTTCGAGCTGGACGCGATCGCCGCGGCGTTCATCGGCGGCGCCGCCGTGACCGGTGGCGTGGGCACCATCATCGGCGCCATCACCGGCGGTCTGATCATGGGCGTGCTCAACAACGGCATGTCCCTCATGGGCGTGGGCATCGACTACCAGCAGTTCATCAAGGGCCTGGTGCTCCTGCTGGCGGTCGGGTTCGACGTGTTCAACAAGCGCCGCGCCTCGAACGCGCTCAAATGACCGCGCCCGCCCCGCAGTCCTTCGGGACGCTGCCCGACGGTCGGGAGGTCACCGCGCACACCCTCGCTACCCCGGGCGGGCTGAGCCTGCGCGTGCTCGACCTCGGCGCCGCGGTCCAGGCCCTGTATATGCCCGGCCCGGCCGGGGGCCCCGGCACCAATGTGGTGCTGGGGCACCCGGACGCCGCCGGCTGCGCGGCACCCCCGGAGGCCTTCCTGGGGGCGGTGGTCGGCCGCTGCGCCAACCGGATCGCCGGGGCCCGCTTCGACCTCGACGGGACCACCGTGGAACTGGCGGCCAACGAGGGCGGCAACACCCTGCACGGCGGCCCCGACGGCTTCCACCGCCGCACCTGGCGGACGGTCTCCGCGAGCCGCGACGTCCTGGTGCTGGAGCTGGTCAGCCCGGACGGGGACCAGGGCTTTCCCGGCGAGGTGGTCCTCCGGGCCCGGTACGCCGTCACGGACGACGTCCTCGCTCTGGACCTGGAGGCCCGCACCGACGCCCCGACCGTGGTCGGGCCCGCGAGCCACGTCTACCTCAACCTCGCCGGGGAGGGGTCGGGGACGGTCGACGACCACACGCTCACCGTCGAGGCTGACCGGTACCTGCCGGTCGGCCGGGACGGGGTACCGCTGGACGGCCTGGCCGCCGTGCGCGGGACGCCGCTGGACCTCACCGCCCCCGCCCGGCTCGGGGACCGGGTGCGGGCGGAGCACCCGCAGATCGCGGCCGTGGGCGGGATCGACCACTCCTTCCACCTGCGCGGCACCGGGCTGCGCGCCGCCGCCCGGCTGGAGCACCCGGCGAGCGGGCGGTCCGTGGAGCTGTGGACCGACCAGCCGGCCCTGCAGGTGTACACGGGCAACGCCCTGGACGGCACCATCACCGGCACCGGCGGGCGCGCCTATCCGCGGGGAGCGGGGATCGCCCTGGAGCCCCAGTACCACCCGGACTCGCCGAACCGGCCGGAGCTCTCCGACCCGGTGCTGCGCCCGGGGCAGACCTACCGCTCCCGCACCGAGTGGCGCTTCCGGTACTAGCGGCCGCCGGCCTTGTTCTCGCGCCGCTTCGCCATGATGCGGCCGAAGACCGCGGTGCCGACCATGAACAGGATCCTTCGCATGCTGGTGCTCCTTCTTCTCGCTGGGGTGCTGCTCGGATGACGTGCCCGGTCCACGCTACGGGGTGTCCCGGCAAAAGGTAAGTGAGCTGAAGAGTTTTCGGCCGAGAGCGAGCACGCCGGGGGCCCCGCGTCAGCGGGTGCGGGGGCGGTAGCCGGCGTCGTCGTTGACGTACGCGTAGTAGAAGCCGATCAGGACCCCGCCGCCCAGGAAGTTGCCCAGGAGGGCGATCCCCACGTTGGCGCCCGCGGCCCCCACGTCGAGTCCGCCCTCCAGTCCCACCACGGTGAACAGGACCGTGTTGGCCACGGAGTGCTCGAGACCCAGGAACGCGAAGAGGAAGACGGCCACGATCATGATCAGGCTCTTCATCAGGTCGTCCTTCACCAGGCCGTTGTAGACGAGCAGCATCGCCAGGTTGATGAGGAAGTTGCACAGCACCGCGCGCAGGAACAGGTCCGTCCACCCGGTGGCGCCGCCGGTGACGAACTCGAGCTTGTGCGCCACGGCGGCCTCCATCTCCGCGTGCGCGGGCCCGTCCGTGATGGTGCTGAAGCGCAGCACCACGGCCACGAGCAGCCCGCCCAGGAAGTTGCCCAGATAGCACAGCCCGAGCAGCCGCACCGCCTTGAACCACGAGGTGCGGCGGTAGTAGGCGCCGATGGAGACGATCATCATGTTGGACGTCAGGAGCTCGGACTTCGAGTAGTAGATGAAGACCAGCGCCCAGCCGAAGGTCACGGCGCCTAGCAGGCGCCCCAGGGGGCGTAGCGTCGCGTCCCCGGCGGGCACGGCGTCGAACGCGGCGACGACGGCGAAGTTCGCGGCGAACAGGACACCGATGATCATTCCCGCCATCCCGGCGCGCTGCAGGTAGCGCCGCGCCAGCTCGCCGGACATGGTCGTCTTGGTCTCCAGCGCCGCGAGGACGGTGCTGATGAACTGCTTGCCCGGGAACAGCTGCTGCGGGTCGGAGGTCATGCTCGGCGCCCGTCTCCAGAGGTGGCCGTGGACCCGGGCGGCGTCCAGGAGCCGCCCGGTGGGACCATCCTAGGCGCGGGCCCGCGCCCCCGGTCCCGGGGACCCGGCGCCGGCGCCGCCACCGGCATCGACGACGGAACGGCCCCGGTGCCGCACCGGAGCCGTTCCGTCCGTCCTGCCGGGGATCATGCCTCCGGGAGCTTGGCCGCGAGGATCCCCCGGATGTAGTCCCGGTTCATGGCCGTCACCGTGAGGCCGTCGCCGCCGTAGTGCTCCACGCACATGGGGCCGTCGAAGCCGGCCTCCAGGGCCATGCCGATGGCCTCGCGGTAGTCGATGAAGCCGAGGGCCAGCGGCGCCGGCGCCGAGGCGTAGGAACCGGTGGCGGGGTCGTGGTCCCGGAAGTAGTTCTTGAGCTGCCAGTAGTTGGTGTGGGGGAGCATCTTGGTCAGCATCTCCCGCCAGTCCTCGACCTCCCGGTGCAGGCGGACGATGTTGCCGATGTCGGGGCACAGCCCCACGTTGGGCAGGTCCACGGCGGTGACGAGCTGCACGGAGCTGTCGGCGGTGCCGAGGAAGGTGCCCTCGTACATCTCCAGCGACACGCTGACCCCCCGCTCGGCGGCGTACTCGCCGAGCTCGCGGAAGCGGGCGGCGGCCTTCTCCCGGTTCTCCGGGGTCTCCTCGTCCTCGGCGCCCTCCGCGAGCCAGAACCAGGTGGCCTGCTTCTGCGGCTCGGTGAACGGGTCGTGCAGCCCCAGGCACACCATGGGCACCTCGAGGTCCGCCGCGGCGTCGATGGTCCGCTTCGTGTAGGCCATGTTCTCCCGGGCCCGGTCCTCGTCCGGGGTGATGACGCTCTTGCGGGTCACGGCGATGTCGCTGAAGGCGAGGTCGTAGGAGCGGGCCGTCTCGAGCAGCCGGCGGCGGCCGTCGGTGTCGAGGTCGGCGGGCCGGACCCAGGAGTCGGTGAGGTCGACGTGGTCGAAGCCCGCGAGGCGGACCTCGCGCAGCGTCTGCTTCCAGGCCTCGGGGCCGGCGGTGGTGCGGTCGCGGCCGTCGGCGGTGGTGCCGGTGAAGTTCAGCAGGGCGGCGCCGATCGGCCAGGTCTCGGGGGTGTGCGGCATGGTTCTCTCCTTGTCGGGCGCCTCGTCGGGCGCCGTGCTGGGTGGTGTCCGGGGTGCGCGGTGGCACCGGTGCTCGGGGCGGTGCGGGCTCACACCATGTGCTTGCCGCCGTCGATGAAGTACGAGGCGCCGTTGACGAACCCGGCCTCGTGGCTGGTCAGGAAGGCGACGAGGGCGGCCACGTCCTCCGGCTGCCCGACGCGGCCGGCGGGGATGCCCGCGGACATGGCGGACTTGCGGTCCTCGGTGAGCGCGCCGCCCATGATGTCCGTGTCGATGGGGCCCGGGACGAGCGCGTTGCAGGTGATCCCGTGCGCTCCCAGCTCCCGGGCGCCGCCGCGGGTCAGACCGAGGACCGCGGCCTTCGCCGCGGCGTACCCGGTCTTCGAGAACGTCCCGCCGCCGTCGTAGGCGGTGATCGAGGACGTGTTGACGATCCGGCCGCCGTGGCCGCCCTCGACCATGCGCCGGGCCGCCGCCTGCATCATGAGCAGCGTGCCCGTGGCGTTGACGTCCATGACCCGGGTCCAGACGTCCTTCGTGAGCTCGAAGAAGGAGTGGGGGCTGGCGATGCCGGCGAGGTTCACCTCGGCGAGCACGGGCGGCAGGTGGGCGTCGATCTCCTCGAACGCGGCGTCCACGGAGGTGGGGTCGGCGACGTCGACCGGGATGCCGCGCACCGGGCTCTCCGTCCGTCCGGCGAGCTCGGCGGCGAAGGAGCGGACGCCGTCGGCGTCGACGTCCAGCACCGCCAGGGCCCATCCCTCCCGTGCCAGGCGGCGGGCGACGTGGCGGCCGATGCCGCGCTCGGCCCCGGCGCCGGTGACCACCGCCGTCCGGTGCGCGGGGAACTGTCCGTCGGTCATGAGAACTCCTTCGGGGCGATCAAATGCGGGGCGATCAGGTGCGTGGCGATCAGGCGCGTGGTGGGTGCCGGGCGTGGTCGTGGTGCCCGTGGCCGGCTCACGCGGCCAGGGCGTAGACGACCCAGGCCAGGGCGAAGGCCATGAAGCCGATCGCGGTGCCGACCACCGACCAGGTCTTCAGCGTGGTCATGGTGTCGAAGCCGCAGAACTTGCCGATGAGCCAGAAGCCCGAGTCGTTGACGTGGGAGAAGGTGATGGAGCCCGCCGCGATGCCGACGACGATGGCGGCCAGCCCGACGCCGGACAGGCCCAGCTCCGCGACGGCGGGGGCCATGATGGAGCCCGCCGTGGTCGCGGCCACGGTGGCCGATCCCTGGGCCACGCGGAAGGCGATTGCCACGAGGAAGCCGGCCAGGATCACCGGGAGCCCCATCGCGTCCAGGCCGCCGGCGATGGTGCCGCCGATCCCGGTCTCGGTGAGCACCCGGCCGAAGGCGCCGCCGGCGCCCGTGATGAGGATGATCGAGCAGACCGGGGCGAGGGCGTGGTCGACCAGGTCCTCCAGGGCGCCGCCGATCGAGCCGCGGCCGCGCCGCGGCCGCAGGTACAGCAGGTACATCGCGAACAGCGTGGCGATCAGCAGCGCGATCGGGGTGTTGCCGATGAGCCGGGACAGCCGGAACAGGACGTTGTCCTCGCCCACGGACCCGCTGGCCTCCAGCGTGGTGAACAGCGTGTTGAAGAAGATGAGCACGAGCGGCAGCAGCAGGACGAAGATGATCGTCCAGAAGCCGGGCCGGGGCATGTCGTCCTCGAGCTCCACCTCGCCCAGGAGGTTCGGCACGGGCATGTCCGGGTAGCGCTTGGCGATGACCAGGCTGAGCCGGTAGCCGGCGAGGTACCACGTGGGCAGGCCGACCAGGAGCGAGACGAGCACGACCATCCCGACGTCGGCGCCCATCACCGTGGCGGCGGCGGTGGGGCCCGGGTGCGGCGGGGTGAGGGCGTGCATCATCAGGAAGGCGCCGATGGAGGGCAGCACGTAGAGCATGAAGGAACCGCCCAGGCGCCGCGCCACCGTGTAGATGATCGGCAGCATCACGATGAAGCCGGCGTCGAGGAAGATCGGGAACGCGTAGAAGAGGGAGGCCACCGCCAGGGCGAGCGGGGCCCGCTTCTCCCCGAACCGCCGCAGCATCGCGTCGGCGAGCACCTGGGCGCCGCCCGAGACCTGGACCAGGCGGCCGAGCACCGCGCCGAAGCCCACGAGCAGGGCCACGTTGCCCACGGTGGTGCTGAACCCCGCGACCACCACGCCCACGACGTCGGCCACGCCGATGCCGGCGGCCAGCGCCGTGAGCAGGCTGATGATGATCAGGGCGAAGAACGCGTGGACGCGGAGCTTGATGATCAGGAAGAGCAGCGCGGCGATGGCCGCGACCGCGATGGCGAGCAGGGCCCACGTGGGCCTCTCCGCCAGGACGAGCGCGTCCGCCGTGGCGGCGGGAAGAAGGATGTGCATAGCTGAATCACCTTTGATCAGAACGCGGACGGGCCACCCTGATGCTGTGGCGTGGACCACATTCGACGGGCCATTGGCCAATACCCTATAGGATATTGGTGAGCTGTCCAGTGGGTGGGGCGTCGTCAGGAGCGGTCCGGCCGCCCTCTGCGCCCGCGCCTGCGTGGGACAATGCCTGTTACGGCGGACGCGAGTGAGGAAATCGGCATGGACACGACTGTTCCGGGCGGGACGTGGGTGCAGCGCAGCATCCTCGCGGACCAGGTCTACAAGGAGATCCTCGCGCGCCTCATGGACGGTGACCTGAAGTCCGGGGACCCCATCAGCATCGACGGCACGGCGCGCGCGCTGGGCGTCTCGCCGACCCCGGTCCGGGAGGCCCTGGCGCGGCTGGAGTCCACGAACATGGTGGTCCGCGCCGCGCTGCGCGGCTACCGCGTGGCACCCCTGCTCACGCACGAGGAGCTGCTGGACCTCATGGACGCGCGCCTGCTCATCGAGCCGTACAACGCGGAACTGGCGTGCGGCCGCGCGGACGCGACCTTCCTGGAGTCCCTCGAGCGGTCCATCGACGACCTCCGTGAGGCGCCGAACGGGCCCCACTTCTCCGACTACCGCTCCTACTGGGAGGCGGACGAGCGCTTCCACCGGCTCATCGCGGAGCAGGCCGGCAACAAGTTCGTCCTCGGCGCCTACGAGTCCCTCGGCGGGCACGTGCACCGGTTCCGGCTCTTCAGCGGACTGGGGGTGCAGGACGCGCGGAGCGCCATCGAGGAGCACGCGCGGATCCTCCAGGCGCTGCGCCGCGGCGACCCCGCGGCCGCGCGGATCGCCATGGCCGGGCACATCTGCGGCGTGCGGGAGCGGGCGATCCACGAGCACGAGAGTGCCGACCAGGACGCCCGGAGCGAGAGCGCCTGAGGCCCCTCCCGCACCCCTCGACACCTTCCGGTGTGGTTGACACCACACTCCGGTCCGTGGATCCTATAGGAAACACGGCGAAGACCTGATCCGGTTCCCGCGGTCGCTCGCGACCCGCGCTCCGATGCCGCCGTGTCCCACGGACAGAACATGTGCACATCAGAGGAGATGGGGATCATGGCTCAGCGCTCGGTAGCAGTAGTCGGTTCGGGATACATGGGCGGGGGCATCGCCCAGGTGCTCGCCCTCGGCGGCGCGCGGGTCGCGCTCGCCGACATCTCGCAGGAGATCGCCGAGAAGAACCTCGAGCGCCTGCTCGGGGAGGCGGAGCAGTTCGTCGCCGACGGGCTCTTCCCGGCGGACGCGGTCGAGCGCCTGCGGGAGAACCTGTGGGCCGCTCCCAGCATCGAGGAGGCCGTCGCGGACGCCTCCTACGTGGAGGAGGCCGTCCCGGAGGTCCTCGACATCAAGCACGGCACCCTGCGCCGGATCAGCGACGCCACTCCGGCGGACGCCGTGATCGGCTCCAACACCTCCACCATCTCCATCGCCCAGCTCGCCGAGGTCGTCGAGAACCCGGGCCGTTTCCTCGGGGTGCACTTCTCCAACCCCGCGCCGTTCATCCCCGGCGTCGAGGTCATCCCGCACGCGACCACCACGCCCGAGACGGTCGCGGCGGCCCAGGAGATCGTCGAGCTGACCGGCAAGAAGTCCGCCGTGGTCAAGGACGTCACCGGGTTCGTGCTCAACCGCCTGCAGTACGCCCTCTTCCACGAGGCCGCCCAGCTGGTCGAGGAGGGCATCGCCACCGCCGAGGACGTCGACACGCTCGTGCGCACCACCTTCGGCTTCCGGCTGCCGTTCTTCGGCCCCTTCGCGATCGCTGACATGGCCGGACTGGACGTCTACGCCTTCTGCTACGCCTCCCTGCAGACCTCCTTCCCCGAGCGCTTCGCCACGCCCAAGGCGCTCCAGGACCTCGTCGACGCCGGGAAGCTCGGCACCAAGTCCGGCGCCGGCTTCCTGCAGATCCCCGCCGAGCGCTCGAACGACCTCGTCGCGTACCGCAACAAGGCGTACGTGGCCATGGGGCGGCTCCTGGACGACCTGGGCCCCAGCCCGGTCGACGAGGAGACCGCCCAGCAGGGCGGCGCGTCCGCCCACGCCGGCTGAGCCGGCGCCACCGCACACCCCGCCGGCCGGAGCGGCGCTCGACGCCGATCGCCGCTCCGCCCGGCCACCCTCCGAGACCACCGAGGCTGGAACGATGACTTTTCTTGTGAACGATCCTGCGGAGTTCGCGTCCGACGCGCTGCGGGGATATGTGGCCGCCCATCCCGAGCACGTGGTGGCCGCCCACGGCGGGGTGGTGCGCGCCTCCGAGACGCCGGCGGGTCAGCCGGCGCTGGTGATCGGCGGGGGGTCGGGGCACTACCCGGCGTTCGCCGGGTGGATCGGGCCGGGGATGGGCCACGGCGCCCCGTGCGGCAACATCTTCTCCTCGCCCTCGGCCTCCCAGGTGTACTCCGTGGCGCGCTCGGCGGAGAACGGCGGGGGCGTGGTCCTGGGCTTCGGCAACTACGCCGGGGACGTGCTGCACTTCGGGCAGGCCGCGGAGAAGCTGCGCGCCGAGGGCGTGGACGTGCGGATCATCCGGGTGTCCGACGACATCGCCTCGGGCCCGGCCGGGGCCCACCGTGAGCGCCGCGGCATCGCCGGGGACCTGCCGGTGTTCAAGATCGCCGGGGCGGCGATCGAGGCCGGGGCCGATCTGGACGAGGCCGAGCGGGTGGCGTGGAAGGCCAACGACGCGACCCGGTCCTTCGGGGTGGCCTTCGAGGGCTGCACCCTGCCCGGTGCGGGCGAGGCGCTGTTCCACGTGCCGGCCGGGGAGATGGCGATCGGGCTCGGGATCCACGGCGAGCCCGGCGTGCGGGAGGTGCCGATGGGCACGGCCGACGAGATCGCCGACCTCCTGCTGGACGGTGTGCTGGAGGAGGAGCCCGCCCGGGTCGAGGGCGGCTACCAGGGGCGGGTGGCGGTGCTCGTCAACGGCCTGGGCACGGTCAAGTACGAGGAGCTGTTCGTGGTCTACGCCCGGGTGGCCGCCCGGCTGGCCGAGAAGGGACTCACCGTGGTGGCCCCGGAGGTCGGGGAGCACGTCACCAGCCTGGACATGGCAGGGTGCTCGCTGACCGTGGTGTTCCTCGACGAGGAGCTCGAGCGCTACTGGCTGGCCCCGGCCGACACCCCGGCGTTCCGCCGGGGGGCGGCGGACACGGCCGGGCGGCCGGCGCGGACCGGGGTGCACACCCCCGGTGCGGAGGAGGTGCCCGAGGCCACCGCGGAGTCCCGGTCGGCGGCCGAGCGGGTCGTGGCGGCCCTGGCGGTGCTGGAGGCGACCGCGGCCGAGCACGAGGAGCACTTCGGCAAGCTGGACGCCATCGCCGGCGACGGCGACCACGGCCAGGGCATGGCCTACGGGACCCGGGGCGCGCTGGCGGCCGCCCGGGACGCGGCCGCGGCCGGTGCCGGGGCGCGGACCGTGCTGCTGCGTGCCGGGGACGCCTGGGCCGAGGAGGCCGGCGGCACTTCCGGTGCCCTGTGGGGCGCGGCGCTGACCGCGGCCGGCGGGGTCTTCGACGACGCCGCCGGGGCCGGGTCGGACGTGGCGGTGGCCGCCCTGGTGGCCGGGATCGACGCGGTCGTGCGGCTGGGCGGGGCCCAGCCGGGGGACAAGACCATGGTCGACGCCGCCCTGCCGTTCCGCGAGGCGCTGCTGGCCGAGTTCGAGACCTCCTCCGACCTGGCGGGCGCCACGAAGAAGGCCGCCGCGGTGGCCCGGGAGGCCGCCGAGGCCACCGCGGACATCACCGCCCGCCGCGGGCGCTCGAAGGTGCTGGGCGACAAGAGCCTGGGCACCCCGGACCCCGGGGCGCTGTCCTTCTCCGTGCTCATGGACGCCCTGGGCGATCTCTTCGCCCGGACCCCGGACGCACACGGCCCGGACGCCCGGTAGGAGGCGGTCGTGACGGTGTGGGTCGGGACGAGCTGGAAGATGAACAAGACCCTGGCCGAGGCCACGGACTGGGCCCGGGGCCTGGCCGAGGCCCTGGCCGGGCGGGACCTCGGGGACGTGCAGCCCTTCGTGATCCCCCCGGCCACGGCGATCGCCGCGGTGGCCCAGGCCCTGGCGGAGGAGCCCCGGGTGCTGGTGGGGGCGCAGAACGCGCACTGGGCCGAGGCCGGTGCCTGGACGGGGGAGGTCTCCGTGCCCCAGGTCGCCGACGCCGGGGCCCGGATCGTGGAGATCGGCCACTCCGAGCGCCGGGAGCACTTCGGCGAGACGGACGAGACCGTCCGCGCCAAGGTCGCCGCGACCCTCGCCCACGGGCTCGTCCCGCTGCTGTGCGTCGGGGAACCGGCGGAGGTGCAGGCCGCCGGCGGGTCCGGCGCGCACGTCCTCGGCCAGGTCGAGCGCGCCCTGGCCGGCCTCGAGGCCGAGCAGCTGTCCCGGGTGCTGATCGCCTACGAACCGATCTGGGCGATCGGCGAGCACGGCCGCCCGGCCACCGTCGCGGAGCTGGCCGAACCCTTCGCCGCCCTGGGCGCGCACTGGGGGTCCCGGGTGGCCGGGCTGCTCTACGGCGGGTCGGTCAACCTGGACAACGCCGCGGACCTGCTCGGCATCGACCACGTGGACGGCCTGTTCGTCGGCCGCACGGCCTGGCGGCTGGAGGGCTACCTGCGCCTGCTCGAGATCGCGCGGAGCGCTGAGGCGGCCCGCGCGAGGACCATCAACGACGAGAACGACGACAAGGAAAAGGTGAAGTGATGAGCGAGAAGAAGCTGCGGATCGTGATCGGCGGCGACGACGCCGGGTTCGACTACAAGGAGGCCCTGCGCCGGGACCTCGAGGCCGACGACCGCGTGGAGAGCGTGGTCGACGTCGGGGTCTCGAAGACCGAGAACACGGACTACCCGCACGTGGCCGTCGAGGCCGCCCGGAAGGTCGCCTCCGGGGAGGCCGACCGGGCGCTGCTGATCTGCGGCACGGGCCTGGGCGTGGCGATCTCGGCGAACAAGGTCCCCGGGATCCGGGCGGTGACCGCCCACGACTCCTACTCGGTGGAGCGCTCGGTGCTCTCCAACAACGCCCAGGTGCTGTGCATGGGCCAGCGGGTCGTCGGCCTGGAGCTGGCCCGGCGCCTGGCCAAGGAGTGGCTGGGCTACACCTTCGACACCACCAGCGCCTCGGCGGCCAAGGTCGAGGCCATCACCGGCTACGAGAACGGCTGACCGCACCTCGGCACCGGCCCCACCGGGCCCCGGCACGGAACACCGTGCCGGGGCCCGGTGCGTGTCCGCCCTGGGGCCGCGACTACGTCCGGGCAGCACGCAGGTGCGCCAGGACGGCCGCCCCCACCTCCTCCGGCCGCTCCTCGGCGAGGAAGTGGCCCGCGTCCACGGCCCGGCCCGTGGCCCGCGGGAACTGCCGCCGCCACAGCGCGAGCGGGTCCTCCCGCGCACCGACCCGTCCCCGGGCGCCCCACAGGACGAGGGCGGGCAGGTCCCGCTGCTCGTGCTCGTCCGCCTCGTCGATCTCCCGGTCCGGGCCGGCGGCCGCGCGGTAGTCGCGGCACCAGGCGTCGACCACGGCGGGATCCCGCGCCGCGTCCTCGTAGGCGGCGAGCGCCGCCGGGTCGAACGGGACCTGCGTGCCGCTGAGCCCCTGGAGCGTCCGGCGCACGAAGTACACGGGGTCGTGGCCGATCAGGGTCTGCGGCAGGCCCTCGCCCTGGGCGAGGAAGGCCCAGTGGTAGTACTGCAGGGCCATCCACGCGTCCATCGCCCGCCACACCTCCAGCGTGGGCAGGATGTCCAGCAGGGCCACGGACGCCACCGCGCCGGGGGCGTCGAGCGCCATCCGGTGGGCGGTCCGGGCACCGCGGTCGTGGCCGACGACGGAGAACCGCTCGTGGCCCAGCGCCCGCATGAGCTGCACCTGGTCGGCGGCCATCGCCCGGAAGGTGTGGTCCTCGCTGCCCGTGCGCGAGCCGCCGTAGCCGCGCAGGTCGGCGGCGACCACGGTGAACTCCTCGGCCAGCACGGGGGCGAGGTGGTGCCACATGGCGTGGGTCTGCGGGAAGCCGTGCAGCAGGAGCACGGGCGGGCCGTCGCCGCCCGTGCGGGCGTGGATCGTGCCGTCGGCCACGGGGACGTCGTGGGCGGTGAAGTCGGGGAACACGGTTCCTCCTGCAGGTCGGGGACGGGCCGCGCGGCGCGGGGCCGGGACTGTAATGCGGGCCCGGCGGCGTTGTACGTGATGGGCTGGACCGCACACGCTCCAGACAACACCAGCGAGGAACCGGGAGAAACCCCATGAACCACGCCCCGACGCAGTTCGTCGACCCCGCGGCCACCACCGCTCACGGCACGAGCACGCGGGAGCTCGTGGAGGCCGCCGAGCGGTACACCGCGCGCACGTACTCCCCGCTGGACGTGGTGGCGGCCCGGGCCCAGGGCACCACCGTCACGGACGTGGAAGGCCGGGAGTACCTCGACTTCCTGGCCGGCTACTCGGCGCTGAACTTCGGCCACGGCCACCCGGCGGTCCTCGAGGCGGCCCGGACCCAGCTGGAGCGCGTGACGCTGACCAGCCGGGCCGTCCACAACGACCAGCTCGGGCCCTTCGCCCGGGAGCTGTGCGAGCTGCTCGGCCAGGACATGATGCTGCCGATGAACACCGGCGCCGAGGCCGTCGAGTCGGCGATCAAGCTCGCCCGGAAGTGGGGCTACGAGCGCAAGGGGG
Source organism: Kocuria sp. CPCC 205258 (assembly GCF_040981005.1). Lineage (NCBI taxonomy): Bacteria > Bacillati > Actinomycetota > Actinomycetes > Micrococcales > Micrococcaceae > Kocuria > Kocuria sp. CPCC 205258. The sequence goes on along the minus strand of NZ_JAVKPS010000002.1, from coordinate 36,687 downwards.
TGGCCCCGGGCCGGGCGCAGATCGTGGTGGCGGCGGGGAACTTCCACGGCCGCACCACCACGGTCATCAGCTTCTCCGACGACGACGAGGCGCACCGCAACTACGGCCCCTACACGCCGGGCTTCGTGACCGTCCCGTTCGGGGACCTCGCAGCCCTCGAGGCGGCCGTCACCGAGGACACCGTCGCGGTGCTGCTGGAGCCCATCCAGGGCGAGGCCGGGGTGATCGTGCCGCCGCCCGGGTATCTGCAGGGTGTGCGGCGGTGCACGGCCGAGCGCGGCGTCCTGCTCGTCGCGGACGAGATCCAGTCCGGGCTGGGCCGCACCGGCCGGACGCTGGCGTGCGAGCACGAGGACGTGGAGGCGGACCTCTACCTGCTGGGCAAGGCCCTGGGCGGGGGAGTCCTGCCGGTGTCCGCGGTGGTGGGCCGGGCGGACGTGCTCTCGGTGCTGCGGCCCGGCCAGCACGGCAGCACGTTCGGCGGGAACCCGCTGGCCGGCGCCGTCGGCCGCGCCGTCGTCGCCCTCCTCGCCACCGGGGAGCCCCAGGAGCGGGCGCGGGTCATGGGCGAGAAGCTGCACGCCGGCCTGGCGGAGCTGGCGCCGCTGGGCCTGACCGAGGTGCGCGGGCGCGGGCTGTGGGCCGGGATCGACATCGATCCGCGGCTCGGCACCGGCCGGGAGTGCTGCGAGCGGCTGGTGGCCCACGGGATCCTCGCCAAGGACACCCACGGCTCCACCATCCGGCTGAGCCCGCCGCTGGTGATCACCGACCGGGAGCTGGAGCGGGGCCTGACCGCGCTCGCGGACGTGCTGCGGGAGATGGCCGGCCGCTGATCCGCCTCAGCCCGTCCCGGCGGACTCCGTCCCGGCGGGCGCCTCCCCGTGGGCCAGCGCCGACTCGATGCTGCCGGCGAGCTGCGCCGGCGAGGTCTTCGGGGCGAAGCGGCGGATCACCCGCCCGTCCCGGCCCACGAGGAACTTGGTGAAGTTCCACTTGATGGCGTCGCCCATGATCCCGCCCCGCTCCTCGCGCAGCCACGACCACAGGGGGTGGGCGCCGGGGCCGTTGACGTCGACCTTCTCGAACATGGGGAACGTGACGCCGTAGTTGCGGCTGCAGAAGTCGGCGATCTCCTCCTCGCTGCCCGGCTCCTGGTGCCCGAACTGGTTGCAGGGGAAGCCCAGGACCACGAGCCCGTCCTGCCGGAAGTCCCGCCACAGCTGCTCGAGGCCCTCGTACTGCGGCGTGAACCCGCACTCGCTCGCGGTGTTGACCACGAGCACCACCTTCCCGGCGTACTCGGACAGCGGCTGCTCGCGCCCGTCCAGGGTGGTGGCGGTGAAGTCGTGCAGCGTGGTCATGGGAGCCTCCGGAGCGGTCGGGGACGGTGGTCTGCCCCCATTCTGCCGCCGACGCGCCGCCCGCGCCCGCGAGAGCGCCCGCGACCTCGCGGGTCAGTGCTGCGGGCCCTTCATCCGGGCCAGGAAGCGGAACCGGTCCCCGCGGAACACCGAGCGGGTCCACTCCACGGGGGAGTCGTCCGCCGTGAACCCGAGCCGGTGGATCAGCAGCAGGGGAGCCCCCATCTCGATGCCCAGGAGCCGGACGTCGTCCGGGCCGGCGAGCCGGGTCTCCACGGTGTCCTCGGCCGCCACGATGTCGATGCCGTAGTCCTGGCGCAGCGCGGTGTACAGGGAGCCGGTCCGGTCCAGGTGCGCCGCCAGGCCGGGCAGCGCCCCGGCGAGCAGGGCGACCTCGTGGGCCAGCGGCTCGCCGTTGATGAGCCGGATCCGCTCCACCCGCGCGAGCTCGGCGCCGACGGGCATGCGCAGCCGGGCCGCTGTGTCGTCGTCGGCGGCCGTGCGGCTCACGTCGAGGACCGTGGAGGAGCTCACGAGGCCCTGGGCGTCGGCGTCGTCGCTGAAGGAGGTGAGCTGGCGGACGTAGGTGAACCGCGGCGGGGCCACGAAGGTCCCCCGGCCCTGGGCCCGGCCCAGCACCCCTTCCGCCACGAGCTCGCCGATGGCCTGGCGGACCGTGGTCCGGGAGGTGGCGTACTGCTCGGCGAGCGCCCGCTCCGTGGGGATGAGCGCGCCGGGGGTCGCGTCCCGCACGAGCGCCCGGAGCTGCTCCTTGAGCAGGTAGTACTTCGGGACGGCCCGCGGCTCCGCGCTCATGGGGCCAGCATATCGACCGCGTCGCCCGGTCCTGCGGGCACCGTCTCCCGCCGTGTGAGCATTGACACACAAATTGGTCTAGTCCAAGCTGGGGGAACGACAGCTGTGACGATCGCGAACACTGCGGCCGAGAGAAGGGGAACTGCTCATGAGTGCACGAACGAGGCGCCGGTCCCGGGCCGTGGTGCTGGGAACCGGCCTGTCGATGACCGTGGTGCTGGCCGCCTGCGGCGGCGGTGGGGAGAGCGCGAGCGGCAGCGGGGAGGGCGACGGCGTGATCGAGGTCTGGGCCCACAGCGGCCAGGCGGCCGAGGCCGAGGCGCTCGAGGCCCTCGTCGCCGAGTACAACGACTCGCAGGAGGACGTCAGCGTCGAGCTGACCCTCATCCCCGAGCCGGACTACACCAGCACCGTCCAGGCGACCGCCGCGGAGGACCTGCCCGACGTGATGGAGATGGACGCCCCGACGATGGCGTCCTTCGTCTACGACCGCAAGCTCGTGCCCCTCGACGACGTGGTGTCGCAGGAGACCCTCGAGAACCGGATCGAGGGCGTGCGGGAGAGCGGCACGTACCAGGACCAGACCTACGCCGTCGGCATGTTCGACGTCGGGCTCGGGCTGTGGGGCAACCAGCAGCTCCTCGACGCCGCGGGCGTGGAGGCCCCGGCCACCGCCGCCGAGGCGTGGACGGCGGAGGAGTTCGAGCAGAACCTGCAGAAGCTGGCGGAGGTCAGCCCGTCGGGCAACGCGATCGACCTGGGCGAGGCCAACGGCTTCGCCGCCGAGTGGGGCACCTTCACCACCTCCCCGGTCCTGTGGTCCAACGGCGGCACGCTGATCCGGGACGGCGCGGCGGAGGGTGTGCTCAACAGCGCCGAGAACGTGGAGGCCCTCGAGGAGTGGGCCTCGTGGAAGGAGCACACGGACCCGAACACCAGCGGCACCGCCTTCCCCGACGGGGACGTCGCCCTGACCTGGACGGGCAACTGGATGTACCCCACCTTCAGCGAAGCCCTCGGCGAGGACCTGGTCCTGATGCCCCTGCCCGACCTCGGCAACGGCACCAAGGCGGGCCACGGCTCCTGGCAGTGGGGCGTGACGCCGGCGGCCGGCGGCGACCAGGCCGCGGCCGGTGCCTTCCTCGACTTCCTGCACTCCGACGAGAGCATCGCCACGATGGTCGAGGCCAACGCGGCGGTGCCCGGCACCACGAGCGCCCTCGAGGGCAGCGAGCTCTACGGCGAGGGCGGCCCGCTGGAGCTGTTCGCGTCCAATCTGGCCTCGGCCTGCAGCTCGGAGGAGGTCACCCAGGAGTGCATCGCGGTGGCGCGGCCCATCACCCCGGGCTACCCCACGGTCACGAGCTCCTACGGCAGCGCCCTCGCGGCGATCTGGGGCGGGTCGGACCCGCAGGAGGAGCTCGACAGCGCGGCGCGGGCCATCGACGCCGACTTCGAGGACAACAACGGCTACCAGGACGAGTGACCGCCGCGGCGGGGCCGCCCAGCGGCCCCGCCGCGCACCTGCGAGGAGTGCACCATGACCACCACACCGGGCCTCGCGGCCCCCGCGTCCGCCCCGGCGGACGTGCTAGAGGCGCCACCGCCCCGCAGGGGGCTCCGGCGGGACGGACTCGCCGGGGTCCTCATGGCGGGTCCCGCCGTGCTGCTGCTCGTCCTGTTCGTCGCGGTCCCGTTCGTCGCGGCCATCGGCTTCTCCTTCCACAACGTCCGGCTCGGCGACCCGCGCGATCCCGCCTTCATGGGGCTCACCCAGTACGCCCGGATCTTCACCGACCCCGACGTGTCCAGCCGGTTCCTCAGCGCGCTGCTCCACAACCTGGTCTTCGCGGCCGTGGTGGTCCCGGTGCAGACCGCCCTCGCGCTCGCGCTCGCCCTGCTCGTGCAGAAGACCGTCCGGGGGGTCGGGATCTTCCGATCCGTCTTCTTCCTCCCCGTCGTCTTCCCCATCGCCCTGGTGGCCCTCATCTGGCGGCTGATCCTCGCCCGCGGGGACGACGGCCTCCTCAACTCCCTGCTCGGGTTCTTCTCGGGCGGCGCCTTCGGGGCCCAGGACTGGCTGGGCTCCGAGCTCACGGCGCTGGCCTCGGTCATCGTCCTGTCGATCTGGCAGGGCGTCGGCTTCCAGATGGTGATCCTGCTGGCGGCCCTGCAGCAGGTGCCCGCCGACCTCTACGAGGCGGCCCGCCTCGACCGGGCCGGTGCGTGGCAGCGCTTCGTGCACGTCACCCTGCCCGGGATCAACACCACCCTCGTCTTCGTGGCGCTCTACACGATGATCCTGTCGCTGCGCGTCTTCGACCAGATCTACGTGCTGGCCCGCTCCGGCGGGGGGCTCAACGAGGACGCCACCCGCACCGTGATGTACGAGGCGGTGACGTCCGCCTTCGACGAGAACAACATCGGGCGCGCGAGCGCCATCTCCGTGGTGTTCTTCGTGATCGTGGTGGTCCTGTCCCTCATCCAGCGCCGCGCCACCCGCGAACGGGAGGACTGACATGACACAGACCGCCGCCCCCGCCGCCCGCCGCCGCAGGACGGACGTGCCCCGCTACGCGGCGCTCGTCGTCACGAGCCTCCTGTTCTTCGCCCCGGTCGCCTACATGGTGGCGGCCTCGCTGGCCCCCGCCTCCCGCACGCTCGCCGGCTTCGAGGTCTTCGACCCGCGCGAGTGGGGCCTGCACAACTACACCGGCGTGGCCTCGAGCCTGTCCTCGGACAGCACCGGCCACCTGTGGCGGTTCTTCTTCGTGTCCGTCACTGTCACGGTCTGCGTGGTGGGGCTCGGGCTGGTCGTGAACTCGATGGCGGCCTTCGCCCTGTCGCGGCTGACGTGGCGGGGCAGGAACCTGGTGCTCCTGGGCGTCCTGCTGCTGCTCATCGTCCCGTTCGAGGCCGTGGCCGTGCCCATGTTCTACCTCTACAACGACGCCCGGAACACCCTGTGGATCCAGATCGTCCCCTTCATCGGCAACGCCCTGTCGATCTTCCTCTTCTACTCGTTCTTCTCCGGCATCCCCCGCAGCATCGACGAGGCCGCGCGGATGGACGGCGCCGGGCCGCTGCGGGTGTTCTGGCAGATCATCGCGCCCATGAGCAAACCCGCGTACGCGTCGGTGGCGGTGCTGACCTTCCTGACCCAGTGGGGAGCGTTCCTGTGGCCGGTGCTGATGATCTCCGAGCCGAACCTGCGCCCCCTGCCCCTCCAGATCAGCGTCTTCGCGGGCCAGCTCCCTCCGGCGTGGGGCGAGGTCATGGCCTTCGGGGTGCTCCTGGTGGTGCCCGTGATCGTCGTGTTCCTCGTCTTCCAGCGCTGGTTCATCGAAGGCGTGGCGAGCTCCGCCGTCAAGGGCTGAGCCGGACCGCCCCGGCACCGCCCACCTCCACCCGTCGTCCGGAAGGACCCCCATGCAAGTGCTCGTCCTGCCCACGGCCGGCGACGTCGACGCGCGCGCGGCGGACGTCGTCGCCGAGCAGGTCTCGCGCCGGCCGGACACCGTGCTGGGCGTGGCCACGGGCTCGTCCCCCCTGGGGGCCTACCGGGAGCTCGCCCGCCGCCAGGGCCACGGTCTGCTGGACCTCACGCGGCTCCGCTGCTTCGCCCTCGACGAGTACGTCGGGCTGCCCTCCGGGCACCCGGCCGGCTACGCCGCCGTCCTGGAGCGCGAGCTCGCCCGGCCCTTCGGCCTGCCCCCTTCCCGGGTGCAGGTCCCGGACGGCTCCCGCGGCGACCTCGAGGCGGCCTGCCGCGACTACGAGGAGGCCGTGGCCCGGGCCGGCGGCATCGACCTCCAGATCCTGGGCATCGGCGCCAACGGCCACATCGGCTTCAACGAACCGGGGTCCTCGCTGTCCTCCCGCACCCGGGTCAAGGCACTGTCCGCGCGGACCCGTGCCGACAACGCCCGGTTCTTCGAGGCCCCCGACCACGTCCCCACCCACTGCGTGACCCAGGGGCTGGGCACCATCCTCGACGCCCGCCGGGTGCTGCTCGTCGCCCAGGGCGAGCGCAAGGCCGCCGCGGTGGCCGCAGCCGTGGAGGGACCCGTGTCCGCGATGTGCCCGGCGTCCGTCCTGCAGTTCCACCGGGCGGTCACGGTCGTGGTGGACGAGGCGGCGGCGAGCCGGCTCGCCCTGACCGACTACTACCGGTTCGTGGCCGAGGCCGAGCACCGGCTGCCCCGGGAGGAGGCATGACGTTCCGCCTCGCGGACCACTGGGTCTGGGACAGCTGGCTGGCCGACGACGGACAGGACTACCACCTGTTCTTCCTGCGGGCCAGCCGCGCCCTGCGGGACCCCGGCCGGCGTCACCGCCGGGCCTCGATCGGGCACGCCGTCTCGTCCGACCTGGAGAACTGGACCCTCCTGCCGGACGCCCTCGTGGCCGGCGACGAACCGTCGTGGGACGACATGGCGACCTGGACGGGCAGCACCGTCCAGGGCCACGACGGCCGCTGGCACCTCTTCTACACCGGTGTCAGCCGCGCCGAGGACGGGCTGCGGCAGCGCATCGGATCGGCCGTCTCGGACGACCTGATCAGCTGGGAGCGCACCGGTGCGGGCCCGCTCGAGGCGGACCCCCGCTGGTACGAGAAGCTCGGGGAGGGCACCTGGCCGGACGAGGCGTGGCGGGACCCCTTCGTCTTCTACGACGACGACAGCCGGCAGTGGCAGATGCTCGTGACGGCACGGGCCGCCACGGGGGACCCGGACGCCCGCGGCGTGGTCGGCCACGCCGTGAGCGACGACCTGGAGCACTGGACGGTCCGCCCCCCGCTGACCGCGCCCGCCGGCTTCGGGGAGATGGAGGTCGTCCAGTCCCAGGTCGTGGACGGGACCGCAGTGCTCATCTTCTCCTGCCTCCCGCGGCTGGCGCCCGGCATCCCGTTCTCGGAGACGAGCACCGGGACCTGGATCGCCCCCGGCGCCGGCCGGCTCGGACCGTGGGACCTCGAACGGAGCTCCAGCTTCTTCGTGCCCGGCGTCTACGCCGCCCAGCTGGTCCGCAGGCGCGACGGCCAGTGGGTCGTCTTCGGCTTCCAGAACGGGGTGGACGGCAGCTTCGTCGGCGAGATCGCGAGCCCGGTGCCCCTGGCGGACCTGCTGACGGAGGGCCGGCTCTTCCCCGTCCACGAACGACCCCCCATCCCCACCCCCTGCACAAGGAGCACCTCATGAAGAAGCTGATGGCCGTGGGATCCGCGGCCGCCCTGCTCGTGACCGCCGGCGCGCTCGGCGCGTCCCCCGCCGCGGCGGCCCCGGGCCACGGCCCGGACCGCAGCACCGACCTCCGCGTCATGTCCTTCAACATCCACCACGGCGCGGACGGGGACGACGTGCTGGACCTCGAGCGCACCGCCGCCGTGATCGAGGCGTCGGGCGCGGAGGTGATCGGGCTGCAGGAGGTCGACAACGCCTGGTCCTCGCGCAGCGACTTCGAGGACCAGGCGGCCCGCCTCGCGGAGCTCCTGGACATGCACTACGTCTACGGCGCGAACCTGGACGCAGCGCCCGCCGAGGGGCGGACCGAGAACAGCCGGTACGGCAATGCGATCCTCAGCGAGCACCCGATCATCGACTCCGAGAACCACCTGCTGACCAGCATCGAGTACGCGGAGCAGCCCACCGAGCAGCGCGGTCTGCTGGAGGCGGTGATCAACGTGAAGGGTCACCACGTCGGGTTCTACAGCACCCACCTCGACCACCAGCGCGCCGAGCAGCGCGAGCTGCAGGCCCGGGAGATCCTGCAGATCACCGGCGAGAGCTCGCGCCCGGCGGTGGTCGTCGGGGACCTCAACGCCGAACCCGACGCCCCGGAGCTGCAGGGCTTGTTCGAGGTGTTCACGGACGTCTTCGCAGCCCTGGGCCAGGACGACGCCTACACCTTCACCCCCGACGGCGCCCCGGTCGAGGACGCCGGCCTGCGGATCGACTACGTCCTCGTGTCCGAGGACGTACGGCCGCGGGCCGCGCACGTGGTGCGCACCTCCGCGTCGGACCACCTGCCGATCGTCGCCGACCTCGCGATCCCGCGGTCCCCGAACGGGCTGGTCCGATAGCCCCCCGCCGGTTCGACGTCCCGCACCACCGGAAGGAGGAGAGGCCCTTGGCCGCCGAGGACTCCCCGCGCAGGACGGTCCTCTCGGGCCGCGTGCACACGGGGCACACCGAGCACCCGGACGGTCTCGTGGTCGTCGAGGGCGATCGCGTCGTCCACGCCGGGCCGCGGGCCGGCCACCCCGGTGGCGACCCGGGAGAGCACCACGTCCTGGGCCCCGGACAGACGGTGCTGCCGGGGCTCGTGGACGTGCACTGCCACGGTGGTTTCGGCGCGGACTTCTCCTCCTCGGCGGAGGTGGAGATCCGCGCCACCCTCGAGCACGTCCACCGCCAGGGCACCACGACGCTCGTGGCCAGCCTGGTCACGGCCTCACGGGAGGACCTGCTGGGCGCCGTGCCGCTGCTGGCGGCGTTCACCGGGGAGGGGCTGATCGCCGGGATCCACCTCGAGGGCCCGTTCCTGTCCACGGCCCGGTGCGGGGCGCAGGACCCCGCGTGGATGCTGGAACCGGACCTCGGGCTGGCCGCCGACCTCGTCGCCGCCGCGGCGGGGACGCTCCGGACGATGACCTTCGCCCCGGAGCTGCCCGGCTCCCGGGATCTGGCCGAGCTGCTCGTCGCCCACGGCGTGATCCCCTCCCTCGGGCACACCGACGCGGACACCGCGACCGTCGACGACGCGCTGCGCCACCTGCAGGAGCTGCTCCGCGACGCCCCCGGGGACGGCCCGCCCCGCTCGCCCACGGTGACGCACCTGTTCAACGCCATGCCCGCCATCCACCACCGGTCCCCCGGGCCGGTGCCGGCCTGCCTGCGCGCCGCCGCGCAGGGCCGGGCCGTCGTCGAGCTCATCGCGGACGGCACCCACCTGGACCCCGGCATCGTGCGGTGGGCGTTCGAGCTGGCCGGCGCGGACAGCATCGCGCTGGTCACCGACGGGATGGCCGCGACCGGGCTGACGGACGGCACCTACACGCTCGGCGCGGCGGAGGTGCGGGTGCAGGACGGGGTGGCCTCCCTGGTCTCCAACGGCTCGATCGCGGGAGGCACGGCCACGATGCTGGAGGTCCTGCGCCGGACGGTCGCGGCGGGTGTCCCCCTCGGGGACGCGCTGCGCTCGGCCACCGTGGTCCCGGCCCGCGTCCTGGGCCTGGCCGGGGAGGCCGGGAGCCTGACGGCGGGCGCGCTCGCGGACCTCCTGGTCGTGGGGGAGGACCTCCGGCTGGAGGCCGTCATGCGCCGGGGCGAGTGGATCTCCGGGGACCCGCCCCGCTGAGTCTGCCCCGGCGGCGCCGAGGTCGCAGCCGACGGCCACGCAGCCGGGCGCGGTGGCCGTGGGCTGCGACCTCGCGGGGCAGGGGCGGGGCGCGGGCGCAGGTGGGTAACGATCCCCCGGGCGGCTCCTGTGGGCCCCGGGGGCGCGGCGTACCCTGGCCGTGTCGGAAGGAGCCCGTCATGACACAGCGCAACGAAGCGTGGCCCGCCGGAACCCCCTGCTGGGCCGATCTGACCGCGTCCGATCCGGTCCGCACGCAGGACTTCTACCGTGCGGTGCTCGGCTGGGAGTACGGCGAGCCGCGGCCGGAGCACGGCGGGTACCGCAACGCCCTGGTCGGCGGGAGACCCGTGGCCGGGCTCTCCCCGGCGGCCCCGGATCTGACGGGCGTCCCGCACGTGTGGCAGGTCTACCTCGCCTCGGACCGGATCGACCTCTGCGCCGAGCGGGTCCTCGCCGCCGGCGGCACCCAGCTGATGGAGCCGGTGGAGGTGGGCGGGTCCGGCCGGATGGGCGTCTGGCAGGATCCCACCGGGGCGTCCTTCGGGATGTGGCAGGCCGGGGAGCACATCGGTTTCGCCGTGCTCGACGTGCCCGGCAGCGTCGCCTGGTGCGACCTGATGACCCCCGACCACCACACCGCCCGCGACTTCTACGCGCACGTCTTCGGCTACCACTACGAGGACATCGGCGAGGACGGCGTCTCCTACGCCACGTTCACGGTGCCGCACGGGGACCGCCCGGCCGGCGGCATCGGCGGGACCGACCCCGCGGCGGAGAACGCTCCCGCGGTCTGGTCGGTCTGCTTCCAGGTCGACGACGTCGACGCGGCCGTCCAGCGGGTGCGCGACGCCGGCGGAGCGGTCATGGAGGACCCCTTCGACTTCGCCTACGGGAGACTGGCGGTCGTGGCCGGCCCGGACCGGGAGTCCTTCGCGATCATGACCCCGGGGGAGCCGATGTAGGTCGTCGGCGCGCCACGCTCCGCCCCCCTGCGAGGCCGTGGCGGAGCGTGCGCGGGCGGTCCGTGATCCCGGTCACCCGGCGGTAGCATGGTGACCCAGCGGACATCCACCCACCTCCCCAGAGATCGGAGCGACATGAACTCCATCGTCCTCGCCGTGGTCGGTGTGGCCATGATGATCCTCGGGTACATCCTGTACTCGAAGTTCGTGGCCCGCCGGATCTACCAGCTCCAGGACTCCTTCGTCACCCCCGCCCACGAGCTCAGTGACGGCGTGGACTACGTCCCCACCAACAAGTACGTGCTGTGGGGCCACCACTTCACCTCCGTGGCCGGTGCGGCGCCCATCGTGGGCCCCGCCATCGCCGTGATCTGGGGGTGGGTGCCCGCCTTCCTCTGGGTGACCCTCGGCACTGTCTTCTTCGCCGGCGTGCACGACCTCGGCGCCCTGTGGGCGTCCAACCGGCACCGTGGCAAGTCCATCGGCTCGCTGTCCGGGCAGTACATCGGCCACCGCGGCCGCAACCTGTTCCTGGTCGTGATCTTCCTCGTGCTGCTCATGGTCAACGCCGCGTTCGCCGTGGTGATCTCCAACCTCCTGGTCGGCACCCCCACCTCGGTCATCCCCACGTGGGGCGCCATCGTGGTCGCGCTGCTCATCGGCCAGGCGGTCTACCGCTACAAGTGGAACCTCGCCGTCGTGTCCGTGGTCGGCGTCGTGGCGCTCTACGCCCTCATCCTGCTCGGCGACCGCTTCCCGGTCGTCCTGCCGGAGACGGTCCTGGGCCTGCCGGCCAACGCGTTCTGGATCGTGGTGCTCTTCGTCTACGCCGGCATCGCGTCCGTGCTGCCCGTGTGGATGCTGCTGCAGCCGCGCGACTACATCAACGGCCTCCAGCTGTTCATCGCCCTGGGCATCCTCTACGGCGCGGTCCTGATCTCCGCCCCGACCGTGGTGGCGCCCGCGTTCAACACCTCCGTGCCCGAGGGCACGCCGAGCATCGTGCCGCTGCTGTTCGTGACCATCGCCTGCGGCGCGATCTCCGGGTTCCACGGGATCGTGGCCTCGGGCACGTCCTCCAAGCAGCTGGACAAGGAGACGGACGCCCGCTTCGTCGGCTACTTCGGCGCCGTGGGCGAGGGCCTGCTGGCACTCGGCGCGATCATCGCGACCACCGCCGGGTTCCGCACCCTCGCCGACTGGGAGGCCGTGTACAGCGCGTTCGGCCAGGGCGGCGTGGCCGCGTTCGTCCAGGGCGGCGCCTCGGTCGTCAACTCCGGGCTGGGCATCCCGCCGTCGCTGAGCGCGACCATCCTCGCCACGATGGCCGTCCTCTTCGCGGCCACCACGATGGACACCGGCATCCGCCTGCAGCGCTTCGTGGTGCAGGAGGCCGGGCACATCATGGGCGTCAGCATCGGCAAGGTGGTCTCCACCCTCATCGTCCTCGCGGTGGCCATGGGGCTGACCTTCAGCGCCGGCGCCGACGGCTCCGGCGGCATGCTGATCTGGCCGCTGTTCGGCACCTCCAACCAGCTGCTGGCCGGTCTGACGCTGTCGATGATCGCGGTGATCCTGCTGCGCAAGGGCCGCCCGGTCCTGCCCGTCCTGGTGCCGCTGGTGTTCCTGCTCGTGATGTCCGTCTACGCGCTGATCGTGCAGCTGGGGCAGTTCTGGGCCGCCGAGAACTGGTTCCTGCTCGTGCTCGACGTGATCATCCTGATCGCGGCCCTGTGGGTCATCGTCGAGTCCGTGGCCGCCATGAACGCGGCCCGGAAGAGCCCGCCCGAGCTGGACGAGGAGACCGTCAGCACCTCGGCCGGGGAGAACCGCTCCCTGTGAGCCGGTGAGGGCCCTCGACCGGCTGCGCTCCGTGCAGGCCCGCCTCGGTGCGGGCCTGCACGAGTTCTACGTGGCGCCCTACCGGCGCACCTTCGCGCGCGCCCAGCGCGACGAGGAGGACCTGTTCATGATGCTGGTCCTCTCCGAGGCCCTGGGCGTGCCCAACCCCGCCAGCTACTACACCGTGGAGCTGCTGCCCGTGGTCTACGACCGGTTCCACGACTGGCACCGGCGGATGGGCATGGAGCGCTCGCCCCTGGAGCACATCTCATGCTGCTAGAGCTCGCCGCCGCCCGCCGGGTCCTGTTCGTGGGCGGCAAGGGCGGCGTCGGCAAGACCGCCGTCGCCTCCGCCACCGCCCTCGCCCAGGCCCGCGCCGGCCGCCGGGTGCTCGTCGTCTCGACCGACCCCGCCCACAACCTCGGGCACCTGTGGGAGCGCCCGGTGGGGGACCGGATCACCCCGCTGACCCGCGACCTCGGCGGCGGCGCCCTCGACGGCATCGAGGTGGACCCGGTCGCCACGACCGACGCCCACCTCGCCGCCGTGGGCGCCACCATCCGCCGGCTGATGCCCGAGCACCTCGCCGCCGAGGTCGACAAGCACATGGAGCTCGCCCGGGACTCGCCCGGCACCCACGAGTCGGCGGTGCTCGAGCGGATCGCGGAGCTCGTGGACACGGGCCTGGACGACTACGACCTCATCGTCTTCGACACCGCGCCCTCCGGGCACACCGCCCGACTCATGGCCCTGCCCGAGATCATGTCCGCCTGGACCGAGGGGCTGCTGCGGCGCCGCGGGAGGGCGGAGAAGTTCGGGGCCGCCCTGCGCGGCCTCGAGGACCGGGACGCCGCGAGCGAGAGCATCGTGGGCACCGGCCGGCCCCGGGACCCCCGCGAGGAGCGGGACCTCGAGATCCGGCGGATCCTGCTGCGCCGCCGCGAGCGCTTCGAGGCCCTGCGCGAGGTGCTGGTGGACGCCGAGCGCTGCAGCTTCGTGATCGTCCTCGCGGCCGAACGGCTGCCCGTCCTCGAGACCGCGGAGCTGCACGAGCAGCTGGTCCGCGCCGGCGTGCACGTGGGGGCGCTCGTGATCAACAAGCGCTCCCCGGCGGACGCCGGGGACTTCCTCGCCGAGCGCCGCGCGCTGGAGGAGGTGCACGTCGCCACCCTGCGCGGCGCCCTCCCGGGCGTCCCGCTGCTGCAGGTCCCCCTCCTGCCGGGGGACGTCGTGGGCCAGGAGGCGCTCGAGCGGTTCGGGGACGCGCTCGCCCAGGCTGATCTCAGGGCCAGGTGACACGCTGACGCGCATGACCTCCACCGCGGACCGTCCGGACACCGGGCGACGACGACGGGCCCCCGCCGACCTCGGCCCCTGGATCCTCGCGGGCGTCGCCGCGACCGCTCTCGCCGTGGGCCTGGCCGAGCTGCTCGCCTGGGTGACCGGGCCGGTCGGCGCGCCCCTCACGGCGGTGGGCGGGGTGATCGTGGACGCGGTCCCGGCCCCGGTCAAGGACGCGGCGATCGCCCTGTTCGGCACCGCGGACAAGCTCGTGCTGCTGCTCGTCATGGCCGCCGGGCTCGTGGCGGTCGGCACGGGCATCGGGGCGGCCCAGCGCGCCACCCCGCCGATGGGCACGGTGCTCCTCGGCGTGCTGGGGCTCCTCGGGCTGCTGGCCGTGCTGACGCGGGCGGGGCCGACCGTGGCGGACACGGTCCCCGTCGTCGTCGGCACGGGGGCAGGGGCGCTCTTCCTGACGGTGCTCACCCGCCGCACCGCCCCGTCCGTCCGGTCCGGGGCCGCCCTCGACCGCCGCGGCTTCGTCCGGGTCTCCGCGGCCGCCGCCGTGCTGGGCGCCGCCGCCGGTGTCGCGGGACGCTGGGCGTCCGCGGCCGCGGCCCGGGTCCCCGCCGCCCGGGACCTGCTGCGGATCCCCGCCCCGGCCGTGCGGGATCCGGTCCCCGCCGGGGCCGACCTCGGCGTGGCGGACGTGGAGCCCTGGCTCACGCCCGCCGACGACTTCTACCGCATCGACACGGCCCTGTCCGTGCCGCGCATCGACGTGGACGCGTGGGAGCTGCGCATCCACGGCATGGTGGAGCGCGAGCTGACGCTGCGCTTCGACGACCTCACGGCCCGGCCGCTCCTCGAGCGGATCGTGACGCTGGCGTGCGTGTCCAACCCCGTGGGCGGCGACCTCGTGGGCAACGCGGTGTGGACCGGCGTGCCGATCCGGGACCTGCTCGCCGAGGCCGGGCCCTCCGCCGAGGCGGACATGGTGCTCTCGACCTCCGAGGACGGGTTCACGGCGAGCACCCCGCTCGAGGCCCTGACCGACCCCGGCCGGGACTCCCTGCTCGCGGTGACCATGAACGGGGAGCCGCTGCCGTTCGAGCACGGGTACCCCGTGCGGATGGTCGTGCCGGGGCTCTACGGCTACGTCTCGGCGACCAAGTGGGTCGTGGACCTCGAGGTCACCCGCTTCGACCGGGCGGAGGCGTACTGGACCTCGCGCGGCTGGACGGCCCGGGGACCGATCAAGATGTCCTCCCGCATCGAGGTGCCGGCCGAGGGCGGGCGCACGGAGGCCGGGCCCGCGGTCCTCGCCGGCACGGCCTGGGCCCAGCACACCGGGATCGCCGCCGTGCAGGTCAGCGTGGACGAGGGGCCGTGGCAGGACGCCGAGCTGGGCTCCGTGGGCACTGACGACACCTGGCGGCAGTGGGTCCTGCGCACCGACCTCCCGGGCGGCCGGCACACCGCGCGGGTGCGGGCCGTGGACCGGGACGGGACCGTCCAGACCGCCGAGCAGGCCCCGCCCGCCCCGGACGGCGCCTCCGGGTGGCACGAGCGGACCTTCACGGTGGCCTGACCGGCCCGTCCTGCGCTCCCTCCGCGCCGACCGCCGGGTCAGGGGCGGTCGGAGGCCGGGGCCGGGCCGGTGGAGGAGCGGGCGACGAAGTGGGCCGGGAAGAGCTCGTTCGACGGTTCGCGGCTCCCTCCGGCGAGGTGCTCGAGGAGCCGCTCCACAGCGCGGGTGCCCTGCTGCCGGGCGTGCTGGTCCAGGGTCGTCAGGCCAAAGGCCTCCCCGATGGGGTGGGCGTCGACGCCGATGACGGACAGGTCCCCGGGCACGGTGAGCCCGAGGTCCCGCGCCGCCAGGATCGTCCCGGCCGCCATCTCGTCGGACGAGGCGAAGATGGCGGTCGGGCGGTCGGCGGGGTCCGCCAGGAGGTTCTTGGCCTGCTGGTACGCGTCGGTGAACGTGTAGTCCGCGATGAGCGACCACGCGGGTTCCACGGCCAGCCCGGCGTCCGCCATCGCCTGCTCCCAGCCGTCCCTGCGGTCGCTGGACATGGGGAAGTAGCGCCTGCCCTCCTCGGCCCCGCCGAGGTGCGCGATCCGCCGGTGGCCCAGCCCGATGAGGTGCTGCGTCGCGCGGCGCCCGACGTCGAGGTCGTCGATGCTGATGGTGGGCGCCCCCACCAGGGGGCCCCCGACCCCGACGAGGGGGATGCCGGCGGAGAACAGCTGCTCGGTCTCCGCCGGGTCCAGGTGCAGGGACACCGCCACGGCCGCGTCCAGCCGCTTGCGCAGCAGGAAGTCGGTGAGGACGGTCTCCCGGTAGCGGTCCCCCTCGAAGTTGTAGAGGGTCAGGTCGTACCCGGCCTCCATGAGCGCGCCGGCCACTCCTTCGAGGACGGTGGAGAAGTACCACCGGTCGACGTGGGGGAGGACCACCCCGATGTTGCGGCTCCGGCCGCTCGCCAGGCTCGAGGCGTGGTAGGACACGACGAAGCCCAGCTCCTGCGCCGCCTCGCGGACCCGGGCCCGGGCGCGGGGCGAGACGTGCCCCTTGCCGCTGAGCGCGCGGGAGACGGTCGCGGTGGACACGCCCGCCCGCGCGGCGACGTCCTGGAGCCGGGGTGGGTTCATCGTCCGGTCGTCCCGGGGTCCTCCGTCTGCAGCCATGCGCACTCCTCCGGGTCCAGGATATGCGGCGCGGAAGCCGGGGACCCGCTGCGGAGCAGGACCGGCAGTTCCGGCAGCTCGACCGGGGCGGAGCCCGTGTTCAGCAGCACCAGGACGCCGTTGTTGACGAGCCCGAGACAGCCCGGGCCTGTGAGGTCCTCCGCCCACGCGAGCGAGCCCGAGCCGAGCCCGTGCTCGCGCCGCAGCGCCAGCGCGGAGCGGTAGAGGGACAGCGTGGACCCCGGGTCGTGGCGCTGCGCCTCGCGCGAGAGCTCCGCCCAGTCCGAGGGCTGCGGGAGCCAGGCCTCGCCCGTGGCGCTGTAGCCCAGGGACGCCCCGGTGCTGGTCCAGGGCAGCGGCACCCGGCAGCCGTCACGGCCGAGCCGGCTCCCGCCGGTCCGGTGGTAGGTCGGGTCCTGGCGGACGTCGTGGGGGAGGGTCGTGTGGTCCGGCAGGCCCAGCTCCTCCCCCTGGTACAGGTACACGCCGCCCGGCAGGCCGAGCATGAGCAGGGACGCGGCACGTGCCCGCCGCGTGCCCAGCACGTGGTCCGGCTGCTCGTCCTCGGGCCCGCGGCCGTCGCCCGGGCGCGGGGAGTCCGCGGTCAGCGCCAGGCGGGTCGGGTGCCGCACGACGTCGTGGTTGGACAGCACCCAAGTGGTGGGGGCCCCGACCGCGTCGAACGCCTCGAGGGAGGAGGTGATGATCCGGCGCAGCTCCGCGGCGTCCCACGGCGCCGCCAGGTAGGAGAAGTTGAACGTCTGGTGCATCTGGTCGGGGCGCACCCAGTCGGCCAGGCGGTCCAGCGGGTCCACGCTCGCCTCGGCGCAGAGGATCCGCTCGCCGTCGTACTCCGCGAGCACCTCGCGCCAGCGCCGGTAGATGTCGTGGATCTGCGGCTGCCCGAACATCGGGGCGTCGGTGAACGGGTAGCCCGGGGTGCTCCCCCCGTCGGCCCGCCCGTCCCAGTCCGGGAGGCCCTCCGCCTTGATGAGCGCGTGCGCCACGTCCACCCGGAAGCCGGCGACGCCGCGGTCGAGCCAGAAGCGCAGCACCCGCTCGAACTCCTGGCGGACCAGCTCGTTGTCCCAGTTGAAGTCGGGCTGCGACGAGTCGAACAGGTGCAGGTACCACTGGCCGGGCTGCCCGTCGGACTCGGTCACCCGGGTCCAGGCCGGGCCCCCGAAGTGGGACTGCCAGTTGTTGGGGGGCAGCTGCCCGGACGCGCCGCGGCCGTCCCGGAAGACGAACAGATCGCGCTCCGGGGCGCCGGGACCCGCCGCGAGGGCCTGCCGGAACAGGAGGTGCTCCTGCGAGCAGTGGTTGGGCACGAGGTCGATGATCACCCTGACGGACAGGGCGTCCGCGGCCGAGACCAGCGCGTCGAAGTCCGCGAGGGTGCCGAAGGCGGGGTCGACGTCGCAGTAGTCGCTCACGTCGTAGCCGCCGTCGAGCTGCGGAGAGGGATAGAAGGGGGAGAGCCAGATCGCGTCGATGTCCAGCTCCGCCAGCTGTCCCAGCTCGGCGGTGATGCCGGCGAGGTCGCCGACACCGTCCCCGTCGAGGTCCCGGAACGAGCGGGGATACACCTGGTAGATCACCGAGGAACGCCACCACTTCGGCTCCTGGTCGCGGTCGTGGACGGGTGTGAGGCGCAGGGACTGCAGCGCACCGTAGGTCGTGGACATGCGGTCCATCGTAGGGCGGATCACCCCGGACTGGAAGCGCTATCACACTGAACGCCCTGACAAAGTTGTTGCTGCATCGGGTGTGGACAGGCTTAGTGGTAGCGCTTACAGTAGTGAGCCAGCTCACCTCCTGGGGTGAAGCCCCCCGGCAGCAGCAGCCCGACCGACCCGCACCACCCCCGCAGACCGACGGTCGTCGCGACCGCGCGACCACGGAAGACATCGAGGAACCCCACCATGAAACACATCCACCGGGCGGCCTGCGCCGTCGGTGCCGTGCTCCTGCTCGCCGGGTGCTCGTCGGCGCCCACGGCCGGGGTCGCCGGCCTGGCCGGCGGACCGGGCAGCATCAAGATCCAGGCCGGCACCGGCGAGATCCCGGTGCTGCAGGAGGTCGCCGAGGACTTCACCGCCGACACCGGGGTGGAGGTGGAGTTCGTCCAGCGCGAGGTCAACGCGCAGACGCTCTCCAACTTCATCTCGCAGTCCCCCACGGGGCAGGCCCCGGACATCCTCGTCTCGCCGCACGACAACCTCGGCCAGCTCGCCGCCAACGGCGTCGTCGCCCCCGTGGAGATGGGGGAGCGGGCGGCAGACTTCACCGAGAACGCCCGGGAGGCCGTGGTCTACAACGGCGTGAGTTACGGCGTGCCGTTCGCGATCGAGAACGTGGCCCTGCTGCGCAACAACGAGCTCACCACCGAGGACCCGGCGACCTTCGACGAGCTGCGGGCCGAGGGGCGCCGGATCATGGACGAACGCGACATCGAGTACCCGTTCACGGTCAGCCAGTCCCCGGAGACCGGCGACCCGTACCACCTGTACGCCCTGCAGACCTCGTTCGGAGCGGAGGTGTTCGAGCGCACCGAGGAGGGCGAGTACACGAGCGACCTCACCATGGGCGGCGAGGAGGGGCACCGGTTCGCCCGCTACCTGCAGGAGCTCGGAGCCTCCGGGGACCTGCGCACCTCCATGACCCCGGACATCGCCAAGGAGTCCTTCCTCAACGGCCAGTCCGCCTTCCACCTGGGCGGGCCGTGGGAGCTGGAGGACATCGAGGCCGCCGGCATGGACGTGAGCGTCCTGCCCGTGCCGCCGGCCGGGAACGAGGAGGCCCGCCCGTTCGTGGGCGTCCAGGCGTTCTTCGTCAACGCCAACGCACAGAACCCGATGGCGGCCCAGGACTTCGCCGCCAACTACCTGACCCGCCCCGAGACCCAGTCCGCCCTGTACGAGAGCACGGGCCGGCCGCCGGCCAGCACGGTGGCGGTGGACCGCATGCAGGGCGACCCCCTGCGCTCCGCCTACGCCCAGATCGCCGAGACGGGCCTGCCCATGCCGGCCATCCCCGAGATGGGAGCGGTGTGGAGCTTCTGGGGCACCACGGAGAACGCCGTCGTGGACGGCCGCGGGGACCCCGTGGAGCTGTGGGACCGCATGATCGACAACATCGAAGGACAGATCTCATGAGCACGAGCACCACCGCACCGGGTGGGACCGCCGCCCCCGTGCAGACGCCAGGCGGCAACGGACTCGGCGAGCCCCTCGACCTCCGCCGGTCGCACTCCCGGGGATTCGGCCTGGGCTTCGTGGTCAAGCTGATCCTGATGGCCCTCATCAACGCCTTCGGCCTCTACGGCATCCTGGCGTCCTGGGCGGCGGGCAGCTGGGGAATCCTGGTGTTCCTCGTGGCGGCCCTCGTCGTCGCCGACCTCGTCTACTTCCTGCCCACCCGGAGGATCCTGCCCGCCAAGTACCTCTTCCCCGGCCTCATCTTCCTCCTCGTCTTCCAGATCTTCGTGCTGATCTACACGGCCGCCACGGCGTTCACGAACTACGGCGACGGCCACAACGCGTCCAAGGACGCGGCCATCACCCAGCTCACCACCACCTACGAGCAGCGGATCGAGGGCACCGACGCGTACCCCGTCACGGTGCTCGAGGGCGAGGACGGACTGGCCCTGGCCACGGTGCGCGACGGCCAGGTGCTCGTGGGAGCGGCGGACCAGCCGCTGGCCCCGCTGGACGGAGCGACCGTCGCCGACGGCCGGGTGGCCGAGGCGCCCGGCTACGAGGTCCTCGACTACGGGGGCGTCGTGGCGGCCGCCGGCGAGCTGGCGGACCTGCGGGTGCCCGTGGGCGAGCAGGAGGCCGAAGGCGTGCTGCGCACCGACGACGGCCGCACCGCCTACGCCTACCAGCCCACGCTCGTGCACGACGAGGCGGCCGACGCCATGGTCGCCGACGACGGCACCGTGTACGCGAACAACGGCGAGGGCGCGTTCGTGGGTCCCGACGGCGAGGCCCTGCGACCGGGCTGGAGGGTCTTCGTGGGCCTGGACAACTTCGGGGCGATCTTCGACCCGGAGGTCCTCGGCGGCCCGTTCGTCTCCGTGACCCTGTGGACCTTCGCCTTCGCGATCCTCTCGGTGGTGCTGACGTTCTTCCTCGGCCTGCTGCTGGCCATCCTGTTCAACGACGAGAAGCTGAGGTTCCGGAACGTCTACCGCGCCATCATCTTCCTGCCGTACGCGTTCCCGGCCTTCCTGTCCATCCTCATCTGGGCGGGCCTGCTCAACACGGACTTCGGCTTCATCAACGAGGTCCTGCTGGGCGGCACGGCGGTCCCCTGGCTCGACAACGCCTGGATGGCCAAGCTCTCCGTGGTGCTGGTGAACCTCTGGCTCGGCTTCCCGTACATGTTCCTCGTGACCACCGGCGCCCTCCAGTCCATCCCGGGAGAGCTCTACGAGTCGGCCGAGATGGACGGCGCGGGGCCGGTGCGCCAGTTCCGGGCGATCACCCTGCCGATGCTGCTGGTCGCGGTGGGGCCGATGCTCATCGCGTCCTTCGCGATGAACTTCAACAACTTCAACGTGATCTACCTGCTCACCGGCGGGGGCCCCCAGGACCTGGAGTCCACCACCGGGGTGGGTGCCACGGACATCCTCATCTCGTTCGTCTACAAGATCGCGTTCGCCGGCGGGAACAACGACTACGGTCTGGCCTCCGCCCTGTCCATCCTCATCTTCATCATGGTGGCCGTCATCTCCGCGCTGACGTTCCGCCGCAGCAAGGCTCTCGAGGAGATCAGCTGACATGTCCACTCCCACCGCACCCACCCCGGGCGACCGCCCCGGCCCCGACGGCACGGACCGCGCCCCCTGGGCCGCCGCCGCGGCCGCGCCGTCCGCCGGAACCTCGAACACCCTCCAGCCGACGGACACGCTGCGGCCCCCCGGCGCCGCGCCGGGGGCTCCCCGGCCCCGCAGGCGCCGCCGCTCCGCTCGCGGCGGGTGGAAGCACCTCGCCGCGCTCGCGGCGTGCGCCTTCGCCCTCTTCCCGCTGGTCTACGCCCTCTCGGCGTCCCTCTCGGCCTCCGGGTCCCTCCTGGGGTCCAACCAGCTGTTCTCGGACGTGACGGGCGCCAACTACACGAACCTGCTCAACGACCCGCAGAACCCGTACCTCACCTGGTTCGGGAACTCGCTGTTCGTCTCGGTCACCACGGCCGTGGGCACCGTGCTCATGGGCGCGGCCGCCGCCTACGCCTTCTCGCGGTTCCGCTTCCGCTCCCGCAAGGGCGGGCTGCTGGCCCTGCTCGTGATCCAGATGTTCCCGCAGCTGCTGGCCTTCGTGGCGATCTTCCTGCTGCTCTTCGCGATCTCCGAGGTCTACCCGTTCATGGGGCTGAACTCCCGGCTCGGACTGGTGGCCGTGTACCTGGGCGGGGCACTGGGGGCCAACACGTTCCTGATGTACGGCTTCTTCAACACCATCCCCAAGGACCTCGACGAGGCCGCGAGCATCGACGGCGCCTCGCACGCCCAGATCTACTGGACGATGATCCTGCCGCTGGTCACCCCGATCCTCGTGGTGGTCGGGATGCTGTCCTTCATCACGTCCTTCTCGGACTTCCTGCTGGCCCAGATCGTGCTCCAGGACCCGGGCCAGTACACGCTGGCCGTGGGGCTCTACCAGTTCGTCGCCGTGCAGTTCGGGGAGAACTGGGGCGTGTTCACCGCCGGGGCGATCCTGGCGGCCATCCCGGTCGTCGCGATGTTCCTGTTCCTCCAGCGCTTCATCGTCTCCGGGCTCACCGGCGGCGCCGTGAAGGGCTGACCGCCCGCCCGGCCCCTGCGCCGGACCCACCGGTCCGGCGCGGGGGACGGGTCCTGTCATGATGGGGCGGGACGGGCGACGGGCAGAACGGGAGGTGGCACGCGATGACGCTGGTGGACAACGTGGTGTACGTGGAGGGCCGGCGCACGTCGACCCCGGAGGACCTCGACGAGACCTACGCGGCGCTGCGCGGGCGCGGCGGGATGGCCTGGATCGGTCTCTACCGCCCCGAGCCGGCCGAGGTGCAGTCCGTGGCCGCGGAGTTCCGGCTGCACGACCTCGCGGTGGAGGACGCCCTGAAGGGCCACCAGCGCGCCAAGCTGGAGCGCTTCGGGGACACCCTCTTCGTGGTGCTGCGCCCGGCCCGCTACCTGGACGACGTGGAGAAGGTCGAGTTCGGGGAGCTGCACGTGTTCGTGGGCCGCGACTTCGTGGTCACGGTCCGCCACGCCGAGTCCCCCGACTTGGCCGCGGTCCGGCGCCGGCTGGAGGCCGCGCCGGAGCTGCTGGGCACGGGCCCGCAGGCGGTGCTGTACGGGATCCTCGACGAGGTGGTCGACGGCTACGCCCCCGTGGTCGCGGGGCTCGAGAACGACATCGACGAGATCGAGGACGAGATCTTCGGCGCGGACCGGGACGTCTCCCGCCGCGTCTACGAGCTCTCCCGGGAGGTCATCGAGTTCCAGCGCGCCGTCCACCCGCTGGTGGCCATGCTGGAGGCCCTGCAGCACGGGGCGGAGAAGTACGGGCTCGACCTCGAGCTGCAGCAGCGGCTGCGGGACGTGCAGGACCACGCCATCCGGGTGGCCGAGCGCGCGGACGCGTTCCGGGTGCTCCTGCAGAACGCCCTCACGGTGCACGCGACCCTGGTGGGGCAGCGGCAGAACGACGAGATGCAGCGGCTCACCGAGTCGGCCCTCGCGCAGAGCGAGGAGGTCAAGCGGATCTCCTCCTGGGCCGCGATCCTCTTCGCCCCGACCCTCGTGGGCACGGTGTACGGGATGAACTTCGAGCACATGCCCGAGCTCGCGTGGCCGCTGGGCTACCCGCTCGCGCTGCTGGCCATGCTGGGCATGGGGGTGGCCCTCTACGGGGTGTTCAAGTGGAAGCGGTGGCTCTGAGCGGCACCGGGCGACCTCCGCGGCGACCCTCCCTGCGACCTTCCCGGTGGGCCCCTCAGATGCTGTTGCGCATCGCCCGGATCCCCACGGTCAGCCCCAGCGCGGCCAGCACGACCGCCGCGAGGGCCCCGGCGGCCACGGCCGGATCACCGAACTGGCCGTTGAACAGGGCCCGCTCGGCGTCGACCATGTAGGTGAGCGGGTTGAACCGCGAGAGCACCTGCATCCACCCCGGGCCGGCCTCGAGCGGCAGGAGCATCCCGGAGAGCAGCATGAGCGGGAACAGCAGACCCTGCTGCACGGTCCAGAACATCCAGTCCCGGTTCCGGGAGACGATGGCGAGGGCGTAGCTCAGCGCCCCGAGCCCCACCCCGAAGACCGCGAGGATCGCCAGGCCCACCACCATGCCGGGCAGGGACGGGCGGAAGCCGAAGAACGCGGCCACCCCGGAGAGCACCAGCGCCTGCAGGACCAGCGGCACCATCTCCTTGCACGCGCGCCCCACCATGAGCGCGGAGCGGGTCACCGGCGCCACGAGCATCCGCTCGTGCGCCCCGGACTGGATCTCGAACAGCAGGTTCGAGCCGGTCATCGCAGTGCCGAACAGCGCGATCATCACCACGATGCCCGGCACGAACCACTGGAACGCCTGGTCGAGGGGCAGCCCGGTCATCCCGCCCAGGAGCGGGCCGAAGAAGGCCAGGAACATCAGCGGCTGCATGAGCGAGAACACCAGGCTGAAGGGGTCCCGGACCACGGGCCGGAGCTCGCGGACGAAGACGCTGACGGAGTCGTGCATGATCCCGGCCGGGCGGGCCCGGTCGGTGCCGCCGGGGGACTCGCGGGTGGTCGGAACGGCGGTCATCGGGGTGCTCCCACGCTCGTGGCCTCGGCGGCCGGGTCGGTCTCGGACGCGTCGGCCCGCTCCTCGCGCAGGCTCCGGCCGGTGAGCCGGAGGAAGACGTCGTCGAGGGTCGGGCGGGTCAGCTCGGCGGTCCGCACGGTGTGGTCGGCCCGGTCGAGCTCGCGCAGCAGGGCGGGCAGCACGCGCTCGCCGTGCTCGACCGCGACGACCACGCGGGTGCCCTCCCCGGCGGGGACCGCCTCCGGCTCGGCGCCGCCGGCCCCCGCCGCGGCGGCCGCGCGCCGGACGGCCGCCGCGGCGGCGGGCGGGTCGGCGTCGAGGGTGAGGGCGATCCGGTCGCCGGCCAGGTCCGTCTTGAGCCGGGACGCGGTGTCGTCGGCGATGATCCGTCCCCGGTCCACGACCATGACCCGCTCGGCGAACTGGTCGGCCTCGTCGAGGTAGTGGGTGGTGAGGAACAGCGTGGTCCCGTAGCGGCGGCGCAGCTCGAGGATGTGCTCCCACAGGTGCGCGCGGGACTGGGGGTCCAGCCCGGTCGTGGGCTCGTCGAGGAAGAGCAGCTGGGGGCCGGGGATCAGTCCCAGGGCGATGTCCACGCGGCGGCGCTGGCCGCCGGAGAGCTTCATCGTGGGCCGGCGGACGAGGTCGCCGAGGCCGAGGGCCTCCACGAGCTCGTCCACGCGGCGCCGCGTCTCCGCCCGGCTCAGCCCGTACAGGGCGCCCTGGCTGAGCAGCTCGTCGCGGACCCGCTGGTACTGCCCGGCCCCGTTCTTCTGCCCGATGTAGCCGATGCGGGCGCGCACCTCGGCCGGCTGGCGGGCGACGTCGAACCCGCACACGGTGGCGGTGCCGCCGGTGGGCCGCAGCAGCGTGGTGAGCATGCGCAGCGAGGTCGACTTGCCCGCGCCGTTGGGCCCGAGGAACGCGGTCAGCGTGCCGGGCGCCACGTCCATGGTCAGGTCGGCCACCGCCTCGACGGTCCGGCCGCCGGGCCCGCGGAAGCTCTTGCTCAGCCCGCGGGCGCTGATGATGGGTGGGGTGCTCATGGGTCCACGGTAGAGCGCATTCAGGCCACCAGCTGTCCGCAGGGGGGCGTAGATTGCGGGACATGTCCGATCCGACGTCGCGGGTGCTCCGGCTGCTGTCCCTGCTGCAGACCCACCGCTACTGGTCCGGGCCCGAGCTCGCCGAGCGGCTGACGGTCTCCGAGCGGACGCTGCGCCGGGACATCGACCGGCTGCGCGAGCTCGGCTACGAGGTCACGGCCCGCCCCGGCACGGCGGGCGGGTACCAGCTCGCCGGCGGCACCAGCATCCCGCCGCTGCTGCTCGACGACGACGAGGCCGTGGCCATCGCCGTGGGGCTGCGCACCGCCGCGGTGCACGGCGTCGGCGACGGCGAGCAGACCTCGCTGAGCGCCCTGGCCAAGGTCCAGCAGGTGCTGCCGCGGCACCTGCGCCGCCGGGTCGCCGCGCTGCAGGCGCACACCGTCCCGGCGGCCCGCACGGACGCGCACGTGGCCACCGAGGTCCTCGCCCAGCTCGCCCTGGCCTGCCGCGACCACGAGCGGGTGCGCTTCCGCTACGTCGACCGGCAGGGACGGGAGAGCGCCCGCCTGGTCGAGCCGCACTCCCTGGTCCCGCGGGACCGGTGGTGGTACCTCGTGGCCTGGGACGCCGACCGCGCCGACTGGCGCACGTTCCGCATCGACCGGCTGCGGAGGCTGGCGGGCACCGCCGTGCGCGTCGCGCCGCGGGAGCTGCCCGCCGCGGACGCCGCCGAGTTCGTGCTGGCCGCCCACGGCGCGGCCGGCGTGCGGCACGAGCTGACGGTGCGGATGACCGTGGGCCTGGACCGGGTCCGGGAGCACTTCGGGCCGTGGGCGGCCACGGCGGTGCAGGGGCCCGGGGGCACCGTCGACTGGACCGTCACCGGCGGCTCGGTCCCGGAGCTGCTGATGGCGCTGCCCTGGATCCCGGCGGACGTGCCGTGGCGGCTGCTGTGCTCGGACGAGGTGGCCGAGGCCGTGCGCGGGTTCCGGGACCGCCTCGGCGACGCCCTGGACGGTCCGTCGCCCCCTGACTCCAGCGGGGCGGGGGCGGAGGCGGGGGAACCCAGCCCTTAGAGTCGTGGACGTGACCGTCCAGACCACCGCCCTCGACCCCGCCCGGGTCCGGCGCGCCCGGATCGCGGTGTCCGCGTTCTTCCTCACCAACGGCGCCCTCTACGCCAACCTGCTGCCGCGCCTGCCGGAGGTCAAGGACGCGTTCGGGCTCTCCAACACCCTCTACGGCCTGCTGGTCGTGGCGTTCCCGCTCGGGGCGATCCTCGTGGGCGCCCTCCCCGCCCGGGCGATCCGCCGCTTCGGCTCCGGCCGGGTGGCGGCCCTGGGCACCGTCCTGCTCTCCGTGTGCCTCGCGGCCGCCGGGGCCGGGGCGGGCCTGGGCGCCGGCACGGGGCTGGGCGCGGGGGTGTTCCTCGCGGCGATGTTCCTGGGCGGCGCCCTGGACGCCCACGTGGACACCGCCCAGAACGCCCAGGGGATGGAGGTCCAGCGCGCCCGCGGCCGCTCGATCATCAACTCCCTGCACGCCCTGTGGAGCCTGGGCGCCGTGGTCGGCGGGCTCATGGGCGCCGCGGCGCTCGCCCTCGGCGTGCCCCTGGGGTGGCACCTGCCGGCGAGCGGGCTCGTGTGGAGCGCGGTCGCCCTCGTGGCGCTGCGCGCCGCGCTGAGCCCGGCCGAGGGGCAGGAGCTGCGCACGGTCCGCTCGGACGACCCGCCGCCGGACGGCACGACGACGACGGGCCCCGGCACCACCGGCTCCCGGCCGGACCCCGGCTCCGGGCCCGCCGGGACGGGGCGGCGGTCGGCGGGGCGCATCGTCGTCGTCAGCCTCCTGCCCGTGGCCGTGATCGCGATGGCCGGGGTGATGGTCGAGGACGCCGGGCAGAACTGGTCGGCCGTGTACCTGAACGCCGAGCTGGGCGCCCCGCTGGCCACCGCGGGGCTCGGGCTCGTGGCGCTCATGGCGGCGCAGTTCGTGGGCCGGATGCTCGGCGACCCCATGACCGACCGCTGGGGCCGTGCCGCGGTGGTCCGCGCCGGCGCCGCGCTGAGCGCGGCCGGGATGCTGCTCGTGGTCCTCGCCCCGGCGCCGGGCCCGGCCGTCGCGGGCTTCGCGCTGGCCGGCTTCGGCTGCGCCACGCTCGTGCCCGCGGCCTTCCACGCCGCCGACGACATCCCCGGGCTGCGGACCGGGACGGGCCTGGCCCTGGTCAGCTGGCTGATGCGGATCAGCTTCCTCGGCCTGTCCCCGGCCGTCGGGGTGCTCTCCGACGCCGTGGGGCTGCGGGCGGCGCTGCTCGTGGTCCCGGTCTTCGCGCTCGTCGCGGCCCTGATGGCCGGCGTCCTCCGGGAGCGCCGGGCCCCCTGACCTGGGGCCCGCTGCTCTCCCGGCCGCCCCGCCCGCTGAGTCCCCACCTCTCAGCCACCCACTCCGCCGAGCCCCCACGTTGTGCGCCGGGTCCCCACCAAAGTTCTGGGGATCCGGCGAGCGATGGGGGACTCGGCGCTCGGGGTGAGCTGGGGGTGGGGGCTCGGCGGAGTGGGTGGGTCCGACCTGGCTCTCCCGAGCCGGCGGTCCCGGGCTATCCTGGAGCGACTATGTTCCACCACTTCTTCCTCTGACGGGTTCCGGATCCCGCCGCGCGTCCGCCGCGGCGGTCCGTCGTCCTGACCACCCGTCCCCTCGTCAGGAGCCCCGGCCGTCCGGCCGTGCGCGGCTCCGCACCTCGGAGGAAGCATGTCCGCCGTTCCCGTCCACCGTCCCGCCGTGCCCGCGGGCGAGCACGCCCAGCTGACCGCCACCGGGATCCGCCTGGTCCGCGGCTCCCGCACCGTCCTGGACGGGCTCGACCTCACGATCACCCCCACCACCCGCCTCGGCGTGGTGGGGGAGAACGGCCGCGGCAAGACCTCGCTGCTGGAGGTGCTCTCGGGCGCCCTCCTCCCGGACGCCGGCACCGTCCGGCGCTCCGGCACGCTCGCCGTGGTCGACCAGGAGCTGCCCGTGCCGCCCGAGGGCACCGTGGGGGACCTCCTGGATCTCGAGCTCACCGCCGAGCACACCGCGGTGGCGCAGGTCGAGGCCGCCGCCCGCGCCCTCGCCGCGGACCGGCCGGGCGCCCCGGAGCAGTACGCACAGTCGCTGGCGGTCGCCCAGGCCCTCGACGCCTGGGACGCCGACCGGCGGGTGGACCTCGCCCTGCAGGCCCTGCACGCCGTGACCGACCGCTCCCGGGTGCTCGGCACCCTTTCGGTGGGCCAGCGCTACCGGGTGCGCCTGGCCTGCCTGCTCGGCACCGTCCACGACCTCCTGCTGCTGGACGAGCCCACCAACCACCTCGACGCCGCGGGGCTGGCCCACCTGGCGGCGGCGCTGCGCGAGTTCCGCGGCGGCGTGGTCCTGGTCAGCCACGACCGGCGGCTGCTGGGCCAGGTCGTGGACACCGTCCTGGACCTGGACCCCAGCCGGGACGGCCGCCCGCGGTGGTACGGGGGCGGGGTGGCGGGCTGGCGCGCCGGCTGGACCGCCGAGCGCTCGCGGTGGATCCACGACCACCGGGAGCAGCAGGCCGAGCACGCCCGGCTGGCCGGGAACCTCCAGCGCGCACGCTCCCGCCTGGTCGACGGATGGCGCCCGGACAAGGGCACCGGCAAGCACACCCGCGCCACCCGAGCCCCGGGGCTCGTCCGCTCGGTGCACCGCCGGCAGGAGGACCTCGAGCGGCACCGCGTGGACGTCCCCGAGCCCCCGCTGGAGCTGTCGGTGCCGGAGCTGCCGGCGCTGCCCGGCGTCGAGCTGGTGCGCGCCGAGGGCGTCGCGGTCACGGGCCGGCTGCTCCGGCCCGTCGACGTGGTGCTGGAGTCCGGGGACCGGCTGGTCGTGGCAGGCCCCAACGGGGCGGGCAAGTCCACCCTGCTGCAGGTGCTCGCCGGTGCGTTGGCTCCCGACGCGGGGCGGCGCACCGCGGCCCCCGGGGCGCGGATCGGCCACCTGCTGCAGGACGGGGTCCGGCACGGGGCGCGCTCGGCCCAGGAGGTCTACGAGCAGGAGCTCGTCCGGCTCGTGCTCGCGGACCGGCTGGCCGAGCACGAGGTGGCCCCTCTGGAGTCCCTGGGGCTGCTGGCGGCGCGGGACCGCGGACGCCCCGTGGCGGAGCTGTCGGCCGGGCAGCGGCGGCGCCTCGAGCTGGCCGTGGTGCTGGCGTCCCGGCCGCACGTGCTGCTGCTGGACGAACCGACCAACCACCTCTCGATCGCCCTCGTGGACGAGCTCACCGAGGCCCTCGCCGCCACGGCCGCGGCCGTGGTGCTGACCACCCACGACCGGCAGCTGCTGCGGGACACGAAGGGCTGGCCGCGGCTGACGCTGTGACGGCCCCGCCGTGGGCGGGAGCAGGACGGGGGCCGGCCCCGGACCGCGGAGCGGAGAGGGCGGTCGGACGCCGTCACAGAGGGGCGCGGAGGCGTCACACCTGTTGATCCTGCATACCCCCTGGGGTATGTTGTGATCGGCATCACCGCAGACCGTCGAGCCGAGCGGCCCCGCCGGGCCGCTCCTCCCAGGATCGAGAACGGATCATGCACCCGAGACTGATCGTCCCGGCCGCCGCTGTGCTTCTCGTGACGGCCGTCAGTGCCTGCGGCCCGCAGGCTTCCCCGCCGACCGGGGCCAGCACGGTCCCGACGTCGAGCCCCGCTTCGCCGAGCCCGACCACGACGGGCCCGACGACGCAGCCCGGAACGGCACCCGTCTCGGACGCTGCCGGGGCGGTCCCCTCGGTGTCGACTCCTCCGGCCCCCGCCGACCCCGTGGCCGCGGCCGCGTGGGAGGCTCTGATGTCCCCCGAGGGCGAGTACGCCGCCTCGGCGCAGTACCGGGCGGTCATCGACGAGTTCGGACCCGTCGAGCCGTACGCGAGCATCCAGGCCGCCGAGGAGCAGCACGTCGACGCCCTGACCCGCCAGCTGGAGCGGCTCGGTGTCACGGTCCCGCCGAACCCCTACACCGGGCGGATTCCCGCGCCCACCGATCTCGAGGCCGCCGCCACCGCCTGGGCGGCCTGGGAGACCGACAACATCGTGCTCTACGACCGGCTGCTGGAGGAGGTCCGCGGGGACGAACCCCTGACCCGCGTCTTCACCAACCTGCGCAGCGCCTCCCAGGAGATCCACCTGCCGACGTTCGAGGCCGCGGCGGCCAACGGGGGCCAGCTCACCCCGGAGCAGATGCGGGACCTGGGCCACGGCTGACCCGTCGCTCCTCCTGCGGGAGGAGTGCGCCGCGGCCGCCTGTCCTGTCCGGTCGCGCCTGCCCTCCCCGGGAGACCGCGCCCGCCCTAGACTGCCGAGCAGGGGGCGCGTGAGCCGCGTCACCGCACCGGGAGTGCCGAGGAGGACACCATGAGGATCCGCGCCGCCGTCGTCGAGGGGATCGGGGCCCCGTTCGAGCTGGAGGACGTCGAGCTCGCCGAACCCGGCCGCGGGGAGGTGCTGGTCCGGATCGTCGCGACCGGGGTCTGCCACACCGACGCCATCACCCGTGCGGGCGACATGCCGCTGCCGCTGCCGGGGATCCTGGGCCACGAGGGCGCGGGGATCGTGGAGCAGGTCGGCGAGGGCGTCAGCGCCGTCGTGCCCGGCGACCGGGTCGTCATCGGGTGGCCCTCGTGCGGAGCGTGCCGCAACTGCCTGGACGGGCAGCCCCGCTACTGCGCCCGGACCGGGGAAGCTCTCGTCTCGGGCCGCCGCTTCCGGGGCGAGGACGCAGGGACCTCGGCCTACACACGGGCGGACGGCTCGGAGGTCTCCGGGCACTTCTTCGGCCAGTCGTCCTTCGCGACCCACTCGATCGTCCTCGCCGACGCCCTCGTGAAGGCGCCCGACGACGTGCCGCTCGAGCTGCTCGGACCCCTGGCCTGCGGGCTGGGCACGGGCGCCGGCGCGGTGCTCAACGAGGCCCGCCCGGAGCCGGGCTCGTCCCTGGTGGTCTTCGGCGTCGGGGCCGTGGGACTGGCCGCGATCATGGCCGCCCGCTGCACCGCCGCCACCACGGTCGTCGCCGTGGACCTGCACGACTCCCGGCTCGAGCTGGCCACCCGCTACGGGGCCACCCACGTCATCAACTCCCGGGACACGGACGTGGTCGCGGAGGTCGCCCGGATCACGGGCGGCTCCGCCGACTACGCCTTCGAGTGCACCGGGGTGGTCCCCGTCGTGGAGCAGGCCGCGGACTGCGTGGGCATGCTGGGCACGCTCGTGCTCATCGGCGGCGCGCCCGCCCAGGCGCGCTTCAGCCTCGACCACATGCACGCGCTGTGGGGCAAGCGGATCGTGGGGGTTCTGGGCGGCGGCAGCCGCAGCGGGAAGTTCATCCCCGCCCTGATCGACCTCCACCGGCAGGGGCGGTTCCCGTTCGACGAGCTGGTGCGCTTCTACGAGCTCGACGAGATCGAACAGGCCCTCGCCGACAGCGGGTCCGGCGACGTGGTCAAGCCCGTCATCCGCATGCCCCGGTGACGTGGTGCCCCCACCGCCGCGGCGGGTCCGGCGGGCACGGGCACCCGGTTCAGTCGATCCGCAGCTCGTGGACGCCGCGCTCGAGGCCGCGCTCCACCGCGGCGATGACGTCGTCCACGTTGTGCCCCGGCGGCAGCCGGGGCGGCAGGCCGGTGAGCGCCCGGTCTACGAGCCCGGTGTCCATGTGCGGCAGCCGGGCGTCCATCACCGCGATACGACGACGGCGCAGCTCCCGCCGCAGCGACCCCAGCCACGAGGCCATGGCCGCCTTGCTGGCGGCGTAGCCGGCCATCCCGGCCAGCGGCAGCTCCGCGACCACACCGGTGAGGACCGCGATCGCGCCGCCGTCCGCGACGTGGGGCAGGGCCGCCCGGATGACGGCCATGGGGCCGAGGGCGTTGACCTCGAACAGCTCCTCCACGACGGCCTCGTCCTCGTCGGCCGCGGGGCCGAACGCGGCGACCCCGGTGGCGATCACCACGGCGTCGAGCCCGCCCAGCTCCTCGGCCGCGCGGCGCACCACCTCCGCCGCCTCGTCGTGGTCCACGAGGTCGAGGGCGTGGGCCGCGCGCAGGCCGAGACCGCGCCGCAGCTCCTCCGCGGCGGAGGCGGAGCGGCCCGTCACCACGATGTCGGTGGTGCGCTCGCTCAGCCGTTCGCACAGCCGCCGTCCGAGGACGCCGGTCGCCCCCACCACGAGGATCCTCGCGCCGTTCAGGTCCATGGCCCCACTCCTGTCCCCGGTGCGACCCTGGAGCGGGCCGTGCCCCGAGCGTACCCACGCTCTCCGACAGCGCCCAGGAATTTGCGATCCCACAACGATCGCCGGGCACCCGCCGCCCGCCGTTGCCGACCGCGAACCGGGCGGCGTAGCCTGCAGTCCTCGGAGCCGGGCCGGGCGCACGCCCGGGGCGCTGGTGCTCCGCGATCGGGGGGCCGTCCACATGTCACCGACCACGTCACGATCGACCCGGGCGCTGGGCGCGGCCGCCGCGGCCCTGCTCCTCCTGGCCTCCTGCGGCACCCCGTCCGGAGGGGACCCCGCCGCCGAGGGCACGAGCCCGGGCGCGTCGCCGGCCGCCACGGCGGCCGAGTCCCCGACGGCCACGGAACCAGCCACAGAACCAGCCACGGAGAGCCCGTCGCCGACCGCCGAGAACCCGACGGCCGGTCCGACGGAGGCCCCGACCAGCACGCCCACCGCGAGCCCGACGGCGAGTCCGACTGGGGCTCCCGCGGAGCTCGTGACCTACTCCGGCACGGCCGCGGACGCCGCCTTCGCCTTCGAGCTGCCCGCGACGTGGAGCGTGGACGGGGACTTCTCGGACGTCGGCGGCACGGTGACGGTGCTCGGGCCGGACGGCGCTCCCGTCGGCCACCTGTCGGTCCTCATCGCCTGGGGCGCCGAGTGCGGCCCCGACTGCTCGATGCCGCCGGTGGCCCACCTCGGGGACGTCCCGGGGAGCGTGCCCCTGTCCAGCAGCGGGGAGTTCGTGGTGCGCTCCGTGGCCATGGACCTGACGTCCTCGCCGGAGCTGCGCAACGCGTACGGCTGGCCGGACGCCGTGCGGCTCGTGACCTCGCTGACCGACGCGGACGCCCCTCCGCCCACCATGATGCTGCCGCACGTCCTGTACGGCCTGGGGCTGGTCGAGACCGGGGTGGTCGCGCCCAACGGCATCACCTACCGGACGGTCATCTTCAGCTCGGTCCACGACTTCCCCACGCTCGAGGCCGCCCGGGAGTACGCCGGATCGGAGCAGCACCGGCAGGTCGAGGCGATGATCGCCTCCTTCCGCGCCTGAGTGCCCGAGAGACCGCCCCGGGCGCCGTGGACCACGCCGTGCCAGGGGCGAGGCAGCACGGAACCTCCTACGCGGAGTCGTCGAGCGGGGTGTACCCCATGCGCCGGCTGACTCGCAGGCCCGCCTCCTTGAGGTCCCCGACGAGGTCGGTCATGTGCTGGTCCGTGAACCGGAACGCCGGTCCGGACATGCTGATCGAGGCGACGACCGTGCCGAGGTGGTCCCGCACGGGCACGGCCATGGAGTTCAGCCCGATCTCGTACTCCTCGCACGCGACGGCGTAGCCCTGGGCGCCCACGTCGATCAGCTGCCGTTCCAGCTGCTTGCGGGAGGTGATCGTGCGGCCGGTGAGGGCGCGCAGCCCCTGGGACCGGAGAATGCGGGCCCTGTCCTCGGAGGGGAGCCCGGCGAGGAGCACCTTGCCGCTGGCGGTGGCGTGCAGAGGGGTCAGGCTTCCGATCCAGTCGTGCATGGTGAGCGCGGAGGGCCCCATCTCCTGGTCCACGTTGACGGCCTGGCCCTCCCGGAGGACCGCCAGGTTGACCGTCTCGGAGTGGGTCCGTGCCAGCTCGCGGATCTCGTCGCGTGCCTCGGCCACCACGTTCAACCGGCCGGGGATCGCGTTCGCCAGCCGCAGGATGCCGAAGCCGAGCTGATACGGGCTCCCGTCGCTCGGGTGGTGCACCAGACCACGGGACTCCAGGGCGCCGAGCAGCCGTGAGGCAGTGGACTTGTGCACCCCCAGCTCCGCGGCCACCTCGGTCACCGTGGAACCACCGGTCCGGGCGAGGACCTCGAGCACGGTGATGGCCCGGTCGACGGACTGGACACCGCCCGGGGTCACCCCGTCCGAGCTGGGCTGCTCCGGTGCGACGTCGGGCGTGGATGAAGGTCTGGGGGCTTGTGGGGACATGACCCCATGGTAGTCAGTCGTCATTTCAGCACTTCGTCCGCTCTGTCTGTTCCGTCGGCTCCGTCCGAGGAGGACCGCCCGTCCGCCTGAGGAGGGCCGGTCCCGGTGGGAGATTGCCCCGCGACCTGCGTGCTGGGCCGGGGCGCACCCCGGCCCAGCACGGCTGCCCTCACGAGCGGCTCGCCCCCTTCTTCTTGCGGACCTGGCCGTTCTCCTGGCCGTCCACCCGGGCGTAGATCGGCTGACCGGCGGCTGTGGCGTCCACGGCCTGGAACTGGGACGTGGGCGGATCCGAGCTCTCCTGGGTGACCAGAGTGAACTTCTGGTGCCCGTACTCGTCCACGGCCGTGCGGATGGCCCGCCGCATCACGGAGTCCGACAGACGCTGGCGCAACCACATCGGGTCCGCCCGCAGATCGCGGGTCAGGGCGATGCACAGGACGAACATCACGAGGACGAACGGCAGCGCGGCGACGATGGTGAGCCGCTGCAGACCGCTCAGCGCCTCCGCGGGAGTGTCCCCGCCGGCCAGGAGCATGACGGCCGCGACCCCGCCCATCAGCACGCCCCAGAAGATCACGACGGGCTTGGACGGCTCGAGACTGCCCCGGGAGCTGAGCGAGCCCATCACGATGGACGCCGAGTCGGCCCCGGTGACGAAGAAGATGGCGGTGAGCACCATGGCCAGCACCGCCAGGCCGATGGTCAGCGCCTGCGGCGTGCCGAGGTTGTTGAACATGTCGTAGATCGCGCCGTCGAAGGAGATGGTGGGGACGCCGTCGACGACCGTGGCGATCCCGTCGCCGGGGTCGGGGGTCGCGTTCGCCGCCTGCTGGATGTGGATGGCGCTGCCGCCGAAGACGGCGAACCACAGCAGGGACACCAGGGAGGGGACCAGCAGCACACCGGTGACGAACTGGCGGATGGTGCGGCCGCGGCTGATGCGGGCGATGAACATGCCCACGAACGGCGTCCAGGAGATCCACCACGCCCAGTAGAAGATGGTCCAGCTGGACAGCCACGCCCGCATCTCCTCGCCGCCGGAGGCCTCGGTGCGGGCGGCCATCTCCGGGAGCTGCTGGAGGTAGGAGCCGATCGCGTTGGGGATGAGGTTGAGGATGAACAGGGTGGGTCCCACGACGAAGACGACGAGGGCCATGACCACGGCGAGCACCATGTTGGTGTTGGCCAGGAACTGGATGCCGCGCTCGATGCCCGACACCGCCGAGGCCACGAAGCAGAACGTGAGCACCGCGATGATGAGCACGAGCATCGGGGTGGCCACCTCGCCCACGACTCCGTTGAACTGCAGGCCGCTGCCGATCTGGAGCGCACCCAGCCCGAGCGAGGCCGCGGAGCCGAAGAGCGTGGCGAAGATGGCCAGGATGTTGATGACCTTGCCCCCGATGCCGTCGACCGCCCGCCGCCCGAAGAGGGACACGAACGCCTCGGAGAGCAGGTTCTTGCGGCCCAGGCGGAAGGTGCCGTAGGCGATGGCGATGCCGAGGACCGCGTACATGGCCCAGGGGTGCAGCGTCCAGTGGAACAGCGACGTGGCCATGGCCGTCTCGATGGCTTCGGCCGTGCCGGCGTCCACCGTGGCCGGTGGCGGGGAGATGTAGTAGAAGAGGGGCTCGGCGACGCCGTAGAACATCAGGCCGATGCCCATGCCGCACGCGAACATCATGGAGATCCACGAGACGGTCCTGAACTCCGGCCGTTCGCCGTCCTTGCCCAGCGGGATGTTGCCGAACCGTCCCAGGGCCAGCCACAGGACGTAGGCGACGAACAGGGAGGACATCAGCACGAAGATCCACCCGGTGTTCTCCAGGACCCAGCCCAGTGCCGTGGTCGAGACGGTGGACAGGTTGTCCGTGGCGACGAAGCCCCAGACCACGAAGGCGACGACCAGGGCACCGGTCACGCCGAAGATCACCTTGTCCAGGCCCTCGAAGTCTCCCCGGAGCGAGCTGCGCCGTTTCCGGACCCCCTCCTTGAGCTCGCCGAGGATCTGGGTCTCCTCGGCCTCCGCCTCGTGGAGGTGCGTCGTGTCGTCGACGGGACAGGCCGGCGGGGCCTCCGCGTCCGACGACGGAACCGGTGGTGGGTTCTCAGTGCTCATCGTGATCCCCTCCCGGGAAAAGGTGCTGCGGCCCGGTCCCGGAGGACCGGCGTGGCGCCGTCCCGACGACGTCGCCGATTTTGTCGGTGATCCAGTCGTGGAAGGCGCCGATGTGGTGTTCGGAGGGGACGAGGACCCCGCCGGTGGCGTA
>NZ_JAVKPS010000019.1:0-21225 GCF_040981005.1 Kocuria sp. CPCC 205258 | reverse complement strand
ACATGCTCGAGCGCACCCGGCTGGAGTCCAAGAAGATCTCCAAGACCCAGGCGGTGACCTCCAACGTGGAGAAGGAGTTCGGGACGAAGGACGTGCACATCGGGCCCTCGGACCACGTGCCGTGGCTGGAGGACCGCAAGTTCGCCTTCGTGCGCCTGGAGGGCCACGGCTTCGGCAACGCCCCGATCAGCCTCGAGTACAAGCTGGAGGTGTGGGACTCCCCGAACTCGGCCGGGGTGATCATCGACGCGATCCGCGCCGCCAAGATCGGCCTGGACCGCGGGATCGGGGGCCCGCTGACCTCCGCGTCGGCGTACTTCATGAAGTCCCCGCACCTGCAGCTGCCCGACGACGTGGCCAGGGCGGACCTGGAGGCCTTCATCCGCGGCGAGCGCGAACGCTGAGCCCGCCGCTCCCGGGCCCGGGACCCCCGCACCGGGAACGGTGCGGGGGTCCCGTGCTCCGTGGCCTCAGAGATAGTCCGCGAGGCCGGCGCGGTGGAGCACGAACGCCGTGACAGGTTCGTAGACGCGCGGCGGGAGATTGTCGTCGAGCGGCACGGCGACCTCGACCTGGCCCTGCGCCTCCGCCACGAACACGCCCGGGTCGTTGCAGTCGGCGACCGCGATGGTCCGCAGCCCCCGGGACCCGGCCGCCCCGGCGAGGCCGTGGTCGGCGACCACGAGGTCGGGCGGGTTCTGCCCGTCCCGGCGCAGCTTCTCCAGGGTCAGGGACATCGGCCCGGGGAAGTGGGTGTGCCGCAGCCCGCCGTACTGCTCGACCATCACGACGCTCTCGATCTGCCGGACGTCGCCGTCCTCGAACGCGAAGCCGTCCGGGACCTGCACCACGTGTGCGCCGGCGCGGCGGGCCACCCGGGCCAGCTGCGCGTAGACCGGGAACAGGCCGGCCGGGTGGCCGGTGGCGAAGAGCACGCGCCCGCCGGCGGCGACCACCTCGCCGAGGACCCGCGCGTAGCGCTCCAGCCCGGCGACGGCCAGCTCCGCGGAGATCGTGTCCTGGCCCTCGGCGTGCGCCCGGTCGGGGGAGATGCCGACGCGGTCGCGCATCAGCGCGAACACGTCGTCGAAGCTCCACTCCCGGGTGCGCACCACGCCCATGTGCTGGTGCTGGTCGCCGTCCAGGAAGCCCTGGATGTTGCGCAGGTTCGCCTCCCGGGAGGTCGCCACCGCTCCGGTGATGCGGTGGTCGTCGAGGTGGCGGGCGAGGTCTGCGGGGGAGAGGGGGGAGGTCGTCACCGTTCGAGTGTATTCAGGCGCCGGCCGCTACCGTCGCGTACCCCCGCCCGGGCGCGGACCCGGGCGTAGACCTCCGCGGTGGCCAGGGCCGTGCGGTCCCAGGAGTGGCCCTCGGCGCGCCGGGCGGCGGCCCGGCCCATGCGCTCCAGGGCGGCCGGGTCGCCGGCGAGCTCGACCACGGCCCGCGCCCACGAGCCGGGGTCGCGGTCGGGCACGAGCCGGCCGGTGAGCCCGTCGAGCACCGCGGTGCGCAGCCCGTCCACGTCCGTGGCGAGCACCGGCGTGCCGCAGGCCTGCGCCTCCAGGGCCACGAGGCCGAACGTCTCGGAGGAGGAGGGGACGGCCACGACGTCGGCCCGGCGCATCCGGGCGGCGAGCTGCGGGGCCGGCAGGGCGGGCCCGAAGCGCACGACGTCCTCCAGCCCCAGCTCCCGCACGCGCTCCCGGAGCACGGCCGTGAAGCCCCGGGTGCCGACCCCCACGACGTCCAGCTCCACGGGCAGGCCCGGGTCGGACCGCCGGATCCGCGCGAGCGCGTCGACGAGGACGTGCGGGCCCTTGAGCGCCTGCAGGCGCCCGGCGAACAGGATCCGCAGCGGGCGCCCCGGTGAGCCGGGGGGCGGCTCGTCGGCGCGGCGCGGCTCGCCGGGGGCGGGGTCCGGGGAGAAGGCCGAGAGGTCGACGCCGGGGGTGATCACGGTCAGGCGCCCCGCATCGGCGTCGTAGAGCTCGATCATCTGCAGCGCCTCGGTCCGGGTGTTCACCACCGTGGCCTCGGACCGGGCGATCAGCCCGGCCTCGGCCTCGGCGCGGGAGGCCGGCTCGAGGCCCTCCCCGGTCCGGGCGCGCAGGTTCTTCCCGAGCGCCGTGGTGTGCAGGGTCAGGACGAGGGGGACGCCCCAGCCGTCGGCGAGCTCCCGGCCCGCGGCGCCGGAGAGCCAGTAGTGGGCGTGCACGACGTCGGGCCGGTCGGCCTCCGCGCGGAGCACCTCCGCGAAGGCCGCGGTGAACCCGGGCAGGTCCTCCTTGCTCGCCCCGGCGGCACCCGGCAGCGAGACGGTGAGCAGCCGCAGCCCCTCGCGGATGCGGGTGCGCCGCACGCCGACGACGGCCGGGGCGCCGCGGCCCCGGTCGAGGGTGGCCATGTCCACGGTGTGGCCGGCGTCCACGAGGGCCTCGGCGAGGTGGCGCACGTAGACGTTCATGCCGCCCGCATCCCCCGACCCCGGTTGCTCGAGGGGACAGGTGTGCAGGCTGATCAGCAGGACGTGGCGGGGCGCGGCGGACACGGCTCAACTCTAGCCGCCGCCCCCGGGGCCCCGGTCCGGGCCCGGGGGCGGCGGTGCCACAATGGGAGCCGTGAACCGTCCAGACCCCGTCCCGGCCGCCCCGTCCGGATCCGCCCTCCCCCCTCCGCCCCGGTGCGAGCGCAGCGCCGTGGTCGACCTCGCCGCCGTCCGCGCCAATGTGCGCCGGCTCCGTGACCTCGCCGCCCCCGCCCGGCTCATGGCCGTGGTCAAGGCCGACGCCTACGGCCACGGTGCGGTGCCCGTGGCCCGGGCGGCCCTCGAGGCCGGCGCCCACGCCCTGGGCGTCGCCCACGTCGGCGAGGCCCTCGCCCTGCGCGCCGCGGGGATCGGGGCGCCCGTGCTCGCGTGGCTGCACACCGTCGACACCGACTTCCGGGCGGCGCTCGCCGCCGACGTCGAGCTGGGCGTCAGCGGCTGGGAGCTCGCCCCGATCGCCGCGGCCGCCCGCGCGCTCGGGACCACCGCCCGGATCCACCTCAAGATCGACACCGGACTGGGCCGCAACGGCGCGCCGGAGGCCCTCTGGCCCGAGCTCGTGCGGGCCGCCGCGCAGGCCGAGACCGAGGGGCTCGTGCGGGTGGTCGGCGTCTTCACCCACCTCGCCGTCGCCGACGAGCCGTCCCGGCCCGAGACCCGGGAGCAGCTCGAGCGCTTCCGCGCGGCCGTGGCCACGGCGCGGGCCGCCGGGCTCCGGCCCGGGCTGCGGCACGCGGCGAACTCGCCCGGTCTCCTCTCCGCCGCCGGGCTCGAGCGCCCCGGGGACATGCTCCTGGACATGGTCCGGGTGGGAGTGTCCCTCTACGGGCTCTCCCCGTTCGCGGACCGCACCCCGGAGCAGCTCGGTCTCGTGCCCGCCATGACCCTGCGGAGCACGGTCAGCGCGGTCAAGGAGGTGCCGGCGGGCCAGGGCGTCTCCTACGGGCTGGGCTACGTCACGGACCACCCCACCACCCTGGCGCTCGTCCCGCTGGGCTACGCGGACGGCGTCCCGCGCTCCGGCACCGGCGGACCCGTGCGGATCCAGGGCCGCACCTACCCGGAGGTCGGCCGGGTCGCGATGGACCAGATCGTGGTCGACCTCGGCGCGCCGGGACGCTCCGCCCCCGAGCACGGGCTGCTCGGGGCGGAGGCCGTGCTGTTCGGGGCGGGGGAGAACCCCTCGGCGAGCGCCTGGGCGGACGCCGCCGGCACCATCAACTACGAGATCGTCACCCGCGTCTCGCCCCGCGTGCCCCGGGTGCACCTGCACGCCGCGGAGGACCCGGCCGGCGCGGCGGAGGAGCAGGCATGAGCGAGTGGACCCGGACCGTGACCGTGGACGGGCCCGGGCGCACCCAGGCCCTGGCCGAGCGGCTGGGCGCCCAGCTGCGCGCCGGGGACCTGCTGGTCCTCACCGGCGAGCTCGGCGCGGGCAAGACCACGTTCACCCAGGGGCTGGGCCGGGGACTGGGGGTGCGCGCGGGGATCATCTCGCCCACGTTCGTGCTGGTCCGCCGGCACCCCAACGTCCCGGACGGTCCCCGGCCCGGCGGCCCGGACCTGGTGCACGTCGACGCCTACCGGCTGGGCTCCGCGGCGGAGGTCGACGACATCGACCTGGAGGACACGGCGGACACCGCCGTCACCGTGGTCGAGTGGGGGGCCGGGAAGGTCGAGCACCTGGCCGACTCCCGCCTCGAGATCGTGCTGGAGCGCGCCGTGGGCGCCGACCCCCTCGTCCTGGGCGCGGCCGGGGACGAGGACCCGGACGAGGACGACGAGCCCCGCCGCATCACCCTCACGGGGATCGGCCCGCGCTGGGCGGTCGGGCCCCCGCGGCTCGACTGAGCCGGGAGGCGCCCCCGGGGGCGGGCACTACACTGGTCGGGTGCTCCTCCTGTGCCTGGACTCCTCCGCCGTCGCCTCCGCCGCCCTCGTCACCGGTGCGGGCGAGGTCCTCGGCTCCTACGCGAGCCCGGACACCCGCTCCCACGCCGAGGTCCTGGCCCCCGCGGTCCGCGACCTGCTGGCCGGCCGCGGCGTCACCGGCGCCGACCTCGACGGGGTCCTCGTCGGCACCGGCCCCGGGCCCTTCACCGGCCTGCGCGCGGGGATCGCCACGGCGCGGGCGCTCGCCTTCGCGTGGGACGTGCCGCTGCACGGTCTCATGAGCCTCGAGGCCCTCGCCCAGGACGCGGCCGGCCCCGCCCGGGCGGCCGGTCACGAGGAGTTCCTCGTGCTTACCGACGCCCGGCGCCGGGAGGTCTACTGGGCCCGCTTCGCCGCGGCCGAGGACGGCCCGCGGCGCACCGGGGGACCGGGCGTGGCCGCCGCCGAGCAGCTCCCGGAGCTGCCCGCCTACGGCCGCGGGGCGGGGATCTACGCGGACCGGCTGGCCCGGCCCGTGCCGGAGTTCGCCGCGGCCCAGCCCACGGCGTCGTCCCTGGGCCTCGCCGCCGCGCGCCGCACCGCCCGCGGGGAGGCGCTGTCCCCGGACACGACCCCCCTGTACCTGCGCGAGTCCGACGCGAAGGTCCCCGGCCCCCGGAAGCGGGCGGGCGCGTGAGCCCCGCCCCCGGCTCCTGGACGCTGCGCCGGATGGTCCCCGCGGACGTCGCGGCGGTGCACGCGCTCGAGCGGCGGCTCTTCCCGGTCGACGCCTGGCCGCTCGAGATGTTCTTCGCGGAGCTCGCCCAGCCCGTGTGCTGGTACTGGGTCGCCGAGCAGGACGGCGTGATCGTCGGCTACGCGGGGCTCATGTGCATCCGCCCCGTGGGCGACGTGCAGACCATCGCGGTGGTCCCCGAGCACGAGGGACGCGGGATCGGCTCCGCCCTGCTGCGCACCCTGCACGCGCAGGCCCGGGAGCTCGGGGCCACCGAGGTGCTGCTCGAGGTCCGTGCCGACAACCCGCGCGCCCAGCAGCTCTACCGCCGCTTCGGCTACGAGCAGATCCACACCCGCCCCCGCTACTACCGGGACGGCGCCGACGCGCTGATCATGCGCCTCGACCTCACCGGAACCGACACCCCGGCCGCCACCGACACCCCGGCCGCCCCGACGGAGGAGACCCCATGACCGACGGACCCCTCGTGCTGGGCATCGAGTCCTCGTGCGACGAGACCGGCGTGGGCATCGTGCGGGGACGCACCCTGCTCGCCAACGTGGTGTCCTCCTCGATGGACGAGCACGTGCGCTTCGGCGGCGTGATCCCCGAGATCGCCTCCCGCGCCCACCTCGACGCGATCGTCCCCGCCCTGCGCGAGGCCCTGGACCGGGCGGGCGTGGGCCTGGCGGACCTCGACGCGCTCGCGGTGACCTCCGGACCCGGCCTGGCCGGGGCCCTGATGGTGGGCACGGCCGCCGCGAAGGCCCTCGCCGTGGCCACGGGCAAGCCCCTCTACGCGATCAACCACCTCGTGGCGCACGTCAGCGTGGGTCTGCTCGAGGACTCCGGGATCGAGGGCTTCCAGGGCGACTTCGACGACGGGCTGCCGCCCG
Organism: Kocuria sp. CPCC 205258; assembly: GCF_040981005.1. Taxonomy (NCBI): domain Bacteria; kingdom Bacillati; phylum Actinomycetota; class Actinomycetes; order Micrococcales; family Micrococcaceae; genus Kocuria; species Kocuria sp. CPCC 205258. The sequence continues at coordinate 15,176 of NZ_JAVKPS010000019.1, read as the reverse complement.
GCCTCGGGGCGCTGCTGGTCTCCGGGGGGCACACCGAGATCCTCGCCGTCGAGGACCTCTCCCGGGACGTGCGCCTGCTCGGGGCCACGATCGACGACGCGGCCGGTGAGGCCTACGACAAGGTGGCCCGCGTCCTGGGCCTCGACTACCCCGGCGGCCCGGCCATCGACGCCGCCGCCCGGGACGGGGACCCCACCGCCTTCCGCCTGCCCCGCGGGCTGAGCGCGGGCAAGTACATGGGCTCCGCCGAGCGGCCCGGCCCGCACCGCTACGACTTCTCCTTCTCCGGGCTCAAGACCGCCGTGGCCCGGGTCGTCGAGGGCTACGAGGCGCGGGGCGAGCCGGTGCCGGTCGCCGACGTCGCGGCGTCCTTCCAGGAGTCGGTGGCCGACGTGGTCACCCGCAAGGCCGTGCTCGCGTGCACCGAGCAGGGGCTCGGGACGCTGCTGCTCGGCGGGGGAGTGGCCGCGAACTCCCGGCTGCGCGAGCTCACCGCCGAGCGCTGCGCCGCGCACGGGATCGAGCTGGTGATCCCCCGGCTGCCGCTGTGCACGGACAACGGGGCGATGGTCGCCGCGCTGGCCGCCCGGGTCGTGGCCGAGGGCCGTGCGCCCTCCGGGCTGGACTTCGCCGCCGACTCCTCGCTGCCGGTCACCACCGTCTCCGTCTGAGCCGGCCGGGGCCGCTCACGGCACGGGGGTGACCATGGTGCCGTCGGCCAGCCAGCTGCGGAGGTTGCGCAGGGCGAGCTCGGCCATCTCCCGCCGGGTCTCCACGGTCGCGCTGCCCACGTGCGGCAGGAGCACCACCGTGTCGAGCTCGCGCAGGGCGGCCGGCACCCGGGGCTCGTCGGCGAAGACGTCCAGGCCGGCCCCGCCGAGCCGGCCCTCCTGCAGCGCCGCCACCAGGGCCCGCTCGTCGACGACCGAGCCGCGGGCGACGTTGACGAGGAACCCGTCCGGGCCGAGGGCGTCCAGCACCTCCGCGCCGACCGTCCCGGCGGAGTCCGGGCCGCCGGGGACGGCGACCACGAGCACGTCGACGGCGGCCGCCAGCTCCGCCGCGGACCCGTGGTAGGCGTACCCGCTGCCGGTGGCCGGGCGCCGGTTGTGGTAGTGGATCTCGCAACCCAGCGCCTCCAGCCGGACGGCGACCGCCCGGCCGATCCTGCCCAGGCCCAGCACGCCCACCCGCCGTCCGGAGGCGTGCCGGCCCAGCGGGAAGTCCCCCGTGCTCTCCCACTGCCCGCGCCGGACGTAGCGGTCCGCCGCGGAGAAGCGGCGCAGCACGTCCAGGTAGAGGGCCAGCGCGGTGTCCGCCACGGCGTCGGTCAGGACGTCGGGGGTGTTGCTCATCACGATGCCGCGCGCGGCGGCCCCGGCGGCGTCCGTGCCGTCGTAGCCTACGCCGAAGTGGACGACGGCCTCGAGCCGGGGCAGCCGCCGCATCAGGTCCGGGCCCACGCCGGTGCGCCCGGAGCCGACCGCCACCCTGACGTCGCCGGCGTGCCGCTCGAGGAAGCGGTCCTGCTCGGCGGGGTCCTCGGGCAGGCGCAGGGCGGAGAACTCGGCGGCCAGCCCCTCCTCCAGCAGGGGGTGCAGGGCGCCGAGCTGCAGCACCCCGTGGTCCTGCGGGGCGTGGCGGGCGGAGGGGTCCGGGCCGGTGCCGGTCGTGTTCGTCATGCCTGCAACCTAGGGACGAACAGGTCCCCGCGTCCAGCGGGGCGTGCCGGGCGGGCGGGTCAGTCGTTCTCCCGGGTGCGGCGGACGATGTCGAGGGCGACGGCGTGCAGGTCCCCGTCGTGGGCCCGGGCGACCGCGCGCTGGCGCTGGTAGCCGGCGCCCTGCTCCAGGATCCGCTCCACGTCGGCGAGCTCCCGGGAGCAGCCCAGCTGCGCGGCCACGGGCTCCAGCCGGTCGAGCAGCGCGGTCAGGTCCGTGCGCAGGTCCCGCTCGACGTTGCGCGGGTCGGTGATGACCTCGGCGTCGAGGCCGTAGCGGGCGGCGCGCCACTTGTTCTCCTGGATGTGCCAGGGCTTCAGGCGGGCGGGGGGCCGGCCCGCCTCCACGTCCCGGGAGATGGACTCCGCGAGGCACTGGGTGAGCGCCGTGAGCGCCCCGACCTCCCACAGGGTCGAGAGCCCGTCGCAGAAGCGCACCTCGTCGGTGCCCAGCCGGGGCACGGGGCGCACGTCCCAGCGGGCCTCGCTCATCTCCTCGATGATGCCGGTGGCGATCATGTCCGTGATGCACTGCTCGTACGCGTCCCAGGACGGGAAGTGGTACGGCAGCCCCGCCGTGGACAGCTGCTGGAAGATCATGGAGCGCTGGGACGCGTATCCGGTGTCCTCGCCCGCCCAGAAGGGCGAGTTCGCGGACAGCGCCAGCAAGTGCGGGTAGTAGGTCAGCAGCCCGTCCAGCACGGGCAGCGCCTTCGCCCGCGAGTCGAGGCCCACGTGCACGTGCACCCCGTAGATGACCATCTGCCGGCCCCAGTACTGGGTGCGGTCCACGAGCTTGTGGTAGCGCTGCTTGTCGGTGACCTGCTGGTCCTGCCAGCGGGCGAACGGGTGGGTGCCGGCGGCGAAGACCTCGAGGCCCTGCGGGTCGGTGACCTTGCGGATCTCGTCCAGCATGGTGGACAGCTGTTCGGTGGAGTGGGCGACGTCCCGGCACACCCCGGTGACCAGCTCGACGGTGTTGAGCAGGAACTCCCCGGTCAGGTGCGGGTGGTCGCCGTCCGTGCCCCAGGCGGGGTGGGCGTCCAGGACGGCCTCGAACGTCTCCCGGCCCCGGGGGACGAGATCCCCGGTGGTGCCGTCCACGAGGGCGATCTCCCACTCGACGCCCAGCGTCGACTGGTGGGAGCGGGCGAACGAGATCTCCACGCGGCAGGTCCTCCGTGCTCTGGGGGCGGGCCGGTCGGCCCGCGGAGCCATCAGTCTACGGTTTCCACGACGATCACGACGCGCTGCTCCGCGGGGTCCGCGCCGCCCCGCCCCGGGCTCTCCGGGCCGGGGCCCGGGGCCGTCCGGGTGACCACGAGCGTGGCCCGTCCGGGGCCCTTCGGCGCGAGCCGGCGGCGCAGCTCCTCCGGGGTGACGTCCGTGCCGCGCTTCTTGATCTCGAGCGTGCCGACCTCGTGCTCCCGGACCCACCGCTTGAGCACCTTGACGGTGTGCGGCAGCACCTCCCGCACGCGGTACGCACGGGCCAGCGGGGTGCGCACGAGCTCGTCGGAGGTGAGGTAGGCGATCCGGGGGTGGATCAGCCGCGCGCCCAGCTGCCGGGCGAGGTCCGTGACGAGCCCCGCCCGGATCACCGCGCCGTCCGGTTCGTAGAGGTAGGCGCCCACGGGTCCGACCACGGCGTCGGCGTGGGCGGGGTCGTGGTCCTCGGGGCTGGTGAGCTCCGCGGACCCGTGCTCGGAGAGCACGAGCGCCGCCCGCCGCACGCCGGGGCGGGCCACCGCGTTGAACCACAGCACGGCCTCGACCACGTCGCCCCGGTCGGAGACCCACTGCGCCTCGCACCCGGCGGGGACCGCCTCGTGCGGGATGCCCGGCCCCAGCTTCACCCCGACGGGCAGGCCGCGCCCGGCCAGCGACTCGACGAAGGACAGGGGCGGGGAGAACGCCTCGGGGTCGAAGATCCGGCGGGTGCCCGACGACGACGTGGTGCGCCGGGCCGGGTCCAGCCACACCCCGTCCGGCGGTCCGCCGGGCAGGGTAGTGAGGTCCAGCCGCTCGACGTCGGCCTGCAGCACCGTGGCCTCGGGGAAGGGGAGGAGGTTGAGCGTGGCCACCGCGGCCGTGGTCTCGTCGAGCTCCACGGCGGTGACCCGGCGGTCCAGGGAGGCCAGCGCGAGCGCGTCCGCGCCGATGCCGCAGCCGAGGTCGGCCACGTGCACCAGGTGCGCGTCGGCGAAGCGCCGGGCGTGCAGGGCGGCCACGCGCAGCCGGGTGGCCTGCTCGAGGCCGGCCCGGGTGAAGAGCATGCGGTCGGCGAAATCGCCGAACTTCTCCCGCGCCCTGGCGCGGAGCCGGGACTGGGTGAGCACCGCGGAGACGAGCCGGGGATCGTGCCCCGCGGCGCGCAGGCGGGTCGCGGCCCCCAGGGCGTCGTCGGCGTCGTAGGGGCCCACGGCCTCCAGCAGGCGACTCCCCTCGGCGGTGAGCAGGGGTGCGATGTCGGTCGCCTCGTTCTGCATCGGTCCACCCTATCCGCCCCCGCCCGTCCGGGCGGGCACCGGTCAGTAGAACGCGGCGAGACGGCCGCGGGGGCCGTCGATGACGGTCACCGGGGTCTCGAAGACCCGGGTGAGGACCGCGCCGTCCATGATCTCGTGCGGCTCGCCGAACTCGGCGACCCGGCCGTCCTTGACGGCGCAGATCCGGTCCGCGTAGTGGCTGGCGAAGTTGATGTCGTGGAGCACGATGACGATGGTGCGCCCCATCTCGTCGCAGGCCCGCCGCAGGTGCTGCATCATCGACACGGCGTGCCGCATGTCCAGGTTGTTGAGGGGCTCGTCCAGCAGCACGTGGTCGGTCTCCTGGGCGAGGACCATGGCGACGTACGCGCGCTGGCGCTGGCCGCCCGACAGCTGGTCGAGATAGCGGTGCTCCAGCGGCGCCAGGCCGAGGAAGTCGATGTACCTGCCGATGATCTCGTCGTCCACGGCGGTGAGCCGGCCGCGGCTGTGGGGGAAGCGGCCGAAGCCCACCAGCTGCCGCACGGTGAGCCGGGTGATGTAGTGGTTCTCCTGGCGCAGGACGGAGACGATCCGGGCGAGGTCCTTGGACCGGGTCCGGGCCACGTCGTAGCCGGCGATGTCGATGCTGCCGTCGTCGAGGCCGAGCAGGCGTCCGATCATCGTCAGCAGCGTGGACTTGCCCGCCCCGTTGGGGCCGACCAGGGCGGTCATGCCGGCCGACGGGATCTCGAGGTCGACGGGCCCGACCGTGACCTCACCGCCGTAGTCCTTGCGCACGTTGGTCAGGGTGATCACAGCCGGCCCTTTCGGAGGATGACGTAGAGGAAGACGGAGCCGCCGACGAGCTCGATGATGATCGAGACGACGCCCTGGGCGTAGAAGACGTGGTTCAGGACGAAGTAGGCGCCCGTCAGGACGAGGAACCCGGTGAGGACCGCCACGGGGAAGAGGTGGCGGTGGTCGTACGTGTCGGCGAACTGGTAGGCGAGCGTCGCCACCAGGAAGCCGAGGAACGTCATGGGGCCCACCAGGGCGGTGGAGACGGCCATCAGGACGGAGACGAGGAAGAGGGTGCCCATGATCTCGGCGCGGTGCCGCAGGCCGAGGTTCAGGCTCACGTCCCGCCCGAGGGCGACCACGTTCAGGCGCGAGGACCTCAGCCACAGGGCGCCCCCGGCCAGCAGGCACAGCGGGACGGCCACCGGCAGGTAGTCGGCCTGGGCGTTCGTCACGGAGCCGAACAGCCGGGCGGAGAGCACGTCGAACTCGCTGGGGGACAGCAGGCGCTGCATGAAGGTCGAGACGGAGCCGAGGCCCCCGCCGATGATGATGCCCACCAGCAGCATCACCTGCAGGTTCCCGTACCGGCCCGAGAGCAGCCAGCCGTAGAGCGCGAGGGAGAGCGCGACCATGAGGGCCACCTGCAGCAGGAACTGCGGCACGCCCTGCAGGACGAGGATCCCCGCGGCGCCCAGGAAGTACACCGTGGACGTCTGGATGGCCACGTAGAGGGACTCGAAGCCCATGATCGACGGGGTGATGATCCGGTTGTTCGTGGCCGTCTGGAAGCTCACGGTCGCGATCGCCTGGCAGAAGGCCACGACCGCCATGATGACCACGCTCGTCACCCGGCGGTCCGCGATCCGCCAGAAGCCGTCCGAGCCGACCGGCATCGGGTTGTCCCAGGCCAGCAGGCCGAAGGCGAAGCCCGCGGAGGCGAGGGCCAGCACGGCGACGACCGTCCAGTACCGCCGCCGGGCCCGCGGGGTGGGGAACGCCCCGGCGCGGCCCCGTGCGGCGGGGGCCGCCGGCGCCGCGGCCGGTGCGGGTGCGGGAGTGCTGAGCACGGCCTCAGACACGACGACGCTGCCTCAGGAGCAGGCAGACGAACACCACGGCGCCGACGATCCCGAGGATCACGGACACGGGGATCTCGAACGGCATGATGACGATCCTTCCGATGAGGTCGCACAGCGTCACGATGGCGATGCCGAGCAGGCACACCCACGGCAGGTTGCTGCGCAGGTCGTCGCCGCGGACCATCGAGACGATGTTCGGCACGATGAGGCCCAGGAAGGGCAGGTTGCCGACGACGACGGTGACGACGCCGGTGGCCACCGCGATCAGCCCGGTCCCGAGCAGGACGGTGCGGTGGTAGTTCAGCCCCACATTGGTGGCGACGTCCTCGCCGAGCCCGGCGACGGTGAGCCGGTCCGCCACGAGGAACACCGCGATCCCGACCAGGAGCACGATCCACAGCACCTCGTACTGACCGCGCAGCACCGAGGTGAAGCTGCCGGCGAACCAGACCCCGAGGTTCTGCAGCATGTCCGTCTGCAGCGCCAGGAACGTCGAGACGGACCCGACCACCGCGCCCAGCATGATGCCGACGATGGGCACGATGAGGGAGGAGCGCAGGGAGACGCGGCGCAGGAAGAGGAAGAAGACCATGGTCCCGATGAAGGCCGCGGTCACGGCGCCGAGCATCCGGGTGAGGACCGTGGCGGTGGGCACCAGGAGCATGACGAGCAGCAGCCCGAGCCCCGCCCACTCGGTGGTGCCCGTCGTGGTGGGCTCCACGAAGCGGTTCTGCGTGAGCAGCTGCATCACCAGGCCGGACATGGACATGGCGGCGCCGGCCAGCACCAGGGCGATGGTGCGGGGGATCCGCGTGATCGCGAACATCTCGTCGCCGTCCTCGGCGCCGAAGACGTCGTAGACCCCCGTGAGGAGGGACGCGGCCAGCAGCGCGAGGACGCCGAGCGCACCGAGCAGCAGCTTCCAGTCGAACAGCGAGCCCTTGCTCGCCGCGGGGGGTCTCGACACGATCGTCGACATGGGGTCAGTCCTTCCTCCGGCCTCGTGCCCGGCGGACGGCGGTGGTGGGGCGGACCCCGCCACCGCCGTCCGGACGATGGGTCAGTCCTGCGCGCCCATGGCGTCGGCCAGGGTGTCGAAGAACTCGGTGTAGGTCTGGATGCCCTCGTTGGTGTAGGTGTCCCGGGGCATGTAGACGACCTGGCCCTCCTGCACCGCGGTGACGTTCTGCAGGGCCGCGGCGTTCTCGATGACCTCCTGCGCCGGGGTGTACTCCGGGTCCTCGGCGGAGATCGCGGCGTCGCGGTCCATCACGAGGATCCAGTCGGGGTTCGAGTCGGCGATCGCCTCGACGGAGATGTCGTCGCCCTGGTGGTCGTCGCTGGCGCCCTCGACCTCGAGGGCCGGTGCGAAGTCGAAGATCTCGAACAGCGGGCCCAGGGTGCGTCCGTTGCCCGGGGCGATGAAGCCGATCTCGCCGCCGGAGACGGTGACGGCCATGACCGTGTCGCCGGGCCGGTAGCCGTCGATGACGCGCTGCATCGCCGCGTCGAAGTCGCCGTTGATCTGCTCGGCCTCGTCCTCGCGGTCGAAGACCTGGCCCAGGACGGAGGTCTGCCGCTTCAGCTCCTCGTCGAAGGGCTCGTCCTCCCGCGGGTCGAGCTCGACGATGGTGGCCTCCGGCACCAGGTCGGCGAAGTCCTCGCGGTAGTCGGCGAAGCGCTGGCCGTTGACGATGAGGTCGGGGTCCGCGGCGACGACGGCCTCGAGGTCGGGCTCGCGGTGGTTGCCGAGGTCGACGACGGACTCGTCGTCGGCGTAGGCGATGGTGTCCGGCATGAGGGCGCGCGGGGCCGCCGCCAGTTCGACGCCCCACTCGGCGAGCGTCTCGAAGGTGCGGTTGTCGGTGGCGACGACGGACGCCGGCGGGGCCTCGACCGTCTGCGTGCCGTAGTTGTCCTCGACCTCGACCGTGGCGGCGGAGGGGGCGGACGACTCCGCGGAGGCGGCCTCGTCGCCCTGGGCCGTGCCGCAGGCGGTGAGGGCGAGGACACCGGCGACGGCCAAGAGGGCAGCCGGGTGCTGGGTGCGGTTCATGGTCTTCCTTCGTGCAGAGGGCGCCGGCGTGCTCCGGGGTGGAGGACGCCGGCAGGATCCGATGGGCGCGACGGACCTGCGCACGGATGTGCGGGGACGTCGAGGAGGGCACCGCTGCTCGGCCGAGGTAAGGGTTGCCTTACCGCTCAACCTAGAGGGTCGGGCGGGCGTGAGGCAAATCATTGGCGAACACCGGCGTGCCCTAATTCCCGCCGGACATTCCCGCGGGGGTCGGCGCGCTGGCACTCGCCTTGACCGACTGCCAGCCCGCTCCTACAGTTGGCCTTGGCACTCTCCGGGTGAGGGTGCTAAGGGCCAGGCGATCGACCGGCACCGCGACGACGGTCGGTGCGCCGATTGGCCCGAAGCTCGACGGCGGGCTCCGCCCGCGGTCGCCCACCGTTTTCCACCCCTACAGACAAGGAGAGATCGTGTCGGTCTCCATCAAGCCTCTCGAGGATCGCATCGTCGTCCAGCCGCTCGCCGCTGAGCAGACCACCGCGTCCGGTCTCGTCATCCCGGACACCGCCAAGGAGAAGCCCCAGGAGGGCAAGGTCCTGGCGGTCGGCCCCGGTCGTGTCGACGACTCCGGCAACCGCATCCCGGTCGACGTCCAGGAGGGCGACGTCGTGATCTTCTCGAAGTACGGCGGTACCGAGGTCAAGTACAACGGCGAGGAGTACCTGGTCCTCCCGGCCCGCGACGTGCTCGCCGTCGTCGTCAAGTAGACCGGGCCGCACCGACCCGGCGCAGACCGCGCAGTCCTGACGAAGGGTGCCCCCCGCACGCCCCGCTGTTCCGGCGGGCCCGCGGCGGGCACCCTTCGCCGATCCAGACCCCGAAACCCGCTGGCGACCCCAGCCACCCCAGAAGGAGCTCTTCGCCCATGGCCAAGCAGCTGGCGTTCGACGACGCCGCCCGCAAGTCCCTCGAGAACGGCGTCAACAAGCTCGCCGACACCGTCAAGGTCACCCTCGGCCCGCGCGGGCGCAACGTGGTGCTCGACAAGAAGTGGGGCGCCCCCACGATCACCAACGACGGCGTGACCATCGCCCGCGAGGTCGAGCTCGACGACCCGTACGAGAACCTCGGCGCCCAGCTCGCCAAGGAGGTGGCGACCAAGACCAACGACGTCGCCGGCGACGGCACCACCACCGCCACCGTGCTCGCCCAGGCGCTCGTCAAGGAGGGCCTGCGCAACGTGGCCGCCGGCGCCGACCCGCTGAGCCTCAAGCGCGGCATCGAGAAGGCCGTCGAGGCCGTCTCCGAGCGCCTGCTCGAGAACGCCCGCCCGGTGGAGGGCACCAACGTCGCCCACGTGGCGACCATCTCCGCGCAGGACCCGGCGATCGGCGAGCTCATCGCCCGGGCCTTCGAGACCGTCGGCAAGGACGGCGTCATCACGATCGAGGACGGCTCGAGCACCGAGGTGGAGCTCGACGTCACCGAGGGCATGCAGTTCGACAAGGGCTACCTGTCCCCGTCCTTCGTGACCGACGCCGAGCGCCAGGAAGCGGTCATGGAGAACTCCCTGGTGCTGCTGTACCAGGGCAAGATCTCCTCGGTGCCGGAGCTCATGCCCGTGCTGGAGAAGGTCCTCCAGGCCAAGAAGCCGCTGACCATCATCGCGGAGGACGTCGAGGGCGAGGCCCTGTCCACCCTCGTGGTCAACCGGCTGCGCGGCACCCTCGACGTCGTGGCCCTCAAGGCCCCCGGCTTCGGCGACCGCCGCAAGGCGATCATGCAGGACCTCGCCGTCCTCACCGGCGGCCAGCTCATCACCAGCGAGCTGGGCATCAGCCTCGACCAGGTCACCCTGGAGCAGCTGGGCACCGCCCGGCGCGTCACGGTCACCAAGAACACCACCACCCTGGTCGACGGCGGGGGCACCCCGGCCGAGATCCAGGACCGGGTCGCCACGATCCGCGCCGAGGTGGAGCGCACCGACTCCGAGTGGGACCGCGAGAAGCTCCAGGAGCGGCTCGCCCGCCTGGCCGGCGGGGTCTCCGTGATCAAGGTCGGCGCCGCCACCGAGGTCGAGGCCAAGGAGCGCAAGCACCGCATCGAGGACGCCGTCTCCGCGACCCGCGCGGCCCTCGAGGAGGGCATCGTCGCCGGCGGCGGCACCGCTCTCGTGCAGGCCGCGAAGGTCCTCGACGAGTCCGACCTCGGGCTCACCGGGGACGCCGCGACCGCGCTCGGCATCGTCCGCCGCGCGCTGCGGCAGCCGCTGTACTGGATCGCCCAGAACGCCGGTCAGGACGGGGCCGTGGTCGCCTCCCGCGTCGCCGAGCTCGAGGCCGGGCACGGCTACGACGCCGCCACCGGCGAGTACGTCGAGATGGTCGGCGCGGGCATCATCGACCCCGTCAAGGTCACCCGCTCGGCGCTGCAGAACGCCGCGTCCATCGCGGCGCTCGTGCTGACCACCGAGACGCTCGTGACGGACAAGCCCGCCGAGGACGAGGGGCACGGCCACGGCCACCAGCACTGACGGCCGGCACTGACGGCCGGCGCCGAGCCGGCTCGCCCCGCGGACCCGTCCCACCACCGGTGGGGCGGGTCCGCGTCCGTTCCGGGGTCCGCGCCGGGTCCTCCGGTAGAGTGCGGGGGTCCGTCCGACCACTGCCGCGCCCCCGGCGGCACGGTGTTCCCAGGAGATGCCCATGACGACCCTCAGTGCGCAGAGCACTCCTGCCGGCGTCGAGCCGGACACGGCCCGGCGAGTGGCCCGGTACGCCGGGTTCCGTCCGGAGGTGCAGGGGCTGCGCTTCGTCGCCGTGCTGCTCGTGGTGGTCTACCACGTGTTCCTGGACCGGGTGTCCGGGGGAGTGGACATCTTCCTGCTGATCTCGGCGTTCTTCCTGACCCTGTCCTTCGTGCGCAAGCTCGAGGCGGGGAGGCCGCTGGCGCTGGGGCGGTACTGGCTGCACGTGTTCAAGCGGCTGCTGCCGCTGGCTGTGCTCACGATCCTGGGCACCCTGGTGCTGGCGTGGTGGTTCTTCCCGGAGGCGCGGATCGACCGGGTGCGCACGGAGGCGCTGGCCTCGGTGTTCTACGTGGAGAACTGGGCGCTGGCGCTGGCCGAGGTGGACTACTACGCCGCCGACGACTCCACGGCCTCCCCGTTCCAGCACTTCTGGTCCCTGTCGGTGCAGGGGCAGGTGTTCCTGCTGTGGCCGCTGGTGTTCGGGGCGGCGTGGCTCGTGTGCCGGGGCGGGCGCCGGCGGCCGGTGCCGGTGCTGGCGGTGCTCTTCGGGCTGGTCTTCGCGGCCTCCCTCGCCTGGTCGGTGCACACGACCGCCACGGACCAGGCGTTCGCCTACTTCGACACCCGGGCCAGGCTGTGGGAGTTCGCCCTCGGGTCCCTGCTGGCCCTCGCGGTGCCGTACCTGAAGCCGCCGCGGTCGGTGCGGGTGGTGCTGGGCTGGGCCGGGATGCTCAGCATGGTCTCGGTCGGGGTGCTGATCGACGTGCAGGGGGCCTTCCCCGGCTGGATCGCCCTGTGGCCGCTGCTCTCGGCCGCGGCGATCATCGTGGCCGGGCACTCCGGCTCGCCCTTCGGCCTGGACCGCTTGCTGGCCTCGCGGCCGCTGGTGCGGCTGGGGGACGCCTCCTACGCGCTCTACCTCATCCACTGGCCGCTGCTGATCACCTACCTGGTGCTGCGGGACCGGCCCGTGGCCGGGCCGCGGTCGGGCGTGGTGATCATCCTGGTGTCGCTGGTGCTGGCGGTGGCTGCCACCAAGCTCGTGGAGCGCCCGTTCCAGCGGTGGGCGTGGCCGGAGCGGGACAAGCGGCGGCTGGCCGTGTCGGTGGCGGTGAGCCTGGCGCTCGTGGCGGTGCCGGTGCTGGCGTGGCAGCAGGCCGACGCACGGCGGGAGGCCGCGCTGGCGGAGGACGCCGCCCGCAACAACCCCGGGGCGGCGGTGCTGGACCCGGGCTTCGAGTTCCGGGGCGACCCGGACGCCCCCGCCCTGCCCCTGGCCTCCGCGCTGGGCGACGAGTGGGTCGGTCTGCCCGAGCCCTGTTCCGGGGCGTTCGCCCCCGAGCAGGAGGTCCTCGAGCAGTACTGCCGCCAGACCCCGGCCCTGCCGGACCCCGAGCGGACGATCGCGGTGGTCGGCAACTCCCACATGGAGCAGTTCATGGGCGCGGTGATCCCCCTCGCTGAGGAGCGCAACTGGCAGCTCGTCGCCGTGCTGCAGCCGGGCTGCGCCTTCGCGGTGCGCCCGGAGGGGGACGCGTGCCACGAGGGGAACGCCGCGGCGATCGAGTACGTGGAGCGGCTCGCCCCGGACGCGGTCATGACGACCTCGACCTACGCCGCCCGGATGGACGGTCCCGCCGAGGCCATGGTCGGGGGGTTCCCGGAGCTGGTCGACCGCCTCACGGGCCAGGGCATCGACGTCGTCGGCTTCCGGGACAATCCCCGGTTCGACTTCAACCCCTACGAGTGCGCCGTGCGCCACGGCCAGGACGCCGACCGGTGCCGCGTGCCCGTCGAGCAGGTCCTGGCGCCCGTCAACCCGGCCGACGCCATCCGGGACCGGAACGGCTTCTCCTCGCTCGACCTCACCGATCTCATCTGCCCGGAGGGGCTGTGCCGTCCCGTGGTGGGCAACGTGCACGTCTTCTTCGACCCGCACCACCTCACGTGGACCTACGCGCGGACGATGGCGCCGGCCCTCGAGACCCGGCTCCCCGGCACGCTCCTCCAGGGGGTGCCCTCGTGAGCACGGTGCAGGCCGGCGTCCCGCGCCCTGACCCGGGGGTCACCTCCCCGGGCGGCCCCGGCGGCGTCGAGCCGGACACGGTCCGGCGGGTGGCCCGGTACTCCGGGTTCCGCCCCGAGGTGCAGGGGCTGCGGTTCGTCGCGGTGCTGCTCGTGGTGGTCTACCACGTGTTCCTCGGGCGGGTCTCCGGGGGCGTGGACGTGTTCCTGCTGATCTCCGCCTTCTTCCTGACCCTGTCCTTCGTGCGCAAGCTCGAGGCCGGCCGGCCCCTGGCCCTGGGACGGTACTGGCTGCACGTGTTCAAGCGGCTGCTGCCGCTGGCGGTGCTCACCATCCTCGGCACCCTCGTCCTGGTGGCCGCCGTCTACCCCGGCTCCGACGCCGGGCAGTGGCGCACCGAGGCGCTGGCCTCGGTGCTCTACGCGGAGAACTGGGCGCTCGCGCTGAGCTCCGTCGACTACTACGCCGCCGACCACTCCACCGCCTCGCCGTTCCAGCACTTCTGGTCCCTGTCGGTCCAGGGGCAGGTGTTCCTGATCTGGCCTCTGATCTTCGCCGCCGCCTGGCTGCTCACGCGGCGGGGGAGCCTCCGGCCGGTCCCCGTCCTGGTCGCGATGTTCGGCACCCTGTTCCTGGCCTCCCTGGCGTGGTCGGTGCACAGCACGGCCGTTCAGCAGGAGTTCGCCTACTTCGACACCCGCACCCGGCTGTGGGAGTTCGCCCTCGGGTCGCTGCTCGCCCTCGCCCTGCCCTACCTGAAGCCGCCGCGGACCGCGCGCGTGGCCCTGGGCTGGGCCGGGCTGCTCAGCATGGTCTCCGTGGGGGTGCTGGTCGACGTGCAGGGGGCGTTCCCCGGGTGGATCGCGCTGTGGCCGCTGCTCTCGGCCGCGGCGATCATCGTGGCCGGCCGCTCCGGGTCCCCGTTCGGACTGGACCGGATCCTCGCCTCGCGGCCCCTGGTGCGGCTGGGGGACTCGGCCTATGCGCTGTACCTGATCCACTGGCCGCTGCTGGTCACCTACCTCGTGCTGCGGGACCGGCCCATGGCCGGGCCGCGGTCGGGGGCGGTGATCATCGTCGTCTCCCTGGTGCTCGCCGTGCTGGCCACCCGGCTGGTCGAGGACCGGTTCAAGGCCTGGGCCTGGCCCGAGCAGAACAAGCGGCGCCTCGCCGGGGTCGTGGTGCTCTGTCTCGTCCTGGTCGCCGCCCCCGTGCTCGCCTGGCAGCACGTCGAGGACCGGCGTGCCGACCGGATCCAGGCCGAGGCCGTCCGGAACAACCCCGGGGCCGCCGTCCTCGAGCCCGGCTTCGAGTTCCGGGGCGACCCGGACGCCCCGACCCTGCCCCTGCTCTCCGACGAGAGCAAGAGGTGGGCTTCCCTGGGGGGGCCGTGTACCGAGTCCCTCGGGCTCGCCCAGGTCAACGAGCGATGGTGCCACGAGACTGTGACCCAGGAGAACCCGTCGGCGACCCTGCTGCTCATCGGCAACAGCCACGTCCAGCACTGGGCCCCGGCGGTGCGCTCGCTCGCCGAGCAACGTGGATGGCGGGTTGTCTCCTACATCCGGCCCGCGTGCTTCTACTCCACGGTGGAGGAACAGATGCGTCCCGATGACTGCGCTCCGTGGCTCGAGGACACGGACACGGTGCTCGACGCGGTGGACCCGGATCTTGTCATGGTGCAGGGCACGCTCGCCACCACCACGGGGGAGCAGCTCCCGGCGGGGATGGAGGCGCGCATGCGCGCACTGGACACCCGCGGCGTTCCCGTCGTCGCGGTCCGCGACACCCCCCGTTTCGACTACGCTCCTGCCCGGTGCGCAGTCGAGTCCGGCCTCGCCGACCCCGGGTGCGCCGATCAGCATCCGATGCTGGGTACGGTCAGCCCTGTGCAGGCCCTGGCCGACGAGCTCGCGCTGGTGTCGACGGTGGACATGACGGACCTCGTGTGCCCGGACGGTGCCTGTCTGCCCGTGGTCGGGAACGTCTACGTGTACTGGGACGACAACCACCTCACCGTTCCCTACGTGGAGAGTCTCTCTGCGCGGTTCGCCGATCGCTTCCGCGAGGCCCTCGCCGGCGACGGCCTCCACCCCTGACGGACACCCGGCGGTGGCGCCGGAACCCGGCGCATGCGACGCCCTGTGCTGTGCTGTCAGGCGGCGACGGCGCCCCGCGGTGCGTCCCGGCGCGGTGCCGGGCGTGCGATAAGTTGGCAGCAGACGCCCCCCCCCCCCCCCCCTCCCCCCCCCCCCCCCCCCCCCCCCCCCCCCCCCCCCCCCCCCCCCCCCCCCCCCCCCCCCCCCCCCCCCC
>NZ_JAVKPS010000018.1:0-23240 GCF_040981005.1 Kocuria sp. CPCC 205258 | reverse complement strand
ACCCGCATCGCGCAGCCGCGGCAGTCCCAGGGAAACGCTCATGTCACCGCCTCGGTGGTCGTCTCCGGCCCCCGGCGGCCGGGGGGCGCCGGAGCCGCGGCGGCACCGAACCGCCCGAGCAGGTCGGCGGCGACGCTGATGGCGATCACCGCCGGGGCCTTGCCCGGGATGCCGGGGAGCCCGATGGGACACGCGATGCGCTCCAGCGCGGCGTCGGAGTGCCCCTCCGCCCGCAGCCGCGCCCGGAACCTCGACCACTTGGCCCGGGAGCCGATCAGGCCCACGCTGCCGAGGTCGTCCCGGCGCAGCGCGGCGTCGCACAGCACGAAGTCCTCGGCGTGGTCGTGGCTCATGATCAGCACGTGCGCCCCGGCCGGCAGCCCGGCCAGCACGTTCTCCGGGACGGGGCTGTGGTGGAGGCGGACCTGCGCGGCCCCGTCGGTGACGTCGGCCAGCCGGGCGGGGGCCAGCTGACCCTCCCGGCTGTCCACCAGGTGCAGGTTCAGGGGCAGGCGGGACAGCACCCGGGCGAGCTCGTGACCCACGTGGCCCACACCGAACACGGCGACCACGGGGCGGGCGCCCTGGGGCTCGAGCAGCACGCTGACCACGCCTCCGCAGCACTGGCGCCCGTGCTCCACGGCGGCGTGCTCGTTGAGCGAGAAGGTCATCGTCTCCGGATCCGTGGCCCCGGCTGCGAGGAGGTGCCTCGCCCGCTCGACCACGGTCGCCTCGAGGTTGCCGCCGCCCACGGTGTCCCACGCGGCGGACTCGGACACCACCATCTTGGCCCCGGCCTCCCGGGGGGCGTGCCCGCGCACCTCCGTGACGGTGACGAGCACCCCCGGCGCGCCCTCCGCGCGCAGGTGCTGCAGGGCGTCCAGCCAGTCCACGTCAGCGCGCCGCCGGAGCGGCCGGAGCGGCGACGTCCGCCACGGGCAGGGCGCGGCGCGCCTCCTGGACCGCCCAGAACACGGCCTCCGGGGTGGCGGGGCTCGCGAGCTCGGTGCTCCGCCCGCCCGGCCCGAACGCGGCCGCGGCCTCCCGCAGCGCCTCGCGCACGCTGAAGGCCAGCATGAGGGGCGGCTCCCCCACGGCCTTGGAGCCGTAGACGACGCCGCTCTCGGTGGCCTCCTCGAAGAGGTGCACGTTGAACTCCTCGGGCATCTCCGAGAAGCTCGGCAGCTTGTAGGTGCTCGCCGCCTGGGTCGCCAGCCGGCCCCGGTGCGGCCCGTCGGACTCGTCCCAGCGCAGCTCCTCGAGCGTGAGCCAGCCGGCGCCCTGGACGAACCCGCCCTCGATCTGCCCCACGTCGATCAGCGGGGAGAGGCTGTCGCCCACGTCGTGGACGATGTCGGTGCGCAGCAGCCGGTACGCGCCCGTGAAGCCGTCGACCTCCACCTCGGAGACGGAGGCGCCGTAGGAGAAGTACTTGAACGGCTCGCCCTGCATCCGGGCCGCGTCCCAGTGGAGCCCCTCGGTGCGGTAGTAGCCGGCGGCCCACAGCGAGATCCGCTGGAAGTAGGCGTCGTGGGCGAGTTCGGCGAAGGACATCTCCCGGTCGGAGAAGCCGATCCCGGTGACCGTGCCGTCGACGAACCGGACGTCGTCGGGGTGGATGTCGAACTTGCGGGCGGCGACCTCGGCCAGCCGGTCCCGGATCTGCTCGCACGCGTTCTTGACGGCCCCGCCGTTGAGGTCAGCCCCGGAGCTCGCGGCCGTCGCGGAGGTGTTGGGCACCTTGTCCGTGCGCGTGGGCGCCAGCCGGACGGCCTCCAGCGGCACCCCGAGCGCGGTGGCCGCGACCTGGCGCATCTTGGTGTGCAGGCCCTGGCCCATCTCGGTGCCGCCGTGGTTGATGAGCACGGACCCGTCCTTGTAGACGTGCACGAGCGCACCGGCCTGGTTGAAGGCCGTGAGGTTGAAGGAGATGCCGAACTTCACGGGGGTGACCGCGAGCGCCCGCTTGGTGTCGGGGTGGGCGGCGTTGAACGCGGCGATCTCCTCGCGGCGGCGCTCCACCTCGGCCCGGTCCAGCAGCTGGGTCCAGATGGTGCGCAGCCGCTCGGCGTGCCGGACGGGCTGGCCGTACGGCGTGGCCTGGCCGGGGACGTAGAGGTTGCGGTGGCGCAGCTCCGTGGGGTCCAGTCCGAGCAGCGGGGCGCAGCGGCCCATGACCTCCTCGATCACCAGCATGCCCTGCGGGCCGCCGAAGCCGCGGAACGCGGTCTGGGAGGTCTTGTGGGTCTTCGCGATCCGGCCGTGGACCTGCACGTGGGGGATCCAGTAGGCGTTGTCGATGTGGCACAGCGTCCGCTGCAGCACGGGCTCGGAGAGGTCCAGGCTCCAGCCGCCGTCGCTGGTGACGGTGGCCTCCAGGGCCTGCAGATGACCGCCCTCGTCGAAGCCGGCCTCCCACCGGGCGTGGTACGGATGACGCTTGCCGGACAGCGTGAGGTCCTGGGTGCGGTTGAGCCGCAACCGCACCGGCCGGCCCGTCAGCACCGAGCCGAGGGCGGCGACGGCGGCGTAGCCGTGCGGCTGCATCTCCTTGCCGCCGAACCCACCGCCCATGCGCAGGCACTGCACGGTGACCTCGTGGCTGTGCAGACCCAGGACGTGGGCGACGATCTCCTGGGTCTCCGTGGGGTGCTGGGTGCTGCAGTGCACCAGGACCTGCCCGCCCTCGTCCACGTAGGCGAAGGACGCGTGGGTCTCCAGGTAGAAGTGCTCCTGGCCGCCGAACTCGAACTCCCCGCTGAAGCGGTGGGCCGCGGTGGCCAGCGCCGTGCCCGTGTCCCCGCGGCTGACGGTGGGCTGACCGCCCTGGAAGCTGCCGGCCTCGACGGCCTCCGCTACGGTGACCAGCGACGGCAGCGGCTCGTAGTCGACCTCCACGGCGTCGGCGCCCAGCCGGGCGGCCTCCTGGGTCTCGCCCAGCACCCAGCACACGGCGTGCCCGTAGAACATGACCTCGGCGGGGAACAGCGGCTCGTCGTGCTTGGTGCCGGCGTCGTTGACCCCGGGCACGTCGGCCGCGGTGAGGACCCGGACCACCCCGGGGACCGCCAGGGCCGGGGCGGTGCGCAGGTCCTGCACGCGGGCGTGGGCGTGCGGGGCCTGCACGGGCCAGGCGTGCAGCACGTCCTGGTGGCGCACGATGAGGTCGTCGGTGTACAGGGCCGTGCCGGTGACGTGCAGGGCGGCGCTCTCGTGCGGGACGGGCACGCCCACCACGGGGTCGACGGGGCGGTCGGCGAGGGACTTCAACGGGACACCTCCAGATCGGGGGCGGGCGCGTGCTGCGCCCAGAACTTGAGCAGGGCCTGCTCGAGCATGGCCGAGCGGTAGCGGGCGCTGGCCCGGTGGTCGTCGATCGGGGTGCCCTCCCCGGCCAGTGCGGCCGCCGCGGCGACGACCGTGTCGCGGGTCCACGGCGCCCCGTCGAGGAGGCGCTCCGCGCCGTGCGCCCGGATCGGGGTGGCCGCCACGCCGCCCAGGCCGATCCGCGCGGACGAGACCGTCCCGGCGTCCACCTGCACGGCGATGCCGACGGCCACGCTGGAGATGTCGTCGAAGCGCCGCTTGGCGATCTTGTGGAACCCGCTGTGCCGGGCGAGAGGCAGCGGGATCCGCACGGCGCGGATGATCTCCCCGGGGCGGCGGACGCTGCGCCGGTACCCCGTGTAGTACTCGTCCAGGGGCACCTCGCGCTCGCCCCCGGCGGAGGCCAGCACCACGGACGCGCCCAGGGCCAGCAGGGCCGGGGCCGAGTCCCCGATGGGCGATCCGGTGCCGAGGTTGCCGCCGAACGTCGCGGCGTTGCGGATCAGGCGGGAGGCGAACTGCGGGAAGAGCTGGTCGAGCAGGGGCACCCGTCCGGCGAGGCCGCGCTCGACCTCGGACAGGCTCAGGGACGCCCCGATCTCGATCCGCTCCTGTCCCACCTCGAGCGTGCGCAGCTCCTCGAGCCGGTCCACGGCGAGGGACAGCGGCGGACGGGTGTGGCGGATGTTGACCTCCACGCCCGCGTCCGTCGAACCGGAGATCAGCTGGGCCCCCGGTTCGCGCTCCAGGTGCTCGAAGAGCTCGTCCAGGGAGCCGGGACGGACGAACCGTGCGCCGTCGGCCTCCACCTGGGTGGGCGGGGCGGGCTGCGCGGGCCGCTCCTGGCGCCGGAGCAGGGGGTCGGCGTCGGCCGGAGCCCCCAGGGCGTAGGCGGCGTCGCGGATGGGCCGGTAGCCGGTGCAGCGGCAGAGGTTGCCGCTCAGGGCGTGCAGGTCGAACCCGTTGGGCCCGCACTCGTGGCCGGCCGCGTGCTCCTCGCCGGTGACCGCGGTGCCGGTCTGCGCCTCGTCGGCCGCGCCGGAGGTGCCGCGCTCGGGGCGGTAATACTCGGCGGCCATGGCGCAGACGAACCCCGGCGTGCAGTAGCCGCACTGGGAGCCTCCCCGGAACGCCATCTCCTGCTGGACGGGGTGCAGCGCCGCCGGCGCGCCGGCCCCGGGGGCGGACCCGAGCCCCTCGGCGGTGACGACCTCCTGGCCGTCGAAGGCGACGGCGGGGGGCAGGCACGCGTTCACCGCGGTCCACCGGCTGCGCCCTTCCCCGTCCGGCCGGGCGACCAGCACCGCGCAGGCACCGCACTCGCCCTCGGCGCAGCCCTCCTTGGCCCCGGTCAGTCCCTCGCCGCGCAGCCAGTCCAGCAGCCGGGTGTGCGGGCCGAGCCCGTCACAGCTCCGGGTACGACCGTTGACCGTCACTCGGATGTCGCTCATGCCTGCTGCTCCTCGGTGCATGCCACTGGCCGCGACCTGGAGTCAGGTGGTTCCCCGGGGGTACCGGGAGCTCTCTGGCGGCGGACCAGCGCGATTCGTCGTTGCTCGCCCGGTAGATAGTCCGCTTCAGGACCCGCCGTAGGCTGAGTCACACCATAACCACGCCGTGACGGGGCCGCAAGAGTTCGGGCGCCACGACCGGGCCACGGTGGATCTGGAAGAATTCTTCCACGATGTGTTGTACCTCACGTCCAACTGCTCTACGTTGGCCTCAGCCACAGGCGGGTCCCGCTCGATCGGGACTATCTACCGGGCATGATCTGACAGCCGGGTGGGCCCGCCGACGGACATCAGCCGTTCCCCGGGTCCCCCCCACGATCCGTGAGGACCTGAGCAGCATGTCGACCGTTCACGAAGAGACCACGCACCTCCAGACCCACCTCCAGCACGCCGTCGACCTCGCGGCGGAGAACGCCGCTGTCGACGGCGGACCCTTCGGGGCCGTCGTCGTGACCGCGGACGGGCGGGAGTTCCCCGCCGTCAACCGCGTGACGGCGGACCACGACCCCACGGCGCACGCCGAGGTCATGGCGATCCGCAGCGCCTGCCGCGCGCTGGGGGCCTTCGACCTCAGCGGCGCCGTGCTCTACACCAGCTGCGAACCGTGCCCGCTGTGCCTCTCGGCCTCGCTGTGGGCCCGGCTGGACGCGGTGTACTTCGCCGCCGACCGGCACGACGCCGCGGCCGGCGGATTCGACGACGCCGAGTTCTACGAGTTCTTCGCCCGGAGCGCGCAGGAGCGTGACCGGGCCCTGCCGGTCCGCCACGTCCTGCTCGCCGCACGCACCGAGCCGTTCCGGGCGTGGGCCGGCAACGCCCACCGCACCGAGTACTGAGCCGACCCGCACCGAGCACCGACCCGCACGCCCGCCGCCCCCGGTCGGCTTCCACCGGGACCACCAGATCTGGACACTTCGCGGGAGACCCGCCGACAGGGCCGGGCCCGGGAAAAACAGAGGATCGCCGGACCTTGCGCAGCAGAGCCGACGCCTGCGCGCTGAAGGAGGCTCCTTCCATGTCATCGACCACACCTGACCGTCCGACCGGCGCCCGCGCGGCGGACGCCCGCACGACCGCGGCCCGCACGATCCGCCGTGGGCGCCCGTCGCGACCGGCGCACGCGCCCGGACCGGAGGACGAGCGGCTGCCGCTGGGGCGCACCACCGCCTACGGCTTCCAGCACGTCCTCACCATGTACGGCGCCATCGTCGCCGTCCCCCTCATCATCGGGCAGGCCGCCGGACTCTCCGGCGAGGAGATCGCCCTCCTCATCAGCTCCTGCCTGCTCATGGGCGGGGTCGCCACCGTCCTGCAGAGCTTCGGGGCGCCCTTCCTCGGCTCCAGGCTGCCGCTCGTGCAAGGGGTGTCCTTCGCCGGGGTCGCCCCCATGCTCGCGATCCTGGCCGGTGGCAACGACCTGACCACCATCTTCGGGGCCGTGCTCGTCTCCTCGGTGGTGGGCTTCCTGCTCGCGGGCGCGTTCTCCCGCGTCCTCCGGCTGTTCCCTCCGGTGGTCACCGGAACGGTGATCACGGTCATCGGCATCTCCCTGCTGCCGGTCGCGATCTCCTGGGCCGCCGGGGACGGGGACGGCGGAGCCGCCGATCCCCGCAGTCTCGCCCTGGCCGGGATCACCCTGCTCATCGTGCTGGTGCTGTCCAAGGTGGGCGTCGGGATGATCTCGCGCCTGTCCATCCTGCTCTCCTTCGTGCTCGGCACGGGGATTGCCCACGCGATGGGGATGGTGGACTTCTCCGGTGTGGGCGAGGGCGGCATCGTCACCTTCCCGACGCCCCTGGCCTTCGGTCCCCCGACCTTCGAGCTCGCCTCGATCATCTCGATGCTCATCGTGGTGCTCGTGACGATGACCGAGACCACGGCGGACATCCTCGCGGTGGGCGAGATCACGGGGGCCGAGGTCGACTCGAAGCGCGTGGCCAACGGCCTGCGGGCGGACATGCTCTCCTCCGCGGGGGCGCCGCTGCTCAACTCGTTCACCCAGACGGCTTTCGCCGCCAACGTGGGCCTCGTCGCGGTGACAGGCGTCCGCAGCCGCTTCGTGGTCACGGCCGCCGGCGTCATCATGGTGGGGCTGGGCCTGTTCCCCGTCATCGGCGAGGTCGTCGCGGCCATCCCGGCCCCGGTCCTCGGCGGCGCGTCGATCGTGCTCTTCGGCACGGTGGCCTCCTCCGGCGTGCGCACGCTGGGCAAGGTGAACTTCAACAACTCGATGAACCTCGTCATCGTGGCGGTCGCCTTCGCGTTCGGCCTCATCCCCGTGGCCGCGCCCCAGTTCTACGCCGGCTTCCCGTCCTGGACGCAGACCATCCTCGGCTCGGGGATCAGCGCCGCGGCGCTCGTGGCCATCGCCCTCAACCTGCTGTTCAACGAGCTGACCGCCGGCAACTCCCGGCACCAGTCCGTCATGGCGGCGGCGCCGGTGCGGGTCGTCCGGGCGGACACCCTGGCGCACCTGCGGGAGGGCGACCGGATCCAGGACGGTGCCGTGGTGGACAGCGACGGAGCCGAGGTGGCGGTCGTGGCGGAGCACCACTTCGACGACGTCCGGAGGATGATCGACGACGGGGAGATCACGCACACGGGACAGATCCGGACGGTCCTCGCCGCCAAGGACGCGACGGCCTGAGCACCCGGGCCCGCACCCCGCCTGTGGGAACTCGACCAGGGGCGTTCCCCGCCTCCGCCCGGCACACCGCCGGGCGGAGGCGGGGAACGCCCCTGCGACGGTGTCCGGGCGGGCTCGATCAGCTCGCCGCCACCGCGCCGCGGCGCCCGGCCTCGGCCCGGTCCGCCGGCGCCGGGCCCGGCGGGGCCGGGAGCTTCAGGCGTTCACCAGGCGGCGGGCCGCCGCGGAGTGCTCGGCGGTGAGCGCCTCCACGTCCAGCCCGGTGATGGCGCCGTCCTCCACGAGCCAGCGCCCGCCCACCATGACCCGGTCCGCGCGCTCCGCGCCGCACAGCAGCAGCGCGGAGAGCGGGTCGTGGGCGCCGGAGAAGCGCAGCCCGTCCAGCCGGAACATCGCGAGGTCCGCCTGGGCGCCGGGGCGCAGCACACCGAGGTCCGGGCGGCCGAGCAGGCGCGCGGAGCCGCGGGTCGCCCAGCCGAGGGCCCGCTCCGGGGTCACGGCCTCCGCCCCGTAGCGCAGCCGCTGCACGTACAGGGCCTGCCGGACCTCCTGCACCAGGTTGGAGGCGTCGTTGGAGGCGGACCCGTCCACCCCGAGCCCCACGGGGGCTCCCGCCTCCTCGAGCTCCACGGCCCGGCAGATCCCGGAGGCCAGGCGCATGTTGGACGTGGGACAGTGGGCCACGCCCACCCCGGCAGCGCCCAGGCGGGCCACCTCGGCGTCGTCGAAGTGGATGCCGTGGGCCAGCCACGTCCGGTCGGTGAGCCAGCCCGTGGACTCGAGGTAGTCGACCGTCCGCAGCCCGAAGCGCTCCCGGCAGAAGTCCTCCTCGTCGATGGTCTCGGCGAGGTGGGTGTGCAGCCGCACGTCCAGCTCGCCGGCCAGGACGGCGGTGTCCCGCATGATCTCCCGCGTCACCGAGAACGGTGAGCACGGGGCCAGCGCGATCTGGGTCCGGGCGCCGTCGCCGCGCTCGTGGTAGGTCCCCACCAGGCGTGCGCTGTCGGCGAGGATCGTCTCCGCCTCCTGCACCGTCTGCTGCGGGGGCAGCCCGCCGTCGCGCTCGCCCAGGCTCATGGATCCCCGGGAGAGGACGGCCCGCATGCCGAGGCTCCGGGCGGCCTCGACCTGCACGTCGATCGAGTGCTCCATGCCGCCGGGGAACAGGTAGTGGTGGTCGGCCGCCGTGGTGCAGCCCGAGAGCAGCAGCTCCGCCATCGCCACCGTGGTCGCGAGCTGCAGGTCGCGGGGGCGCAGACGGGCCCACACGGGGTAGAGGTCCCGCAGCCACGGGAACAGGGGGACGCTGACCACGGGCGCCCAGGCACGCGTGAGCGTCTGGTAGAAGTGGTGATGCGTGTTGATCAGCCCGGGCACCACCACGTGCTCCCGGGCGTCGAGGACCCCGCACGGAACGGTCGGGGCTCCGCCGGCCGGGACCAGCTCCACCACAGTGCCGGAGGCGGTGTCCACCACGACACCGCCGGCCGTGTCCGCGGAGGCGTCCTCGCCGGTGTACAGGGCCAGGGGCTCGCGCAGCCACAGCAGGTGGGAGCCGGGGTTCGAGGTGTGGGGACGCACAGGGTTCTCCGATCGGTCGCAGGTCTCGTCACCGGCGCCGTGCGCCTCGTGTGGTCCGAGGGCGGCACGCGGCGCCGCCAGCTCAGTGAGGTCCTGTCTGCTGATCCAGGAGACCGCTCCCGCGGTCCCGGTGACCGTAGCACCGGCGGATGTTCGCCTTCAACCGTCCGGACCCCGACGACGACGGGCCCGGACGGCGTCCGGTCAGCTCTCCCCGCGCCGGATCAGTCGGCCCGACGGAGTCCGGAAGTCCACGGAGCTGCCCCGCAGATAGGTTCTGCGCACCTTTCCGGACAGCGCCTTGCCCTGGTACGGGGTGATGGGGTTCTTGTGATGCAGCTTCCCGGCGTCCACGACGAAGGCGTCGTCGGGCGCGAAGACCACCAGGTCGGCGTCGTAGCCGATGGAGACCTTGCCCTTGGCGCGCAGGCCGGCCCGCTGGGCCGGCTTCGTCGACATCCACTCCACCACGCGGCCCAGGTCCACTCCGCGGCGCCGGGCTTCCGTCCAGATCAGGGACAGCCCCAGCTGCAGCGAGGAGACACCACCCCAGGCCACCCCGAAGTCGCCGTTGTCGAGGTCCTTGAGGTCCAGGGTCGAGGGGGAGTGGTCGGAGACGATGAAGTCGATGGTCCCGTCGATCAGTCCCTCCCACAGCAGCTCGCGGTTGCCGACCTCCCGCACGGGCGGGCAGCACTTGAAGGCGGTGGCGCCATTGGGCACCTCCTCGGCGAGCAGGGTGAGGTAGTGCGGACAGGTCTCCACCGTGATGTCCAGGCCGTCCCGCTTCGCGGTGGCGAGCATGGGCAGAGCGTCCGAGGAGGACAGGTGCAGGATGTGGGAGCGGGCGCCGGTCCAGCGGGTGCGCTCGATGACCTCGGCGATGGCCAGGTTCTCGGCGCCGCGCGGGCGGGACTTCAGGAAGTTCTCGTACACGTCCCCCTCGGGCCGCGGGGCACGGTCGATGGCCCGGGAGTCCTCGGCGTGCACGATCATCAGCGAGTCGAACGTCTTGATCTCGGCGAGGTCCTCCTCCATCTCGTCGGCCTCCAGATGGGGGAACTCGTCCACCCCGGAGTGCAGCAGGAAGCACTTGAAGCCGAAGACGCCGTCGTCGTGCAGCTCGCGCAGGTCGGGCTTGTTGCCGGGGATCGCCCCGCCCCAGAAGCCGACGTCCACGAAGACGTTGTCCTGGGCGAAGAGGCGCTTGTACTCGAGGGCCGGCACGTTGACGGTCGCCGGGACCGAGTTGAGCGGCATGTCCAGGACCGTGGTGACGCCCCCGGCGGCGGCCGCGCGGGTGGCGGAGGCGAAACCCTCCCACTCGGTGCGGCCGGGCTCGTTGATGTGCACGTGGGTGTCCACCAGGCCGGGCAGCAGGTGCTCGTCCTCGGCCAGCTCCACGACCTCGCGGCCGACCAGGCCGGCGCCGAGGGGTTCGATGGCCACGATCCTGCCGTTGCGCACGCCGACCTCGCGGGGAGCGAAGTGGTCCCCGCAGGAGACGTTCTGCCCCCGCACCACGAGGTCGAACTCGCGGTGATCACCCGCGAAGGCGCCGTCGTCGTCCGCCCCGAGGTGGGGGGCGTCGGCGGCATCGGCAGGCATCCCGTGCTCCCGCTTGTAGTCGGCGATCAGCCGGCGCACGCGCTCGGGGTCGTTGACGTCGTGGCTCACGTCCAGCTTGTGCGCCTGCTCGGCCTCGAAGGCGCTCCGGGCGGCGGCCGGCTTGGTGGCCGCGCGGGCGGAGTCCTCCCGGGCGATCGCCGCAGGGTCCGCACTCACCTGCTGCGCACGCCCTGCCGCGTCAGAAGCGTCGTCCGCGCGCTGTCCGGGCTCCGCGGACGGTTGACCCGGATCCGGTCGGTGCCCCTGCTCGTCGCTCTGCTTCCCGCCCCGGTCGGTGGTCCCCGGCCGCTGCGGAATCTTCTTCTCCGTCATTCGGAGCTCCTCCTCGTCTTCGGCGTCCGCGCGGGGCGCCGGATCGATCAGTTGGGTCGGGTCCCCGTGAGCAAAGCGGGGAGCTCGAGGGCGAGCCGGGCGCCCACCTGCTCGAGCAGCCTGCCGGCCTCGCGCATGCTGACCCGCGGGTCCGGCTCGAGCTCGGTGAGGGCATAGGTGCGCACGAAACCGGCGGCCCTGCGGGTCTCCTCGTCGAGGGTGGTGCGGCCGCACACGGCCACCACCGGGACGCCGGCGGCGTGCGCGGTGGTGGCGACCCCCATGGGGGTCTTCCCGCCGAGCGACTGCTCGTCGAGGCTGCCCTCCCCGGTGACGACCAGGTCGGTGCCCGCCATCCGGTCGGCGAGCCCCACGAACTCCAGGACCACGTCGATGCCGGGGCGGCGCTGGGCCCCGAGCACGGCCAGGGCCGCGTAGCCCACGCCGCCGGCGGCCCCGGCGCCGGGGGACCCGGCCGCCGTCAGGGCCACCGGGCCCAGGGCGTCCGCCAGCCGGTCCCGGAAGACCGTCAGCGCGGCATCGAGGGATGCGACGAGATCCGGGTCGGCGCCCTTCTGCGGGCCGAACACGGCCGCCGCACCGTTGGTCCCCGTGAGGGGGTTGTCGACGTCCGCGGCCAGGACGAACTGTGCGTCCTGCACCCGGGGATCCAGCCCGGTGAGGTCCACCCGGGCCAGCCGGGCGAGCTCGGCGCCTCCGCGGCCCAGCTCGGCGCCCTCGTCGTCCAGCAGGCGAGCGCCGAGGCCCTGGAGCAGCCCCGCACCGCCGTCGGTGCAGGCGCTGCCGCCCACCCCCAGGACGATCCGGGTGGCTCCGGCATCGAGGGCGGCGCGGACCAGTTCGCCGGTGCCGCGGCTGGTGGCGCCCCCGGCGTCGAGCACGGGTGCGCCGTCCTCGTCCACCGGGAGCGCGGCCAGTCCCGAGGCCAGGGCCATCTCCACCACCGCGGTCCGGTCGAGCAGGGCGAAGCCTGCCTCGACGGGGTTTCCGGCGGGACCGGTCACGGTGGTGGAGCAGGCGACGAATCCGGCGCCGACGGCGGCGTCGAGGGTGCCCTCGCCGCCGTCGGCCACCGGGACGGCCACGACCGTGGCGGACGGCTCCACGGACCGGATGCCCGCCGCGAGGTGCTCCACCACGTCGGTGGCTTCCAGCGAACCCTTGAACTTGTCCGGGGCGACGACGATGCGCACGGCCGTTCCTCCTGTTGTGTGCGGACGGGGATCAGTCGAGCAGGGCGATCGCCGTCGGGGCGTCCACGCCGCTGACGGCGAGTTCCTCGAACTCGACCACGTTGTCGATCTCGGTCCCCATGGAGATGTTGGTGACCTTCTCCAGTATGACCTCCACCACCACGGGGACCTGGTGCTCCTCCAGGAGGACCCGCGCCTGGCCGAAGGCCTCCTGCAGCTTCTCGGGATCGGTCACGCGCAGGGCCTTGCAGCCCAGGCCCTCGACGACCTTGAGGTGGTCCACGCCGTAGCCCTGGGTCTCCGGGGAGTTGATGTTCTCGAACGCCAGGGAGACGTTCTGCTCCATCTTGAACCCGCGCTGGGACTGGCGGATGAGGCCCAGGTACGAGTTGTTCACCACCACGTGGAGATAGGGCAGGTTGAACTGCGCCCCGACGGCCAGCTCCTCGATCATGAACTGGAAGTCGTAGTCCCCGGAGAGCGCGACGACGGTGGCCCCGGGCTTGCCCCGGACGACGCCGAGGGCGGCGGGCCCGGTCCAGCCCAGCGGGCCGGCCTGGCCGGCGTTGATCCACTGGCGGGGGCCGTGCACGTGCAGGAACTGGCCGCCGGCGATCTGCGAGAGCCCGATCGTGGAGACGTAGGTGACGTCCGTGCCGAAGGCGGTGTTCATCTCCTCGTAGACGCGCTGCGGCTTGACCGGGACCTGCGTGAAGTGCGTCTTGCGCTGCATCGAGCCCTTGCGCTGGGCGCAGTCCTTGACCCACACGGACCAGTCCGGCACGGAGAACCGCTCCTTCCGCTCCCGGGCGACCTCGATGAGGATCTCCAGGGCCGCGCCGGCGTCGGAGACGATGCCGAGGTCGGGGGAGAAGACGCGTCCGATCTGGGTGGGCTCGATGTCGATGTGCACGAACGTGCGGCCCCGGGTGTAGGTGTCCAGGCCGCCGGTGTGGCGGTTGGCCCACCGGTTGCCGATGCCGAGCACGAAGTCGGACTCCAGGAACGTCGAGTTGCCGTAGCGGTGGGAGGTCTGCAGTCCGACCATCCCGGCCATCAGCGGGTGGTCGTCCGGGATGGCGCCCCAGCCCATGAGGGTCGGGATCACGGGCACGTCCAGCAGCTCGGCGAGCTCGACCAGCTGCGCCGAGGCATCGGCGTTGATGATGCCGCCGCCGGCCACGATGAGCGGACGCTGCGCGGAGGAGAGCATGTCCAGGACCTTCTCGGCCTGCGCGCGGGTCGCCGCGGGGCGGTGAACGGCCAGGGGCTCGTAGACGTCGATGTCGAACTCGATCTCGGCGAGCTGGACGTCCAGGGGGAGATCCAGCAGCACCGGACCGGGCCGGCCCGAGCGCATGAGGTAGAAGGCCTTCTGGAACGCCCCCGGCACCTGGCCGGGCTCCAGCACCGTCATGGCCATCTTGGTGACCGGCGCGGCGATCGAGGAGATGTCCACGGCCTGGAAGTCCTCCTTGTGCAGCTTGGCCACGGGGGCCTGGCCGGTGATGCACAGGATCGGGACGGAGTCCGCCCACGCGGCGTAGAGGCCGGTGATCATGTCGGTGCCCGCAGGCCCGGACGTCCCCACGCAGATCCCGATGTTGCCGGGGGCGGCCCGGGTGTAGCCGTCGGCCATGTGCGAGGCGCCTTCGACGTGCCGGGCGAGGGTGTGCCGGATGCCGCCGTGGGCGCGCATCGCCGAGTAGAACGGGTTGATGGCGGCGCCGGGCAGGCCGAAGGCCTCGGTGGCGCCCTCCTTCTCGAGGATGGCGACGACGGCGTCGACCGTGCGCATTCTGGCCATGATGAACTCCTTGGAAGCAGGACCCGGGATCGGGTCGGGAAGCGGTGAGGTGGGGAAGGTCAGCGGCCCGAGCGGCCGGAGAGCTCCTCGACGAGCTTGAAGAGACCCGAGTGGTCGAGTCCGCCGTCGCCCTTGTTGACGGTGGCGGCCACGAGCTGGGCGACGATCGCGCCGAGCGGCACGGCCACGCCGGCCTCCCGGGCGGCGGAGGTCACGATGCCCATGTCCTTGTGGTGCAGCTGGAGCCGGAAGCCCGGGTCGAAGTTGCGGTCCAGCATCTTCTGGCCCTTCTGGTCCAGGACCTTGGAACCGGCCAGGCCGCCCCCGAGGACCTTCAGCGCGGCGTCCGTGTCCACGCCGTAGGCCTCGAGGAAGACGACGGCCTCCGCGAGCAGCTGGATGTTGCCGGCCACGATCAGCTGGTTGGCCGCCTTGACGGTCTGCCCGGAGCCGGCGGGGCCCACGTGCACGATCGTCTTCCCGACGGCCTCGAGCACCGGGCGGGCGGCCTCGAAGTCCGCGGCCTCGCCGCCGACCATGATCGAGAGCACGGCGTCGATGGCGCCCTGCTCCCCGCCGGAGACCGGGGCGTCCAGCGGGCGCAGCCCGTGCTCGACAGCCTCCCGGGACAGGCGCGCGGCCACGTCCGGGCGGATGGAGCTCGCGTCGATCCAGACGGTGCCCTGCGCGGCGTGGGCGAAGACGCCGTCCTCGCCGGTCACGACGCCCTCGACGTCCGGGGAGTCCGGGACCATCGTGATCACGACGTCGGCGTTCGCGACGGACTCGGCCACGCTGGACGCGCCCTTGCCGCCGGCCTCGACGAGCTGGTCGATCTTGTCCTGCGAACGGTTGAAGCCGACGACGTCGTAGCCGGCCGTGACGAGGTTCTTGGCCATGGGCAGGCCCATGATGCCGAGTCCGATGACGGTGACGTTGGTCATGGTGGGATTCCTCACTGTGGGAGCCCGTGCGGTGCGTACGACGGGCCGTGGTGGCAGGTGCGGGGGAGGAGCGGCGTCAGGCGCCGGCGCGGGCCGCGGACCACGCGGCGGTCCAGGCGAAGGGGTCCTGCTGCGACGCCTTGTACTCGAGGCCCACGTAGCCCGAGTAGCCGAGCTCCCGGCTGCGCTCGATCCACTGCTGGAGCGGGAGCTCGCCGGTGCCGGGCTCGTTGCGCCCTGGGGCGTCGGCGATCTGGATGTGGCCGAAGTCAGCGGCGTGCTTCTCGATGACCGCGGAGACGTCGTCACCGTTGACCGACAGGTGGTAGAAGTCGGCGAGCAGCCTGATGTTGTCGGCACCGGCGGCCCGGACCTTCGCGATGACGTCGAGGGCGTCCTGGGCGGTCTTCAGGGGATAGGCCTCGGTGCCGGAGACCGGCTCCAGCAGCACGGTCCCGCCGATGCGCGCCACGCCCTCGGCGGCGGCCACGAGATTGCGCACCGCCAGCTCGTCCTGGGCCTCCGGCGTGTGCTCGGGCCGGCGGTTGCCGTAGAGCGCGTTGAAGGCTCGGCAACCGGTGCGCTCGCCGATGGCGGCGACCACGGCGATGTTCTCCTTGAACTCCCCGCAGCGGCCCTTCCAGGACACGAGGCCCCGGTCTCCGCCCGGCATGTCGCCTGCGTTGAAGTTCAGCCCGCTCAGCTGCACCCCCGCGTCCCGGATCGCGTCCACGAAGGCGTCGACGTCGCGGTCCGCGGGCACGGACTCCGCGAAGGGCCACCAGAACTCGACCGCGTCGAAGCCGGCGGCCTTGGCGGCCGCGGGGCGCTCGAGCAGGGGCAGGTCGGTGAGAAGGATGGAGCAGTTCACGGTGTAGGACATCTGGATCCTCCTGGTTCGGACGGGACCGCCACGTATTTCGAGATGTGGAAGTCAATTTCTGTCTTGTGAAACAGCGTACGATCCCCTGTGACGCAGGTCAATCCCTGATTGGAAGAATTATTTCAGGATGTGGAAACTGTGGGGTGTGGTCCGATGGCATGGAAGGACCCCGTGCCGCCGCGGTGGCAGGGCGGCACGGGGTCCGGTCGGTGGGGACGGGATCGCCGTCCGGTCAGCGCAGCTTCATCTGCCGGTTGACGTCCTTGTAGAGGAGGTACCGGAACCGGCCGGGGCCGCCCGCGTAGCAGGCCTGGGGGCAGAACGCCCGCAGCCACATGAAGTCGCCGGCCTCGACCTCGACCCAGTCCTGGTTGAGCCGGTAGACGGCCTTGCCCTCGAGGACGTAGAGCCCGTGCTCCATGACGTGGGTCTCGGCGAAGGGGATCACCGCCCCCGGCTCGAAGGTCACGATCGTCACGTGCATGTCGTACCGGACGTCGTCCGGGTCCACGAAGCGCGTGGTCGCCCACTTGCCGTCGGTCCCCGGCATGGCCGTCGGCTCGACCTCCTGCTCGTTGGTGACGAACGGCTCCGGCACCTCGATGCCCTGCACGTACTCGTAGGCCTTGCGGATCCAGTGCAGGCGGGCGGGCTCGCCGCCGCGGTTGCGCACGGTCCACTCGCACTCCGGCGGGAGGAAGGCGTAGCCGCCGGGAACGAGCTCGTGCTCCTCCCCGTCGACGGTCAGGACGAGCGCCCCCTCCATGAGGAAGAGCACGCCCTCCACGCCGGCCTCCGTCTCGGGCCGGTCGCTGCCGCCGCCGGGGCCGACCTCCACGATGTACTGCGAGAAGGTCTCCGCGAAGCCGGACAGGGGCCGGGCGAGCACCCAGACCCGGGTGTCCTCCCAGAACGGGAGCCGGCTGGTCACGATGTCCCGCATGGTCCCGCGCGGGATCACCGCGTAGGCCTCCGTGAACATCGCCCGGTCCGTGAGCAGCTGGGTCTGGTCGGGGTGGCCGCCGTGCGGCGCGTGGTAGGTGGTCTCGGTCATCTGAAGTCGCCTCCGGTGGTCGATGCGGCCGGTGCCGCGGCCTTGGGGTGGGCCAGGGAGAAGAGCTCGTGCTCGCCGATGCCGGCGCTCTCCTCGAGCTCCTCCCCGGAGATCGCGCCGCACAGCACGCCGCGGTGGACGAAGCGGGCCAGGGCGCGGGCGGTGGCCGGTTCGTCCATGATCTCCGACTCGATGCCGTGCACGTAGTTCTTCAGCCGCAGCGCCGCCGCGGGGAAGCCCTCGCGGTAGAAGAAGTACGTGGCCAGGTAGCGGGTGGGCAGCTGGTGCGCGTGCAGGTCCCATCCCTGGTAGTAGCCCCGCTCCAGGGAGCGGCGCACCAGACGGGCGTGCAGCCGCCAGGCGGCCAGCTTCTGCCGGTCGCTCCCGGTGGGCAGGATGTTCGTGGAGCCGTCGGACAGCCGCACCCCGGTGCCGGCCACGGCGACCTGCATGACGGCCTTGGCGTGGTCGGCGGCCGGGTGCTCCATGGACTGGTACTGGGCGGCGATCTGCAGGGAGTCGGAATAGTCGTAGGTCCCGTAGTGCAGGGCCTCGACCCGTCCGTCCGTTCGGTGGAGCATCACCGGGATGGGGCAGGTGCCGTCGGTCCCCAGGATCATCGGGGCCGTCTCCATCTGCACCTCGAACCGCAGCCGCCCGGCCGGCAGTCCGAGGCCCGCCTCGAGCTGTTCGCAGGCCTCGACCATGACGTCGACCTGCTCCGTGGTGCTCACCTTGGGCAGGGTGAGGACGAGGCCGCGGGGGAGGCCGTCCTCGCTGTGCCCGGCCTCCCGCAGCCCGCCCTCGCGCACCAGGGTGGTGACGAACAGGTCGAGCGTGCGCAGGCCGCGGTCCCGGGTGGCGGCCTCGAAGCACTTGAAGCGGATCCCGATGTACGGCGGCGCGGTGCCCTCCCGGACGGCCAGGGCCACGGTGCGCGCCGCGCGCACGGCCCACTCGTCCTCCTCCTGGTCCCCGCGGTCGCCGAAACCGTCCTCGAAGTCCAGACGGACGTCCTCGATGGGCTCGGTGGCGAGCTTGTGCTCGACCGCTCGCGCCACCCGGTCGACCAGACCAGGGTCGGCACCCTCGGGGGCCACCTCCTCCGCGAGGGAGGCCGCACCGAGCCCGGCCACGGACCGGGCGGCGCGCTCTCCCCACTGCCGGGCGGTCTCCGGGGTGAAGCTGTCGGCGGGGAGGTAGACGGTGTGCACGGGCTGGCGTGTACCGGGGTCCCCCGGGTAGGACCGCTGGAGCAGCGCGTCGGTGCCGGCCAGCCGCTCGGCAGCGCGCTGCCGGAAGGCCGTGCCCAGCGTCCCGGTGTCCAGGTCGCCGGCGCTCACTTCGTGGCCACCCGGTCGCGGTCGGACTGCTCGAGCAGCTCGTAGGCGGGCAGGGTGAGGAAGTCGACGTAGTCCTCGCCCAGCACCAGATCGGCGATCAGGGCGGCCGCCGGCTCGAAGTGCGCCTCGTAGGACTGCGGGTCGACCTCCTCGCGCAGGACCTCCTTCTGCCGCTGGAGCTCCTCGGCCACGAGCTCGCGGGTCGCGGTGTTCCGGGTGTCCTCGTAGACCACGCCGTTGCGGATCTGCTGCCAGATCTGCGAGCGGGAGATCTCGGCGGTCGCGGCGTCCTCCATGAGGTTGTGGATGGCCACGGCCCCGTTGCCGGAGAGCCACACGGCGGTGTAGCGGATCGCCACGTAGAGGTTGGCCGCGAGCTCCTTCTGGGTGCTCACCCGCCCGGCGCTGGCGACGTCGAGCAGCTGCTCGGCGCTCACCCGCACGTCCTCGCGCAGCCGGTCCACCTGGTTGGGCCTCTCGCCGAGGACCCCGTCGAAGACCTCGCGGCAGGTGGGCACCAGGTCCGGGTGGGCCACCCAGGAGCCGTCGAAGCCGTCGTCGGCCTCGCGGGTCTTGTCCGCGCGCACCTTGGCGAACGCGGCCTCGGTGGCCTCCTGGTCCCGGCGGTTGGGGATCACCGCGGCCATGCCGCCCATCGCGAAGGCCCCGCGGCGGTGACAGGTCCGCACGAGCAGCTCGGTGTAGGCCCGCATCAGCGGGGCGGTCATGGTGATGGTGGAGCGGTCCGCCAGGACGAACTTCTCGCCGGCGTCCCGGAAGTACTTGATGATGCTGAACAGGTAGTCCCAGCGTCCCGCGTTGAGCCCCGAGGCGTGCTCGCGCAGCTCCCAGAGGATCTCGTCCATCTGGAACGCCGCGGGGATCGTCTCGATGAGCACGGTCGCCCGGACGGTGCCGTGCTCGATGCCCAGGTGCTCCTCGGCGAACGTGAACACGTCGTTCCACAGCCGGGCCTCGAGGTGGGACTCCAGCTTCGGCAGGTAGTAGTACGGTCCGTGCCCGTTGGCCAGCAGGAGCTTCGCGGTGTGGAAGAAGTGCAGGCCGAAGTCCACGAGCGCCCCGGAGGCCGGCTGCCCGTCCACCGTGACGTTGTGCTCGGGCAGGTGCCAGCCGCGGGGCCGGGTGACCACCACGGCGAGCGGGGCGTCCTGGCGCAGGGCGTACTGCTTGCCCTCCGGGGACGTGTGGCTCAGGGTGCCCCGGGCGGCGTCGCGCAGGTTGAGGACGCCGTCCACCTGGTTGTGCCAGGTGGGACTCGAGGCGTCCTCGAGATCGGCCAGCCACACCTTGGCCCCGGAGTTCAGCGCGTTGATCGCCATCTTGGCCGGCGAGGCGGGCCCGGTCATCTCGACCCGGCGGTCCTGCAGGGCCGGCGGCGCCGGGGCGACCGTCCAGTCCCCCTCGCGGATCTCCCGGGTCTCCGGGAGGAAGTCCAGGGTGCCGGTCTCGGCGGCCCGGCGGCGGTTCTGCTCCCGGGCGCCGAGCAGCTCGGCGCGGCGGTCGGCGAAGTGGTGGTGCAGGGCCTCCACGAAGGAGAGGGCCTCGGCGGTGAGGATCTCGCTCGCGCGGTCCAGGCCGGCGGGGGTGGTGAACTCGATGGCCATGGTGGTCTCCGTTCGGTGCTGGGTTCGGTGGGCGTCGCCGCCCGTGGTGCCGGGCGGCGACGCCCGGTGGTGCGGACTCGGTGCCGCGCTGCTAGCGGGCGGCCACCGGTGCGAGCTGACGGGTGTCCTGCTGGGCCGCCTGCTGCACGGCCTCGGCCACGGCCGGTGCCACGTGCTGGTCGAAGACACTGGGGACGATGTAGCTCGCGTTGAGCTCGTCCTCGGCCACGCAGTCGGCGATGGCCTGTGCGGCGGCGACCAGCATGTCGGTGGTGATGTCGGATGCCCCGGCGTCGAGCAGGCCGCGGAACAGGCCCGGGAAGGCCAGGACGTTGTTGATCTGGTTCGGGAAGTCCGAGCGGCCGGTCGCGACCACCGCGGCGTGCTCCGCGGCGACGCCCGGATCGATCTCGGGGTCGGGGTTGGCCATGGCGAAGACGATCGCGCGGTCGTTCATGGCGGCCACGTCGGCCCCGTCGAGCAGGTCGGGGGCGGAGACGCCGATGAAGACGTCGCTGCCCACCACGGCCTCCTTGAGCGAGCCGGAGAACCCGGTCTCGTTGGTGTTCTCGGCGATCCACTGCCGGTGCGGGTCGTCGTAGCTCTCCCCGCGGTGGATCGCGCCCTTGCGGGAGCAGGCGATGATGTCCTGCACTCCCTGGGCCTTGAGGAGCTGGATGATGGCGTGCCCTGCGGCGCCCACCCCGGAGACCACGACCTTGATGTCGCCGATCTGCTTGTCCACCACGCGCAGGGCGTTGAACAGCGCGGCCAGGGCCACGATCGCGGTGCCGTGCTGGTCGTCGTGGAAGACCGGGATGTCGAGCTCCTCGCGGAGCCGGGCCTCGATCTCGAAGCAGCGCGGGGCCGCGATGTCCTCGAGGTTGATCCCGCCGTAGACAGGCGCCATGGCCTCGACGATGCGCACGATCTCGTCGGTGTCCGTCGTGTCGAGGCAGACCGGCCACGCGTCCACGCCGGCGAACGCCTTGAACAGGGCGGCCTTGCCCTCCATGACCGGCAGGGCGGCGGCCGGGCCGATGTCGCCCAGGCCGAGCACCGCGGTGCCGTCGGTGACCACGGCCACCGTGTTGCGCTTGATCGTCAGCCGCCGGGCGTCCTCGGGGTTGTCGTGGATGGCCATGCAGACCCGGGCCACGCCGGGGGTGTAGGCGCGGGAGAGGTCGTCACGGTTGCGCAGCGAGACACGGGGGGTGACCTCGATCTTGCCGCCGAGGTGGATCAGGAACGTGCGGTCGCTGATCTTGCGCACCTGGACGCCGTCGAGCGCCTCGAGGGAGTCGCGCACCTCGTCGCGGTGGGAGGCGTCGGAGACGTTGCAGCTGACGTCGACGACGACGTGGTCTGCGTGGGACTCCACGATGTCGAGGGCGGTCACGGCCGCGCCGGCCCGAGCGGCGGCGGCGGCGAGCTCGCTGGTGACGGTGAGGCCTGCCGGGGCCTCCACACGCAGGATCATCGAGTATCCGGGACTGGGCGTGGCCATGGTTCCTCCAAGGGCTGTGGTGCGACCATTTCAGTCGCATCGTGGAATGAAACTTTCGTATTATGGATATTATGGGAGCCAGCCGAGGTTGGCAAGGATCTTTCGTGACACCTGTCACGGATCCGGCCGCCGAGATCTCGCCCGGCGCACGAGGCGGCCGGGCTGTACCGACGGGAGATGGCCATGACCACGACGACCACACGAGCCGGTTCGGGCGGGGTGCAATCGGTGGAACGCGTTTTCGAGCTCCTCGAGGTGATCACCGCGGCCGGTGGGGAGATGTCGCTCAGCGAGCTCTCCGCCGCCGTGAAGCTTCCGCTGCCCACCATCCACCGGCTGCTGCGCACGCTGGTGCCCTCCGGCTACGTCCGTCAGCTCCCCAACCGCAACTACGCGCTGGGGCCGCGGCTGATCCTGCTGGGGGAGGCCGCCGGGCGGCAGTTCGGTTCGGCGGCCCGTTCGCGTCTGGACGAGCTGGTGGCCGAGCTCGGCGAGTCGGCGAACATGGCCGTGCTCGACGGCCAGGAGGTCGTCTACATCGCCCAGGCCCAGTCCAACCGGTCCATGCGCATGTTCACGGAGGTGGGCCGCCGGGCCGACACCCACGACACCGGTGTGGGCAAGGCCATGCTCGCCACCCTGCCGGACGAACGGGTCCGTGCCATCGTGGGCGCGGCGGGCATGGCCACGCCCACGCCCAAGAGCATCGGGACCCTCGAGGAGCTCTTCGCGGACCTCGACCGGATCCGGGAGCGCGGCTACGCGATCGACGACGAGGAGACCGAGCTCGGCGTGCGCTGCTACGCGATGGCCGTGCCCGGGGCGCCGACCCCCACGGCGATCTCCGTCTCCGGACCGGTGTCCCGGGTGGACGAGGAGTTCGGCCGCCGGGCCGTGCCCGTGCTGCGCCGAGCGGCCGAGGCGATCGCCGCCGAGCTGATGCCCGTCACGGCCTGACTTCGGGGCGCGACGACGACGCCCGCCGGCCCCCGAGGGGCCGGCGGGCTTCGCTGTCGGAGGCGGGTGCTGGATCAGGCGTCGCCGCCCGCGTTGCCGGTGGTGCCGGCGGTGACGTCGTCCAGGCGGTAGCGCTCGAACGCCCGGGCCGGGGCCCCGGCGTCCACCTCCCCGCGGTCGGCAAGCATCTGCAGCGCCCGCACCACGATGGAGTGCACGTCGATCCCGAACCAGCGCCGAGCCGCGGCGCGGGTGTCCGAGAAGCCGAAGTCGTCGGCACCCAGGGTGGCGAAGTCGTTCGGCAGGTACTGCCGGATCCGGTCCGGCAGCTCCGAGACGAAGTCCGTGGAGGCGATGACGGGCCCTTCCGCCCCTGCGAGCTGCTGGGTCACGAAGGGCACCCGGCGCGGTGCTGCCGGGTTGCGGAACGCCTCCTGCTCGGCGGCCAGGCCGTCGCGGCGCAGCTCGTTCCAGGAGGTCACCGACCACACGTCGGCGGAGACCCCCCACTCCTCGGCCAGCACCTGCTGGGCCTGCAGGGCCCACGGCACCGACACGCCCGAGCCGAGCAGCTGCACCTTCGGGCCGGGGTGCGCGGAGCCGGCGACCCGGTGGATGCCGCGCACGATGCCCTCGACGTCGACGTCCTCCGGCTCGGCCGGCTGCTGGTAGGGCTCGTTGTAGACCGTCAGGTAGTACATGACGTTCGGGTCCGCCGAGTCCGGGCCGTACATCTGCTCGAGGCCGTGCCGGACGATGTGGGCGATCTCGTAGCCGTAGGCCGGGTCGTAGCTGCGCACGGCCGGGTTCGTGCCGGCGAGCACGGGGGAGTGGCCGTCGGCGTGCTGGAGGCCCTCGCCGGTGAGCGTGGTGCGCCCGGCGGTGGCCCCGATGATGAA
>NZ_JAVKPS010000017.1:0-45898 GCF_040981005.1 Kocuria sp. CPCC 205258 | reverse complement strand
TGCTGGACCCGCCCATCCCCAAGCGCGCGGTGATCCGCGACGCCATCGAGACCGGCGATGCCCTGGACCGCATCAAGGGCGGCCAGTCCATGGCCGAGCTCTACACCCGCCACCTGGCCAAGATCACCAGCCGCTGAGCCTGGCCGGCACGAAAGGAACGACCCCGACCATGAGCACCGCAGGACGCCGCCGGAAATCTACCTTCCTCACCGGCCAAGACGCCGTCGCCCCCTCCATCACCGACACCACCGCCCCCGCCCCCGCCCCGGCGCCGGAGGCAGCGTTCCCCGCCGCCCCACAGGAAGCGGTGCCGGCGCCTGTGGCCGAGCAGCAGAAGGGCGAGAAGAAGGGCAACGCCACGGACACCCGCCGTCGCCTCCAGGTCCAGATGGACATCGACGACCTCGCCGAACTGCGCTCGGCCTACAACCACGTCGCCCAGCGCGGGCAGACCCTCAGCGACTTCGTCGCCAGCATCATCACCGACCGGATCCACCAGTACCGCGACGAGGTCAACGATGGGCGGCCCTTCGGTGGTGCCGGCACCGTGACCCGGGGTCGGCCTCCCAAGTACTAGCCGAGTAGCCTTACACCCCATTTACCCCATTCAATGAACGGAGTAAATGGGGTGTTTTGATGGGAGGGTGCCAAGCAGTCCAGCGGGCGGCTCTGTATCGGATCAGGACTATCAGCCCGCCACCGGCTGCTCACCGTGCGGAGGAACCGCGGTGACGGCCCACGTGCTCGAGCCCTGCCCGAGACACTCCCACGCCATGTCGCGGCGGTGACCGGCTAGCACTGGGCCCGCCGTCACGGAGCCCTCGGAAGGCCGAGTGCTGTCCAGTGGGGGAGTGGGGGACTACTGGGCGGCGTAGTAGGCGTCCTTGACGGACTGGTGGATGCGGCCGCGGTCGGAGACCTCGTAACCGTTGTCCTTCGCCCAGGCCCGGATCTTCGCCGTCTCCGGGTTACCACCAGAAGAGGAGCGGGGCCCGGTGGTCCGGGAGGACCTGCCCTGGGCTCGCCGCCCAGCGGCGGCGTAGGGGCGCAGGGCCTCCCGCAGCTTCTCCGCATTCGCGGTGGACAGGTCGATCTCGTACTGCCGGCCGTCCAAGCCGAACTGGACGGTCTCCTCAGCAGGACCACCCTCGAGGTCGTCTTCCAAAATGATCTGCACGCTCTGGGCCATCACAGCACCTTTCCCTTGATGTCGTCGTTGCCTTCGTCGAAATGCGCCCACGGTCCGGAACGTCGGCACCGACCTACTTCCCTGCATGCTTTTTAGGAATATCGGGGTGGAGCCATTTGTGGTGAGCGCTTTCGGACACTGGCTTACCCTAGCGGAAAATGCCGGTCATTCCTGGGGTGCCTTCTGGGGTAACGGGCACGACCGCATAGATGTCACCGGAATAAGTCCCACCACTGGTTTAACTAAGCTTGACATGCAGGGGTCCGACAGTAGTTGGAGGAAGCTCATGCGCTTGCGCAGTGGCAGGTAGGGCCAGTTGGTGCCGGCGGTCCGGGGAGTTAGTATCGCGGTTCTGGTGACCTGCTACCGGCCTGGGCTGGAGTGCTTTTCGGGCCGACACCAGGACGGTGGGTGTGCGGGGACTACTCCCTTGTTTCGCGACGCCAGCTCCTCACGCCTGCCGATGAGGCTGAGCCTTCGTCGGACCTTATGATCGGAGCTGCGGCCTTGAGCCGGCTTTCTGCTGTTCTTCTGTCTTTAGGGGTCTTTGTGACAACGACGTTCGATGTACTGCTCGATTCGTACCGTGAGCTTGCGGATTCGGAACGGATGAAGGGCAACTACTTCGAGCAACTCGTCGGCCGGTACTTGGAAAAGGACGGCGTCCAGGCGCCTCAGTACAGGAGCGTGTGGCTGTGGCGCGACTGGCCGGACCGCGCCGAGAAAAAGGATAAC
The DNA here is from genome assembly GCF_040981005.1 of Kocuria sp. CPCC 205258. Lineage (NCBI taxonomy): Bacteria > Bacillati > Actinomycetota > Actinomycetes > Micrococcales > Micrococcaceae > Kocuria > Kocuria sp. CPCC 205258. The sequence continues at coordinate 43,974 of NZ_JAVKPS010000017.1, read as the reverse complement.
GGTATCGATCTGGTGGCAGAGCGCCAGGATGGCGGGTTTACTGCCATTCAGTGCAAGTTCTACGCTGAGGGCCATCGGATTCAGAAGTCGGACATCGACTCTTTCATCTCCGCCTCCGGCAAGCCCCCCTTCACACACCGCCTCATCGTCGACACGACGGGCAGGGAATGGTCTCCGAATGCTGAGGAGATGCTGAAGGACCAGCACATCCCGGTGCAGCGCATCGGCCTGACCGACTTCCGGAACTCCAACATCGACTGGGCGACGTACGAGCTCACCGACCCGGCCACGGCGCCGCGGCTGCACGAGAAGAAGCAGCTCCGTACGCACCAGCACGAGGCTGTAAACGCCGCGATGAATGGCTTTGAGGCCAATCACCGCGGCAAGCTCATCATGGCCTGCGGTACCGGCAAGACGTTCACCGCGTTGAAGATCGCCGAGCGTTTCGCTGAGCAGGAAGGCCACGCCCGGATCCTGTTCCTCGTTCCTTCCCTGGCGTTGATGTCGCAGTCGCTGAAGGAATGGTCGGATGAGACGACGCAGGTCATGCACGCCTACGCCGTGTGCTCGGACACGAAGGTGGGCCGGCAGAAAAACTCCGACTTCACCGACGTTGCCCTGCACGACCTGCAGATCCCTGCGACCACGGACGGCACCACGTTGCTCGAGGCGATGGGCTCCCGTGAGCTGGACGAGGGAATGACGGTGGTGTTCTCCACCTACCAGTCCATCGACGCGGTATCCCAGGCGCAGAAGGCAGGCCTGCCGGACTTCGACCTCATCATTTGCGACGAGGCACACCGCACGACCGGGGCGACCCTGGCCGGCACGGCGGAATCGCACTTCGTGAAGGTCCACCGCAATGACGTCGTGGCCGGCGCGAAGCGCCTGTACATGACGGCAACACCGCGCCTCTTCAACGACGACACGAAAAACAAGGCGATGGAGCGCGACGCGATCCTGTGTTCCATGGACGACGAGTCCATGTACGGGCCGGTGTTCTACCGCATCGGCTTTGGCGAAGCGGTCACGAAGAAGCTCCTGACCGACTACAAAGTCCTCGTCCTGGGTGTGGAGCAGAGCCAGGTCGTGACGAGCTTCCAAGACCAGCTGGCAGACTCCAACATGGAGTTGCAGATCGACGACGTCGCGAAACTTATCGGCTGCTGGAACGGACTCGCCAAACGCCGCTCCGGACTGCGCGAGGCATCCTTCGGCAACGACACCGCGCCCATGCGCCGCGCAGTGGCGTTCAACCGGGACATCAAGTCCTCAAAGCTTGTTGAGTCCGAGTTCGAGGACCTCGTCCGCGTGCACCTGACTAACCTCGACAACGACGATGTCACCGATGACCTCAGCGTCGAAGTGAAGCACGTCGATGGCGGCTTTAACGCCATCACCCGCGCGGAGCGCCTGGACTGGCTCAAGGAAGACGTCGACACGGAGCACCCGAAGTGCCGGATCCTCACCAACGCCCGCTGCCTCACCGAAGGCGTCGACGTCCCATCCCTGGACGCCGTCCTATTCCTCAATCCTCGGAACTCCATGGTCGACGTTATCCAGGCCGTGGGCCGGGTCATGCGGATCGCCGAAGGCAAGCAGTTCGGCTACATCGTCCTGCCGATCGCCATTCCCGATGGCATGTCCACCTCCGAAGCCCTGCGTGATAACGATCGATACAAGGTCGTCTGGCAGGTATTGCAGGCTTTGCGCGCCCACGATGAGCGGATGGACGCTGCCATCAACCAGATCGAACTGAACGCCAAGGCCCCCGAATCAATCCTCGTGGACACCGTTGACCTCGCACCGAAAAAGAAAGCCAAAACCAACGTCGGAGCGAACTCCGGAAGTGGAGACTCCTCCGGCGGCGCAGGCGGCGACGATGACGGAGGGAACCAATCCGTTTATGAGCAGTCCGAGCTGCTGTTTCCGGTTGATGAGTGGAAGGACGCCGTCTACGCAAAAATCGTCGACAAGTGCGGCAACCGCATGTACTGGGAAGACTGGTCCAAGGACATCGCAGACATCGCCAACAAGCACATCGCCCTCATCAACAACCTCCTCGCTGGAGCAAACCAGGAACACCGCCAGGCCTTCGATGACTTCATCAAAGGCCTGCAGGAGAACCTAAACCCGGACATTGACCAGACACAGGCCGTCGAGATGCTCGCCCAACACTTGGTCACCAAGCCCGTCTTCGATGCCATGTTCAAGAACTCCAACTTCACCGAACACAACCCGGTGTCTCTGGCCATGCAGAACATCCTGAACCAGCTCGATGAGAACTCCGCGTTTGAGAAGGAACGTGCTGGGCTGGAGAAGTTCTACGACTCCGTCCGCGCCAGGGTGAAGTCCATCGATAACGCCGCGGCCAAGCAAAAAATCATCCTAGAGCTGTACGACAACTTCTTCCGCAATGCCTTCCCGCGGGTTGCTGATCGACTCGGCATCGTTTTCACGCCCGTCCCCGTTGTCGACTACATCCTGCGCTCAGCGGATGCCGCCCTGCGACTAGAGTTCGGCAAGTCCCTCTCCGACGAGGGAGTTTCCATCCTTGAACCTTTTGTAGGCACCGGAACCTTCGTAACTAGATTGCTTCAGACCGGGTTGATCAAACCCGAGGACCTACATCGCAAGTACACGCGGGAACTCTTCGCCAATGAAATCGTGCTTCTCAGCTACTACATAGCAGCCATCAACATCGAAACAGTCTTTGCAGAGGAGTCGACCCGACATGGGCTCGACCATGGCTATGTTCCGTTTGACGGCATTGCCCTCACGGACACGTTCCAGCTGAACGAGTCCGACGGCGCCTTCGAATCGGGGGGCTTCTTCCCCGAGAACTCGGAGCGCGTGAGGCGGCAGAAAAACCAGGACCTCCGCGTCATCGTCATGAATCCGCCCTACTCCGGTGGCCAGACCAGCGCGAACGATAACAACCAGAACCAGAAATACCCGGCACTGGACGCCTCCATCGCTGCCACCTACGCGAACCGATCCACCGCCACCAACAAGAACAACCTTTACGACTCCTACATCCGCGGCATCCGCTGGGCATCCAACCGAATCAAGGGCGACGGCGTCATCGCCTTCGTCTCCAACGGCAGTTTCATCGACGGCAACACAGCGGACGGCATCCGCAAGACCTTCGCCAACGAGTTCAGCCGGATGTTTATATACAACCTGCGCGGCAACCAGCGCACCTCAGGCGAGGTCTCCCGCAGGGAGGGCGGAAAGATTTTCGGCAGTGGCGCAAGAACGCCTATCGCCATCGCGATCCTCGTCAAGAGCTCCACCCACACAGGCCCGGCCGACCTGCAGTACAAGGACATCGGCGACTACCTCACACGGGAGCAAAAACTCGACATCCTCGACAGCGAGCAGTCCCTCGAGGGCACCGACTGGGAGACGCTCACGCCGAACAACCACGGCGATTGGATCAACCACCGCGACGAAAGCTACGACGAATTCCAGCCGATCGGCGAAAAAGCAACCAAGGGCGGGCCGACGACGGCGGGCATGTTCGAAAACTACTCCCGTGGGCTGTCAACCAGCCGGGATGCGTGGTGCTACAACTTCTCTCGCGACGCAGTCGAGACGAATATGCATCGCATGATCGCGAACTACGAAAGCGAGCGGTCAGCAGGAGCAACTGAACCAGACAACGACCCCACCAAGATCAGCTGGAACCGGGGACTCCTTGCTGATCTTCGGAAAGGACGCAAACACGAATTCGATCAAGATGCCGTGGTTCCCTCGATGTATCGCCCCTTCATTCGGCAAACCGCCTACTTCAGCCGGGGCTTGAATGACATGATTTATCAATTACCGAAGTTTTTCCCTAGCTCTAATCACCCGAATCGGGTCATCTACCTTCCAGCCCCTGGGTCTCTGGCTCGTGCCTTCTCCGCTCAGGTGACTGATCTTCTACCTGACCTCGGCGTATGTGCCGTAAGCGCTGCTCAGATCTTCGGTCTCTACACCTACGAACCCGTCCCTGAAGGCGAACTCGCCGTCGCAAGCCCGGGTGAGGTCGTCGTCAATGGCTACCGCCGCCGGGACAACATCACCGATGCCACGCTCAATACGTACCGCGGCTTCTATGAGGACGTCGGCATTAGCAAGGAGGACATTTTTCACTACGTCGTCGGTCTCCTTCACAGTCCTGAGTACAAGGACCGCTACGGGGCAGACCTGAAGAAGATGCTTCCCCGCATCCCGAAGGTGAAGGATTTCTGGGGTTTCAGTATGGCGGGCCGCAAGTTGGCTGATTTGCAGCTGAACTACGAGACGGTGGAACCGTACCCGCTCGAAGAAGTGCTGTCGTCGTCGGCTCCCGTCGATGCTGCCCCGGAAGCGCTGTACGAATTTTACCGAGTGACCAAGATGTCTTTCAGATCTCGCAAAGACCGCTCGCGCATCCACTACAACGGGCACATCACACTGGTCGGAATCCCCGAGGAAGCATTCGACTATCAGGTGAACGGGAAGTCGGCGCTGGAGTGGATTCTAGACCGCTACCAGATCACCATCCACAAGGACTCTCGGATTACCAACGACCCCAATGACTACAGCCGCGAGGTCGGCGACCCGCGTTACATCATCAACCTCGTTAAGCGCATCGTCACCGTGTCGATGGAAATCAATAACATCGTCGCAAACTTGCCCGCCCTAGAGATCGCTGAGTAAAAGTCATGGTTGAAAAAACTGTCAAAAGTAAGATCCATGCTGCGGAACAACCTCTAAACCAAATTTTCAGCCCACACTTCGAATTCTCCATCCCTGATTACCAGCGACCTTACGCATGGGGCGGCGAGCAGACCAGTCAACTGTTGTCCGACATTCTGGAAGCTCAGCAGCGGAACCCGGACGAGCCATATTTCCTGGGATCACTTGTTCTGGTCAAGGAGGAGGGCAGCCCAAAGGCAGACGTCATCGATGGACAGCAGCGCCTAACAACGCTGTCGATACTGTTGGCCGTCCTGAGAGAGCTCAGCGAGAACCCTCAAGTCCGGTCGGAGATGCACGAGTACATCGTGGAACCGGGAAGGATCACGTCTGGCATCGCCAGTAATCCACGTCTTCATCTTCGCGCCCGTGATCGCGAGTTCTTCACTCGGTACGTACAGGATCAAGGGAAGCTCCAAGAGCTCTTCGGCTTAGCCGACGTTCAACTCAAGACCGACGCCCAGTTGGCGATTCGTGACAACGCGAAATTCCTCCATGACCAATTGAGGAAGCTGAGCGAGGAACAGCGCATGGCGCTCATCATGATGCTCACACTGCGGACATTTCTGGTGATGGTGTCGACGGAGGATTTAGACAGCGCACACCGAATCTTCAGCGTCATGAACGCTCGAGGCCTTGATCTGTCAGCCGCGGACATCTTTAAGGCTGAACTCATAGGGCGGGTCCCCGATCACGCACGTGGCGCCTACGCAGAAAAATGGGAGGCGGCGGAGGTCGAACTCGGTCGAGACGGCTTCGCCGATCTGTTCCAACACGTCAGGATGATCGTCACTAAAGTTCGCCTTCGGCAAGAGATCCTCAAAGAATTTCGAGAGCAAGTACTGGACCCTTACCTGAAAAAGAGTACGGCTGCATCGTTCATTGATGACGTCCTTTTGCCGTATGCCGACGCATACGGCACGGTGATCGACAAAAGCTATCAGTCCTCGGGATCGGCTGATCGAATCAACAAATGGCTGGTTCGGCTCAGTCAGTTGGACAATCAGGACTGGGTTCCACCGGTCCTCTGGGCCCTCAAGAACCACGGAAACGATGAGCAGTGGTTGGACACGTTTCTACAAAAACTGGAGCGGGTGGCGGCGAGTATGCTCATTCGGCGTGAGTACCAAACGCCCCGTGCCCAGCGCTATGCGAACCTTTTGAAGGACTTGGATGCAGGGCTTGGGTTGAATGCTCCGAGCTTGGATCTAGAGCCCTTCGAGTGTCGTGAAACATTGACTAGTCTGTCTGGACCAATTTACGAGGCGAGGAGGGTGGTTAAATACGTTCTCCTTCGTCTGGATGAGACATTAACAGGAAATTCGGGCGTGATATACGAACACCCGATTATCACAGTTGAACATGTGCTGCCGCAAAAACCGCAGGAGGATTCCGAGTGGAGACGTACATTCAGTGACGAGGAACGTCTGGAATGGACGCATCGATTGGCAAATTTGGTGTTGCTGAATCGACGGAAAAATGCCGAGGCGTCCAACCGGGAGTTCGACTACAAAAAATCTAGATACTTTTCTGGGCCGAACGGTTCCGCGCCATTCACCTTAACGATCCAGGTCAATGGAACATCTAAGTGGACCCCGGAGATTCTGGAGGAACGTCAGGAGAACTTAATCGATAGGCTAGCGAGCCTTTGGACCCTCGTGTAACAGTCTTTGGACTCCTGGGCCGCACTTGCGCTGCACATTGGACAGCATCGGCGCCTTGCTACGCGGCACCGTAACGGCAGTTCAACGCACTGAACCATGGCCTTCGCTCTTGCAACTCCCAGCGGTAAGCGTGGGACCCATGGTGGGCATTGCCAGCTGATTAGCGTGACAGTCAGACTGAATCGGTCGAGTACACCTCGGGCATTGGATGACCAACGCCCTTACTCCACTGATGCCGCTGCGCGTTGTAATCTGCATCTGCCTTGAACCAATCCCCCCCTCTGGAGTGGCCGCCGCACTCACACCGCCAGTGCCAATAGGTTCCGGACCTGACGGTGTAGGGGTTGGCGTCGTTATTGGGTCGACCATTGTCGCTCTCACTGTCGGAGCTCGTAATCGCGTCCGCGAGCCCGCGAAGAAATTTCCTGACCATCAGAGGATGCTTCTCTCTAGCTCGCGCGTCGACATCTGGCGTCGGTACTGGTCGAGTGCACTCATACGCTTCATCATTGCCGACCTGATTAGCTCCCCGCGATTCTCATCGGCGCTGCTCCAGCACCTTCTGCCCAGCCTCGCGGAGCTGGCCAGTGGGTGAGACGTGACGGTAGAGCGTCTGCCGGGTGATGCCCAGTTCGTTGCACAACGCGCTGATGTTCGTGTCCTTCGTCCCCATCGAGGCCATCGCCAGGCGCACCTTGGCCGGGGTCATCTTGTGGGGGCGGCCGCCGTTGCGGCCCCGGGCCCGGGCGGAAGCCAGGCCGGCCTTGGTGCGTTCGGAGATCAGCTCGCGTTCGAACTCGGCCAGAGCGGCAAAGATCCCGAACACTAGCTTGCCCGAGGCGGTGGTGGTGTCGATGGCCGCGCCCTGGCCGGTAAGGACTTTCAGCCCCACACCCCGCTCGGTTAGGTCGTGGACGACATTGACCAGGTGACGCAGGTCCCTGCCGAGCCGGTCCAGCTTCCACACCAGCAAGGTGTCCCCGGAGCGGAGCGCCTTTAGGCAGGCCGCCAACTGAGGACGGTCATCGGTCTTGCCGGAGGCCTTGTCCTCATACAGACCACCGGCCTCCACCCCGGCGGCGACCAGGGCATCGCGCTGCAGGTCCGTAGCCTGAGATCCATCGGCCTTAGACACCCGCATATACCCGACCAGCATCATGCACCTCCATTGTCACTAATTCGATCGTTTACGTGACAGAAGGTCAGCGGCATGCAGGGAGCAGTCAACCTGTCACATAACTCGTCATCTATTCTATGTCACACAGACGACGACCAGCGCGATAAATGTGACAAGGACTCTTGGGTTGCAGGAATGGTCGCATGCGCTTCGAAATCGATGGACGGCCTTCCGTGTCTTGCGTCCTCTTGCGGGCACGACTGAGCGTGAGCGGTCAGATAGCTGTGTAAAAAAGCCAGCCACTTATCTCTGCGGTTCACACAGATGCTCCGCCTGTTGCATCGGAAACACCCGTTCCAAGACCAGCCTCAATTAACCCTGCAAGGCCAACCATTACGACCGGGGACCTCGGTATAAGTGAAGTGCCTGCTTAGTGAGCGTGACGCTCGCGGAAGAGGGCTGTTGAGGCCGGATCGTTAATCTAAAATCGAGCGAGTCGTTGACCTTTTTTCAAGAGATTCAGCGGAGGCGACCAACAAAATTCAAGCCTGCCCAATGATGTGCTGGCACTGCCGTCTCGGGGCTACGCTTCCATTCGTGAATCCAGTGACGTTGTAGGTCAAGAATTTCGTGAAACCCAACCTGTTTTGAGACGAGCATCTCGGTAAGGTTCTTGTCCACTCGTGCCGCATGTCGACTGTCGAGAATCGGCCAGGCGTGTGCCAATACAAGATCAGAGCCAGAGGCTAGGAATGCGCCAGCGATGCTTGCCCATTCCAAGCCTGTCCCGAATCCTGTGCTTTCGCACCCGCCAAGATAAACGTCACGTGGGGCGACAAATTGATTTCCAATCAAACTTCTCGAATCAACGAACGTCGGATTTCCCTCGGGGGTGGAGGCCGATAGAACCAGCGCTGAGAGACCAGGCTTTGACTTTGAGCCAGCCCGTATATGCCCTACGTACGAAAGCCCGTAGTCGCCGTATTCGCCTAGTTCTCGAAACCGTCGAAAAACATTGGCATGACTTGCGACATGCTCGATGTTCGGGGCAAGGCTCCAACCAGTTAACCCTTGTGGGTCGTAGGTAGCTACTCCAGCACTCTTTAGATCGTCCGTCGGGTTGGAGATGGTTACGACGCCGTGGAGTGGTGTCTCCCGTCGCACGCGGCTCGCAATTTGAGTTGCAAGGTTACTGGGAGGCGTAAAAGCAACGACGGCACTTTCTCCAAGCCAATTTCCATCTCCGATTTCCAATATGGGGAACGGAAGCGTCGCAAGTTCTGCAGGGACGGAAACTAGAAGTCGATTTCCTTCGGTGCCGTGGTCCAACCAGTGGCGTACAGGATCTGGGATGACCGTGTCCGCGATATCCTTGTAAATGTGCAGAGGATTGGCGTATTGGCTGATGGCTTCAGCGGTACGCTTCGCGATATAGCCTGGCAACGCGTCCAAGCATTCCGATACGAGCTCTGGCTGAGCAATAAGTGGGCCAGCTGCCGCGATTGCGGTGGCAACAATCTCGACTGCCCATAGTGGCGCGTCAGGGCCGGCGATCTGGAGGTGCTCCCGCATGACGAGTGGAAGTGCAAGGCTGTGGGAGCGCCACGCCGCCATAAATGAGGCATCAACACGCCGTGATCCAGTCTCAATTCGGTCTTCGGTCAGCCATGCCCACACAACATGTCGATCCACAATACGCATGCTTAACCAAGTGGCTTCGTGACCCCCAAGCTTTCTTCGAATGAAGTCGGCCTCTCCACCAGGCTTTCTCCTCGGCCGCACGCCTGAGAGAGCGCTTCGTCCCTTAACCGACATGAAGTCCGGAGTCCGCAAGGCGTCGGCTGGTGCGCTTTCCCAGGTGGGTCCGTCCTGGCCACTGGCCGTGACGAGCTCGCCGAATGGAAGCGCCGAGAGCGCCTCGAAGCCGCCGGACCATTCTGACAGGTCGCGACGTCCGGCCTCGAGTACTTCAAACGTGGTCTCTCGCTCTTCGAGGGTCAAACTGATCTGCAGCGCATGGTTCAGGGACTGTATCGCCCGATCGTGAAGACTGCTGCGGTCGTACTCCGATTCCTGCTTGGCAAGAATGATCTGGTGATCTGCAATCTCGCCTAGAAGAATTTTTAGATGTTTACGCGCATCATAGGACTGAACAAGTTGTACCGAGCGTACGAGGTCTTGGAGGGTATCAGGGTTATTCCCTATCAGTCGAAGGACACTGTGATGCTCATCTGACAGGGGAGGGAGGTCGTTTCCTGCATGTATCGCGACGATCATCCGCTCCAGAATGTCGGCGATTGCTGGCGCCCACCAGATTCCATACCCGCGCAGGCGATCTGTCTGCTTGGTGAGATCGGGCGTAGAAGATGTGGAATCCCCACGTGCAATTGCCTCGAGGACGTCATCGAGGATTGTCTGGATATGTGCCATTGCACTACCAGCTGGAGTGCGACGTATCAGGGGTGACAGATCTGTTCGCATATTTGCGCTAACTTCAGGATTCAGTGCCCGATGAAACTCGGCGAAGGCATCGTGGGCTGATTCCCACCAGAGGGGTCTCGCGCCGGCCTCATGTTCAAACTTGCTGATTAGTCCAGTAAGGAACTCCTCGATTCCATCGAATCGCCCAAGGGATATCAGTGCCCTTGTTGCCTGTATTTTGGCAGCAATGGCGTCCATCATAAGGCCAGACTTAAGATAGGCCTGGGTTGAGCTGTTTGCCGCCCGAAGTGCAGAGCCGAACTGCTGCCGAGAGTGGTAGTAAGCCGCAAGGTTGAGATCGATGCGGCCAATATTTGGATGGTCGCCAGCATCAACCGCTGCTGAACGTGCTGAGATGCTTGCTGACAGATAGTCTTTATCTTGCTGCAACATTGAAAGCAGTGCAGCACGATTCACTTGAATGGCTCGGAGTCGTGACGCAAGAAGCGCAGGGGTCGGTGCAGCCGAGTTCGAGTGAAGCTCCGCAGCCTCCAGTTGATCCAGCGCTTCGGAGGCCCTTCCCTGATAGGCGAGGGCAATAGATAGATTGCACTCGACGCCTCCCATTTTCCAGGGGTCCTCGAGAGCCTTGTAAAGGGTGCGCGCCCGGATACACATATCGATCGCGGCTTGGGGATCTGTCATCGCGCACATCACTCCGCGAACTACGAGTAACGCCGCTTGCAGACGTATCGCCAGCTCAGACGTCGTGTCGAGTGTTTCTGCTACATCCTCTGCGCGTTTGGCCGCTTGCGCAGCCTCGGTGGATTCTCCAAGAGTGAAGAGCAACTGGGCGATCGACAAGTCGACCAGTGCTGCCTCAGTCGCCGATAATTGCGGACGCATGCGCGTCAGCTCGGCAATTGCTTGCCGGGGTGGCCCCTTGTAGACGATCTGTTCGACGGCGGCGCTCAGGGCGCGAAAGTCGTTATTCTGATCTAACATTTACGCTAGGAGGCGTAAAACCCGAGCGATCTCCTCCGTCGGGGTGTCTGAATCCAAATTGAGTTCGATTCGGCCGTGCGCCCCCTTGGCCTTCACTACGATGCGTCCAGTCACTTCCGGTTTGGGTCCGCGTGCCATTCGCAGCAATTCCACGAGATGGTTTATGGTGCCGGGAGCCTGTATGAGCGTAATGACTGTCGCTGCCATCTGCGAGATGGTGACAAGCAAGTCAGCGTCCAGGGCATCGCCGGCCCGTACCCTGGGGACGGGCCGAGCGTGTCCGGTTGCGATGAGTTCGTCTGCAATAGGCGTTGGAAGCGTGGCGAGGATCAGATCGGATTCTTGGAAGGACTCTGCTTCGGTGGCCATGGTGGCCATGGTACTGGTGACAACCAATTCTGGAAGTGTTCTGTCGTGGTGTGGGCGATATACCAGTGTCCGGGTCGGTGGATCGGTAGTTGAAGACCGCAAGTGCTGCCAAGTTCATGGCTGCTTCGCTATTAAGTAATATCTAATTCCGCCTCAGCATCCATCCGCTTTACATATGGCCCGAATAGCGGCCATCAAGCCAGCTCTGATGACATCTGCTGATGCAGCAGTCCCCAGCCGACCTGGGGTACCTGCGCGAGGGGCCGGATGGTCGTCTGCTTCCCCTGACCTGACCGGCGCCACGTTCCTGTCTGCTGCAGCGGTTGCTCGAGGGTTGTCCTGCGCAGGGGGTACAGCCGGCGCCTGCATGCCTGTGTCGTGGCGGATCCGCAGGTGTCGGCGGCGACCAGAAGCCGCCTGCTCTGGGCAAGCAGCGCCCTTCTCACCTGCGCAGACGCCGAGTCAGCGTCACATCGGTACTATTTGCATTCGTGATGCCAACATGAGGGGGCGCCGATACAGGCGCCCTGATCCCTTTGATGTTGGAGGCTCCTCGTGCCCTTCGGTCTGCTCTCGCGTCCCCGCCCCACCTCGTCCTCGCCCATTGGGGGTACTACTCGTGCGGGGTGGCGTGCCGCGGCCGCCTCGACCGTGGTGACGGGTCTGCTCTTCACCGGTGGGGTGGCGCCGGCGCAGGCGGCGACCACCTACAGTGCCCCGTTGCGCACCGCGGTGAAGTCCCTGCCGGTGGCGGCGGAGAACAACGCCGGCTACAACCGGGACAAGCAGTTCGGCGACTGGAAAGACACCAACAAGGACTGCCAGAACACCCGGGCCGAGGTGCTGCAGAACGAGTCCAAGGTGAAGACGAGTTTCACCACCACCAAGCGGTGCACCGTCAAGGGCGGCAAGTGGGTCACCACCTGGGACGGGCGCGCCCACACCTCGGCCACCACGGTGCAGATCGACCACACTGTGCCGGTGCACGAGGCCTGGGGCTCCGGGGCGCGGGGCTGGAGCCAGACCAAGCGGGTGGCGTTCTACAACGACCTCGGGGACCACCGCACGCTCAGCGCCCAGAGCTCCAAGCTGAACTCCACCAAGCAGGCCCGCGGCCCGGAAGAGTGGATGCCGCCGAAGCACCGCTGCGCCTACGTAGGGGAGTGGGCCGCGGTGAAGATCCGCTGGGGCCTGAAGGTCGACAGCAAGGAAAAGGCAGCACTGACCCGGATCGCCGCGGCCTGCCCCAACGCGACCATCAAGGTCACCAGGGCCTGACCGGGCCCCCGGGTGCAATCGGGCCGGACACCGCAACGGTGTCCGGCCCGCTCAGCGCTGCGCCGACGAGGAACCCCTCATCATGGAGATGACCTTTCACAGTGAAAGCGATAGTCCCTCATCCACATTCGACGAAGCGACAAGTGTGTCAGTCGGAGACCAATGGCGGGCCAGTAAACACCCATTGCTTTACATATGGCCGGTTAGCGGCGAACTACGTTGCAGTAGGGATCGATTATAGGATCCACCCTAGACGGGGCGGTGCTTTGCATTCGACATACTGATAGCAGCCATCAACCCCCACTGAACGGACGGCACAAAGCATGACCGAGACCCTCTTTAACCTGCTACCAAACAGCGTTTGGGTAGTCGTGGCAGCGGTGCTAGTACTGTTGTTCATTGCCCTGGAGCGACTCGCGGTCTTCTACTCCTCCTACTCGACGAACCGGGCCGAAGACAGGATGCTGAAGACAATCGAGCTGGCAGCGAGTTCCGTTGAAAAACTGGACTCCTCCAGCGAGGCCTCCAAACGGCTGAACCGGTTTCTTGAAAACGAACTGCTCGATGAGCTCGAGGCACGACGCGAGAAGACAAATATGCGCCGCGCAAAAATCAAACGTGTGATGGATGGCCCCTACGGCAAACCCATAAAGATTGCCCTACTTAGCTTTCTCGTAGTATTGCCCATTGTTTCGGTTGCCTCCTACGAAATATATGTGTCCTCGAGCCTAGATTTTCAAGAATTCTTGATGATCGTGAGTACAGCCGTATTTCTGAGCGCTATGTTCAGCTACTTTATTTTCGTAATAGCCATGATAATTCTATACATCAATACTAAGGTGAACCAGAAAAATACCAAGAAAGCACTTGTTAGAGACGGGGTTGATGGAGTGGGCAGCTACCACATCTAGAAGCCATACACCCTACTCCCCCACTACCTGCAGGAACTGGAGGCTAGTCGGAGTAGAAGCCATCCCCTAAAGGTCCTAGCTCCTCAACGTGCAGTAGGCCGCGTGGGCGGCTACCGGAAGTGCCAGACGCGCCATGGCGATGCTCAACAGTTTGAAAGACGAGGTTGGCTACTTGAGTGTCAGGCTAGGTGGATAGGCTAGTCGTCATGGGGAACCAAGCCACAGAGGCGACCGAGACGCAGAAGCCCAAGTGGATTAACTTCTGGCCAGCTAAGTGGGCACTACAAGAAGAGTTCTGGAAGAACATCACCATCAACCTCGTGACCGCCTACCTAATCGCCGCGGTCGTCTTGGTGCTGACGAACGTGGCCCGAGGTCTTGTAGCGGAGGACATGGCGGCAGTCGCAGAAAGCGTGCGACCCATATGGCGAACAGTTTTCGCGCTGATAGCACTGTACGTCCTCGTGTTGCTAAAGAGGGCGTGGTTGCGGAGTCACCCGGACTTATGGCGATACATGCGAGTCCCATACTTCATCGGTTTGTTCGGCGTGACCTTGGTAATGATTTCGTTCGCTGGAGCGATATTGCTACTTCAGATCGTTGAGCTTATGCGCGCGGTGGGGTAGGTGCAGTAGAGCCAAATACTCAATAAGCCATATGCCCTACTCCCCTACTACTTAGGCTGCCGCACCGATAGGTGTCATATAACCGGGCTTGCCCCTGGGGCGGCCCGCAGGAATACGGCAGGCGCCCACACTTATGACCGGCAGGGGCTCTGCAAACGCCTTTTTCATAAGGTGGTTAGCGGCGGACCGTGCTGTGGTAGAGGTTGCTCGGGCGTGCCATCGGGCGTGCCATTGGGCGTGCCACCGGCGGCGGATCGGAACGCGCTGCGCTGAATCATAGACTCTTGGTGTAGCGGGCAATCCGAGGAGGCAAGCGTGGGGGTCATCGAAGACTTCGTAGGCGAGTACGAGCGGCAGTTTGACTTCTGGGATGCCTCGGCACGCACGGCTCGTGGCCTGCTGGAAGCCGAACTAGCTAGTTCGGGTCTCCGCGCCATAGTTACAAGTCGGGCCAAGTCTGTTGATCGGCTACGTGAAAAGTTGCACCGACGAAACCTTGACGCTCAGTATCCCTCGGTTGCCGCGATTCGAGATGACATCGCTGACCTTGCCGGAGTGCGGGTAGCGCTCTACTTTCCCGGACAGATGGATGAAGCGGAGCAGATTATCCGAGCAACACTGGACGTGCGGCACAAGAAGGGCTTTCCATCTGCTAAGCCGGTCGATCTGAAGGCCACCGCGCCGCGGCCTGTCACCGGCGACAGTACCGTGCAGTCATCGGTGCCCGTTGTCGAGCGTCCGCAGCGGTTCTCGGGTTACGGTGCGCGGCATTTCCGCGTCCACATTCCCGTATCGCGATTGAGCGCCGAACAAGAGCGGTACGCGTCCGCCCTCGTTGAGATCCAGGTAGCGTCCGTTCTCATGCACGCGTGGTCTGAGGTCGAGCATGACCTGGTGTACAAGCCGCTGGAGGGCGAGCTGTCTCCATCCGAATACGCGCTTCTCGACCAGCTCAACGGACTCGTTCTCGCCGGGGAGATTGCGCTTGAGCAACTTCAGATGGCAGGGGATCAGAGAGTAGCTGCTGCCAAAACGCCATTTCGGGATCATTATGAGCTGGCTGAGTTTCTTCGTACACACCTCGCGACGCTGGGGATCGACCTTACTGACGCGACTTTGGGTCGGGTCGATGTTCTCTTTAACTTCCTCGCTGACGAGAGCTCAGCAACCGCGTCCGCAATCGAGCCTTACTTGGATCTGTTGGAGCAGGACTTCGAACACCGACCGGTTGCCGAGCAACTGGCGGATCTCATGCTCTCCGGCAACAAGTCCCGGTACGACGCGTACTCACGGGCGATGTCGGCGTCTCGCCACCCCTCGGCTCTTCGACGCTCCTCTGTTGCAGGCCCGAAAGGCAACTCGCTAGAGACACTCGCTCTCGGCGAGTTCGTCGCCTCATGGGTGCTGCTTGAAACCGTGCTGAAGGACCTCTATCGAACTGACGGAGCAAGACTGCCACCGTTGACGGTCCTGTTCCGGCGGCTCGGTGATGAGGAACTGATCTCGCAAGAGCAGTATGCGGAGCTAGACATGATGCGTGAACTGCGCAATCGGGTCTTCCATGGAAGGGCCGGAGGTGTGCCGCCGGAGCATTTGAGGGAAGCGGCAGCATGGTTGCGGAATCTAGCAGAAACCATAAGACGTACTGCAGGCGAGAGCTGAAACAGTTCGGAGTGCGAACAGCGTATGGCAAGAGTCGGTAGTAGTCGTTCTCCAGTTCATTGAGGGTTGAGCCTGCGCAGTAGAGGCCGTCGACGCAGTCAGTGATAACCGTGAGGTGGTCGTACTGCTGATCGAGCAGCGCCGCAAGTTCAGGGAAGTCGGCATGCTTTTGCATGTCGGGTAGTTGTCCTGCGCAGCGGAACGCGGCACCGTTGTTCGTGTGGTGACCACCCGTGCAGGAGGCCGTCCACAGTCGGCGGTTACGGAAGAGCCACGGTCGTGCGTGAGGTGACCTGCCGGTTGGGGGCGGGTGGTCGGATGGGGTCCCCGTGTCCATCATGAGTGCGGGAAAAGCCGCGGAGCGATGGAGCTTTTGCCGTGCACATGTGGGCAAGGGGCCAGGAACTCAGTCACGGTTGTCCAGGTCGCGGTTCGCGCGCACCTGGTGTGCTTCGCGCCAGATGATGAGCAAGGACACTACCAAGAACAGGCCGGAGATCAAGCCGATCTTCGAGCCCCGAGCCACCAGGACGATGGAAAGATTCAGGAGCACCCCATAGCACGTGGCGAGAACCCAGCGACTGGCCGTCACTGCTCCGACTCGGTGCTGCCACCGTTCTGAATGGACGAGGCCTGCGCGTCCGGGGCGGACTGAGTGGGCTTCCGCCGGCGCTGCACTCTCTGCACCTTCTCCGGTGCGGAAAGTCCAATCTTGCGTAGCTCGTCGACGGTCCAGCCGCCGCTGTTCACCGCGGCCTGGAACGCCTGAACGTCATTTTTCTCGGCCTCCTTGAGGGCTTCGCGTGCCTCGTCGAGGGCGCCGCGAGTAGCAATCGCCCGACGGACGTAGTCCATCCGGTCGTTGAGCAGTCGCTGAGCGGCTTCCTCTGCCTGCTGGGGGTCAGTGAGCTTCGCCATGCCCACACCTTAACGGACGCACACCGTGGCGTTCCACCGTCCACGGGCGCTCCGCCGGCGCTTCGCACCCGTGGTGTTTCGACGGAGCAAGCTATGTATTTATGTGCCATAAATACGTATTCCGCTGGCCGACGGGCCTTTGCGGTGGCACACTGGTTGTGTGGGGCCCACGGTATGGGGGTGCTGCGCTGGGCCGGAGGAGGGAGACAGGGACGTGGCAAAAGAGCAGTCGAAAAGTCACCTTTGGCACTCCCGCCGGCGCAACATTGAGGGTGCGACCCAGTACGTGCGGGTTTCGATGTCCGAGAAGGAACGGGCCCAGCTGATGGTGCTGGAGCAGCAGACCGGGTTGTCGCCGTCGGCGATCCTGGTTGACGCCGCCCTGGGTACCGGAGATCCCACGTCGTTGATGTTGCGGAAGCAGGAGCTGGCCACGCTGCTGGAGCTTCGTCGGTTGGTGGCCACCATCGCCAACAACGTCAACCAGATCACCCGCCACGCCAACGCGACGGGGGAGCTGGCGGCCGAGACGACCGCGACCGTGGCCGAGGCCCGCCGAATCGGTCAGGAGATTCTGACCGTGTTGGAGGAGATCAAGCCGTGATCCCGAACATCACCAAGGGAGACCGGCCGGTGGGGCTGATGAACTACCTGCTCGGTCCGGGCAGGCGCAACGAACACACCGATCCGCACCTGATCACCGGGTCAGCGACGATCATGGCGTGGTTCGACGACGCCCAGTTGTCTGAAGATCACGCCGTATCCATTGCGCAGGAACTGGACCTCAACAGGTCCCTGTTCGACGTTGTGATGCCCCAGCACGTCTGGCACTGCTCGCTGTCACTGCGAGCTGATGAGCGTCAGCTCACCGATCAGGAGTGGGCTGACATCGCGGCCCAGTTTATGGACGACATGGACTTCACCGACACCGGGAACAAGGCACCGTGCCAGTGGGTCGCGGTGCACCACGGGACGTCGATTGCAGGCAATGACCACATCCACATCGTGGCCTCCCGGGTGCGAGCCGATGGCACGAAGTGGCACGACGGTGCCGACTTTCATCTGGCACAGAAGGCGGCACGAAAGCTCGAGCAGCAGTACGGGTTGATCCAACTGGGGCAGCACTCCGAACGTGGCTACAAGCCTGCTGAAAAGCAGCACGGGACAGATCGGGAACCCGTGCGGTTCCGCCTGGAACGCACCGTGCGCGCCTGCGCGGTCGCCGCCGGAGACGAGAGCCAGTTCGTCCGTGCGATGCGCCGGGCCGGGTTGCTAGTCCACCCGCGTTTCGCCGACGGCGGGCAATCGGTGGTGTCCGGGTACTCGGTGGCCGAGCGGCCGCCGAAGGGAATGCGGCCGGTGTGGTTCGGTGGCGGCAAGCTCGCCAAAGATCTGACTCTGCCCTCCTTGCGGACCCGCTGGCCTGATGAGCCAATGCTGGCGCAGGAGGCGGCCGAGGAGTGGATTGCGGCCAAGCGGCATCGTCGCATTGTCCATCCCGATCCGGGCGGGACCGTGCTCGACGAAGAGACAGCTCGACGGCTTGCAGGAGACCTCAAGAAGGTCCGCAGGCAGCTCACGAAAGTCCCCTCGGACGACCAGCAGAGCTGGGCGCACGTGGCCCGGGAGGCCTCCGGGGTGCTCGCTGCCTGGTCGAAGGTCACTGAGGAGGAGAACGGGCCGCTGGGACGCACGGCGCGCGTGCTGGCCCGCTCGGCCCACCGCAACGGGGTGCGCATCCAAGACCCGCTGCCGGTGTCGTTGCGGATGGCTGGGACCACCGCGTTCCTGCTCGCGGCCACCAGCGCGCCGTCCCCGATGGCCCAGGCGCTCATCATGCAGCAGATGGTCCGCATGACCCGTGCGCTCTACGACATGCACCGGGACAATAAGGAACTGCGCGAGACCACTCTGATCGCTGACGCTATCGAACGACAGCTAGCCGAGTTCGCTGCGCCGCTGCCCGACGTGCCCAAGACCCTGGCCGCCAGCCGGGCACAAGCCGGGCCGACACGCGACCGCGGCTCGCTCAACGAAACCACCGGTCCCACAGCCCGCACCCACATCGAGCACAGATCGACCGCGACAGGAATGGAGCTTTGACGATGAGCGCACAACCCGATGGCGTGAATGATCTGCTGACCCGTGACCTCCAAGCGGCGATGGCCGTGGCCGGTCGCTGGGGCGAGATGATGGCCCGCCGCCGTGCCGAACAAGCTCAAGACTTGCATCACGCGCAACAGCAGCGCCGGCGCGAGCTTGAGGAACGCTTCGAAGCCCAAAGAGCCATGACGCGCACCGAACTGGCCCCGGTAGGCCAGGACCGTTTCTGGGAGGATGCCAAGCCGGAGGAAATCGCGGAGCGGTACGGTCTGGCGCGTCAATGGGAAGGCCACGACCAGGTCGCCCGAGCAGCGCGTGAGCGCATAGAGGTCGAGGTGAAGAACCGGCACGGTCTGGGGGTCGAGGACTACCTGCGTGACCACGGCACGGGTAAGCCGGTCCCCGTCCAGGACGGGACACTAGGGATGCGTGAAGCGGTCAACGCTCAACGCGACCAAGTCGAAGCCGCACGCCTTGTAGAGCGGTCCGCATTAGGCGACCTGCAGAACGATCAAGATGCCCGCAACGCAGCCGCCGAAGTCGAGGAGCTGTGGGACTCCGGAGACCGCCGCGCCCGGCTGGCCGCGCGGCTGAGTAGCTTGATCGGTAGCAGTGCCGAAGGCAGGGAAGCCGCAGAAGCTATCCTGCTTACCGATCAGGACCAAGGCACCCCTCCAACCGACGCCGTGCGCTCCAGCAAGCGTGCTCCTCGCGCCCGGAAGCACCTTGCGCGGGGAGCCGGCCGTGAGAGGCCCCTCGGGCTTGGGTGATTCCAACGAGCAACTTGTGCATGAGGGGCCCGGCGAGGGTAGAAACGTGTCGAGATTCGGCCAGTAGGCGACATCGTGGGTTGTCAGAGCGTTCAAGTAGGATTTTGATCCTCACCGAACGCCCAACGCATGCCCTCGCATCGTCGAACACGCTTCACCTCCCTGTGAGCGGAGCAGTTGCACGTGGTCAAAGAGGGTTTCGGCTCCCGGGCAAGTGGAAAACATGTGGGTGGAGTAGAGAGGTTCGTGGCACATTGAGTAAGGCCGGTACGACCTCGGTGATGGAAGTCTCGGCAGCTGTTCGTCCAGGCCAGCGGTTCCAGCCAACTGACGAGCGACTCCTGGAGGGCTCCCTACGGTCTTTGGCTGAACGTCTCCCGAGCGCTGACCAGGGAGTGGTCGTCAGTTCCGAGGTGGCCGGGCCTCGTGGGATCGCAGATCTCGTTGCTGTGACCCGAGGTTTGCCTGGTCTCCAAGCGCGGCTCAACCTAAAGTTGCCGTTTTTGGTCAACGTAACGGACTGCAGCGTTGTGGCTGCGACGTCCGCAAACAGAACGCGCACGCCCGAGACGCTGGCTCGCGCCCTTGGCATGAGTTCCGATCAAGTGCGGCGCCGTTTGAGCTCGCTGGTCGGCCGAGGCTACTTATTGCGCTCAGGCGCGGGATATCAACGTGTCGGCGATTTGACCCCCATCGGCAGGTCATATGCATTCGAGGCCAAGGTCTCAGACTGGCAACAAGGCATCAGTCAATCTCTCCGCTATTCGTCTTGGTGTGATGCCGCTGCCGTTGTACTGCTGAAGCCGCCGCGAGACCTGACTGAGGCGGCGAGCAAATGCAAAGCGCTGGGCTTGGGCCTTGCTGTTGAGGATCGATGGCTGGTGCGCCCAAGGTTGGGCAAGCCACACCCCGGCCTTCGCCTAGCTGCCTCTGAGCAGTGGGCACGAAGCGTGACTAGTCAGAGTCCCTCAGCAGTTGCGTAGCCCTCGAGGACCATTGAGGGAGCAACGGCCCAGGCGCTTTTGTCGGACTGGCGGACGGTCCTTGGCAGAGCAGCGATTAGAGTGTCGTAATCCGTGTGAGCTTGTTGGTATCGCGCCCTAAGCGCATTGACTCTACCCTGGCGATTTGCTGTTGCATTGAGCTGCGCAACGGCAGCGCGTAGCTGACCCAAATGATGCATGTGCTGAGCTTTGTCGCTTGGAGGCATTGCGGCCCCGCGAATTGCTCGTGCCTGGGGCGGGTTCCACCGCTCGATGGCGTCGGCAGTGTCCCGTCGTAGGACGGAGTGCAGGCTCCCTTGGGTTACATATGAGGCTGGGATGCGGATTCCGCCGTCAGAGTTGATATGAAAAGAGGTTGGGTCAAAGGTTTTTTGTCCGCGGTCCCAGCCGCTCCCTACGGTGTCTGCACCTGCTGCCACAGCCGGGAGACCGGCGAAATCAGCGTGGGCCACAATGACGCGAGATCGCAAGGACAGCGAGTGGACCGTGCGGCAAAATCCTTCGAACGCTTCTGTGTCCTGCATATCTGGGACGTGATCCACCACCACCTCGTTCGCCATGGTCAGTACCCACACAGGGGCTCGCAACGAAGCCAAACTTCCCACGTAGGCGTCCAGATAGCTTCCAGACGACCAGAATCCGCGCGTACCGACCAAAGATTGCCAAGACTGACGGTCCAGACCCCTGGCAATTCGCGCTATATTGCGAGCCTTATATGCGTCTAGCGAGAGAGGAGATCGAAGCTGCAAGGTGGGCGCCAAATGGGGCGACCCAACTTGGTCTTGCCGACGAAACACTTGTTCGACGTGGGCAAGTTGCTCCTGTGGTGTCTCGAGCTGGATACCGGTTGGCCCCCACAAGTCCCAGGCATCGTAGAAGTCGCGCTTATTGCTGTTGGGCAGAAACAAAGCATGGGTCATGGCATCAAAAACCACTTCGCCCCCAACTCCTCGGACGCCACGTGCAACGTCTGCAGCATCAGGGTGTCGTGGCTCCGCAATACGGGGTGTCGCGAAGGGCGTGAGCACAACGCCATTGGCATTGCCGGCACTGATTGCTTCGATGCTCCACTTGCGGTGGCCACTTCGACGACCGTCATGAATCAGTACGCCGCTCATGCGCTGCACCGTCCCAGGTTCACAAGGGCCTCTCGCAGTTCAGTTCCGTCGAGGAAGCGACGGGCCGGCTGCCTTTGCAGACATCTGTCAATGATCTCGACAAGCTCGGGTGAAACGTGGGGGGCAAGGGTGGATACGGACGGTGCTTGGGATTCCACGAGCTGTCGGTCGTACTCCCCAGCATCCAGGTGCGGGTTGATGGGGAAGGTCTTGGTGAGCGCATAGAAGGCAAGAATCCCTGCGGCGAATAGATCGCTAGCGGGCACTGGATCTCCTCCCGGCACGTGCTCGGGTGAGCGCCACCCCGGCGTTCCGGGCTGAAACTGGCCTGTCAATGCGGTTTTTGCCAAATGCCGCGCGAGACCTGGATCCATGAGGACATAGCGCCTTGAAGCCGTCCGTCGTACGTTGCCCGGCGAAAGATCGCGGTGTACGACGTCGAGTTCATGGCAAGCTTCCAACGCTTTAGAGAGGTCTGCCAGGAGGGCCCATACCTCTTCCTCCGTCCAGTCAGCGTTAAGGCATCCGCTCAGGTCCTCGCCGTCCAGGAGCTCTTCGACCCAGCACACAGCTACGGGAGGCTCCCCCACTTCCACGGCATCGGTGAGAACCCTGACAACGTAGTCAGAGTCAATTGCCGATAGCAGCTCAACTTCTCGGTTCGCCCGTTCCAGGGTGATGTCGCCATTCGGTCCAGGCGCTAGTATCACGACCTTCGCTACAGCCGGCGCGCCGCTCAAGGTCCCCTGGAGGACGATTTTCTGTCCTCCCTGAGTGAGGGGAAACGTGTCCTCCATGCCGAGGGCGGCTGTGACCTCTGGGAGAAGAGTATGAAGATCCACGTGGGCCTCTCCTGTAGGGAGTTGTCAAAGGTTTGAGCAGCGGCTCAGAGGACCGGCTGCTTCTATTTACGGCCGACAGCGGGCGCAAATGCTTCACTTTGCATCTTACCCAGAGGTCTGACAAGGCACCTGGCGGAACGCTGCGAACACGCCCTATGGGCATCGCATGTGCTGACGATGGACTGCCCAGAGGGCTGGGTGGCCTTCTACAACTGAGGGGCGCAACCCGTTACGGATCGCGCCCCTCATACTCGGCGAACTGGTCAGTCGAAAAGGCCGGTAGTCGGGGCGATGACGGGCAAGGGGACGACCTTCGGATTGTGGTCTTCAGGGGTGCAGCCCTCGAAGGGGCCGTTGGCGTCGAAGAGGGTGCGCATAGTGGGGTCGGCATAGTCGCGCCACCACACGGCCATGCCGGTGGTGGGGTCCAGGCGCAGGTGTTCCCAGGTTCGCCACAGGGCGGTGAGGCGGCTGATGGCTTCGGGGTGGCGCCACCACTGGGCGCACCAGGTGGCCCCCGTGCCGCGTCCGGCCACAGGCATCTTGCGGCGATAGGTCTGGGTGAGGTAGCCGGCGACGAATTGGTCGACGCTGGGGTAGAACAGCTCGGGTTGTGGCTGGTCCTGGACGTCCTCGTCACCTTCCTCGAAGTCGTCGCTAAGTCTCATCGCTGCTCCTGTGCCAGCGCGGCCCAGCGGTTGCCAGAGGGGCCATCCTGGACCGTGTCAGCAGGTGCGACCTCCTTTTCCACGGCGGGGGCGTTGTGTGCAGCCTCGGAGGCATCGGCGGCTTGCGCGTAGGGGCGGACGCTGATGGGGACGGTGCGCAGCAGCACGGCCCGAGCCCCGGAGCCGAGCATGATGGCCCGACCCTTGGGGAGGGCCGCGAGGTCGGCGACGGAAAGGATGTCGTCGGTGGCGTCCTGGCGGGAGGTGGACCCACTGTCCTTCTGCCGGGAGGAGGAGACGGAGGTGTAGGTGTACTTGCCGATCAGCTCGGAGAGCATCTTGAGGAAGCCCTCTTCTTTGACGTTGCCGCCGTAGGTGACGACGTTGGCGGTGGAGAACAGTTTGCGCATCCCGGATTCTCCCCACACGTCCACGCCCTGGGACCAGGACTGCAGGAACGTGGAGACCACGATGCCGCGGGAGCCGTAGTGGCTGTAGAGGTCGGGCAGGTTGGCCCACCGACACACGTTGGCCGCCTCGTCCAGCACGCACAGCATCGGTGTGGACAGCCGACCTCCTCGCTGGACGACGGCGTACTCCTCGGCCGCCGTCACGGTGGCCACGGTCAGGGAGGTCACCAGGGGCCCGGCGGTGCCCGCCCCTTCCTTGGACAGGGCGTAGAGGGTGTGCTTGCCGCGCACAAAGGCCTGGGGGTCGAATTCCGGGCGGTCATCGTCGGGACCGGTGGGGTTGACCCAGGGGGCGACCTTCTCGTTTTTCAGGCAGGAGGCCATCTGGCGGGCGGTGCCGAAGATGCCCTCACGCTGCTTGTCGGGGGCAGTAATCGCCCCGGACAGGGAGTCAGCTTCCTTGGCCCACCCATGCTCATCCAGCAGTTTAACCGGGGTGTCGTCGGTGGGGCGTGAGAGCCAGTAATGGACCCGCTCGATGGGTTGCCCCCCCACGGCAGCAGCGAGCAGCAGCCCGGCAAGTAGGTCTTTGCCGGCGGAGTCGAAATAGGCATCCCCACCCTTGGCCCCGACCGCGCGGGAGCCCAGGGCGAAGTTGGTGGCCATCTCCGCCGCCCGTTCACTGTCGGTGACGTAGCTCAGCGGGTTCCACCACCAGCTCGGTTTCTCCCCGGCCACGCCCTGGGGATCGAAGACCCACACCTTCCCTGCTTCGGCGCGGGGCTCGCGGGTCAGATCCGAGAGATCGCGCTTGTTGGAGGTGGCGATCACCGGCCCCGGCGCCTCGATGATCGAGGGGGCGGCCTGAGAGGTGGTCTTGCCGGTGCGGGTGCCCCAGATGTGCACCAGGGTGTCCTCCCAGGAGGCGTAGAGGGTGTGGCCACCGCGGACCATCTTCCCGATCATCACCCCTGGGGCTTCCACCCCGAAGCGCGCCGCCTTGGCACGGGCTTCCTTCTCGGTGAAGGGAGCGACGTCGCGGACCGAAGCCATGCGCGGTGCTGAGCGGTCGTGCTTCACGATTTTCTGAGCCTTCTGGTGGCGCTTGAGGTTCCACAGCACGAGCAGTGCTGCCGCCACCAGTCCGAGGGCGGCGGCCAGGACGATCTCGGTGGTGCGCCACGGGAGGTCTCCGGTGAAGACACCCAGGGACCGTTCCCAGTACCCGGTGGGCAGCGGATCGGTGCGCGGGGTCAAGGCATGGCCGGCGCTGGCGACGACGTAGAGGATGGCCGGGATGCCGACCAGGGCAAAGAGCAGGGTCAGCAGCAGGGCGACCTCCCCGCCGCCGGTCTTGTACTTGCGGTCCAGGGAGCTCATCGTTCGCCCCTCTCCTGAGCAGCGCGGAACTTGGCCTCGTGCCACTTCTTCTCGGTGTCGTGGACCTGGGACCGGCGCTCGGTGGGGGTGAACTCCATCGAGAACGGGATCCCCGCCCTCGCGCCGACCTTGATGAAGAACTTCCCCTGACCCGGTGGCGGGGAGGTGGTGCGATCGTCGAAGTACCACTCCCGGTTCTCGGGGTCCTGAAGCCAGGCCCGCAACTCGGCATCATTGATGGCCGATGCGTCGGTGGGGGTGTACACGTCGTCGTTGGTGTACTGGATCTCCTCGTCCCCGCGGCGGTTCCAGGCGGGCGGGTCCTGCCAGGCAGCGAGCTGTTCCTGCTCGCGCATCGACAGCGGCACGGACTCGGTCAGCAGCGGCATCTCCGACTTGGCCAGCCCGCCGAGGATCTTGATCCCGCAGCGGTCCATGATGCCCTTGGCCTTCGCCCGGTCCTCCTCCCCACGGACAGCCATGAGGTCAGAGGGGGTGTGGGAGGCCATGATCTGCCCGACCCCCATCTCCCGGTTCAGACGGGTCAGCGCGTTGACCTGATCGACGATGCCGGGCCCGGCCGCCAGGGTGTTCCACAGCTCATCGAGGATGAGCAGGAACCGCTGCCGGGCGATCACCCCGTCGTCGGCCAGCATGTTGGAGGTCCGCACCGTTCCGGTGCCGATGGACCAGCACGCCAACAGCGTGGCCGCCCGCAGGTCGGACTCGGACTGGGAGATACGAGAGAGGTCGAAGACCATCGGTCTCGAGGCGTCGATCTTGTTGGTGGAGGGGCGGGCGAACATCTGCCCGAACGCCCCGGTCCCACACAAGGAGTTCAGCGAGGACTCCAGACCCTCCGTGATGGCCTCGTAACGCTCATCGTTGCCGCGATCCAGGGAGACCTCGCGCACCTCGACCGGCTTGTCCTTGAGCACCTGGCGCAAATCCGCCATGACCGGGACCGTGCCGGTCTCGGCGTGACGGGCTTCCAGGACAGTGAGGCACCGGTCCAGGATCTGATCCTCACGCTCGTCCAGCGGCTTCTTGCGCAGAATCGCGATCAGCGACCGGATCAGGTCGAACCGCCGGGTGTGCAGATCGGCCAGCAGCTCCTCCGCCTTGGCAGGAGATAGCAGCTTGGCCGCCGCCACGGCGCCGGCGTCGTCGAGCGGGTTGATGTGGCCGACCCCGCGGCCCAGCGGCAGCACGGCCCCGCCGAGGGCTTCGATCATGGCGACGTGTTCGCCCTTGATGTCTCCCAGGACCATCGGCCACACCCCGAAGGCGGCCAACCCGATGGCCATCCGCCGCAGCAGGGAGGACTTGCCCAGCCCCGGGTTGGCCATGATGAAGGCCGATGGGTTGGCGATCACCCGCAGCTTCTGGAACCAGGAGATCGGGTCACAGCACACCGGCTCCCCGGAGAGCAGGTTGCGCCCCAGCGGGACCCCTTCCAGCGGGGAGCCCCCGCCCATGGGGAAGGGGAACAGCCCGCAGACCTGATAGTTGGTGCCGCGCATCTCCCGGATCGGGTGCAGCAGCTGCGCCTCGCCCAGACCCCGGCCCTTGTGGCCCCGCGGGCCCGGGCGACGGGTGAAGGCGGCCGTCACCGAGGTGCTGCCGGTGCGCTTGGGCTTAGCGAAGACCTTGCCTAGCTTCGTGCGGGCGAAGGCCCGGTCCAGGACGGTGGTCGAGGCGTTGCCCCGGCTGGCCGGGAGGATGATCTGGTTGCGTTTCGTGGTGGCCATTAGAGGGCGTTCCTCACGGTCGAAGGCAGGGCCAGGTGGTCCGGAATGACCACACCCAGCGGCAGGCCGGCGGCGAAGGTGGAGTCCTGGGCGCCGTAGGCCTCCTCCAGACGGATCCTCGCCGAGGTGCCGAGGTTCTCGATGATGGCTTCGGCCTCGTCCAGCTCGCCACGTGCTCGGACGGTGGCGGTGACGACGAGCCCGAAGTTCAACAGGCCGGCCCCGTCGGCCTCTTCGGCGGCGGTGGCCTGGGCGGCGCGGGTTTCGCGGGTATCGCGGGCGGTGGCGCGGTTGCGGGAGGAGGCGTTGAAGGTGGCGGTGTTGATGTCGTTCTCCACCATCTGCGCGGCCCGGGCGGGGTCGATGGGGCGGTAGAGCAGGGTGACGCGCTTGCGCACCAGTTCCGGGTTCGGGGCGATCAGGGCTTGGAGCACGTTGGCCTGGACGGTGGAGCGCGGGGGCACCGACATCGCCCAGGACTTCGACCAGGAGTTGTTGTGGTGGTAGCAGTCCCAGAAGGTGTCGGCGGCCTGGGGGCCGACCTCGCTCCAGTTCAGTTCCGGGGCCACCCCCTGGGCGTGGGCGCGGTCGAAGAGGATGGCCTCGGCCGGGTCGTAGGCCACCCGGATGACCTCGCACAGCTGCTGCGCGGTGAGTGGGGCGGCCACCCCGGCCCCGGTGTCGTTGAGGGACAGGGTGAGGTTGGGCAGGCGGGCGGCCAGGTCATCGGCGACCTCGTCCGGCTTGCGGATGCGTCCGCCGGCCCGCACGGAGGCTTTGAAGGTCACCGCGATGTAGGCCCGGGTGACGGTGGCGCCGGTGGGCAGCATCTGCACGGTCTCGTTGATGACGTCGCGCGCGAAGGCCGGGGCGTCGGGACTCATGCGGGCCTCGATCTTCCGGGCGAGGCGGTACCCGGAGTCCGGGGCGGTCTCGATGGTCACCGAGGCGGCGGTCAGCCCGGGTTCGTCGGTGAGCATGCCCAGCCAGTGCGCCCAGCGGTCCACCCACCGGTTGATGTGCTCCTGATCGACCATGCCCCCGCCGTCGGGCTCGGAGGAGAACACCACGGTGTAGTGGTGTTTCTGCGGGACCTCGACCAAGGCGAAGGGGCGGCCGTAGCCGTCGACGCGCTCGGTGATCCTGGAGCGGGCCGAAACGCCGGGCAGCTTCGTGGTGCCCTCGGGGATCCGGCTGACGGGGCCGGCCCGGTAGACGTTGGCCCCGGCGTAGACGGCGTTGGCCCACCCGGCCCGGCGGACGATGCGCTCGATGAGGGTGCGCCCGTGCTTGTTCTTGCTCATGGACAGCGCGATCAGGACCAAGATCACCGCTTCGAAGCCCAGGGCCACCAGCCACAGGTTGAGCATCATCAGCAGGATCCCGCCGACCACCCCACCGATCAGCAGTACGGTGCCGGCGGTGGAGAGCCCGGCCAGGCCCTTGGAGGTGGGAGTGCGGAAGTTGCCGTACACCCGCGGACGGTTCTCGGTTTTAGCTGCGGTCTGCGCCATCAGGGCGGCCCTCGTTTCCGGTCTCGTTGGCGATCTGCGCCTTGAACGCACGCGCCTGTTGCTGGATGGCCTTGACTGTCGGCTTTGCCCCGGAGGGTCCCGGGGGCCGAGCTCCGGTGCGGGGCGGTGATGTAGCGGCGTTACCTCCCGGGGTAGGGCGCGCCCCGGTGTGACTGGTCGTGGACGGGTCGACGCCTGCGCGGGAGGTGGCCGTTCCACTGCCGCTTTGCCCACTCGCAGGCTGGGAACCTGCACCGGTCGATCCACTGCTCGAGGAGGTCCCGGAGGGGCTGTCTCCCGCACTGGATTGGGTGGTCTCGGAGACTGCTTCGCCGGTCTTCTGCACGGCGTTGGCCGCCGCCATGCCGAGGGCCACCGGAGCTGCGGCTGCGCCAGCTGCAGCGGTACTAGCCGTTCCTGCCGTGCTGGCTGCGCTGGTCCCCGTGGTGCCAGTAGTACCGGTGGTGCCGCCGGGGCTTGCAACGGGCCCAGGGGGCGGGGAGCCTGGTCCGCCCTTGGAAGAGGCGGAGGACTGGGGCGAAGGAGTGGACGAGGAATCGGAGCCGAAGCCACGCCCAGACCGCGCCAGATGGGACGCGCCCTGAGGGATGGCGGCACCCATCGCCGCGATGCCCAACGCGCCGCCCCCGCCTCCGGAGGAGGACATCGAGCCGAGCACGGGGCTGAGGAACCCGATGAGCACGGGCAGGGCGAACACGGAGGCGACGATCATCATCAGCCCGGCGGCGAACTGGATCAGCCCGCTGCCGGAGTCCTCCCACACCCCGGTGGTGGACATCTTGATCGCCAACCCATAGATCAGAGCCGCAGCCGGCTTGTAGAAGGCGAAAGCCAGGGTCCAAGCGATGACCTTCTGGAAGAAGTTCTTGCCCGTCTCGGTGTTCAAAAACGCCGCCGACAGCGGCAGGATCCCGGCCATCAAAAACAGCATCCCGGTGCGCAGCACCATCAGCATCAACTGGATCAGGTTCACGATGATCGCCACCACCCCGCCCACGATGATCAGAATGACATTGCCGCCCAACCACACCGGACCCGCCGCCCCGGCGCTGGTGGCGTTGTCCAGGGCCAGCAGCTGGAGCACATCGGTCTGGAAATCCTCTCCGATGGCGGAGTCAATGATCTGCACCGCCAGGGCGTCGGTGCCGGCCACCAAGACGTTGAGGATCGTTACCCCCGACGCCGTGACCACGGCCAAGGTGAGCAGGCCCTTGAGGAGGTCCCGGGCTGGTTCAGCGCGCTGGGTCCAGGCCATGTGGGCCCCGGCGATCATCACGCTCAGCGCGGCCACGGCCAGGGTGAGGTAAAAGGTCTGGTCCTGAATGAAGCCCACCGACCCGGACAGATTTCCCGCCCGGGCGGGGACGAGGAAGCCGATCAGGCTGGTGGCCCCACCGATCAGCGCCGCCCCGGAGGCCAGCACGGTGGCGGTGTTGACCAAGCCGGCCCCGTCGCCGCGGCGGGCGTTGGCGGCCAACACGATGCCCAGGAACAGCACCCCGAACACGCACACCCCCAGCCCGATCCAGCTCGCGTAGCTCAGCAGCAGGTCGATGTAGGCGTTGAACTCCCCACGCGCCGGAGCCTGGGAGGCGGGTGCACTGTTGCTGGTGAGGTTGGCGCTGCCGATCCGAGTCCACATCGACCCCAGGGAAGCGATCGTGTCGACCACGGCAGCGGTTACACCGTCGGCGATCTGATCCAGCGCATCACCGGCCGCTCCGGTGAGTGCGTCGCTGACTCCTTCCTTGACCTTGCAGAAGCCATCGAGTGCGAAGCACTTCTCTTCCTCAGCCATCGTGGGGTCCCCACTCGATGTACCCGTTCAGGTCTGACACCTGGCCGGAGACGGGGCCTGTGTCGCCGTTGTCCTGCAGGGCGAAGCGCCAATCGCCGTCTTGCCACATAAGGTCTGCACTACTGGTGATGTATGTCTTCTCGGTCCCGTCGTCTCCTGCCAATACGACCTCGACCGTGGCTCGCTCGCCCGTGTACGAAAGCAGTCGGAAGCCGGCAACCTCGACCGGGACCGTGGAAGCATCCCCCGCGGAGACCCGCTGCTGGACCTGCCCCACGGCGATGTCCTTACCGGGGCTCTCAATGGCAAGCTCCTTGAGAGTGTCCAGCAGAAGCTGGGGATCGTTGCTCGAGGCCAGCATGTTCGCCGTCGTCAGCAACGCCCCTTCAGGAGTGTGGGAGTAGCAGGAGCGCACACCCGTCGACTCGTCCACGGTGCCCGGTCCGTGCTCCTCAGAGGACGGTGCGTAGATCGCCCCGAGAGCGGTCCACTCGACGTCCTCCGGCGCTTTCGTGAGAGTGGTGCCGCTGGTGGCGTCCAAACCACACTCCGACTCCCCGCCCGCCACCGGTTCGGCGGTGGTGGCTGGCGCCGGAGCGGCTTGGGTAGGCCCCTCTCCGTCGGGCCACAGCCACAGGACCACGCCCAGCACGATCAGCATCGCGACGAGAACGGCTGAGATGAGGAAGCGGGGGGTCTTCCACCATGTGCTGTTGTCGTCGGTCTCGATGTGGTCTGTCACGTGTTGCTCCTCGTGTGTGGGGGCTGCGTCTGGTGGTGGTTATGCCCCGGCGATGAAGGTCAGGATCGAGGCTCCACCGGAGATCAGAGCCACGGCCAGGACGATCTTGATGATCCCGGATACTTCTTCAGTGGTCTCTCCACGGCGGGCGTCGAAGGCCATCTTTCCGCCAACCACCAGCAGGCCCAGCACAGCAATGCCCAGGGCGATCCATTTGCCGACACCGACCATGCGGTTCCAGGTGTCGCCGATGCCGGGAGGGGCCAGGGGGCTGGAGTCGGGCAGGTTGGCCGGCAACGCCAGCACGGTGTCCTGGGTGGCAAGTACGAGGTCGATCATTGGGGGGTCCTCTCGGAGATGAGTTCATCGACTGCCTCACCGAGGGCGGTGAGGACTTTCCTCGGCTCACGGGCCAAGGACTCCCAGTCCGTGGCTCCGGTGAGTCGGAGTTCTTCGATCCAGGGCACCACCCAGGTGGAGGGGACACCACCGGAAATCACGCGGGTCGCTGCTGCCAGGGGTTTCGGGGTCTTGCCCGGGGTGCCGGCCACGATCACCAACCCCGCGAGCACTACCTCCGGGTGTTGCCCGGAGGCCCAGTCCTGGGCGGCACGTCGAGCTGCTTCCAACCCGCCATGCGTCTGTCGGGCGAGCAGGACAACGACAGGAGACGGTGCCTCTGGGGTGGGAGAAGGCCAACGGTGATGGCATTCGACACCGCCCAGCAGCTCCCGGAAGGTGGTCTCTCCCGCTCCGCCATGGGCGCCCAACCAGTACGGACCAGCAGAGGACGTGGAGAACCGTTCGAGCCGTCGGTCGCCGTCCGGTGCGGAAACCCCCTGCTGGGGCGCCTGCGCCCCCCGAAGCACCGGGGGCGGCTCAGGATGGGTCTCCTCCAGAAGCGAGACCGTCTGGGTCCCCGTGCCGGGTGCGACGAACCCCGTCCACCGATTGCCCATCTAGGCTCCTAAGTTGAATCCAATGCACCGAGGTGCATCCCCGTGGGCCACCCACGGAACCGAATTGAACATGTTCAACTATAGGCGGTTTCGAGCTATGGTGTGCAACCGTAAGCAACTTTTTCCCACTCTGATCTACCGGAGCCGCCGTGATCGCCGGAGCGCTCTCCATGACTGAGTCGCTGGACAGACTTTTCAACGGGTTGCCCGAGCGACTCACCGTGGCCCAGCTGACCGAGGTTTTGGGGCTGTCCAGCACCACGGTGACCTACCGGTGGCTGAGGGATGGGCGGGTGCCAGCCATACAGCTGGGCTCGCACTGGATCATCCTCCGGGACGACGTGAGAGAGCACCTGCGTGCTCACTACAACGTCTCTCAGCAGCCCAACCTCGGAGTGGGGGATACCGACTGATACGAAAGGCATCCCCATGGCGCAGGCGCTCGACCGTCCGCGATGCACCGCAACGATCACCGACGACGACACCGTTGAAGTCTCCATCGACGGTGTGGTGACCCCCCTGAACTCGATGGACGACGCCATTGCCCAGCTAACCGAGACCGCGCGTATCTTGGGTCGGCCCGTCAAAGTCGTAGCCATCGACCCGTCTTCGGACAGCGAACTCGAGACCTACCTGGTCGTTGGGCCTGACGGGGAGGTCTCCACCGACGGGACGGCCACTCCCCTACCTCGGGCCGGGCGTCGAGGCAGCCGTGCGGTCAGCCTCGATGAGCTCGTGCCCGCCGAGTCGGCCCCGGAGCCACTGCTGACCGAGCCCGAAAGTTCCTCTTTTGAGGAAGCCGAGCCGATGCCTTCCACCCTCGTCGCGCCGACTTTCGAGAGCGCGTCGCAGCCCCGTCCCATGCAGGCAAAGTCAACGCCCTCCAGCGCCCCGGCGCTGCAACCATCGGACACGACAGTCTGGGACATCGACTCCGCCCCCAGTTTCATCGCCACCGACAGCTCCCTGGCCGACGCACCAGCCACCCACGGCTGGCGCGGAATGCTCAACCGTATCGGGATGCACCTGCCTCCCGGGCCTGGGGAAGTAGTCGAACGAGAAGACCTGGCCGCGGTCTCACGGCACTGGATCGGCTCCCGCACCATCGCGGTCGTCAACCAGAAGGGCGGTGCCAACAAGACCCCCACCGTTGCACTGCTCGCCGCCCAGTTCGCCCGCCACGGCGGGGCCGGCGTGCTCGCCTGGGACAACAACGAAGCCATGGGTTCCCTGGGCTGGCGCACCGACGGCGCCGGCCACGACTCCACCGCACTGGACCTTCTCCACCACGCCAATCACTTCCTCACCGCCGAAGCCAAAGCGGCCGAGCTGGCCGCTTTCGTCCACCACCAAGCCCAGGATGCCTACGACGTCCTGCGCTCCGACGAATCGCCGTCCAATACCCACGAAATCACCGGGGCCGAGGTGGACGCCTTGCACCGGGTCGCCGAGAAGTACTACCGGCTCGTCATCATGGACAGCGGCAACTCCACCCGGGGCGAGAACTGGGCGCACATGATCGCCCACACTGACCAGATCGTCATCGCCACCACCACCGAGTCCGACAAGGCCCAGGGCGGAGTCAACGCCCTCAAAGCCCTGCACGCCGGAGGCCCCCATGCCGGGGAACTGGCCCGCAATGCCGTGGTGGTCATCTCCGAGCTGATGCCCTCGCACAGCACCAAGGCCCACGCCATCGCCCAGGAGTACGCCCCGTTCGTGCGTGAGGTGGCCATCGTCCCCTTCGACCCGCACCTGGTGCAGGGCCGCATTCACCACCGACAACTGCGCCCCGCCACCCGACGGGCCTGGCTGCACGCCGCAGCCCTGGTCTCCCAGAGCTTCTGATGGCCGGACCCCGCCCCCGAACCCTCGGCGGCGCGGCCCTGCTGCTCCTTGGACTGCCGGTGGGCATGACCATGGCTTTGACCATGCTCGTGGCCACCCTGGCCGAGGATGAAGACGCCGCGGGCTTGTCCACCAGCTGCACGGCCACCGCCGTCGGCACCAACGAGAAGGCCAATGTGGTGTCCGTTCCCAACGGCTGGGGGCCGCTCGTGGACGCGGCCGCCAGACAAGCCGGACTGTCGGCCAGTCTGGTCGCCGCGCAACTGGCGCAGGAGTCCGGGTGGAATCCGGACACCACCAGTCCCGTCGGCGCCCAGGGCCTGGCCCAGTTCATGCCCTCGACCTGGAACACCTACGGCCGCGGCGGCAACCCCTTCGATCCCGAAGATGCCATCGCTGCCCTGGGCCGCTACATGGCAGCCCTGAAAAGCCAAGTTCAGCCCATCGCCGGGGACGATCCGGATGAGCTCGTGCGGCTGACCCTGGCCGCCTACAACGCCGGACCCGGTGCGGTGCAGGAGCACCACGGCGTCCCGCCCTACCCGGAGACCCAGCAGTACATCGAGAAAATCCTCGACGGCGCCCAGGGCAATTTCTCCGCCGGCTGCAAGGCTCCTACCGGTGCCAGGGCCTGGGACGGCGACCTCGGTGACGGGCAATGGACGACCCCGCTGCCCGGCGGTGTCTTCACCTCCGGTTACGGCGGCCGCGCCCTGGCCGGTGTCCCGTCCTGGGCCAACCAGCACGTGGGCGTGGACATCGCCACCCCCGGGGCCGGCAACGGCAGCGGCGGAGTCGTCGTTGCCCCCACCAGCCTGCGAATCACCGGGTTCAACGCCGCCGATGGCTGCGTGATCGCCAAAGAGAACGGGTCCGACCCCGACTTCGGCTTCGCGTTCTGTCACCTGCACTCCTGGGACGTGACCAAGGGCCAGAAGCTCAAACGCGGGGACATCATTGGCGTCGAGGGCAACCACGGACGCTTCGGCATGGCCACTCACCTGCACTTTGAGATCTACAAGCCCGGCGCCCCCGACCTCGTCTTCCCCTACCAAGGGCACAACCTCGACCCCGAGCCCATCCTCAAAGAGAAAGGTGCGTGGCCGAGATGATGCGCCATCAACTCAGCCTCGCCGCAGCACTGCTGCTGTGCGCGTTGCCGCTTGCCGCCTGTGACTCGCCCAGCAAGGCCCAGCAAAGTTCCCCAGAAGCCACTGTCTCTACTGTGCCGCCACAGCTGGGCGAGGGAACTTTCACCACCCCGGACGACGCTGACCGCACTGACGTGGATTCCACTGCCGAGGTCGCCGCCCTGATGCTCCACTTCTGGGACACCGCCACCGATCGCACCGAGACCGCTGCCGCGGTCCGGGCCAAGCCGCTGATGTCCGCCGACTGGGCCGCGCATCAGGTCGAGCCCGAACGCAACGCAGCAGGTGCCCCGTGGCTCGCGGCCGCTGAGCACCAGGGGTACAGCGCACCCACCATCGTCCCCGTCCACGGCGACGTCAATCAGGACGTCGCTCCGGACAAGGCCATCCGCGCCTACACCGTGGAATGGACCTGGAATACCCGCGACGGGGCCACCGTCCACGAAACGGGTCGTCGGCAGGTCACCCTCTACCTCGAGGAGCACGACGGCCAGTGGGACGTCGTCGGCCATCAATCCCGCGACATGGGTGACGCCGAGTAGGTAGATGAACGAAGGAGGCCGGCCCTGCCGTTGTGGCGGGGCCAGCCTCCTTTACCTACTGTGTGGAGTCGTCCTGAGAGGAACTTTCCTTCTTCTCGATGACGTCCAGGATCGCCTGAAGCCCTTCAGGATCGATCTGACCGAGGGCCCGGGCGGCGAAGTTGCGGACCTCGGCTCGCCGGAGGGCGCGGACCGTGTGGAGTTCTTGCTCAACCTGCTGAGGGAGCGGCCCATCTTCCTGCACGAGGTATCTCGGGTCCACCCCGAACACTTCCCCCAGCGCCCGGAGCAGTTTCCCGTCGGGACGCACCCGGATGTCGGCTGTTTTCAGGTAGTGCCATTTCGTCCGTGAGATGGCCACGCCGCGGTCTTTGAGGCCTTGCTGGATCGTGGTGAAGTCGTAGAGCTGGCCGGCTTCGGTGCGCAGGGTATCCAACAGCAGGTTGATCTTGTCGGCCAAGATCTGGGCTGAGCGTTCCCGGTTGGCGTCCCCCACGTGGTTTCTCCTCATGTAACGATCCAGGCGTAGATGCTGCCCAGGAAGGCCAGCCCGTAGATGAAGCCTGAAATCACCTGCGGACCGGTGTGGTCCTGGAGTCGGATGCGGCTCCAGCACACCGCCAGGCCCACCGGAACAAACAGCAGCCCGACAACACCCCAGGATGTTGTCAGGGCAACAATAGTTCCGCCCATCATCATGCCGTGCCCGGAGATCTTCCACCACGGACTCACCACAGCGATCACCAGCCCGGCCAGGAACGTGGCCACGAGCAGCGCCACGATCTCGATCGGTCCCTGCAGCAGGATCGCCGCCGCGAGGTAGCTGAGGACCAGCACCAGCACCCCGGCCATCACCGGTCGGCGGTGCTCCTTCACGCTCACGTGGTGGTCGGTGAGCACCCCTCGGCGCACCAGCATGAGGACCACGGCCAGCGGAACCCCGCACACGATCAGGGCCGCGCTGATTCCCCACCACAGCGAGGCCGCAGATGGGTTCGCCCCCCAGGGCAGCGCGATGAGCAGTGCCGCCAGCAGCACCGGAGGCTGGAAGGCTTCCGTGGCGGTTCTCTCCCAGCGGGGGACGACGATCGAGGTGCTCATGATGTGAGTTCAAATCTCCTCTCGGCGGCCTGCAGGGCACACCGTTGCTTTTCCGACAGGCCCGCGTTTTCGGCCCGCAGGGCGTCTTCGACGGCAATGACGGCACTGTAGAGAACCTTCTGGGGATCAGCCGACAGAGCGCTGGACCAATCCGGAGGGCGCCCACCAGGGCTCCACCGGTCCGCGCCGAGTTGGGCCCACACCGGGGCGATCCTCAGGATGTCCATGCGCAGACCCATCTTCAGGCGCCGGCCTTGGGCGTAGAGACCCAGCCACGCCACGGCTAAGCACACCAGCACGGCCCCGGGCAGGAAGACCGGGCCGAACGAGGCCCGCAGGGCCACAGCTATAGCATCCCACGTGCCTGAATACCCGAGGACTGCGTAGCCGGCCTCGAGCGTGCAGCCGAGCACGAGCAGAGAACCTCCCACACCCAGGCCGAGCAGCCCCGGCCACAGCAGGCGGTCGTGCCCATGCTGGCGCAGGGTGAGTTCCCGGAAGGCGACACGGGCAACATCGGCGGCATTCCAGGCTCCCATCACCATGATGAGCAGCGTGTAGACCAGGGTGCCGCCCTGGGCAAGGTGGTCCGGAATGAACGCTCCCGAGGTCGGGCCCCGGTCGATCGAGAAGAACGCTGCCGTCAGTCCCAGCAGCAAGGCGCTACCTATGGCGGCCTCCCGCAATGTCCGCGACCGGCTCCAGTCCCTGCGTTGCAGGGACTGGACAAGGGCCGCCCGCAGGCACCATACGGCGCTGAGTGCGAGCAGGTTGCGCACCAAATGGAAGATGTTCTCCCCGCCCAGCCACGCATCCACGGTCCGTTCGGGAACCATGACCCCGTTGGCCGAGAAGGCCAGTGCCGCCAACGCCGTGCCCACCCAGACGAAGTCCACTCGGCGTCGCCGCGCCACTCGTGGCAGACGAACGACCACTGCCACGGCGGCGAAGAGGAACGCCACGGCCTTGAGCAGACTCAACACCGCTCCGAGGCTCATCAGAAGGCCTCGAGCAGAGGATCCACCTGCTGGATCAGTCGGGCGGCCAACCTCGTGGCGGCGTTCTCTGCCGCGATCTCCTGGGCCGTCCAGGTCGAGGACCGCCCGAGAAGGGTCTTGATCCGTCGGGAGCCCCCGATGTGGGCGAAGGCGTTCCCCAGCGTCAGCTCGCATCCACCGTGCATGAGGAGGATGTGTCCGTACTCGTGCAGGATCACGTGCCGGCGCAGCAGCTCGCTCTCTCCGGCAGCATGGAAAATCCAGGACCGCTCAGCCTTCTCCAACCACAACCCCGTGACGTCCTGACCCAACCACGCCGGCGCCGGCTCGATGTGGATGGGCTTGCCGTGCCGACGCTGCACCTCCAGATGAAGACCCTCCCAGGTGAGATGGTCCGGCAGCTCAGCCAGCACATCGGAGTCGGAACGGGAAACAGTTCCCCCTAGCCAAGACATGCCCTCCAGGCTACCCGGAACTTGAACATGTTTATGTTGAACATGTTCAACATGTATTAGGGTGGATGCATGCCGCGCGGCACTTTGCGCCCGGCCGTAGATGACTCAGGCCATCGCTGCTCGCCTCGTGTACCGGAGGGATGAAAAATCACCGAGACACACCTGATACCGCTATCGGTAGCAGTGTCGATATGCCATGATCGACCCATGACCGAGTACCAGCAGCCGAAGTTGCAGGGCCACAAGGTGGCCCTGATGGCGCGTGTGTCTCCAGAACAACACCGCGCGGCGATCGAAGCATCGCATCAGGCGGGGCTCAGCATGGCCGAATACATCGGCGCCTTGATCGACCGCGACGCTGGAAGGTCCAACAAGCTCGACAACAGGGAGGAGCCGCGCCTACCGCTGGCTAATTCCGCTTAAACGACTGACGACCCGCCTGGCAGGGCGGGCCGTCGAAGTCATTCGGCTGTCTCAGGTCGCCAAACTCGCGACAGCCGTTCCAACAGCTAACTGAATCGGAACCTGTCATGAATCCAATACCAGGGGACTGTTGTGTCCCCTAGTGTACCTGAGGCGCGTCCGCAAATGGACCCCTCTTCACTCAGTCACGCCGATTTTCGGTCACATTCCGCCCCTGACGCTGCCCTCGAGGCCGCTGGGGAGTTCCCCTCACGTCGCCGGCGGGTGCGGGTGGAGCATGAGCAGTCCAAGGCCGTCGTGCTGCGGGCTGTGCCCAAGGGCTGTCAGCTCGCCAAGCACGTCGCCGCCTGGCGCCGGGCCGTGCTGGAGCACCCCAGCCTGGAGTTGATCCGTGCCGATGCCCGGGCGAACCTGTTGGCCGTGGTGGAGATCATCTGCCGCCAGCAGGACCCCGCCTCGCGCACCTGGCGCACGACCTGGGACTGGGTGGCCAACAAGATCGACCGCTCCCGCTCCACCGTGGCGCGGGTGATCCGTCACCTGCGCGAGTGCGGGCTGCTGGCCGTGGTGGCCACCGGCCGCAGCGCAGGGCGCACCCCGGCCGCCACCGGCCGCACCCAGGGCGAGGCCCCCGTCTACGCGCTCATCCACAGCACCCCTCAGCCGGCGGGTGAGCCTGTGGAACTAATTGACACCCCGGTCCCCACGAAGTGGGAGAGTCTTTCCCCGCACGCGCGCGAAGAGCTTTCCCCGAAGGACGCGGCTACGCCGCGACCCACCCGAAAACGCGCCGCGCAACGGCGCGAGGTGGTCGCCGCCCTAAGCCGTCGTACAGCCCCGCTGTGGCCCCGTCATGCGACGACGGAGCCTTTGACGAAGCGGGTGACCCGTCGGGCGCGGAAGGAGACTCAGCGGGCGGCGGCCCTGGAGCTCCAGCACGAGGCCATCGTCCTGCGCCATCTCACCACCGCCCACGTCGTGAGCGTGTGCAAACCGTTCTTCGAGGCCGGATGGACCATCGCCGATGTGCTCACCGCCCTGGACTGGACGCCTCAGGGCACCCGCTACGGCTTCCTCACCGTGGAGGGCATCGACAACCCCGCCGCCTGGCTGGCCGCCCGGATGCGTGCCTGGACCCACCCCGACGGCACCCCCCTGCGGTCCCGCGATCAGCGGGTCGCCGCCGAGGCCGCCCAGCGCCGCGCAGCCGCACGCGCGGCCGCCGAACGCTACGCGGCCCGGACGGCTGCCTCCGCGGCCGTCCCCGCGTCCTCCCCTGCGCCTGGCCCCCGCCTGCCGTTCCGGCAACGCTGGGCCGCCCAGATCGCCGCCGGCCAGAACCAGGCCGCTGGTGCGGCGGCCTCGGCTCCGTAGCCGGGCCTTGGCGTGTCCGGTCAGCGGGGGAGAATCCGCACCATCAGCACTAGTCAACCGTATATTTGTTCGGATCTATTGTGTTTATGGGCTGAGCTTTAGAATATGTGTTCTATCCTGGCCGCATGAGACACCCAGTACCGCTCACCATTGACCGCCCCGCGCTGGTCTCTGCGGTCCTGGTCCGAGTCCCGGCTGGCTTCCCCTCCCCTGCCCAGGACAGCTTCGACGACGGCCGGATCGACCTCAACGAGGTCCTGATCAGAGACGTGACGTCCACCTTCATCCTCCGCGTCACCGGAGACTCCATGGAAGGCATCGGGATCTACTCCGGCGACGAAGTCCTCGTGGACCGGTCCCTGACCCCCAAGGACGGCGATGTCGTGATCGCCGTCCTCGACGGGGACTTCACCATCAAGACCCTTCACGTCCACCCCGACCGGGTCGTGCTGCACCCGGAGAACCCGGCCTACCCGGACGTGGAGGTCCCGTCGCTGTCGACCCTGCACATTTGGGGTGTCGTGGTCTACGGCATCCGCCACGTCAACCAGCGGAAGCTGCACTAGGACGGTGGACGACGGTGATCGCCCTGGTCGACGTGAACAACTTCTACGCCTCCTGCGAGGCCCTCTTCGAACCCTCCCTAGCGGGTAAACCGCTGGTGGTGCTCTCCAACAACGACGGTTGTGTCGTCGCCCGCAGCGCTGAGGCTAAAGCCCTGGGGATCAAGATGGGTGACCCCTGGTTCCAGCTGCGCGCCGACGCCACCCGCTGGGGGTTGATCAAACGTTCCTCCAACTACCAGCTCTACGCGGACCTGTCGGAGCGGGTGATGCTGCTGCTGGCCCGCCACGCACGGGGTCAGGAGGTGTACTCCATCGACGAGTGCTTCCTCCTCCCACCCGAGGGCACCCCGGCGGAGCAGGTGCGGTGGGCGCGCCGGCTGAAAGCCACCGTGGCCCGCAATGTCGGACTGCCGGTGAGCATCGGGATAGCCGCCTCGAAGACGCGGGCGAAGATCGCCACCGAGGCCGCGAAGAAGCTGCCCGCCACCGGTGGGGTGGTCCACTGGGACCAGGCCCCCGAGGGGTACTGGGACCGGCTCATGGCGGCCCTGCCCGTCACCGAGGTCTGGGGCATCGCGGGACGGCTGGCCAAGCGCCTGGAGGCGATGGGCATCGAGACCATCGCCGACCTGCGCGATGCCGACCCGGTGACGATCCGGCACAAGTTCTCCGTGGTGCAGATGCGCACCGTCCTGGAGCTCAACGGCTTCCCCGCCATCCCCGTCGAGGACGAGGTCGCCACCAAACAGCAGATCCTGGTCTCCCGGTCGTTCCCGGACCCGATCTGGGACCCGGAGATCGTGGGCCAGGCGGTGGCCGAGTTCGCCCAACGCGCCTCCCGTCGGCTGCGCAAAGAGGGCGAGGTCGCTGGGCGCCTCACCGTCTTCGCCAGCACCTCCCCGCACCGGCCCGGACCCACCCACAATGCCTCAGCCCACGTGCGCCTGGCCGTGCCCACCAACGAGCCCACTCCCCTGGTGGCCGCAGCTCGGGCGGCACTGGTGCCCAAGCTCATGCACGGGATGCAGTACATGCGCGCCGGCATCCTCTGCACAGACCTCGCCCCCGAGGGCGCCGTGCCAGTTCTGCCCGGGGTGCTCGAGCAGCCGGCTCCGATCGGGGAGCTCATCGATGCGGTGAACCGCCGCTTCGGCACCGAAACCCTCGCCCTGGGCCGACACGGCGCCCACTCCCCCGCCCCCTGGACCAATCGCCAAGCAGATCTCTCCCCGCACTACACCACCGACTGGAACGAGCTCCGCACCGTCTCCTGAACACGCACTTCTTAGCTGGGCCGCACTAGAACTGACCTACTCCCCCAGTCGATCAAGGCGACAGTCCTCCTTGGGACTGGGTTGGCGGACGATGGCTGCCGCACATTTCCTCGGCCCTGGCGGGCCTCCAAAATGATTGCCCAAGGGAAGCTGCGGGAACCTGCGAGCCCGGACTGGACCGCGATCACTACCAGCACCTTTTTTGCGGCCGAGGTGGCGTACAACTGTGATGGGGTAAATGGATGGTTTGGAGTAAATAGAGGCTAATACTCCAATTAGATAGTGTGAGGGGGATGGAAGTGTCCAGGGAGGATGGGAGCTTTGGGTGTCCGCTCAGCCCTCTGAGCTCCGACGACTCAGTCGCTCTGTGGGCACTGGAGTCCAGGAGAAGCAGCGGACTGGGATGAGTCGGCATCCGCGCGCTTCGACGCATGTGGGCCCTGCTGAAGTCTTCGCAGGACGGGCATGTCGCTGCACGAAGAAGGGTCCCAACAGAAAGATCGTCGGCATGATCTAATCTACGGCGGTCCAGAAGGTTGAAGCCGAGGGCGAGGGATACGTTGCCGCCCGCGAGCAGCTGCTCGCCTCCATCCCCGAGGGATTCGAGCCACTCCACGTTTGCAGGGACTCTTAGGCGGCCACCCTTCCATGCGGTGTTCACGCGGATGCTCACGCCCCCTGCCGACTGCTCGTCAGTGAGGGGCCTTTGTCTGCGCGACCATTCCCAACCGCTCCTCAAAAGCTTCCATTTAGGCCATTTATTCCATTCATGTAATGGAGTAAATTAATGGAAGAAGTTCTGAAGTCAGACCTGTTGGCGAG
Organism: Kocuria sp. CPCC 205258; assembly: GCF_040981005.1. Taxonomy (NCBI): domain Bacteria; kingdom Bacillati; phylum Actinomycetota; class Actinomycetes; order Micrococcales; family Micrococcaceae; genus Kocuria; species Kocuria sp. CPCC 205258. The sequence goes on along the minus strand of NZ_JAVKPS010000017.1, from coordinate 1,641 downwards.
GATGGCTTCACTACTTCGACATCGCCCACGTGCTCTATCCCCACGGTGTTCCCGGTGCCGGCACCGCCGGAGTCGTTGCCGTCCTCGACGACGACGGTGCCGTCGCCGGGCACAGCCTCTACGTCCAAGCCCCGCTCTTCCCCTGAGCTCAGGAGGGCATCATGACCACCATCACCCTTTACACCCTCCCCGGGTGTGTCGACTGCCAGGCTGCCGGCCAGTCCATGGACCGCAAGGACATCCCCTTCGGCCTGATTAATGTCGCCTCCCTGCCCGCGGCCGCCGACTTCCTCCGCGGCCTGGGCTACCAGGGAGTACCCGTGACCGTGGTCCGCGACGACGACGGCACCGTCCTCGACCACTGGCACGGACTGCGCCCGGACAAGCTCTACGCCCTGGTGCGACAGCGCGCCCAGCTGACCTGACCAGTGATCACCCGCAGATTCACGGCATCCCCATGCCCGGACCCCGGGAAGTTCACCCGCCCCCAGGAGGACGCCATGACCATCCAGCCCGAACACCACCGGACCAGCAAGCACCGGGCAACCGCCCAAGAGGCGGCACAGGCCGCCCAGGAGGTCCTGGCCGAGATCGAGAAGCTACGCGCGGCCGCCCAGGCCGCTGCCGACAGCGAGAAGTACACTCAGTGGCTCACTCGCCACGCCCGGCGCCTCGAGAACCTGGCGCGGAAGGCCAAGCACCTTTCGGATGCTGCCACCGAGGCGTGCGTTAACGCCGGCCACCTCGACGGGGAACACCTGGTGGAGGTCACCGCCACCGCCTGCCGCGCCCGGGACGACCTCTACCGCGTGTACTTCTCCATCACCGCGTGAGCCCCGTCGACACACCTGTGCATTCCATTTACTCAACGCCTCCATTTACTAAACTGAGAGAAACACTCAAAGGAGGCACCGTATGGACATCCTTGCCACCGTGCTGCAAAAGGGTGGCGTGGGCAAGACCACCACGGCCTACCACCTCATCCGTGCGGCCCAGCGCGCGGACAAGCGCGTGCTCGCCATCGACATGGACCCGCAGGGCAACCTCACCACCGCCCTAACCCCCGAACGGCTCCCCCTGGATGAAGTCAGCCTGGCCGATGTCATCAACCCTCAGCAGGCACCGGGGGAGGAGCCCGTAACCCTGGTCGACGTCATCGTGTCGACCATCTGGCCCGGGGTGGACCTAGCCCCCACTGTGGGGCGGGCCCTGGCGATCATCGAGCAAGAACTCACCCAGGCCCCCCGCACCGAGGAACGCGCCCGGACCCTCCAGCGCGCCCTCCAGGCGGTGGGGGAGCGCTACGACCTGGTCATCATCGACTGCCCGCCGAACCTGGGCATGCTCACCGTCAACGCCCTGGTGGCCGCCCACGGTGCCGTGATGGTCACCGAGGCCGGCCTGTTCGCCGCCGACGGGGTGGCGTTGATGCGCGACACCATCGGCTCCGTCCAGCAGCACTACAACCCCGACCTCACGATCCGCGGGGTGCTGCTCAACAAGTGGGAGCCGGCGACCCTGGCCGGGCGCGAATGGCGACTGACCCTCCAAGAAGCCCTGGGGGAGCAGCTGCTGGACCCGCCCATCCCCAAGCGCGCGGTGATCCGCGACGCCATCGAGACCGGCGATGCCCTGGACCGC
>NZ_JAVKPS010000016.1:0-60065 GCF_040981005.1 Kocuria sp. CPCC 205258 | reverse complement strand
ATCGACGGCCTCGACATCCCGTTCGTGCACTACACCGACACCGCGTTCTTCGAGTTCGGCATCGACCGGGTGACCGACGAGTCCACCCCGGAGTTCTCCCGGTCCGAGCGGCTGTGGTGCCACCCGGGCCTGCGGCCCCTGTCGGGTCTGGGCAACACCGTGTCCTCCCCGATCGGGGCCTACCGGTGGGAGCACACCGACCGGGCGCTGACCGAGCAGCTGGCCATCGAGGACGAGGGCTACCCCGCCACCGTGGAGCCCGGCCACGCCGCGGTGCGGTTCGTGAACCCCACCACCGGCGGGGACGTCATGCCCACCATCCGGGCCGAGTTCCACCGCTTCCGCCCCGGTGCGCAGACCCGCACGACGCGGGAGGTCGGCTCCAGCGTCTACCAGGTCTTCGAGGGCCGCGGCCGGTTCGTGCTCGACGGCGAGGTCCGGGTCGTGGAGAAGGGCGACCTGGTGGTCGTCCCGTCCTGGACGGCCTGGCAGATCCAGGCCGAGACCGGGTTCGACCTGTTCAAGTTCGGCGACCAGCCGATCGTCGAGAAGCTGAACTTCAACCGCACCTTCGTGGAAGGCGAGGAGAAGTAGCACCGCACCACCGGCGCGCGGAGCGGACCGAGCTCCGGCTGCGCCTCGCGTGCGGGGCACCGAGCCCCACGGACAGCAGACAACTAGTCCGCACCCGACGCTCCCGCGAAACCACCCCTGTGCAGGCGCACAGGGACCACCCAGCCACACACGACCAGGAGAAGTCATTCCTATGAAGCTTGCAACACTGCGCACCGGCGCCACCACAACTGCCGCCCGCCTCGACGGTGAGGTCTACACCGCGATCGAAGGATTCCCCGACGTCGGTTCCCTGCTGGGGCAGGAGAACTGGCAGCAGCTGGCCGCCGGCGCCTCTGGTTCGAAGCACCAGGCCGGGACCGTGGCCCTCGCCGCCGTGGTGCCCACTCCGTCCAAGGTCCTGTGCGTGGGGCTCAACTACAAGTCCCACATCCAGGAGATGGGCCGGGACCTTCCCACTCATCCCACAATGTTCGCCAAGTTCGCCGACACCCTCACCGGCCCCAACGACGCGGTGGAGGCCGTGACCGAGGACCCGGAGCTGGACTGGGAGGGCGAGCTGGTGGTGGTGATTGGGAAGACCGCCTACAAGGTGCCCGAGGAGCAGGCCGGGGACTACATCGCCGGGTACACCGTGGCCAACGACATCTCGATGCGTGGCTGGCAGTTCCGCACCAAGGAATGGCTGCAGGGCAAGATCTGGGCGGCCTCCACCCCGGTGGGCCCGGTCATGATCACCGCCGACGAGTTCGACCCCAGCACCGCCACCCTGCGCACCACCGTCAATGGCGAGGTGATGCAGGAGCACTCCGTGGGCGACCTGCTGTTCACCCCGACCCACCTGGTGTCCTACCTGTCCACGATCCTGCCGTTGCGCCCGGGAGACCTCATCCTCACCGGCACCCCCGGCGGGGTGGGCCGGGCCCGCAACCCGCAGGTCTACCTGCAGGCCGGGGACGTCGTGGAGGTGACGATCGACGGGATCGGCACGCTGAACACCCCCATCGTGGAGCCCGTCCGGCAACCGGCGCCGTTGCCGGCCGCTGGCTCCGCCCGACAGCTCTGAGGAGTCAGCCAGGGTCGCCCGTCAGGACCTCACCACCGACGAGGACCTCAAGGCCCAGCTGCTGCTGGTGCGCCGCGGCACGGCGTTCTGGTCCCGCAAGGTCAACGAGCTCACGGACGACGAGCTCGACGGACCGTCGCTGCTGCCGGGCTGGTCCCGCCGCCACGTCATCGCCCACGTCGGCTACAACGCCCGCGCCCTGACCCGGCTCGTGCAGTGGGCCAACACCGGGGTGGAGACCCCGATGTACTCCTCCCCGGCCGCCCGCAACCAGGAGATCGCCTACGGGGCGACCCTGCCGGCCCGGGCGCTGCGCCACCTCAACGACCACGCCTCGGTGTCCCTCAACGTCGAGTGGCGGGACACCCCGGACGAGGCCTGGGGCCACGAGGTGCGCACCGCCCAGGGCCGGACGGTGCCGGCCACGGAGACCGTGTGGATGCGCACCCGCGAGGTCTGGATCCACGCGATCGACCTCGACAACGGGGCCCGGTTCTCGGACGTCCCGGCCGAGGCCCTGACCCGGCTGCTGAAGGACGTGGTCGGCAGCTGGGCGGGACAGGACAAGGACCCCGGGCTGCGGATCCAGGTCACCGACGCCCCGGAGCTCGGGGAGCTCGGGGCCGGCGCCGGCCAGGACGCGGGGATCCTGGTGCGCGGGGACCTGGCCGCGGTCGCGCAGTGGGCCTCCGGGCGCGGCGGGGCCCGCCTCGAGGTCGGAGCCGGCGCGGCGAACCCGCGCTGGATCTGACCCCCGCCGGCCGGCGCAGGGCCCCGGGGAGCACCCCCGGGCCCTGCGCCATTCAGATGCTGGGATGCAAGGCGGATTCAACCGGTCGTCGCAACACCTTCCTGGAATCGGAGGTGTTCGACGATGGCGACGGCGGACTGGAACAAGAAGACCGGCGATGTGCCCGAGGGCGCGCGTCGGCAGTGGCGCGCAGATCGGGCGCTGCGGCCGCCGATGCGCTCACCCGGGCGACCTGATCCCTCACGGGCGGTGCAGCGCCAGTTCTGGAGATTGATCGCCACGGGCGTCACGACCGTCGAGGCGTCGTTGGCGGTCGGTGTGTCGTGGCCGGTCGGAACTCGCTGGTTTCGCCACGCTGGCGGCATGCCGCCGATCTCATTGGCTGAACCCACCGGGCGCTACTTGTCCTTCGAGGAACGCGAGGAGATCGCGCTGCTGCGCGCCAGACAGGTTGGCGTGCGTGAGATCGCGCGCAGGATCGGGCGTGACCCCTCGACGATCTCTCGCGAGCTGCGCCGCAACGCGGCTACGCGGGGCGGGAAGGCGGAGTACCGGGCGCTGGTGGCGCAGTGGAAGGCCCAGCAGGCGGCGAAGCGCCCGAAGACCGCGAAGCTGGCGACCGATGACAGGTTGCGGAAGTACGTGCAGGAGCGTCTGGCCGGCACCGTCCGCAGGCCTGACGGCGCGGTTGTCGTCGGGCCGCAGCCGCCGGCATGGAAGGGGCTGAACAAGCCGCACCGGCAGGACCGGCGGTGGGCGATCGCGTGGAGTCCGGAGCAGATCTCGCATCGGTTGAAGCTTGACTTCCCGGATGATGAATCCATGCGCATCAGCCACGAGGCGATCTACCAGGCGCTGTTCATCCAGGGCCGTGGCGCGCTCGAACGCGAGCTCGTCACCTGCCTGCGAACAGGCCGCGCACTTCGACAGCCACGAGCTCGAGCGCAAAACCGACCCGCAGGGCATGTCACCGCGGATGTCGTCTTCTCCCAGCGTCCCGCTGAAGCTGCGGACCGCGCTGTTCCCGGCCACTGGGAATCTCAATGCTGTTGTCAAGCAGCCAGGAGTGCTTGCGTGGGGGCCGGTTCTCGGTATGGGGTGTGGTCGCGGAGCATGGCCCAGATGACGTTGAGACGGCGGCGTGCGAGGGCGATGAGCGCTTGTTTGTGTGACTTGCCCTCGGCCCTTTTCCGGTCGTAGAAGGTCCGGGATGCCGGGCTGTTTTTGAGGCTCGAGAGGGCGGCGAGATAGCAGGTGCGCAAGAGCCGGCGATTGAAGCGGCGGGGCCGGTGGAGGTTGCCGCTGATGCGTCCGGAGTCGCGTGGTACGGGTGCGAGCCCGGCGACGCAGGCGAGCCGGTCGACGGTGTCGAATCCGTCGAGGTTGCCGCCGATGTTGGCGAGGAAGGTGGCGGCCAGCACGGGCCCGAAACCGGGCATGCTCAGCAGGACGTCGGCGCTCTCGTGCTGCTGGAATCGTTCGGTGATCTGGCGGTCGAGCCCGACGAGTTCCTGATCGATCGCCGTGATCGCTGCGGCCAGTGTCGCTACCAGTGCTGATCCCACCGCTTGGGTCGGAATGGTCGTGTGCTGGGTGTTGGCGGCATCGATGGCAGCTTGGGCGACGGAGGCACTGTTGCGGCAGCCACGATCTTTCAGCCACGCGGTGAGCCGGGTAACGCCGATGCGCCGTATCCCCTGTGGGGTCTGATAGCCGGTCAGCAGGGTGAGCGCTGCTTTGCTCTTGGAGTAGTCGAAGGCCCGTTCCAGCGCGGGGAAGTACTCCAGCATGGTGGCTCGGAGCCGGTTAATGGCCCGGACCCGGTCGCAGATCAGGTCGGTGCGCCGGGAGGTCAGAAGGCGCAGGTCGACGCTGATCTGATCGGCGCCGCGAACCGGTTGCAGATCGGTGCGCATCCGGGCCTGATCGGCGATGATCCGGGCGTCTTTGGCATCGGTCTTGCCATCGCCGCGGTAGGTCGCTGCAGCATGGTGGACGATTCTTCCCGGGAGATAGAGCAGCTGCTGACCGTGGGCGGCCAGCAGCGCGATCAGCAGTGCTGCACCACCGGCGTTAAGATCCGTGGCCCAGCACACGGCGTCGCCCGCGGCGACATCCAGCACGCGTCCGATGAGCTCGAGCAGTGCGGTCTCGTCGTTCTCCACCCGTTGGGAGAGCAACACCGTGCCCGCCCGATCGATCACCACGCAGTGATGTGCTCTTTTCCCGGCATCGATGCCTGCCCACACGCTCGCCATCGTCCTCATCCTCCCGCCCGGTCGCTATTCGAGGCCCTGTCGATGACCGCGCCGGCACGTCCTTACCCAGCGATCAAGGTCGCAATTCTCAATCAGCGGTCGAGTCATCGGCGGGCAGCGGGCGGCCATTCCCAGTGAGCCGTCCACGCGGCAGGGAGACCTCAGCCATACCCGCCGCCCGAGGGTGATCGAGACACTACGACAGCCCCGAAATCACCCACCACAACAACGTAAGGAGGGGGATCTGATCATCGGCACCGGTCGGTCAGCGATCGGCACGCTCGTGGAACGCAAGAGCCGCTCGACCCTGCTGGTGCACCTTCCCCGCTCGGAGGGCTGGGGCGAGGCCCCGCCGGTCAAGAACGGTCCCGCGCTGGGTGGCTACGGCGCCGCGGCGATGAACGCCGCGCTCATCGCGTCGATGACCAAGCTCCCCGAGCAACTTCGCAAGACGCTCACCTGGGACCGCGGCAAGGAGCTCTCCGGCCACGCCCAGTTCGCGCTCGAGACGGGCACGAAGGTGTTCTTCGCAGACCCGCACTCTCCCTGGCAGCGCCCGACGAACGAGAACACCAACGGGTTGCTGCGCCAGTACTTCCCCAAAGGAACGGACCTCTCACGCTGGTCCGCCGAAGACCTCGAAGCAGTCGCCCTTGCTCTCAACAACAGACCCCGAAAGAGCCTCGACTGGAAGACTCCCGCGGAGGTCTTCGAGGAGCAGCTACGCTCTGTTCACCAACCCCGTGTTGCAACGACCGGTTGAACCCAGGCAATCCCTCGGGAGCGCGCGTGCCACCGGCGGCGTAGCTGCGGGCGGTAGCCAAGATCCCGGCCACGGTCTCCAGCTCGGGCTCGTTCCGAGGGCCGTAGACCATCACCATGCCCGGGGTCAGTCGCACGCCGGCCAGCGGGTGGGCCTGGGCCCAGCCCTTCGTGATCGCGTCGGCGACCAGCGGCCTGGGCAGGGCCACGTGCAGGGAGCCGTCGTAACGGGGGTGCTGATGGGCGAACTCCCCGGCCGGCGGAACGAGAAAGGCATCCAACGGACCGGCCGCGGTGGGCCCCAGCATCAGCCCGTGGGCTCCCGGCACGGAGATCGCCGACTGCCGCACCGTCACACCGGGCAGCGCGGCCAGCCGGGCGAGGAGACGCTCCTGAAGTTCAAGCGGGGCGATGTCGGTGAGCTGCTCCTGTGGAATGGTCCAGGACACCGTCGGCCTCGCTCCGGACCGCGTGGGAAGGCGCCCGTCCAGCGCATCAGTCCAGGTGGCGGCAACGTGTGCCGGCGCCAGCGGTCCGCGCCGGTCCAGGAACGCCAGACGCTCCTGGATCCAGCCACCGAGCTCCGCCAGGGTGGGCACGGTGATGCCGTGGCCGCCGGGGTCGCGCCGGGCGTAGGCAGGGGCGCCGGAGTCCCCGAGGAGGTAGGACCAGGTGCGGTCCAGCAGCTCGCGCGGAATGATGGAATCCTTCTCCCCCTGGGCCACGAACACCGGGATCCCCGCCAGCTGAGCGGGACCGGCGGTAATGCCGGCGTCGAAAGGCAGAGTGCCGTAGAGGATCCCGGCCCCGGCGAACCGGGACGGCTCCTGGAGTAGCAGGGCACCCGCGAATGCGGCCCCGCCGCTGAAGCCGATGAGCACCACCGGCCGTCCTGCCGGGGCGACACGGTCGAGCCAGGCGCGGAACCAGGCCGTGGTGGCGGCCAGTGACGCGGCCAGCGGGCGGCCGATGCCGCGGTTGGCGAACCAGGCGAATCCCCCGCCCTCGGCGATCGGGGCGCGCACCGCCGCGTAGGCCGGCCCCACCGGCAGGCGGGAGGCGAGGGAGAGGATCTCGCGTTCGTGGGAGCCGCGTCCGTGCAGCAGCACGACCAGCGGGGCGCCCGGGTCGGTGGACCCGGCCGTGGCTACCACCGGGTCGCCGAACAACGTCTCGCTCACGCGCTCTCCCCCACGTTCTCCTGCGACGGTGCGGTTGTCCCGGCCTGGATGCTGCCAGCCGTTCGGACACCCGACCAGCGGAGCAGCTCCGCGGCCAGGTCCAGCGCCTCGACCGGGGCCTCGGTCTCGTAGCGACCCCAGTCGGAACGGGGCAGCATCCACATGATCTCGAACTCGTTGCCGTCCGGATCGACACCGTAGACGCTCTTGGTCGCCCCGTGGCTGGATTCCCCGGTGTAGGCCCCGGCCGCCACCAGCTGCTCGCGTGCCACGGAGAGCTCCTCGATGGTGTCGACCTGCCAGGCCAGGTGGTACAGCCCGATTCCGCCCCGGCGCTTCGGCGGCGCACCGGCACCGAGGCCGAACAGGCCCAGGTCATGGTGGTTGCCCGAGCGCGGCAGGCGCAGGAACACCGCATTGGCACGTGGCTCCCGGGCGACAACGTTCATCCCGAACACCCCGGCGTAGAAGCCTTCGGCACGGGGTAGATCGGAGACGAACAGCACGGCGTGATTGAGGCGGACGGGATCGATGGGCACGACATTCTCCTGAGGACGCAGGCACCTGTCACAGGTCCCGGGAAAGGAACGATGAATCCCTGACAGCGTGACAGCATGTACTTTCTGAGTCAACTATTGATCTGTAAAGCACATACGGACCACCCAGCGACCAGGCGGAACACTCCGCACTGGCCAGCACCCCCGGGGGCAACGCCAGAGGCGGGGTGACTGCCGCCCCTCCCTCGCTGCGTGACTCGCACCCACCATCCGGGCCGGAAGCGCACCACAGCTGGTCGCCATGGTGTGACACAGAAGCCTTTAGGCTGCGGCCACCCTTGCATGTGAGGCTGCTCACCCGTAGCATTGTCCTAACAGGCGGATTCCGCCTGAAGGATTGTTACCCGGACACGGGGCAAGACCTGAGACGCACCAATGGTGCATCTCAGGTCTTTTTTTGTGCCCGAAATCGGAGAGAGAGGCCTGTCATGGCTGTTGTGGACTACCGGTCGTTGGCCGCAGGGATCGTGCAGGAGGTGGGTGGCGAGAGCAACATCGCTTCCGCCACCCATTGCGCCACCCGTCTGCGCCTGAAGCTGCGCGACGACTCCAAGGCGGACAAGGCCGCCGTCGAGAAGCTGCCCGGGGTGATCACGGTGATGCAGGCAGGGGGCCAGTACCAGGTCGTCATCGGCGACAACGTGCCCACGGTGTACGCCGAACTGGGCCGGATCACCAAGTTTGGCGACGAAGAAGCGGCCGCCGGTAGTGACGATGCCCCCAGCGGGAACATCTTCAACCGGTTCATCGACCTCGTCTCCTCGATCTTCCAGCCGATCATCTGGCCGCTGGCCGGAGCCGGTCTGCTCAAGGCGTTCCTGAGCGCAGCCACCCAGTTCGGCTGGCTGGACGCCGAGTCCCAGACCTCCGTCATCCTCGCCGCGGCTGCCGACTCGATCTTCTACTTCCTGCCGCTGTTCCTGGCGGTCACCGCCGCCCGGCGGTTCAAGACCAACCAGTTCACCTCCATGGCCATCGCCGGCGCCCTGGTCTACCCCTCGATCGTGGAACTGGCCGCCGCCGGCGCCCCGGTGTCCTTCGCGGGCCTGCCGGTGGTGATGATGAGCTACACCAGCTCGGTGATCCCGATCATCGTGGCGGTCTGGCTGCAGGGATACCTGGAGCGCTTCCTCAACCGGGTCATCCCCGCGGCGTTCCGCAACTTCAGCACCCCGCTGCTCAGCATCCTCATCATGGTCCCGTTCATCCTCATGACGGTCGGCCCCATCACCACCCTCGCCGCCCAGGGCCTGTCCGCCGGCATCAACGCGATCTTCGGCTTCGCTCCCTGGCTGGCCGGGGCCATCATGGGTGGCTTCTGGCAGGTGTTCGTTCTCTTCGGGCTGCACTGGGGTCTGGTGCCGACCATGATCAACGATCTCGCCACCCAGGGCTACTCCCTTCTCATGGGTCCGCTGGTGGCTGCTGTGCTAGCCCAGGCCGCCGCCACCGCGGCCGTCTTCGCCCGGACCCGCAACGCCGCCCGCCGCGAGGTGGCCGGTCCGGCCGCCCTGTCCGGGTTCCTGGCCGGGATCACCGAACCGGCGATCTACGGTGTGAACCTGCCGCTGAAGAAGCCCTTCTACTTCGGCATCGTCGGCGGCATCGTCGGCGGGGCCATCGCCTCCGCCGGGGGCAGCGCAGCCAGCTCCTTCGTCTTCGCGTCGGCTCTGGCACTGCCCGCCTACACCGAGGTCGGAAGCTTCACCATGCAGCTGATCGGCACCGGTATCGCCGTGATCATCGCCTTCACCCTCACCTTCCTCTTCGGCACCCGAGAGTCCGAGGCCGTCACCGCGCCTCCCGCCCCGATCGAACAGACCGGCACCACGTCCTCTGCCTCCTCGCCCGGCACCGGGGCGAACGGTGCCACCGCAGCCACGGCCACCCTGCCCACCGGCACGGCCACGGGCACCGAGGTCTCGGGCACCGTGGAGGTTCTCTCCCCCGTCGACGGCGCGACCGTGGCCCTGACCGACGTTCCGGACAAGGTCTTCGCCTCCGGCGCCATGGGCCAGGGCCTGGGCATCGTCCCCACGGACGGCCACGTCTACGCTCCCCTCTCGGGGACCGTCAAGGCCGCCATGAAGTCCGGGCACGCCTACGGCATCAAGTCCCCTGACGGAGTCGAGGTGCTGGTGCACATCGGCATCGACACCGTCCAGATGGAGGGCCGCGGCTTCAGCCCGGCCGTCGCCCGCGGCGACCACGTCGAGGCCGGCGATCTTCTTGCCGTCGTCGACCTCGATGTGGTGGCCGAAGCCGGGTATGACTCCACCACTCTGGTGGTCGTCACCAACACCGCCCAGCTGGCCGGCGTGGTCCCGGTCGCCCGGGGCACCGTGACACACGGTCAGCCGGCGGTCACGGTGCAGGTCTGAACCAGGACCGGCACAGGACCCGGAGCAGACACGACTAATGAATGATGGACCACAGACGAAGGAGCAGATGATGACGACGACGACTTCCCCCGACACGTTCCCGAACGGGTTCCTCTGGGGCGGCGCGACTGCCGCCAACCAGATCGAAGGTGCCTACAGCGAGGGCGGCAAGGGCCTGTCCATCCAGGACGTCATGCCGCACGGGATCAAGACTCCCCCGACGGACGGCCCCACCCCGGACAACCTCAAGCTCGAGGCGATCGACTTCTACCACCGCTACGCCGAGGACATCGCCCTGTTCGCCGAGATGGGCTTCACTGTCTTCCGGTTCTCCATCGCCTGGAGCCGGATCTTCCCGTGCGGTGACGAGGAGACGCCCAACGAGGAGGGACTGGCCTTCTACGACCGAGTTCTGGACGAGCTCGAGAAGCACGGCATCGAACCGCTGGTGACGATCAGCCACTACGAGACCCCGCTGCACTTGGCGCGGAACTACGGGGGCTGGATGTCCCGGGAGCTGATCGGCTTCTACGAACGCTACTGCCGGGTCCTGTTCGAGCGCTACGGGGAGCGGGTGAAGTACTGGCTGACCTTCAACGAGATCAACTCGGTGCTGCACTTCCCGTTGATGTCCGGCGGAATCCTCACCCCGAAGGACCAGCTGTCCCAGCAGGACCTCTACCAGGCGGTCCACCACGAGCTGGTGGCCTCGGCCCGGGCCACCCGGCTGGCCCGGGAGATCATGCCCACCGCTCAGGTGGGGTGCATGATTTTGGCGATGCCGGTCTACCCGCTGACCCCGGACCCCGCGGACGTGGTGGCCACGATGCACACCGCCCACGATTCCTACGCTTTCGGCGACATCCACTGCCGCGGTCAGTATCCCGGGTACCTGCTGCGCCGCTTCCGGGAGAACGGCATCGAGCTGGAGATCACCGACCAGGACCGCGAGGACCTGACGCACACCGTGGATTTCGTGTCCTTCAGCTACTACATGAGCTCGTGTGAGACTGGCGACCCGGCCCGCAAGGTCACGAGCGCCGGAAACCTGTTGGGCGGGACGCCCAACCCCACCCTCCAGGCTTCCGAGTGGGGCTGGCAGATCGACCCTCAGGGTCTGCGAGTGGTGATGAACGACTACTGGGAGCGGTGGCAGAAGCCGCTGTTCATCGTCGAGAACGGGCTCGGGGCCGTCGACGAACTCGTGGAGGTCGACGGCACGAAGACCGTGGTGGACGACTACCGCATCGGCTACCTCAACGACCACCTCGTCCAGGCTCGCGAGGCGGTGGCCGACGGCGTGGAGCTGCTGGGCTACACCACCTGGGGGTGCATCGATCTGGTCAGCGCCTCCACCGCTCAGCTCAGCAAGCGCTACGGCTTCATCTACGTGGACCGCAACGACGACGGCACCGGCACCCTTCAGCGCTACCGGAAGAAGTCCTTCGACTGGTACCGCCAGGTCATCGCCACCAACGGAGGATCCCTGCAGTAGGAGCCGTGCTGTGACGCCCGGTGGTGGGGGCACGAGAATGCCCCCACCACCTCTTCGGGGAGCCGACTCCGGAGGAATCGACAGGAAGGAGGACGGCGTGGAGGTGCTGCGCGTCTTCAACAACAACGTCGTCCTCGCCCGCAATCCGACTGGGGGCGAGGTGATCCTCACCGGTCGCGGCCTGGGTTTCCAGGCCAGACCCGGGCAGAGGGTCGACGAGTCCAAGGTGGTTCGCGTCTTCGTCCCCGACGACGGGCGCGACGCGGACAACTTCGGGGCTCTGGTGGCCGCCATTCCTCCGGAGCACCTGCTGATGGCGGACCAGGCCCTGGAAGTCGCCCGGGGACAGATGAGCACCCCGCTGAGCTCCACCACGGTGGTGGGCCTGGCCGACCACCTGAGCTTCGCGATCAAGCGCCTGCGGCAGGGCATCGACATCGAGTACCCCCTGCGGGCAGAGGTCGCCCACCTCTACCCCGACGAACTGCGGACCGCCCAGCGGGTCCTCGACCACGTCAACACCGGTCTCGAGCAGCCGTTGCCGGAGGCAGAGGCCGTGCCGATCGCCCTGCACCTGGTCAACGCCGGCTTCGCCACCGGCGATCTGTCCTTCACCTACCAGATGACCGGGGTCTTCGCCCAGCTGTTCGAGGTCCTCGAGCAGGCTTATGGCCGGCCCCTCGACCGGGAGACCGTCAACGCCGCCCGATTCATCACCCATCTGCGCTACTTCTTCGTCCGCGCTCACACCGGCCGGCAGCTGGCCGAAGGCGCCACCAAGCTGGGCAACGCCATCCGTGAGGCCTATCCAGAAGCCTTCGCCACCGCGCTCAAGCTCCAGGCGGTGCTCGAGCTCCGGCTCGGCGAACCGCTCACCGAGGACGAGGTGACCTATCTGACGCTGCACGTGGCTCGGATGGTCGATGATCTCCGCGTGCCCTAGCGCACGACCCGTGACCCTTGACCGGGGTCCGAGAGCCCCACAAAGGAACCTTCAGACAGCGACGAGTCCGTGACGCAGGAACGCGTTCCACACCCCGTCGTCGCGCACGCTCGTGGTGGTCTCGTCGGCCAGCGCCTTCAGCTCCGGGGCCGCGTTGCCCATCGCGATGCCCACGCCGCACACCTCGAACATCTCCACGTCGTTCCAGCTGTCCCCGATGCCGATCGCCACCGACCGATCGACATCGAGGTGTTCCAGCACCGATTCGATGGCCGAGCCCTTGGTGGTCCCGCGCATGCCGATCTCGCCGTTAGATCCGGCGGGCAGCGGCATGCTGCCGGGCACGACGTGGAATCGGTCGCCCAGCTCCTCTTGGGCGCACGCGACCGTGTCCACCGCATCCCCGAGGAACACCGCCTTCGCCACACAGTCGAGATCGACGTCAGCGAGATCCCGGGATCGTGGCACCTCTTGAGGCGCCGTCTGCGGTTCGTCCGGCTCACCGTGGGCGCTCTGCCAGCGGTGCAGCATGGCATCGAGCTTCTCCTGGACCTGCGGTGACGCGTGGACGGCGGCATCGGTCTGCAGGAAGAAGAGGATGTCGCGGTGCTCGAAATAGTCGATGAGGCGTTGCACGGCGTCGGACGGCATGGGTTCGGCGACGACGGTCTCAGCGCCGCTGGTGGCATACGCGCCGCCATTGGTGATTGCGCCGTCGAAGCCGATGGCGCTCACCTGAGGGGGTATCGCCCCGGCTGAGCGTCCGGTGCAGAGGTACACGAGATGACCCGCCGCGCGGGCCCCCCTGACTGCCGCAACGGTCGAGGGAGCGATGGCCTTGCCATGGTCGAGAATCGTTCCGTCGACGTCGAGGAAGGCGATACGGGTGGGAGTCATACAGTTCTCCAATACAGTCATTCTCGGGACGTTGCGTGGCCATGTGGACCACCAGCGCGGGCAGTATCACCGGATCGGTGTCGCCCAGCGTACGTACGAATTCGGTGTACCTGTCGAGGGGCTCTCAGTGGAGCGGGCGAGGGTGCCGTGTCACTCCATATTCTGGGCGAAGTTGACGAGCCCCTTGCGCTTGCTCGTTCACGGCCGCCTCGCTAGCCAACCCTATGCACCCCCGTATGCTGCAACTCGGTTTTCGCCACGACCGGCAAGGCCATCTCTAATAGGAGCCGAATTTTGTCAGGGAGTGAGCGATGCGACATGACGGTAGCTGGCCGATTCCCAATGCTTGTCGAGAGGCGGCCGCGTCGTGCAAGGACGTGGGGGGCGTGGAGTCGGTGAAGTTCTGCTCGGTGGTCGTGCACTGCACCGACTCCCCGGTGATCGGTTTGACCCCAGGGACGCTGCTGCGCCTGTCTGCCGGGGAGCTACGCGTCCTCTGAAGCTCACCGCGGGGTGCTGGGCGCCTCGCTGAGTCTCCCGCAGTACATTTGCTGGCGCGAACTGGTCCGACGGGGCTCAGAGCCTCCTGGGCGCCGTGACAGCCCAGCCGTGCGTGGACCTGACGACGCCGGGCGAGTGCTCCACACACATGGGACGCTGAGGGCCGGCAGAGTGCCGGTACCACCGTGACCCAGGAGCCGCTGCCGTGCTGACCGACTTCCCTGCCGACCTCGCCGGCCCGCAGATCGACGCCGAGTGGATCTCCCGCATGAGCACCGGCGCCTGATGGGGTCGTCTGCACGCGATGGACCTTGCCCGCCACGGTGTCACCGAGTTCAGGGACCCCTACGAGGAGTAGTTGTCTGAGCTGCGCACCCACCAGGGGTGCACCGGCGCCTTCCAGCGCGTCACCGCGGAGATCGACCGCTGCGAGGCCGCCGGGCTGCCGACCGCCTCCTACGGGGTGGCCGACACTCCCCGAGCAGTTCTTCGCCAAGCGCCCTGGGCTGGCCACCGATCCACGGAACTTCGCGGTGGCGTTGTGGATCCACCGCAAAGTTGACCATCCCGCCCACGGCGGGTGGCGGTGATCCAAGTGGGGCGAATACGTCGGCGAGCAGAACTCCCAGGCGGAGTTCCTGTACGACGAGCCGGAGATCGAGCAGGTCGTCTCCTTCGAGATCTACGAGATCGCAACCGTTTCCTGATCTCCCAGGGCCCTTGAGGCCGCCGGCGGGCGCCCGCACACTGAGGACTGGACGGCCCACTACATCACAGGCCAGGAGGTTCCCCGTGGACGGAACGGCGCTGCACGAGACCGCGATGCGCGTCGCCGGGGAGCTCCCGGCGGTGACGCACACCTTCCCGTTCGGCCCTGAGCACGACGTTTTCAAGGTCGTCGGCAAGATCTTCCTGCTGGCCTCGCACCTGGCCGGGAAGCCGATCGTGACGCTCAAGTGCGAACCGGCCCATGCCCAGGCGCTGCGCCAGGAGTTCGAGACGATCGTCCCCGGCTACCACCTGAACAAGAAGCACTGGATCACCATCACCGCCGGCCCCGGCATCACCGCCGACCTCGTCGAGGAGCTGGTGCTCAACGCCTACCTGCTCGTGGCCGAGAACCTGCCGCGCGCCAAGCGCCCGCTCGGCCTCGAGGCGCTGCAGCGGGACCGCGAGATCGTGGTCGAGGAGGACGAGCAGCGGAGCTGACACCCTCCGCCGACGCTACGGCGGTGGCCGGCAGCAACGAGTTTCCATAATCGCGGCGAGGCCGCGGTCGCCGACCGGCGGGACACCGGGCTGCCGGTGGAGCCTTTCGAAGTTACCGACCTCGCCGCCTGGCCGCAGTCAATCGGGGAGTCGCCCATGGTCGGGCCCTCCGGGTCGGCGGTCATCGGGCGGTCCAGGGGCCGGTCCACGGTGATGGCCTGGCGGAACTCCTTGGAGAGCTTGTGCCGGACGTCGTGCCACTCGTCGCGGATCTTCTCCGCCAGCGCGTCCTTCTCCTTCTGGGTGGTGGGCCGCTGCAGCGCCGACTGGATCAGGCGTAGCTGCTCGTCGTACTTGATGTAGGCGGCGCGGTCCACCGGGCGCCACACGATCGCGGTGGCGCGCACCGCGTGGTTGGCCGTGCAGGAGCGCAGTGCGGCGACCATGTCGGTCACGCCGTTGCCCTTGCCGGACTCCCAGGAGCGGATCGTCTTCGCGATCGCGGCGACGGACTCGGAGGCGAGGTCGTCCTTGTCGGCCAGCTGGGTGCCGGTCTTGGATTGGACGGAGTACATCTCGTAGTACTTCCGGGCGGCGTCCTGGGCGTGCTTGAGGACCTCCTCGCCGGAGAAGATCTTGCCGTCGCGCTGCTGGAAGACGATCTCGCCGTCGGCGGGCTGCTCGGCGCCGGAGGTGGCGTCGAGGTCGAGGTCGGCCTCAGCCAGCGGCTGGGTGCCGAACTTGCCGTCGGTGGCGCGGGAGGTCTCGCGGGCGGCGGCCGCGGAGATCATCTGGTTCGTCATGACCGTGTTGTGTACGGCGAACCCGGGCGCCGAACGGCTCATAAACGTGATCTATGTCACAGTTGCTTGCGCGCCGGTCGGTGCCGCACACGGGCGGCGACGCTACCTGCCGATCATCCGCTGACCTGGGCCGACCGCCGGGATCTGTCCGGGGCCGTCGATACGCTGGAGATGCCGAGCGGATCCGGGCGACCGGGCCTGCGAGGCGAGCACGATCCGACCTGCACCACGAGACCCCTGGGGGCCCACTACATGAGCGAGATCCACGTCATCCTGCACGTCAACTTCTACGACGACCCGGAGAACCCGACGTCCAAGACCCACCACGGCATGATCGCGGCCAAGTCCGTGCGCTTCGCCTTCCCCCCGCGCGCCGGTGATCGCCTGTTCCCCTACATCCTCGGCCCGGACAACACCGACCAGCCGATCGTCCAGCACGTGCAGCACGGTCCCAAGTTCAACGATGAGACCGGTCCTGCGGAAGCCATCGTCACCGTGACCGCGCGCTTCAATCAGAAGGTCGTGGACCACCTCGAGCAGACCGAAGGCTGGATGCCTCACCTGGACCACCGCTACTGATCGGGGAGCGAAGCCGCAAGCCCGCCGATACCGGACGCGGTTGCACGATCTGACGTCACAGCTCGGGGTGGCACTCCCCCGCCCCGAGCTTGGCGAGCCCGGCCCGGTCGCCGGCGGCGAACTCGGTGGCCTCCGTCGAGGTGGCATGCATCAGCTGGCTTGGGTCTTCCACATGGGTGAGCCCGGCGACGTGGGCGATCTCGTGCATGATCGTCGCCTTCACCTGGGACAGCCCCTGCGGGCGCATCGCGACCTGCAGCAGGTCCGGGGTGTCGAGCATGACGTGGCCGGAGACGATGACGCGCTGCCCGTCCGGGGCTTGGCGGATGATCGACGCGGCGACACCAGGGCCGACATGCACTTCATGGGTGTCCGGTGCGTCCTCCTCGGCGCGGGCGGCGAGCACCTCCTCGTCGTAGACACCCAGCTCCTCGATCGAGAGGAACCGACCGTCGGTGACCTTCGGCGAGGGGCCCTTGTCGGCGGCCAGGCAGGACAGCACCGCCGGGCACCAGTCGCACAGCGCGGAGGCCTTGGTCGCCAGGTTGGCCACCCCGCGCCCGCCTTGCCCATCTACTTGTTGTGCGCGGCCCAGGCGTACTCGTGGCGCTCCAGCGCCTCGTCGAGCGCTTCGTCGGAGACGTCGACGTCTATGAACTCCCCGAAGCGGGTGTATATCAGCCGGGCGGCGACCGGGCGGATGCCGGTGAGCTTCTCGATCATCAGCACGTAGATGCGCAGCTGGTCGTGGACGGTCTCGTCGCCCTTGCGCGGGAGCTTTCCGGACTTGTAGTCCTCGACCAACAGCCGCGGCGTCCCGTCGGGGGCGGTGCCGATCTGGGTGACGCGGTCGACGAACCCGCCGGAGGGGACTCCGCCGACGAGCTTGCCGTCGACGAGATGATCGCCCAGGACGACCCCGGAGCAGTCGAGCTCGATGCCGGGGATGTGGGTGAAGCCGGCCTCGGCGAGGAAGGCGTCGCGGTGGCGCTCGGCCACAGCCACGGCCGCACCTTGCAGGGTGGTGGCGTCGGTGGGCTTGCGGGTGGGCAGGTCCGGCATGTCGAGGTCGGCGATGACGATGGAGGTGACGTCCTCCATGGCGAAGTAGCCCCGGCCGGCTTCGGCCCTCTCGGTGACCCAGCGGGACTTCGTCATCTGCTGGGAGGCGACCTCGTCGTCGGTCGCGTCGGCCTCCAGCGGGAAGAGCACGTCGGACATCTCCAGCACGAGCCGGTCGAAGAACGCCGGGGTGCGCTTGGCCGGCGGGGCGACGGTGATGGCCTCGAGCACGGCGTGGACGCAGGTGCCGGTGAAGGTCGCCGCGTATGGGTTCTCCTCCTCCTCCCCGGTGAGCTTCTCGACCGCCCAGCGGGTGGGGCAGTCCTTGGTGAAGATCTTGGAGGTGGAGGGCGAGAGCGACTTGCGGCGCAGCTTCTCCACGGTCTCGGGCTCGGTGATCTGGAGGCGCTTGCCCTTCCAGTGGCCCTTGCCTTCGAGCAGGCCCACGGCGGTGCCGGGCTCACCGCTCTCGGTGTCGGTGGCGTCGGTCGCGGCGGTCGTGTTCTTTCCCATGCCACTGACTGTGTGGATGCACGCGCCGGCGGCCGGGGCGGTCGGGCGAAAGTGTGATCAGTGGTGAGGACCAGCCAAAAACCGCGTGTTTCCGGGGATCTTGGTGAGGGTGAGGACCAGTGAGGACCACCGGGGAGGGGGTGGGGCACAGCGGGACGCACTTAGGGTCATTTTGACCATAAGGGGCCGGATTCCGGTATCTCCCCAGGTGAGGCCCTATAAGGTTATCTCTCTTCTTAAGGAGAAAGAGAGTATATGGGGCACAGTGAGGACCAGAGGACCATGCATGAGACCCCCTATACGTGAGGGCTGAGTTGTAGGGGGTGGACTTCCATACAAACAACCCCTCCCTATATGGGGGTGCTCTCGGGAGGTCCTCAGTGTCCACCGGCACTCGAAAATGGTCAAAATATACATTTGACCTGCGGAAACAGACAAAATCCGTGGTCCTCAACGTGGTCCACGGTGGTGCACGGCGGTCCTCATCACACAGGTGTTTGACTCGGGCTTGACACCCCGATTAGGATCGCTGTGTCCACGCCGCCGAGCAGCGACCTAATCGAAGGAAGATGCTCCCACCGATTTGGTGACATGTGCTATCGTGAAGCTGAAGATGTAGCGGAGCGGAGCAAGGGCCGAAGGCTCTGAAGCTTCACGATAGCACATGACCTGTGATTACCCAGGTCAGACCCGTTTTCCGTCGTTTCAGAGACACGCCTCTCCCCCATCGCGCTTCCTCGTTCGCGACGTCATCTGACCGCGCGAACCGTCCCGAATCGTCGCGAACGCTCCTCATCGACGTCGCCGACAACATGATGGGGTCGTCCGAACCCCACCCCCGCGGCTCGAATTTGGTGTTCCATGCCCGCTCCAGCACCCACGCGCAGCCCGAATGGTCCGGACGCGCAGCGCACACTGATCGCGGCCGGGACCCCGAGGAGATACTCGACGGCTCGGTCTACTCCGTCTCCTTGCTATGGGGGTGGATCAGCACCCGGGAAGCGGAGTTCCGTGTGTCGTATGTCCCCGGACTCACTCAGAAGCGATCCGGCCCGAGCCACCTGGCCGTCCTGGGCTCGGCACGGCCGGCTCTTGGACCCGCACCCACCGGTCGAGACCAACCACTTGCTGGACGGCTGCGCCTCCTACCTCGGCCAGCTCATGCGCGCTGCGGTGCAGGCAGCGCCCTGGGTCGTCGGGGAGCATCAAATCGCCAGTCACCCACTGCTCAACCGCCCGATGATCACCACTGACCACTACCAGGTCTTCCTGCTGGCCTTCCCGTTTTACGGCGCCTACCGGTCCCCCCACGGCCTGCCCCGGATGTCCGGGACAGAGTTCCTTGCCCACGCCCGCCGCACCATCAACGCGCTGAACGGTGAAGTCGCCGAGTCCGCAGACCTCGCGGGACCGATGGTGACGGTGGTCGCCGAGGTCGACTGCTTCGACGTCGGACTGCGCTAGGACATCGTTGAGCACCCAGGCCTGATGGAGCATCTGATGCGCGAGCTCGCCGATCGCGCCGGCGTCGTGTCGGTCCACCGCTACGGACCTGCCGCCCTCACCGTGAACTTCCGCGACTGGGACGAGCTGCAGCTCAAGCTGTGGTGCGACCTGTGGCTCGAACGCCACCTGCCGCGCTGAACACGCCACCGGCCAGTTGCTCGGCCGTACGCGCTACCCGCTCCCCTACCGTGGAGGGATGGACCTCGCGACGATGACCTTCAAAGCGACGATCGACGCCGGAGTCCTGCACCGTGCCGCCGGCGCCAACCCGATCGTCCCCACGTCCTGGGACTTCACCACGCTGCTGCTCGGCGGGACGCTGATTGCCCTGGTCGCCCTCGCGATCATCTCCCTGTCCCGCGACCGGCACTACACCCCGGCCCAGCGACTGCTGTGGCTGCTGGTCATCCTGGCGGCCCCGGTAGTAGGGCCGATCCTGTGGTTTGCCGTCGGCCGGCGGCACGCACTCGAGCACCAGGAAGGGTGAGGCCATGGCAGCCGAACGGAACGGACACACGAGCGCCTCTGCCGATGCGCCCGCCCCGACTCGCACACGTCGACGCACCTGGGTGCCGCGCGCGCTGGGGCGCGTGGCGTTGATCGTCCTCGTCATCCAGGTGAGCTTCGAGGTGATGCTGCGCAGTGACTGGTTCACCGCGAATCCGCAGCTCGCGACCGGGCTCCTCGCCACGGTCCTCGTCTTCCTACCCGCCGGCGTCTGGGCAGTGATTGACGGCTACCGCTGGGCCCCCACCCGCCAAGTGGTCATCCTCTGGGCGGTGGTGGCAGCTGGGGTGGCCATTGTGAACCACGTCTACGGCTCCATGATGGGGTTGTGGGGATACGCGCTGGAACTGCCGCTAGAGGTGGTGGCGCAGATAGTGACGCCGCTTCTGCCGCTGGCCGTGATGCACGCGGCACCTGCCGCCCTACTGGTGCTGCTGGGCGCGGGCCTGCACCGCTATCGGGACTCGGGCATCGCGTCGTAGTCCGCGGCTCGGGCATCCTGCCGCGCCTGCTTCCGTGCCTTCCTCTTGTCGCGCCACTGCGTCCCGATGACCGAACCGATGGCCAGCCCGATCCCCAGTAGCACGTTGTCCGTGCGCACGGCGAACCAGATCAGGAACGCCAGCAGGAAGGGCAGCGAGATCAGCGCAACCATTCCCTGCCGTTCGGCCCGCCGTACCTGGGCGGACTGCGGAGCCCGGTGCCGCGGACCCTCCGCGCTCACTGACTTCCCCGTCGCCGCTGGCGGATGACCTGTGCCATCATCACCACGAGCAGCACCGATCCTGCCACCATCACCCAGCCACCCCAGCTGCCTCGGAGCAGGAACACGTTGCGGCCCAGCAGTATGACCGCGGCCAGCACGATGATCAGCCACTCGATCCGCTTCGGCACGTCGCTCCCCCTCCCCCACAGTCCCCGGTGCTCGCATCCTGGCACGCGCGCGCCAGCCCTGTCCCTCCCCTCTTGTGGCCCGCGCGGAGCATCGGCGCCCGCCGGTAGCGTCAGAGCCATGGACGAGACTGCCCAGCGCATCGACGAGGTGCCCGTACCGAATGCCGGGCAGGTCCTCGTGCGCACGCTTCCTGTGGCGGCTGTGGTGATCATCGGGCTACCGCTGGTCATCCGACTCGTGCTGGACGAGAACGGTGACACGCGCACCCCCTGGTGGCCAGTGCCGCTGCTCGCGCTATTCGGCCTGGCCTTCCTCACCGACCGCTACGCCCAGGCGCCGCGCCCCCGGATCGACCAGCGAGTCGGGGACGCGCGATGGAAGCCGGCGTTCGCGGCGGCCGCGAAGACCGGATCCCTGCCGGAGCATCCCGAGGTGCGGACCGCGGTTGGTGTCGTCGCCTGCGAGACCCTCGAAGGACTGGTGTTCGGTGTCGCCATGCTCGTGGCGATCGTCCTCAGCGCACTGGCCGCCCCAGGCTTCCCGTGGCTGAGTGCACTGAGCTTCCCTGTGATCTTCACCGGAATCAAGGCCGTCCGGGCCCGCCGCGCCTGGGTCTACTTGCGCTCCCTGCACACCGCCGAGCCCGCGGCTGACGACCTGAACCAGGAGGCGCCGTGACCAAGGGAAGAGCTCCGGTCAGCGGAGCCATCGCGATCGCTTGTGGGCTCCTGTTCGTCACCACCGTCATCCTCGCGGTGACCGTGGACCTGTCGTGGTTCACGGTGGCGAGCACGCTGATGAACTTCGTGCTCACCGTGCTCATCTGGCGTCGCTTTCAGGCCAGCGACCTCGAGTACCTCCAACGCATGGAGCGCCTTGACCAGCGACTCAGCGGAGAGCAGTAGTCCTCAGCCAGCGTCCGGAGCTGTACGCCCTGCACGCCGCCGGCCGAACTGGACCCTGGCCTACTCGCAGGGCATGTAGGCCGGCAACTCAGCATCCTCGGCTATCTCCAGCTGCACCCGATAGGCCAGCACTTGGTGCTCCCGCGAGCACCCCGGCAGCTGCGTCCCGGCGCCCGGAACGGCGTCGACCTCCACGGCCACTTCGCTGCCGGGTCGGATGATCATCTCGCCGGGGTTCGCGCCCTCGTCGAAGGCGTAGTGCAGCGCCTGGGCTGAGCGCACGATGCCGGTGACCGGCAGGTGCGGCACGTGCTCGGGCGACTGGTCGTGGTGCTCCTCCCAGTACCCAGGCATCGGCCGGCCGCTGTCCTCGCCCGGGTCGCGGGCCACCAGCTTCCAGGTGACCGCCGAGCCGGTCCGGAACGGATCCCCGCAGCACTGCTGCTCCCACTCGCGCAGCTCCACCTCGATCATCATGACGCGAACCTAGCAGCGGTCTTCGATGCGTGGCGGCTCATCCAGCGCCTGCACTCCG
This sequence comes from Kocuria sp. CPCC 205258, assembly GCF_040981005.1. Taxonomy (NCBI): domain Bacteria; kingdom Bacillati; phylum Actinomycetota; class Actinomycetes; order Micrococcales; family Micrococcaceae; genus Kocuria; species Kocuria sp. CPCC 205258. Next base: position 38,186 of record NZ_JAVKPS010000016.1, on the reverse strand, counting down.
TTCCTCGGCGACGCGCTCGCACTGTCGCTGGATCGCCCCGGCCACCCGGTAGGACTCCTCGGCCGAGACCACCACCGACGTCTCCGCGGTGCTGATGCGCACGCTGGGCCCGCCCATCAGGTAGCCGGTGGCTCCGTCGTCCAGCTGGCGCCGGCCGATGCGCCACCACTCGGTGCGCGGCCCGACGGCCACCTCGGTGATGTCCTCGTACGGAATCCGCATCTTGCGCCAGCCCTGCCGGATGTCCACGGTCTGCTCTTCCAGTCGGATGACGACCGATCGGTGCACGGCGAACGAGTATGCCGTGAAGCCGACGAAGAAGATCGGTCCGTTCGTCAAGAGATACGGGCCCTCCGGCACGAGCATGAACGCGACCATCATCAACGCGAAGAACACGACGGCGATCGCAACCTGGATCCGCAATGGCTGGACCGTGACGAAATGCGGTGCCTCCTCATCGGCGCGATCGGTCATACCTCATGGTCGCTCACCTTGCTGGCCGGGGACAGTCCCCGGCGCCCGGTAGGGCAGGTGTCCTGCCTTCGGTGTTCGAGCACGAAGTGCTCTCCTGCGCGCGACCGTCAGGTCGTGCGGGTCGGCCGCGGTAGCGGAGGTGTGACGGGTGTCGAGGACGGGTGGTGACGTCGATGGGGAGGGGGGTTGGGCGCGGGCGGGGCGCGATGAAGGCGTGGTTGGTGAGAGGGAAGAACGAGGTGTGGGACAGCCCGTAGGGCATCCCTGCTTGCGCTTCCCGACTCGGCGCTGGCGCGCCTCCTCGCTCGCGCTCGTGGGTCTCTGCTGGCCTCCAACTCTTTGCTCCCTGTACTTGTCTCTGCTCTGACTCGTCGGCTGGGAGGGGCGGATCGAGTCACGTTCCGGGCGACGTCGCGGGGCGCGCCACGGGGTCGTGCCGGCGTCGCCGGCGCGGCCGCTGGCGCGTCCTCGCCGACTCGCCGACGGACGTGGCGGGCCCACTTCGTGGGCGAGTCGTCCCCGCACGCAGTGCTTGTCCTGCAGGTGCTTGCCTGGCGGCTCCGCCGCCTGCGTCGTGGCGTCTCGGATGACGGCATGGCGCTCCCCCGGCGCTGGCGCGCGGGCCGACTCTCTCCACCTCCGACTCCGGCTCCATGTCGATGCTCTGCGCTCACCCCGGGGCTGGCGCCCCGGCCCCTCCGGGGCGTCACGTCAGACGCACCGTGGTGGCGTCTCGGGAGGCGTCCCGGTTCGCGTCTCGCAGCCCGGCTGGCGCCGGTCTGGTCCCTGATCGAACTCCGGCTGCGCCGGACCATCTGCGCTACGCGCTCCTCGGCAGCAATGGCGTTCCGGTGGCGGTTCGTGGGCGCTACGCGGCCCGTGGTGGCGTGACGTTGTCCGGCTCGTCGCCCGGAGCGCTACGCGCTTCGGGTTTCATCTCGGGGCCCGGCTGGCGCCGGTCCGACGCGGGCCGAGTGCATGCTCGGATGGCGGATTCTCTGCTGGCGCTGCGCGCCTGGCCGTCATGGTCTCCGGCTCGTGCGACGGGGCGGGAGGCGTCCCGGTTGACGTCTCGTGCCCGGCTGGCGCCGGGCTGGCCGCCGCGATGGATTGCTCGCTGCTTCGCGTGGATCCTCGGCCTTCTCCGCTTCGATGTCGTGATGACTCTCTGGCGCTACGCGCCTCCCCTGTCGTCGGTCTTCTCGGTGGCTGACTCGTAGGCGCTACGCGCGCCGTGACGGGTTCTCAAAGCCGGTGCTCTTCTTCGGGTGCAGGCGCTACGCGCATCGTGGTGGCGTCGGTCATCTCGGTGTCCGGTACGGGGTCGGGGCGCTACGCGGCACGGGGTCGGCGTCACGGGGGACGGTCCGGTTCTCGGGGCGGTGGACGCCACGGGAGGCATCGGCGCTGCGCGCCGCGGCACGATGCTCCGGGGCGTGTCCGCGTAGCGGGAGGCGTCATGGTTCGCGTCTCGTGGGAGTCTCCACGGTCGGCGTAGCCGTTGCTCGAGGTGACCGTCGTGCACGCGGCGACCAGCGGGCGCGTAGCGCATTGCGGGCGGTGCGAGTCGTCGACGAGGTGACCGGGTGCGCGTAGCGCAGAGAGGATTCCGCACGCGATCCGCACGCATGATGACACGAAGCCGTCACGAGGATCCGCGCCTCCGGCGCACGCAGATCATCGCGCTGATGCGCAGCGGGAGGCGTCGTGGTTCGCGACTCGTCAGCGGCCTCCGGCCTGGGAGTCTGCACGAGGTTGGACGGGCTTCGCACACGTGGCGGCCACGCCTGGGAGACAGTGTCGGTGCACGCGATGTGTGCGGTTTCCAAAGAAACGTGTCGACGGCGTTCGCAGCCGGTGCCCGCCGTACACACTGGGGGTGAACGACCACGAACCACCGGTCGCTGGACACGCACACTCGACGCCGAAGGCGTCACGACCACCAGAATGGGACGCACGACGAAGTCGTCTCGCTACGCGAGCGTGCTCCGCACGGCGACCCAGCCTCCCGCGAAGCGGCGACCCCGGCCACGCAAGGGTTCTGGCCAGAGGCAAGCGTCTTCCGTCAGGCGAAGCAGAGAGTGTCGCGAAACGGAGCCGAGGCCTGCGAGGAACCGGTTCGACGTGCACGACGGAAGGGCTCTGGACACCATGGAGTGGTTATAGGGGGAGGCACCCCCGGCGGCGAACTGCACAGATCCGGACTTTTCCGCCCACTTGGACCCTCTACCTGAGCTATAGGGTTGTGGGTGATCTCCGGATCTGTGTTCGACGCATGTTGGTGGGTATGAGCCACAAGACCTTCCTCCTGACCCGCGCTTCCGGGGCCGAGACGAACGCCGCCCAGTTCGGCAACCTCGCCACCATGTTCGCCTCCACCGCCGCCGCCAAGTCGACGTTCACCCTGCTGGTGACGAAGCAGGACGGCGCGATCAGCGACTACCTGCACCTCGACGAGACGGCCGTTCCGAACAACTCCCACGTCACCCTCGCCAACGCGCTCGGTGCGGCGCCGGAGCCGACCGAACTGCCCGACCACATCGACCAGGCGACCGTGCTCGGCCACGCCACCTTCGCCTCCGCGGCCACCTCCCGCGACACGCAGTACGGCGCCGAGAACGCCGACTTCGCCAAGGCCATCGCACCGGTCATCGGTGAGGGTGAGTGGATCGCCGTCACCGCCCGGGCCGCCACGGCGAAGGAGTCGAAGGCGCACCAGAAGTGGCTCGCCCACCGCATGGGCACCGCCCGCCCCACGCACCACTCGATGACGACGAACCCGCTGATCGTCACCGTCCGCGCCGGCGCCGAACCGGGCGGCTGTGTCGTGCGCTCTGGCGGGCAGTGGCTGTGGATCGGTCAGGAGGGCACCCACTTCCCGGACAAGGTGATCCGCGTGGAGATCGACACCCGCGAGGTCGCTAAGGTCCCCGAGGTGGTCACCTCCGCGCTGATCACCGCTCTCCGTCGAGCGGCCTGAGCCGGCACCGGAAGGCCTCGCCTGCCCGACGCGGCCGGCGGGGCGTTCCGTGTTGGAAGTGATCCGCACACATGGAGTTCATGGACTCGCAGACCCTCGCCCCTGAGGCCGCCGCGCCGCTGCGCGGCGTCGACCGCTTGCTGCCGAAGAAGGAGCAGCTGCTGGCGGCCCGCCGGGTGATCGGCGCCGCCTCTCGTCACCTCGGGGAGCCGGTGATGGTGCGCGGTAAGCGTTTCGTCGTCGTCGCGCCTCTGGCGGTCGAGCAGTTCGGCCACCCAGACTCCCGTACCCGCCTGTACTACGGGGTGACCGGTGTGCCGGGGACCTTCCGCTGCGACGTCTCCGTCGCCCAGGTCGCCGACGGGATCGTGGAGGTCGAGGTGCCCTGGGAGTTCTGAGCTGCCTTGAGCCCGCCGCAGCCGGTCACCGGAGCGGCGGGCCGCACACATCACGGTCATGACGACACAGATCAGCGGCGCGGCCGCTTCCGCCCGCGAGGCCTCCCGCACCACTTCCGGTCACTTCGGCACCCAGCCGCTGTCCGAGGCCGACCTCGAGCTGGAACCGGCCCCGGTTCCAAACCCAGGCCAGGTCCTGGTGCTCGCCCCGTACTCCGAGCTCACTGAGCCCATCGTCGCCGCCGCCGCGGCCGGGGCAATCGGTCCAGTGCGCGTGGACGCCCAGGACCAGGGCACCACCACCCGGATCTCCTTTCGGGACCCGGTAGCCGGGATGGTGGAGATCCGCCACGCCCCCGGCTTCTAGGCGTACCCCACGATCACCGACGGGAACGGACAGAGCCTGCGCGGCACCTCCGTAGCCGCTGCCGTGCTCACCCCGAAGCACTATCACCCGCATGATGGAAGACCTGCCTCCGGCACCGGGAGGCGGAACGTGGTGAAGGCCCGGACTCCCTGATCGGAGTCCGGGCCTTCGCTGTACCGCCCCCAAACAGCGGCGTTCCCCTTCGCACACGCATCTGATGGGCTGTCACCAGACGGCGACCGGATGGGGATGGCAGGCATGAAGGGCACGACGAAGCAGACGATCGGCACCATGGTGGGGACCATGGGGGTCCTCACGGTCTACAACTCTTTCGAGCTCCACTCCGTGGGCCCGTTCTGGTTGGGCGGCTCGGTCTTGATCGCCGGTGTGCTGCTCGCGGTGCTGGGGTGGAATCTGATCTCCCGTGGCCGCGGCGACGTCGCCCTGGCCGACCAGCAGCACAACGAGGCCGAGGTCGCCAAGCACCGGGAGTTCATGGCCGGCAGGGGTCCGCAAGATCAGGGCCAAGAAGGAGAGCGGGCCGCCGCCGAGACGGAGTCCTCGCTCGAGGAGCCCCCGGAGACCCGGTAGCGACTCAGGCCTGCACTTCGAGCAGCCGCACGACGGTCTGGGCTCCCTCCTCGTCGAACGCCCCGAGGATCACCCCGTAGGCGTCGGAGCCGGAGGCGAACGTCGTCCCCGGGTCCACGCGCACGCACCGCGGCCACAGCACCCCGGCGGCCGCCAGGCCCTCGTCGGTGAGCGACAGCTCGCGCCCGGAGGCGTCGATGTAGCCGCGCGCGGTCAGCTCAGCCACGACGTCACGCTCGGGGTGGTACCAGAGCTCTTTCACCGGGGACCGGCCGGTGCGGAACACGTGGATCAGCACCGAGCGGTGGAACGGGGTGATGGTTTCGTCCGGGTCCAGGTCGAGTCCCAGGTGCTCGAGCACGGTCCGCTGCCAGTACCCGTCGCCGGCGGCCAAGGCGGTCGCCAGCTGCTGCACCGCCTCGAACTCCGTGTGGGTCATCGGTTCGTCGTCGAGGTGACCCTGCAGCCGGGCGCCGACCTCGAAGATCCGCAGCGGCGTCAGGTCTTCGGCCACGGCCCGGGCCCGGTTGACCAGGTGCTCCCAGAACAGGTGGCGGAAGTGGATGTAGCCGTGGGTGCCTGCACCCTGGCCGTCGAGCAGCGGGTGGGTCGTGAGGTAGTCGTGCAGGGTGGGGTGGTCCATGGGATCCATGTGTACGGCACCGCGTGGCGCTGCCGGCGCTCACCGCCTCTGGACACGCTGGGCCGCACACAGTCCGGGTATGACGACTCAGATCAGTGACGCGGCCGCTTCCGCCCGCGAGACCGCCCGGACCGCCGGCGGCAAGTTCGGCACCCAGCCGGCCGCCGAGGCCGACCTCGAGCTCACCGGCCCGGCCGCCGACCCGGTCTACACGGTGCAGCGTTCGGCACCCCAATATGACTACGACGGATCCACCACCGTGCGCTATGACTCCGCGGAGTACCCCGACGGGGTCGCCCGCGTGGAGACCCGGTCGAAGGACGGTGCCACCCACCTGTCGGTGAAGCGCGAGCTCACCGCCGCCCGGATCGCCCCGGCGGGAGTCGAGGACCCCAAGGAGTGGGTCGCTGTCCGGTCGGAGGAGATCCAGCAGCTGCTCACCGACCGCACCGGCACCGACGGCGCCGAGCTGCGCGGGTGGCGCGGCCGCACCTCGATCGAGCACCGCACCACCCTCACCTGCGGCGACCCGAACCCCTAGACAATGTCGGAGCGGGTGAACGCCGCGACCGACGGGAAGCTGGAGGACTACCTCGGTGAGCGCCTGGCAGCCAACGTCGGACCCGACACCGCCGCCGGTGCGGAGGTGGCAGCCCGCATCGGAATCAACGGCGTGCAGGAGGCCCAGCACGAGGCGCTGGGGCGGATCGAGCGCCTGCACGGGCCCGTGAAGCAGATGGGCGTCAACTCCCTGGCCGAGGTGCTGGAGGTTCAGTTCACCTCCAAGCAGCACCGCGACCAGGAGGTCTCCGTCCATCTCACTCCGGAGGGTGAGTACCGGCGGGCTTGGATCGGAGAGTACCGCCGCGGCAACACGACCGACATCTCCATCTACGACATCGCCCCGCGCGCCTGGCCGATGCGCTGGTAGCCGGACCGGCTCGTGCTCGCGGCCCTGTCTGTCGGTTCTACGGAGGCGGGGCCGCACACAGTCCAGGCATGACTCAGAACATCACCTCCGCCGCGGCCGCCGCCCGCGAGACCGCCCGCACCCAGACCGGCCAGTTTGGCACCCAGCCCCTGTCCGAGGCCGATCTGGACCTGACCCCCGGGGCGGGCTCCGCCGTTCAGATCGACGACGCTCTACGGGCCCTGCCGATCCACGTCGACGACTTCCAGGTCTTCGAGCCGGACGCCCCGCTCTACTCCGACTCCAAGCACGTCCTGCTGGGTGCTGTCGCCGAGCACTACGCCGCCCGCGGCGGGGCGACGATTCGCCTGGTCTCCCCGGCCCGCTACGGATCCCCGGCCATCGCCGAGGTCGTGGCCGAGGACGGCGAGATCATCATGACCTGAACGCTGCCCGCCTAGGAGACCCGCCGAGGGTTCGGATCTTGCCGCGCCGAGGTGCATCACAAGGTGCGGGTGCGGCAACGGTCGTAGATGTCGGTCCAGGGGCGGAGCCGTTCGTAGGCGCCACTGGCGGCCAGGACGTCACCATCGGCGTAGCGGCGGCCTTGGATCTGCATGCCGACCGGCAACCCGTCCACCAGCCCGGCCGGAATGGAGGCCGCCGGGTGGCCGGTGAAGTTGGTGAGGTAGGTCGGGCACCACCCGATGTAAGGGTCGACTTCCACGCCCTCCACCTCGGTGGGACCGACGGTGGTGCCGGGCGCTTGCGCGTTGAGAACCGGCATCGCGCTGAGGGTCGGACTGACCAGCAGATCGAAGTCCGTGTAGACGGCCTGGATTGCGTCGTAGACCGCTGAGCGCATCACGTAGTCCTCGTTGAGCTCGGCCGTCGACATGTTGTAGACGTGATCGGCCCAGCGCAGGTACCCCTCCGGAAAGTCCTCGCGGTGCTCACCCAGCAGGTCCACGCCGTTGCTCTTGAAGTTCTCGAAAGCGCACACGTTGACCAGCATGATCTGCCGGCACCACAGATCGCTGAGCTGGCGCTGATCGTAGGGAATGCGGAAGTCAACCTCTTCGACGGTGGCGCCGGCGTCGCGGAAGAGCTGCACCGCCTGCTCCACGGCCGCCCGGATCCGCCGGTCGACCGGGAAGATCCCGAAGTCGGCGGTGTAGGCGATCCGCATCCCGGAGATGTCCCGGTGCACGTCGGTGGTGAAGTCGTGCGGTTCCTCGTCGAGGCTGAACACGTCGCGGGGGTCGTGTCCGGAGATCGCGTTGAGCACCAGGGCCGCGTCTTCGACGTTGCGGGTCAACGGTCCTTCGAACAGGAACGGCATGGTGCTGCCGAAGGCGTTGGGACGCACCACAGAGGGAACGCGCCCGAAGGAGGCCTTGTAGCCGTAGAGGCCGCACCAGGCAGCCGGAATGCGGATGGAACCTCCGCCGTCTGTGCCTTCGGCGAACGGGACCAGCCCATCGGCCACCGCGGCAGCGCTGCCGCCGGAGGATCCGCCGGTGTTCCGGGCGGTGTCGAATGGGTTGTGGGTGGCGCCGAACAACGGGTTGTCGCACGCGCCGCGGTAGCCCATGACCGGGGAGTTCGTCTTGCCGACGATCACCGCGCCGGCTTTCTCCACCCGTTCGGCGAAGAGGCAGTAGCCGTCCACGGAGAAGTCTTTCAGGGCCCGCACCCCACCGAACGTGGCTGGCCAGCCGGGTTTGAAGTCAAACAGGTCCTTGATGGCGGTCGGCACCCCGTGCAGCGCGCCCAGTTCGGCGCCGGAGCGCACCGCCGCATCGGCGGACTCCGCGGCGTTGCGGGCGTCGTCGAAGCCCTGGTACACGAAGGCGTTCAGGCTGGGGTTGCGGGTCTCGATCCGTTCGATGCAGGCGTCGAGCAGCTCGACGGCGGACACTTCGCGTTCCCGGACCCGGCGTGCCAGCTCGGTGGCGCTGACGTAGGCGAAATCGATCTCGGTGAGCATGGTGCCTCCTGCGGTGCGACATCGTTGTCAGTCCGCATGCTACGGATCGGTCCAGGCGCCGCCAAGGGGTCTTCCCGCGGTCGTGCGTGATCCGGGCCGATCCTCGCCGACCACGCGGTGGATCACCCGCCGCAACGACCGCCTGGGCGCGCGCCCGCACATAGAAGGGTCGACACCACTCCAGAGACCAGGAGCACCGCCGTGGCCACCCTCATCGCGTTCACCGCCGCCGACCCGGATCGCTCAGGCGGTCGAGTACCTGCGCACCTGTCACGACATCCGGCGGATCCCGCTGAGGGCCGCCCCGGGCTACCGGCCGGCTCACGCCGCAGCGATGCGCGGGACAGGGGTGGTGACGGAGATCGTCGCCGAACACCAGGCGAAGTCCGTCCAGGCCGCCGGCGGCACCGGATGGCGCATCAGGCGCTGGTTCAAGTCCGGTGAACGTTGTGCTGAAGATCGCCATCATGCTGTCGTGGACAGTGCGGCTCGCTCAGCTGATCATGCACGGTCCCCCGCACCACATAAGTGGAGCCTGCCACAGGCATCCACGACAGCTGAGTGAACAGCACCTCAGCAATGCGGACAGTAGTTCGCGTTTGCAACTCCTACGCTTGAGGGGTCCGGTGCCGGAGCGGTCAAGGAGGGACTACATCGTGATCATCGGCTCGTTCGCCGTCGTGTTCGCCCTCTTCCTCGTGGTCATCATCGCCACGCTGGCCCGCGCTGCCATCGCTGCTCGGATCGCGGGGACGCCCGAGGAGATCCCGGTGGTCTCCACCCGGCTGTCGGTGACGCTCTTCCACGTCGCGATGCTGGCCATGAGCCTGTTCCTGATGGTCGCTGTGGGCACCCAGGTCCTCTACGGCGTCACGGACACGCAGACGGTCGTCGTCCCGGCCGTCGGCGCCGCTTTCTTCACCGTCGGCTACGTCCAGGCCCGCTACTTCAGCGAGTACGCGGGACGTCTCTCCCACCGGCAGTGGGTCGGCGGCCCCGATGGGGAGACGGAGGACCTGTTCGCCCGCGCCTACCGGGAGCGGGCCTGGGTCGTGGGGCTGGCGATCATCCCACCGCTGCTGGTGCTGGTGGCCCGGGTGGTCGCTGTCGGGGTGCTCGGCACGCCGGCGGACCTGCCGGCCGGCGCCGACTGGAGCTGACCCCTACCCCTCCTCGTCCTTGCGGTCGCGCTCGTTCTGGAGGGCCTGCTCGTCCTGCCGGTCCTGCTCGCGCATCCGGTACCGCCACTCCAGCCACTCGAACACCGGGCGCCCGAAGAGGGCTGCGACGGCCGCCAGCACGATCCAGATCGGGAACACCCCGCGGAAGACCCAGATGATCCACAGGCCCACCGCCACCACAGCCGCCCCCGCGCAGATCCCGAGCACGACACCCCTCACAGAGCGCCCTCGCCAACGTCCTCGTGGGGCTCCTCGTCCGGGCCGGCGATCATCATGGACGACAGGGCGATCGCCGCCAGCGTCCACAGCGAGGTCACCACGAAGCTCGGCACCGACCGGTGCGCCTCCTCGTAGGGCCAGAGGATGATCATGCCGATCGTCAGGACGACCAGCGCCACGCTCAGCCGGCGCTGCACCAGCCGGAATCGTTGCGCGCCGGAGACGGTACCGACGACCTCGACCACCATGCGCGCTCCCCCGATCCACCCGACACCGTCCGGGCATCGTGCCACGGCCCCCAGCGCCGGCGGCAGACCCACTTCGGGGGAGCACCGCGCTCAGCTCCGCCGTCCGCACACATGGCGGGCATGGACACCACCGAACCCGCCATCGTCCCCGACTCCCTCAGCGCCCACGCCGCGGCACTCGGCCTCACTCCGCTGGAGAGGCCCCACACAATCGAGGAGGCAATCGAGACCGCCGGGCCCGACGGGGTGCTCGTCGCCGTCGTGGAAATCCCCCTGGCAGAGATGTTCACCGCTCACGACCGCGAGGAGGACGGGGAGAAAGGCCTGATCGCCCGCCGCGTCGTCGAGGACTGCCCCGCGCCGTTCCAGCTGGAGTTCGAGTGCTGCGGCGCCCGTAACGGCAACCCGCTGATCGTCGCCCGCTTCGACATCCAGGACGCCCTCTACGACTTCGACGGCGACATCACCGATAAGGAGCTGGCGGAGATCCGCGTCTCCGGGGCGGTCTGAACACGAAGCACAGAGCATTGTCGCACCTGGTCACAGATGCACTGCGACAGGTCCGTCCGCACACATGAGGGGTATGGAAACGACCACGAACGCACCCGCTCAGACCGCCGTCCCCGACGCTGTGACCGCCGCCCTCGCCGCTGGCCACGCCCCGGACTCCCTGGCCGTCCACGCCGCCCAGCGGGGCCTGTCCACGCTGGAGAAGCCCATGACGGCTACTGAGGCTGCTGCGGCCGCCGACGAGGACGGGTTCCTGACCGCGGTCGTGGAGGTCTCCCTCCACGCCCTGCTGGAGGGCCGCGCCAATGAGGAGGCCGGAGAGGACTACCCGGTCGTGCGCCAGATGGTCGAAGGGGGCCTAGAGCCGGTCCAGATGGGCTACGAGGTCATCGGCACCTCCCCGGCCAACACGCTGACCCTGGTCGCCAGCTTCGATCTGCGCGAGGCGCTGGGGTTCCGCTACGACCCCGGGGAGCTCGACGAGATGTTCGGCACCGCCCTCTGATCCAGCCCCCGAGACGACGAACGCCCCGGTGCTCCGAGACGGAGCCCGGGGCGTTCGTCAGCATCGCCGTCAGGTGAGACCGAGCTGCTGGGCCATGCTCATCATGTCCAAGTAGCGGTGCTCCACCTCGATCGCTCCGTTCTCGCCGCGTCGGTTGAAGACCGCCATGGGCACGGCCACCCGCCGGCCAGTGGGCTCCACCACCCCTATAGGAGTCTCCAGCGGCCCGGTGTGGGTGCCCACGAACAGCAGCCGCATCGCTGCGGTCGAGTCGTCGAGGACCAGCTCTTCGATCTCCATGGTCATGTCCGGCATCGAGTCGATCCACCGTTGGGTGTCCCGCTGGATGGCGGCTTGCCCGCGCACTGGCTCGGGCGAGGCCGCGGTGTAGACGACTGCGTCCGGGGAGTAGGTCGCCGCGAACCCCGCGGCATCGTGGGCGTTGAGAGCCGCGATCGCTTTTTCGACGTCCCCTCGGCGATCCCCGCTGTCGCCGTGGACCGGTCCGACGACGGACGTATGGATGTCGCTCATGGTGACCTCCGCTCTGATGGGCACCTGCCACTTCCGCACAGCAGGGTGGACACCCGACGGTAGGCACCGGCCGACTGAGGCACCAAGAGTTCCGGCCGCATCGTCGCAGTCTCGTGATTCAGGGAGCACTCATGACGCCTCCCGCCCTGCAAAACACCGCACGTGGGCTTGACCCCGAGCCGGAGCGCTTCGTCCCGTCAGCTACTCCTGTCGCTGGCGGCGGGCCCGCCGGTCCTGCTGGACAACCGAGGCGATCAGGCCGACGAAAGCGACCGCGGTGATCTACGCACCCACCGAGCCCTCAAGGCCGAGCCAGATGCAGAGAATCAGCATCAGTCCCAGAAACGCCACGTACCACCGACGCGACTTCGACACGACCTACACCTGCCGGTCGCCGGCACGCTGCTGGGCTCGCCAGCGGATCCGCGATCGCTGGTCCCGGGTCCAGAACCGACCGAGCTTCCACCACAACCCCAAGGAGACAACCACCACGCCGACCAGGACTGCCATGCCCCACCCGTAGAGCAATCCGACAACGACGATCACGAAGATGCTCAGCGCGTCGATCAGCACGTCAGACCACCACGCACGCTTAGGCCATTGCCGTTGCTCTGTCATGGCTGGCTGCCCCGTCCGCGGCGACGCCGACCCTGCAGCCACTCGTAAAACGACAGCGACACCGCAATCAGAACCGCAGCAATGGTGAGCCCGGTCAGGGCTCGCTCGAACCCGGTCTCCGGCGGCCAAGTGCCCAGCTGCGCCAGCACCAGGAACGCCGCGCCGACGAGCATGGCAATCAGGTGCCCGCGCAGGGACCGGTCCGGTGTCATGGCCTCTCCCGCCGGCCGTCCGCCCCGCCGCGGCGGGCGCCCGCGGACCACACGTTGTTCAGCAGCAACGCGGCCACACCGATCGCGGTCATCCACCAGTTCCACTCGCCCAGGATCAGGCGAAGCCCCACGATGAGGGCCACGATGATCGCCGCCTGGAAGAGCACCTGCTGCCATCGCCTCGACACGCTGCACTCCTTCACGCTCGGCACCTTGTCTGCTCGCATCGTCGCACGATCAGGCGCCGGCGGGCGTCACCTCATCCGGGGCCGGCGACCGCCGGCGGCATCCCGCGGCGGGCATCCATCGCCCGGGCGTGGGAGGCCTCCATCCGACCGGCCAGAACGGCAGTGGTGCCGATGACAGGCCCGATGATGAACACGTGCGGGTACCCGGCGGTCAGGATCACGAACCCGGCGACCCAGCAGACAACGCCGGCGGTCCAACCCAGCCACACCGAGGGACGGGCGGTGGTCTCGTAGTCGTAGGGCGGGTTGATCGGCTCCGGGTCCCCGTCGACCTCGACCCGGCGCAGACGCCGCCGGGTGATCTCCAGGCCGGCGAAGCACCCGGCGCCTACCAGGGCAGCGAACACCGCGTTGGACAGCCCGTACCCGCCGATGGACACCAGCCAGTCCGCGAAGCTTGCCAGCAGATCCCAGAGCCAGTCGGAGGCGTAGAACCAGACGAGGAATGCAGCGATCGACAGCAGGAATAACCGCCCGCCGGACAACCCCTCGGCCTTGGTCTTGAGCCCCATGAGCCACCCCCAGCTCTGATGTCGTGGCTCCAGGGTAGCCAGCCGGACCGGCGCGTGTCTCCGCACACATGGAAGTCGTACCGGCACCGGCCCGATAGGCCAGATGAAGACCGTCCGGGGTGCTCGGTACGCTCGAGACGATCCCATTCACCGCGAGGAGAAGCAGTACATGACGTCAACGCCCACCGCGCCGACTCAGGCCCCCACCAGGAAGCAGCCCGGTGCCGGAGACCGGAAGCGACAGAAGGGGAAGCTCCGCTGGTGGCACATGGTGGCGTCTGGCCTCGTGATCGCCGCGGCCTTCATCATTTACGGAGCCGGGTGGTTCCCCCGGTACAACGAGGTGATGGACAGTTTCTGGTTCTGGTTCGACGGCAGCATCGAACGGTTGAAGGTTCTGGCCGCGCTGATTCCTTTCGCCGTGGCGTACGTCGCCTACAGGGTCTTCCGCTCGGACCGGTGGTGGAAACGCGCGGAGTGGGCGCTCAACGCCTCCGTGGACCCCTCCCCAGACAAGCGTCATCTGGGCAAGAGGGCCATCACCGCCCTCGGTGAGCTCAATATGGCACCGAAGGACGATCTGGCTCTGTTCAACCGGATCTGCGCCCAAGACCGCGGAAACACGCTGCTGCTGGCACTGGGCAACGACCCAGAGTCCGCGCAGCGCAAGGTGACCGTCGCGGGCTCACCAAGGGAGGTTCGCGAGAAGATTCGCCAGATCATTGAGAATCAGCAGCAGGAGCTGTTCAGCTCCATGGACGTCCACAGCGTCAAAGACGATAATGGTGGGACGACCTCTGAAGGAGGTGCACGACCATGACGGTGATCAATCGACACGAGAACGCCGCGGCTATCGAGGCGACGCAGGCGTGGACCAAGCTCGACGGGAACGCCCTGGCACAGCTTGCGACCCCCTCTGCCTCCCGCCGCATCGGCGTTCCGATGAAATCCCTGGCAGACCTGACCGTCTACGTAGCCACCCCCGAGGAGGCCCAGCGTCTCCTCGACGACGACGAGGCCATCATCGCGACCCGCCGCTGAGGCCTTCTAACACCGCCTCGCCGCTCGCCAGGAGCTGCGGGGCGGTGCCATGTCCTCCCCAGGGACCAGCCGCACACATTCCGGGCATGACGACCTTCGTAGACCACCAGCACCCGCGCGCCACCGACGGCCGCTTCGCCACCAAGGACCACCCCGAGGCCGAGCTCGATCTCGGCGCGCTGGCCATCACCCTGGCTGAGGCGACCGGCGACTGGGGTCCACGCATTCACGACATGGACTCCCGCCCCGCCTACGAGTACGTCCCCACCGAGCGCGCCGCCGCGGCGTTCCGCACCCAGTTCGGTGCTGCACCGGATGCTGAGGTGGACGGGGAGTACTGCTTCGAGGGCCCGAACCGCCAGGTGCTGAAGACCCGGGCCACGGGCCGCGTCGCGGTGAACTTCCCCGACCCGACCCGCTTCGCCGCCGAGGCGAACATGCTCTCCCTGATGGACCCGCTGCCGCTGGGCCGGCTCGCTTCTGACCTGGACGGCGAGGTTTGCCGCTGGCTGGTGGGCCCTGATGACTTCAACGCCGAGGACGCGCTGAAGGTCCTCGTCTCCTGTGATTGTCAGAAGCGTTTCGAGGACATCAATCGGGCGATTCTCAGGCTCGAGTAGCGAACGCGGCCAGACGCTTCCCTGCTCTTGCAGGTTCTGTTGTCGCCGTTGGGACGACTGCTACGGTGCGACGAGCAGGCACCGGGCGAACACGTCGCTCACCGCCTCCGACTCCCCGAGGAGCACCGTGCGATGAGCACCCCTACCTGGCAGAACCTGGAGATCCTCGCCGCCGCAGCCGGGCCCCAGGGCCCGCAGGTCCAAGCCGTCTTTGAGAAGGCGGCCGACATCGGCCTCAATGAGTCTCAGGCGCTGCGCAAGGCCGCCGAGCTCCACCAGAAGTTCGTCACCGACAACACCCCGGTCGAGGTCGACTACGACGCGCTCGGTCAGGCCGCCGTGTAGCTGGCGGTCAGCGCCGCGGCCGCGGCCGGACGCCAGGCTTCTCTGGATCTCATCCTCGGCTCGTGGCGGAGCCTGTCGCAGGCGATCGCCACCGACTTGTTCCTGCTGATGCACCGGCACACCCGCCCGGACTCCGCACCGCCGTCCGGGGACGCCCTGGAGCGTGCCTCCGCGGCCACCGCCACCAGCTTTCAGATGCCCGTGGCCCACGCCCTGATCGCCCTGGCCGCCAGGGACCTGATCGACGCCGACGGCTTCCCGCAGGACGCCTACGACTTCCTGACCACCCCGTGGAACTGGGCCTTCGGCGCCGCCCACCCCGACGACGACACCGGGCAGACGGTGCAGGAATCGTGAACGAGGCCTTGGCCGGCTGGGCGCAGTCCCGCCCTCAGCCGCTTCCCGCGGGACAGGCGCCGGCCGACGGACGGATGACGCCGATCGAGCTGAAGGTCGTGCGCGAGGCGATGGGCCTGTCGCGCGAGCAGCTCGCAGCGGCTCTGAACGTCGGTCTGCGTGCGGTCGACGACTGGGAGTCCGGCCGGCGGCCCATCCCCGACGGGGTGCGCGATGACGTGGAGCGGATCGAGGCGTACACCGCCGAGGTCGCCGACCAGCTGGCCGCCCACCTGCTCGAGCACGCCGGGCCCGACCCGGTCTTCGAGGTCTACGACCGCGACGCCGACATGCCGGCCCTCGACCTGCCGGGCGCACCGCTGGCGCCCACCGCCCGATGGTGGCGGGCTGTCGCCTACCGGGTGGCCGCGGACGTGCCGGGCCTGCGGATCGTCGAGGCGCCGAAGTAGCCCCGGCAACCGGCGCCGCTGAACCCATGCTTGTGCACAGAAGTGGGGCTGCCGGTGCGCGGTCGGACTCTCTAGGCTGAAGCTGTCGGTGAGCCGCTTTGAGCGGCCCGACACAGCGCAGGCCGCGTCGGGGGGGGCGTGGCCGCGCAGCACGCAGCGCCCCTGTCGGCGCGCGTCACCGTGGCGGCCCGCCTTCCCAGCCGGGCCGCCACAGTGCTGTCCAGGGTGCGAACCTTCAGTCCCCCGACATCAGCGACCCGCCGGCGGCCAGGAACAGCACCGCCGCGATCGCCAACAGACCCGCGGCGGCACGACGATCTCGACCCTTCGGCATCGTGCCCTTGCCTTCGACCAGGCCATGCGCCAGGAACGCCAGCCCGGCGGTCAGGAACCCGAGGGCGAGCAGATTGAGCTGCAGCGACGTCGGCATCAGCTGCCTCCCGGCGTGAGCATGATGGCGACCAGCGTGCAGAGCAGCGAAGCGGCCACCAGCACGAGCGCGATCCGCCGGTCCCGGGCGCCCCGGTCCTTGCCGCGGGTCTCGACCCACCAGCGGATCATGAACAGGAACCCGGCCAGCAGCAGCGAGTAGCCGGCCGCCCGGAGGATCTCGTCGGCCGGCATCAGCGGAGCTCCGCCTCGGTCACACCTGTCTGAACCATGTCGCCAGCGTAGCGACGCGCGAGCGCGACCCCGCGCGGTCGGTCAGGCGGTCTGCTCGGCGGGCAGGTAGCCGCAGCACGGGCAGTCGGCCTGCGGGTCGGTGATGTCCTGGACGAACGGCCGCGGCTTCTCGTCAGCCCGATAGGCAGAGCTGATAAGCCGGTAGGTCTTCGGGCAGGTGCACGGCTTCTGCCCCAGGAAGGCGAACAGGTCCCGCCGGCGGGCGTGCTGGCGCCGCGCCTCGGCGTTGCCGGTGACGGAGACCGTCATCTCCGGGCGCACCCGCACGAGCGACGATGCCACGGCGGCGGCCTGGGCCAGCGGGTTGGTGGAGACCTCGCTGTCGGTGATCCGGGTGGTGTAGCTGGTGCCCTCGCCGCGGGTGACTGTCATGGTGGCGACGTCCTGCTCGGTGGTGTCCTGCTCGGCGCCAGCCTGCACGGTGCCGCGGCCACTGTGGTCACGAGTCGTTCTTCACCTCGTCGATCGCCTGACGGGTCTGCTCGGCGTCGAGGAGGTCGTAGGCGGGGAAGCCTGCGTCGTGCATCCTCGTCACGGTCGCCGCGTCCAGGGCGCGCTCGTTGATGCCGATGGTCGCCTTCGACTCCGGGCGCTCGGCCAGCACCGCGTCGCGGCGCTTCACGGCGCGGTGGAAGGGGTCGAGCTCGTGGTGGTCATCCTCGATGAAGACGCGGGTGGTGGAGGTGGCGTCCGGGTGGATGATGGTGAGCACGGCTACAGCCTGCTCGTGGGCGAGGACGGTCATGGGGTCTCCTGAGTTCGGGCGGTTCTGGGGCTCATGTGTGCGGCATCCCTGACCTGGGTGGTGTGCACTCGGCCAGGTGTGACGATCAGCCCGCCCGGCAGAGGAGCAACCTCAACGGTCTCGGTGGTGGCGTCGGGCTTCGTGAGCGTCATGATGACAATCGCTGGTCCTCCTCTGAAACAGCGGGCTGCGCGTACCACCCATGTGTGCGGAGCCCGCGCCACGTGAAGCGCCCCGGCTCCCGCGTCGAGCGCAGGTGCCGGGGCGCCAATGGCACAGTGTCAGCCGCCGATGTACTCGCCGGTGATCGAGTCCACCGTGCCGGCCTCGATGCCCTCGCACTGGGAGCGGCCGCCGTCGGTGGTGGGGGTGTAGTGGATGCAGAAGGCGTCGTAGTACGGCATGCCGTTCTCCAGGGCCTCCAGCGCCTCTTCGTAGGTGAAGTTCTGGTTCGGGATCGCCCCAGGCATCGGCACCTCGGTGGGGCCGGACCCGCCCTGGGACTCGTCCGCCGGCTTCGTTGGCCGGGCGTCGGGCGCGTCGGTGCCAGGGCCCTTCGAGGGCTGAGCCTTGGCGGTCGGCATCGCCCCACCCGGGGTCATCAGCATCTCGTCGCCGACGCCGTTGGGCTGGATGGTGATCCCGGTGATCTCCTCTGGCAGCTCGGTGGCGGTGGAGGCCATCCACCCGGTCGTGACCTCGAGCGGTGAGGCGCCCCCGTCGTTGAGGTGCTGGTTGTAGAGGGTGGTGGAGCGGTCGTTGAGGTCCGCCCCAATCGTCTCGTCGAGGACCGTGCCGTCGTTCAGTGTGTAGCCGTACTCACCCTCGACCCCGCCGAGGGCGTCGGTGTAGTCCGGGCCCCACTCGCCGATGTGGCTGGTCGAGAGGTCGTTGAACTCGTAGGCGGTGCCGTCCTCGTCGTAGAGGGTGATGGCGTAGGCGGAGACCCTCTCGGTGCCTTCGCGGTTGTCGATGCCAACCTTCGCGTAGGAGATCGGGTCCACGTCGAGCTCCTTGCGCAGCTGCTCCACCTCTTCCGGGCCCTCGACGGGGAGCTCCACGACGATCTCCGCGCCGTAGGACGTGGTGGCGGTGAACGTCTGGCCGAGCTTGTAGGTCTCCGACGCCGATGGGGTGGCCGAGACGGAGGCATCGGCGGTGGCTGAAGGGGTGGCCGGTGCGGTGGAAGAAGCGTCCTGGCCGGAGCTGGAGGTGCAGCCGGCGAGGGCGAGGCCGGCGGCCAGGGCGAGGGAGGTGATGGCGGTGGTGCGGCACATGGTGGTCTCTTCGCGATCGTGACGGGGTGGGGATCTCAGGGTAAGCCGTGCGGGGAGCTGAGCCGCTCAGGCGGCCGTGGCGAGGAACCGATGTGACACCGGCGCGAAGCCGCGCACGGTGCGGAACACATGGTCGGTGAACAGGTCATAGCTGCCGTCGGGGCGGGGGATGATCCAATCGCCCTCCATCGCGGCGGTGCCCGTGCCAACCAGGCCCGCTGGCAGCGTCGTCAATAGGCCAGCAGAGCGTCACGCTGATCACCGGTCAGGTCGTCGTTCAAGGTGGGGTACAGGGTCCGATCGAAGGACAGGGAAGCGGTCGAGGCGACGAAGCTGGCCTCGAGCAGGTGCACGCCGCAGATCTAATCCCAGGACTGGTTCTCAGCGCAGCCGGAGTTCGACCAGTCGGCCTGCCAGTCCTGGACCTCGACCAGCTGCTGGGCGACCATCTCCTCGGCCGTCTGCGGCTCGGCGGCGTCGGCCGCGGTGCAGCCGGCCAGGGCGAGTGCGAGCAGCGGGAGCGCAGCGAGTCGGCGCATCGGCGGAGTCCTTCGTCGGGGGTCGAAAGCGGTTGGGGAGGGGTAGTTACCTGCCGGTAGTGCGTGTCGTTCTTTTGATCTACTACGACACGACACTGACGGGCGGGTCTGAGACTCCTCTCGAACCCCGATGAAGAGGCTCATCACCCCATGTGTGCGGCGCACTGCCGGCGCGCTGCGCACACCATGACGTCGTCGCACAGCGCCGGCGTGGAAGATGAACAAGTGCCCAGGATGAAGGGATCGGTGCGCAAGGGCCCGCGGCGGCACGGCGGGTCATTCGGCACGCGCTGGCGTCGCGCTTCACCGGGCACCTCCAGGCGCCTCTACCCGTGAAACATCGCCTGTGAAACATTCAGGGCAGTGGTCAACCGTGAAACGTTGACGTGAAACATCGATGATGGTGCCGACGACAACGCCCCGTCCAGCGCGTGCTGGACGGGGCGTCGGTGGCCTGGTGCCGGGGTGCTATGCCGCCGAGTCGATGGCAGCCAGTCTCTTCGTGGCGGCGTCCGTCGGCCGCTAGGCCGCGAGCATCTGCCGGAGCACCTCTGCTTCGGCGATCACCGTGGCATCCTCGCGTGAAGGAACCACCACGACTCGGTCACCCTCGCTGGGCAGCTGCACGGCGAAGCCGTCGCCGGTCTCGGTCACCAGGTCGTCGTAGGCGCGGTCAAGGCCGGCGGCGTCGTCGAGCCGGTACTCGTGGGTCTTCTTCTCGGCCATGGGACTCACTCCCCTCTCCGGGACCAGGGGAACCGCCGCTGGAGTCGCGGCGAAGAACCTGCTGATCCGGTAGGTCCATTGTAGGTGCGGTTCTGTCGGGTGGCGATGACGACGTCCAGCAGCGCGCGCACCAGGGCCTTGTCCTCCGGCGAGGCCAGGTCGGAGGTCAGCAGGAACCGCAGGGTCCGCAGGCCGATCCGGACCTTCTCCGTGTCCGGGTCGGAGGCGTAGTCGATGGCCCACTGCGCGCGGCGCCACCACTCGGCCCGTTCGTCGGCGTCCTTGCGCTGGTGATAGGCCTTCTCGTCAGCTTCCTTGCGCTGGTGGTAGACCTTCTCGTCGGCGTCCTTGCGCTGCCGGTACGTGCGCCAGGCGATGGTCGCTGCGGTGGCCGCAGTCGCGAAGAGCAACAGGGATCCGATGGTCGGCCCGACCGCGCGGACGATCTCGATCCACAGGGGAAGCTGCGCTTGATCCATGGGCTCAGTCTTTCAGTCCCCGGCGACGGTCTGAGCCGTGGTGCTGGCCTCGAGGTGGTTGGCGGCGGAGACCAGGACGTCGACGATCCAGTGCGCGGCGTCCCGGGAGTAGTTGAGTCCGTCGAAGACGATCTCCATGTCCCAGGGCTTCGCCCCGCGGTGGTCAAGGAGGACCTCGGCGGACGGGCCGGAGAGCTCCGGCTCCGGAGCAAAGACCTGGACCTGCACCGGGAGGGTCCTGGCGTCCGGGAAGTGGCTGGGCTCCTTGAGGTCGACCGACGCCGCATCGGCCACCAGTTTCGCCAGGCTGCGCACCAGGGCCGGCCGCCGCTCGTCGGTGCCGGTGTCCTCGGGGTACCCGATGTAGACGATCGCCTCGTCCTCGCCTCGGTAGACGGTGCGCACGCGCATGACGTCGGGGCGCCGGGAGGCGAGCAGGGACTCCGTCGGCTGCACGAAGGCGACGGAGGCGATGGGCGTGGGGGCGGCGGTGTCGGTCATGGCGTCCATGTGTGCGGACGCTGAGCTCAGCGCTGCTCTTCGAGGATCCGCCAGGAGGTCGCCACGAGCGTGTCCACGACCCACCGGCAGGTGTGCGCATCGATCGGCAGGCCGTCGAAGCAGATCTCCATCAGTACGCCCTCGCGCTCGTGCATGCACAGCATGACCTCCACCGCCGGCCCCGGTGCAAGGTCGTGCTCTTCCAGCTCGTGCAGCTCCACGGTGGAGCCGCGGTGCTCGAGCAGGCGCGAGCTCTCCCCGAGCTGGGTGGCGGTGATGCGGGCGAGGTCGTAGAGCATCGAGCGCAGCGTGGCACCGACCAGAACCTCGTCGTCGAGGTGGTGCAGGTAGACGGAGGCCGGGCCGCGGGAGGTGTGCACCGCGCGGATCCTCAGCACGTGGGGGCGCATGCTCAGCAGCCGGGAGTCACCGGGGGTGGTGACTCGGCAGGACAGGGGGACGGCGGGGGCCGCGGAGGACGAAGTCATGGGCTCAATGTGTGCGGCAGGGCCCGAGGGCGACGCCGTGCAAGGCGGGGATCCAGCGTCTGCTCCCCCGTCGCTCCGGAATCCTGGGCCGGCAAGGCTGTGCACCGTGAGGACCACGATCGTCGCCCTGTGCACCACCTGGGGCACACCCGGCGGTGGTCCTCGGCCAACCCCCTCCGAAGCAGCATCTGCCCAGGTGAGACCCTATAAGACTATCTCTTTACGTTAAGAGAAATATGGTTATAGGGACACGGTGAGGACCAGAGGACCATATAAGAGACCCCTATACGCGAGGGCTCTGTTTCATAGGGGTGGAAGATTCTTACAACTTCTCCCTCTCTATGGGGGTGCTCTCGGGAGGTCCTCATGGTCCTCGGATACTCGAAAACGGTCAAAGAATGTGTTTGACCTGGAGCAACGACGGAAATCCGTGGTCCTCAGTGTGGTCCTCACTGGTCCTCACTGGTCCTCATCACACGGGTGTTTGACCCGGGTTTGACACCCCGATTAGGATCGCTGTGTCCCCGCCGCCGAGCAGCGACCTAATCGAAGAACCTTCATCACACACATTTCTTCGCACATGCTACCGTCAGACTGAAGACGTAGCGGAGCGGAGCAAGGGCCGAAGGCTCTGAAGCCTGACGGTAGCATGTGACCCCCGCAGAACCCCCGGATCCTCGTCAGAGGCCCATTTCCACGAGCTTCCACGCGCCGGCGACCACCACGTCGATGAACCAGTCGAGCGTCTCCTCGTCCGTCTCCAAGCCGGCGAAGTGCATCTCGATCTGCGCCAGCGGCAGATCCGACAGATCCATCAGCACCGCCACCGACGGCTCCTCGAGCTCCGGGCCCGGGGCGAAGACGATCACCTCTACCTCCACCGCCGGCACCTCCAACAGCCGATCCTCCCGCTTCGTCGCCTGAGCGAACGCGCGCGCCTGCTCGTAGATCCGCGCCGGCAGCGCGAGGGTGTCGGAGTTCTCCGGCCAGCCGACGTAGAGGGTCGCCGCCCCCTCCCCTGTGCGGACCGCGCGCAACCGGTTCACGTCCGGGCGCCGGTCGGCCAGCGTCGACTTCTCGACGACCTCACCAGGCACCTGCAGCGCGCCCAGCACGTCGTCCGGCTCGGGGTTCGGTTCGTGCTCGGGATCAGACATGGTTCCAGTCTCCCCCGTAGACGACCCCGGCCGAGACCAGGGTCCTATCCCTCACCGCGGATGCCGGCGCGGTGCCCGTCTCGGTTCTGCCGACGAGCTTCCCGGTAGGTCACCAGGTAGATCCCGATCCCCACCATCCACCCGGCGAAAGGAAAGTCCCCGCTGCGGCCGAGGAGGCTGAACAGCACGGCGATGAACCACGCGAGGCTGGTCAACAGCCCCCAGCCGACCAGCAGCTGACCCCAGCGGGCGCCCCTGGTGACGAGCGCGAGACCGGCGAAGGTCACGGCGGCGGCGAGGATCGCAGCCCATCCGAGCTGGGTGCTCTGGAGGATCTGGATGGCACCGGCCGTGAGGGAGGCCGCTGCGACGGTCGCGTAAACAGCCCGTCGCGCCGGTCCGTGCATGCCGTCCTCCGCTCCTGGGCCTGGTGGCAGCATCCTCGCACGCAGACACCGCCGCGCGCGGCCCCCGCGTCTGCGCTCGAGCACCCCGGATGCGTTGCCCGCCTACGCGAGCAGTCGCGCCTGGGTCAGATCGGTGACGTCGGTCTCCACCAGCTGCCAGCCCGGCTCGCCCCAGGCGACGACGTCGACGTGGTCGGGGAAGGTCTTGGCGCGCACCCCGAACGAGCGCAGCACCGCGCGCATCGCGTCGTCGACGGTCAGGAACGGGCGGTCGGTGATGAAGTCGGTCACCGCGTTCTGGAAGACGGCGTTGTCCAGCGCCCAGAACGCCTCCAGGTGGTCTTCGCGGATCGCCAGCACGGCGGTGACCATCTCGCCCACCGCATCGAGGCCGAGCAGCGAGTCAACCTCCACCGGCTGCGCGGAGTCACCCTCGATCCCCTCGGGGTCCAGGGCCGCGGCTCCGCCGGCGGATTCCACCAGGGTCTCCACATAGGCCTCGTCCACCAGATCTGGATCGGACCCTGCCGGCGTCGTGCTCGGCAGGGTGGAGAGGTCTGGTCGGGTGGTCGCGTGGTCGGCCATGGTGGGCCCTCCTCGTCGTGGCGGCGGGTCGGGTCCCTCCCAGGCTAGGCGAGAGGCCTCAGAGGCCGCTGGGAGCCGCTCAGAGGCCGACCTGATCGACCCCGTAGGTCGCCTGCTCGGCGGAGTACCCCTCGAACATCAGCTGCTCGATGAGGCCTCCGCGGGAGAAGCCGGAGAAGTCGAGGTAGTTCTGCGCGGCTTTCGCGGCCTGGGCGTTGTAGTCGATCGTCAGGCTGTCGACGGCCACGGTGGCGTCCTCGGTCGAGTAGTCCTCGAAGACCAGCTGATCGATGAGCCCGGACCGCGAGAACGCGGTGAACTCGAGATAGTTCTGGGCCGAGCGCACCGCGTTCTGCTGCGCCAGCGTCATTCCCGACTGGTCGGCTTTCGGCTCCGGGGCCGGCGCCTCCGGCGGCGCTGCCTCCTCGGCCTCCTCGGCGGCCTTGGCCTCCGCTTCGGCCTCTGCCGCGGCCTTGGCCTCGGCTTCTGCCTCCGCCTCGTCGGCGCGCTTCTCCGCCTCCGCGGCACGCTCCTCGGCCTCCTGGACCTTGGCCTCAGCGTCAGCCACCCGCTGGTCGACCTCGGAGGTATCCGGCGAGGAGGTGACCGTGACCGTGGCCGTCGGGGTCGACGACGACGCCTCTTCGGCGCCGCACCCGCTCAGGAGCAGCAGTGCGGAGAGACTGCCCGAGGTGACCAGTGCCGACGTGTTGATCTTGGGCATCGAGGAGCTCCTTCTGTTGCACCCACGAGTGCGGAAGGTGGGAGCCGGGGCATCGACAACGATGCGTCGGCGGCCGCGCGCGAGGGCATTTCGCTTTCGTACACCTTCGCACAGCCGCCGCTTCCACGGCGTGTAGAGGGTGCGACTGCCGGGACTTCCTCAGCTCGCCGGAGTGGTTGCGGCGTAGGGGTTCACGGTCTGGTGGGTGAACGGGACGAACCACTGCTCGAATCTCACGTCGGTCATCCCGAGGGAGTCGGGGAATGCCTCCGGGGAGTACGGGCCGTCCTGGTAGAGCAGCTTGTAGTCGTCGTCCTCCAGCAGGAACTCCTCGGCGAGCTCTCTCCAATGCGGGTCCAGGTGCAGCTCGAAGGCGGCGGCCACGGACTCCACCTGGTTGAGCAGCAGCTCGATCACCAGCTCTTGGGCCACACACGAGGGCCCGGTGTACTCGGTGGCCAGCTTCTGCCCCAGGTCATAGACCACGGCCAAGAACTGCTTGAGGAACCCGGCGGTGTAGCGGTCCTCGAACTGGCTGGGGAGCTCGTCGAGGACGATCACCATGGATCCCTCCACCGCACCGCCGGCGGTGGTGATCGTCTGCAGGTCGGTGAACAGCTGGTCGATCAGAAGGTCGTAGGCGACACCGAGTGTGCCGGTCAGCGTCCGGGCAGCCGCGGTCTCAGCGGCGAACTCGCAAGGGTCGACGTCCTCGTCCTCGGCGGTCAGTGCGCGCGGGGACAGGTCCACGCCGCGCATCCGAGCTGCGGCGGCGTCCAGGAAGTCGGCGATGGCAGTCTGCTCGTTCGTGGTGGCCATGTGTCCCATGTGTACGGCGCGGGCATGGCGAAGTGCCGGAGCGCCACGGGGGTGCTCCGGCACTCGGGACCAAGAGATCAGGCGTTGTGCTCACAGGTGTCGCGCTTGGCGTCCAGGGAGTCGAGGTGCTGGATCGTCAGGCAGTCCTCGCCGCGGAGGTTGTGCCAGATGCGCGCCTGGTCGTCGACGACGATGACCTGCTTCACCCCGGTGGCTTCCAGATCGAAGTCGTTGGCGGTCTTGTGCGAGAAGTCACCGGTGAGGATGACCGGACCCTTGTCCCCGCAGGTGATCGACAGGGACTGCGGGGCGATGGTCGGGTCGCCGTCCGTCTTGCCCGGGGCACCGGCGTTCTCAGCGATAGTGCACCCGGAGTCCGGCGAGATCTGCGTGGCGGCAGCGACCGGCGCTCCCATGATGGCCTCGTGGACATCGGCTTCCGAGCACCCGGTGAGGCAGATGCCGGCGAGGGCGGTGAGTGCGATCAAGCGGGGCGCTGTGGTCTTCACGACGGGTCCTTCCGTGGGATGGCGCCGGTGGTCCGGCTTCGTGCCTCCCATGTGTGCGGACGCGCGCGATCAGAAGTCGGCGCCGCCGACGAAGGCCCGGGCCGCGGCGAGCACCAGCGGACTCACCTCATCGACCGGGTGGTCGCGCAGCACCCGCGCCGGCGACCGGTCATCCAGCGCCGGGTTCGCACCCATGAACCACGCCTGCACGACCGCTGCGGTGCGCGTCGTCTCGGCGAGCACGCCGGCAACCTGGTAGACCAGACGGAGCCGGTGCTCGACCACCTGGGTGGGTCGGCGTTCCCCGGCGGCCCACTGGCGCACCGCCTTGGTGTCGGTGACCCCACCGAGGTAGGCGACCAGCTGCGCGCCGAGCTTGTTCCGCAGCGCGACGACCAGGTGCGGGAAGGGCAGGGTCACCGATTCACGGTAGGCCCCCAGCCCTGGCACGGCGGCGGTCGGCGAAGTCATGGACCCATAGTCCCCCGGGACTCGGACAAACTGCTAGGGCGCGCACCTGCGAAGATGCCCCACCGGATGCCCGGGGAAACGCCCCGGTGAACGCCTGGTTGGCCGTCACGGACCCGTCATGGGTGCGGATCCCGTCCAAATCCTGACGC
Source organism: Kocuria sp. CPCC 205258 (assembly GCF_040981005.1). Lineage (NCBI taxonomy): Bacteria > Bacillati > Actinomycetota > Actinomycetes > Micrococcales > Micrococcaceae > Kocuria > Kocuria sp. CPCC 205258. The sequence continues at coordinate 11,974 of NZ_JAVKPS010000016.1, read as the reverse complement.
GGCCGCACGGACCCGCCCATACCCTCTAGCCATGGTTGAGGTTGAAGTTCGTACCGCGGTCGTCGACGACTACGCCGCCCTGCACGAGATCGACCAGCTGGGCACCTGGCCCTCGCTGCCACCCGAGCACGCCTTCGACGTGGACTGCCACGAGTACCTGGTCGCCGTCGTCGACGGGCAGGTGTGGGGCTTCCTGCAGGGCCACCACGACTCCACCGCCTGGGCCGCCTGCCTGGTCTCCCCCGTCCCGGCCCAGACCTGGACGTGCAGCACGATCAGCTACTTCACCGTCCACCCCGAGGCCCGCGCCCACGGCCTGGGCTCCGCGCTGCTGCGCGAGTTCATGATCCGAGCCCGGGCCGCCGGCTCTCAGTGGATGATGCTGCACCCGGCCGAGTGCGGCACCGGCCGCGGCCTGCCCCCGGCGATGGCTGCCTTGTGCGCCCGCGCCGGGCTGCGCTGGGTGGAGCCCCTGGCCGTGCACCGCCGGCACTCCCCGACCTTGATGGCCGCCCCGCTCACCGACTCCCCGGACCACCACTTCCGGGCAGCCTCCCACGCCCCACAAACGCAGGCTCGCCGGCGGAGCACCCGCACGAGGCGGCAGCCGGCCTACGCCGCCGCGTGACCGTTCTCTCCCCGCTGCCCGGCCCGGCGCCTTCCCGGGCCTGGATACGATGCTCCGATGCCTGAGATCCGACCAGCCCAGCCCGACGACCACGACGCCGTGGCGGCCCTGTGGCGCCAGTACGCCCCCGGTGTGAGCTGCACGAAGTCGGACTTCCTGGCGGATCTGCCGACCTGCACGGTCGCCGTCGAGAACGATGTCGTGGTCGGGTTCTGCCTCGGCCACCACGCCTCCGGGGCGTGGCTGGAGTGCCGGGTGCAGCCGGCACCGGACACGGACTGGGACTGCAGCTACCTCGAGACCCTCGTCGTCGACGAGCAGCGGCGCGGCAACGGAATCGGCACCGCCCTGCTGGAGGACTTCAGCGCGCGGGCCAGAGCGGCCGGGAGCACCTGGCTGCTGCTGTACCCCAAGCGCGGCGACGGGCGGCCGCTGGCCACCGACGATCTGCTGCGCTTCTACACCCGCGCCGGGCTGGGGCTGCTCGAACCTCGCGAGAACCACCTGCGCACCAAGCCGTGGATGATGGGCCGGCCCCTGGTGACCCGCCCGCCGCACGTCTTCGCCCGCTCATCCGTCGCCGTCGAGGAGCTGGCCCAGGCCGCCTGAGCTTCTCGTTCACCTCCTCGGCGCCGCACCGCCCCGGCGCTACGCTCGACCCATGCGCTCCCCCGGACTGACAATCCGCACCGCCACCTGCGACGACTACGAAGCCGCCGTTGAGCTCAACCGGCAGGTCGCCCCGGGCCGGGACCTCACCCGGGAGCAGTTCCAGCGGTGGCTGAGCACCACCACGGTCGCGCAGACCGACTCGGGCGAGATCGTCGGGCTCTGCCACGGCAACCACACCTCGGCGACCTGGCAGAGCTTCGTCATGACGCCGGAGCCTCCCACCGAGTGGCGGTGCAGCTACCTCGACACCCTTGTCGTCGCCGCCGACCACCGCGGCCACGGCATCGGAGCGGCACTCCTGGAACGGTTCCTGGACGCCGCGCGGGCGGCAGGCAACACCTGGGTCGTGCTGAGACCGATGCCTGCCGACCCCGTGCACGGTGCGGAGGAGCTGCTGACCTTCTACGGGGCGGCCGGCTTCGTCCCGCTCCAGCACCGGCTCGCCCACGGCCTCACGCGCGCACCGGTGCTCGGCCGCGCCGTGGTCGAGCACCCCGACCACGCCATCGAGCCGCTGCAGGTCACCGCCACAGGTCCCGGCGGCCGCTGACCTTCGTGACCTTCGGTGCCGGCGTCCCCGGCCCCGTGCCGCGGCGAGGGTGGGAGCGCACCGGGACGGTGGGCGGCTCGTTCTTCGACTTACCCGGCGCAGGTGCTCACGCACTGTGGTCGCCGCCCGGAACCTCGGTCCTGCCCGATGGGGGTGTAGGAGCTGTTCATCTACTCCGGAACCAACATCGGGTCATCGCGGAACTGTACTGATGCACATGGCCGAATATGAATAGGTCAGGTGGTGCAACTCGGCTGGTAGTAGGGACCGCGGTGGTGCCTAGACGTTCATGGAGTAGCTAGTCGAAGGCCCGGAACCTGTGGGGGGTCCGGGCATTCGCCGTGCCTGTTCCTTTGATGGAATACACCGCCAGGGTGATCAAAAGTCGGGGTTCACGTCGTATATAGGTTTCTCAGGGAATTGGTGGTTTTCATCGATCCACCCTTCTAGTGGAAAATCCAACTAGCGCCACCTCTTTCGAACTTAGTCCAGGGGGAAGTGACGCCGCCCGAGGTTACAAAGAAACGAACTTTCTGATACATCTCCTCATTACGTTCTGTTCCCCCACCCGAGTCTTTGGTTTGCGGCAATCGCGTACGGAATGTGAATCTATGAGATCCACCGTCGCTATGGAAAGAGTAATTCAGATCCGACTTCCCAATGTAGTCGTCACCACGGCCCTTACCCGTTCCGTCATCCTCCTCCCAGCGCTCTTGTTGGACATGGATTTTGCGACCCTTGTCGCATCTGACGTCGATGACCCACCGAATCATGACGCGGTTACTCCCGTCGACGCCGTCTGCTTTGGGCCCCGCTGGCGTGAGGACTCGGCATCCGTGAGCCTTGGTGTCCGCCGCAGATGGTGTTGCCGCCAGGCCGATCGAAGACACGGCAAGCAGTGATGCCGCCGCAAGGCAATTCAACCTATTTCTATTCATGGCTATTCCCTGAATGGCAAAATGTAATCTAATTTTCGGCAATGAAAGTGGAGTCCATTACCTGTTCCCGAGCGACGCCGCAAAGACTGCGGGTCGGCCACACTGAGGACCCAGAGATTTTGATGTGAGCCCCGTGGCCCCCAGTATCCTCAGCGGGAAATACCTACGCAGGCGTTACTGCAAGTCATAGGTTCAATCGTTATGCACTGAAGCTTCGGACCGACCCATTTGCGCGCATTTCCATGTCGCATGCAAATGTATGGTGTCACTTCGTCATGCCTGAACGGCTTAAAACTCGACATGTCCAAGCTCTAGACGGAGCGGCCCTGCTCGAGCTTCTGCTTGGACTCGTGCCGGGCGATCGTTCGCTGGATGGTCGCCCTCGAGACACCGAAAATCCCGGCCAGCTCAACCTGCGAGTGCGACTCCTCGCCCCACAACGACATGACGAGGTCCTGCTGGGCGGCCGTGAGCTTCGGCGGCTTGCCCTTGAGCCTTCCCTTGGCGCGGGCGATCGCCATCCCCTCGCGAGTGCGCATTCGAATTAAGTCCGCCTCGAACTCGGCGATCATCCCGAGCGCGTTGAATAGCAGCCGACCGACCGGATCGTTCGGGTCGTGCTCACATCCACCCAGGGAGAGCACCACACCCTTGGCGGTGAGCTCGTCGGCGATGTTGCGCGCGTCCATCAGGGACCTCGCCAACCGGTCGAGCCTGGTGACGACCAGGGTGTCGCCGGTCCGGCACGCCGCCAGGGCCGTCGTGAGCCCGGGTCGGTTACGGTTGGTGCCGGTCAGACCATGATCGACATAGATCTGATCCGGTGGTACACCGAGAGATGAGAGCGCATTGCACTGCGCAGTGAGGTCCTGAGCGTCCGTCGAGACCCGCGCGTAACCGATCCTGATGCCTGACATGGCAGAAGTGTCGCACTCAAGCCCTCGGAGCGTGCACTCACGAGCGAGCAGGGTTAACGAGCACCCTGTGTACGCAGATTGCAAAGAAAGTTGCAGACGCGAATCTGGTTGCTCGGACTGTTCGCTCAGCGATCCCCTTTCGTGCAGCCCTCCGTGATGGTGCCGCCAAGCTCGCCGCTGGAAGAGAGGGAAGGCCTCGCCCGGACGAACCAATGCGGAGCCTCTGCCAGGGGCCAGCTGAGTGTGGTGTTTGGAGTGGTTGGTTAGGTCCTCCCGCGCGGTGCGCGGGGTCGACGAGCGTCCCCGTACTACGGGACGACGATAACGCCACCAGGCGCATTCCAACTCTCTGGAAGGTCAACCACGCCGGACAGAGGCCAGGTGCGCCCGCCCGGCCGCGACCGCGGCGCACCCTTGAGCCATGATCGTTGTGCTGTTGGCCCTGCTCTTCGCCGTCCTCGCGCTGCGCCACGCGCTGCCCGACGGGCTGGGACGGGAAGCGATCATCGGGGTCCTGTTCGGCTCCACCCTGGGGCTGTCCTTCTACGCCGACGCCCCCTGGGGTGCCGCCGGCCCCGGTCTGCTGCCAGCGGCCACCTGCGCGGTCGCCGTCGCCGGCGTGGTGGCCGGCTACCTCTGCCGTCACCTCCTGATGACCGAGGACTCCTGGGCCTGAACCGTTCCGATGAGCACGCGCGAGGTCCATCATGGGTACATGATCATCGTCCTGTGGGCTGCGATGTTCCTCTGCGCGTTCCACGCCGTCGTGCTGGCCCGCCGCAACCTCTTGATGGCCGCACTGGTGCTGTACCTGGTGATCACGCTGTGGGCCGCTGCCGCCTCCGGATCTCTGGGACTGGACGCGCCGACCGACGCCTGGATCCCCACCTTCCTCGTGTTCCTCGCCGGAGTGTCCCTCGGCAAGCTGGTGGACTACATCCGCCGGGAGCAGCTCGGCCCTCCCAAGGAGCCCGGGGCACGGACCAGCCCCGTTCCGACGGCACCCGCACCGCTCAAACACCTGGGCTGACCGGCACGTCTCCTACCGTGGGCGATCATGGTGACCATGATCGTCGCCCTGTGGGTCGTGGTGTTCACCGGCCTGGTCCTCTCCCCGTTCCGCCGCACCCCACTGTTGTTCGCCGCCACCATGGGCGTGTGGCTGGCCTCGATCATCCTCACCGCGATCAGCCACCCCACGACCCTCGACGTCGACATCACTCCGTGGGGCATGGACCCGGCCATCGCGATGCTCATCAGCCTCTTCGCCGTCCCGATGGCCGGCCGCCTCACTGGCACCCTCGCCCACCGGGCACTCGCCGGGACGTATCTGGACGCCTGGAACCCCGACGGCACCGACGGCTTCGACGCCCTCGCCGAACAAGCGCTCGCCCGACGTGATGACTTACTTCATCGCTCCTGACCAGGGGTGACGAGGGGTCATTGCCGCACACATGAGGGGTGCAGCAGCAGGCCGCGATGGACCTGCTCGAGACCTCCAGGAGAGCGCCATGACCGCCCAGATCACCACGATTCAGATCGCCGACGTCGAGCCGGCCGCCACGAACACCACCGAGGCCAACCGCATCGCCGAGCTGGCCTCCTACCTCAAGGCGTGCACCCTCGTCGGGGCGACCCCGGACCCGGCGCTGGTCGCCGAGAACCAGGCGCTGACCGGCTACCGCCAGGTGGACCTGGCCGACAACCACCTCGTCATCGAGACGGACTCCAACCCCGGGCCGATCGTCACCGAAGGCACCGAGCACGAGGCGGACTCCCCGGCCACCGGGTGGGTCGTGGCCAACGGCATCATCTCCGTCGCCCTGACCTTTCGTCCCGACGGCACCCTGGCGGTGCTCGTGGAGAACCTCTCCGAGAAGCCGCTACCGGTCGAGGTCAGCTGCACCGACAACGGTCAGGACCTCTACCGCGGCACGCTCATCACCAGCTGAGGCGGCCGGAACTGTCCCCCGAAGCAGGTACATGAAACTGCGGGTATCAGGTGTGGCTCCTGCACACATGAAGGTCGGTCCTGGTGAACCCCGGGGCCGGCCTTCATTCGCCCCTCGCCTCGCTAGGAGACGCACCCCCGTGCTGAGCACCATCACCTCCCCCATCGTCGCCCCCGAGCCCGCGGCCACCCCCGCCGCCCACCGGGATACGGTCCGCGCCAACCGTGCCGCGGCCCTGGCGAGCTACCTCAACGCCTGCCACAACGTCGGGGTGGTGCCTGAGCCCGAGCTGCTGGTCGAGCACGGCCAGCTCACCGACTACACCGAGATCGACCCAGCCCAGGACCACCTCGTCATCGAGGCGCAGGTCGAACCGGGCACCCTCGGCAACGGCGACGGCACCACCGGCCGTGAACCGGCCACCGCGTCCCTGGTCGCCAACGGGATGCTCGCCGTGGAGCTGACGTTCCGGGGCGACGGGATGCCCACCGTCGTGATCGAGAACCTGCACGAAGACGAACTGCTTATCGTCGTCGAAGACGGCAACGACCAGCGCCTGTTCGGCGGGCTCATCGACCCGTCCTGACGGGCAAAACTCCGCCGTGTTACGTGCAGGGACCTGGACCAACGGCCACACCCTGTGTCACCGATCCGCTCATGCTTCACTTAAGCGATTCCGATTGGCCTTCTCTGCGCCGCCTCCCCCTCGCCGGAATCCTCACGTCAGGAGATCCATGTTCCACCGCACCCGGGCCGCGCGCCCGCTTGCCACAGCGATCGGGGTGGCACTGTCGCTGACCCTGCTCGCCCCCGCCGGTCTGTCCCCGGCCACCGCGGCACCGGCAGACGCCCAGCCCACCGTCCAGACGCAGAACGTCACCTCGTTCAGCGACGTGTCGAGCCGTCACGTCTTCTACCGGGAGATCTCCTGGATGGGCTCAGCCGGGATCTCCAACGGCTGGACCATGCAGGACGGCACCCGTCAGTACCGCCCGGCGCAGCGGGTGCTGCGCGACCAGATGGCCGCGTTCATGTACCGGCTCGCCGGCTCCCCTACCTACACGCCACCGAAGGTCTCACCGTTCACCGACGTCCGGCCCGGTCAGGCGTTCTACAAAGAGATCACCTGGCTGGCGGAAAACGGCATCTCCACCGGCTGGGCCGGTCCCAACGACACACGGACCTTCGGTCCCGGACGCCCGGTGATGCGCGACCAGATGGCCGCGTTCATGTACCGGCTGGCCGGCTCCCCGAACTACACCGCCCCGTCGGTGTCGAAGTTCACCGATGTCCGCCCTGGCAAAACCTTCTACAAGGAGATCTCCTGGCTGGCCGAGAACGGCATCTCCACCGGCTGGGCGTCCACCGGTGGCACTCGCATCTACGGTCCCGGCCGTGAGGTGATGCGCGATCAGATGGCCGCGTTCATGTATCGGCTCCACGACGGCGGGCACCTGGACCACTTCACGGCCAACCAGCCCCTGAAACTGGTCAGCACCGGGGTGAAGCCCGGGGAGGTCAACGTTCCCGTGAACTGGACCCTCACCGCCACGGGCGGCACCAAGCCCTACACCTTCGCTCGCGTCGCCGGGACCCTCCCCGGTGACATCTACCTCTCCAGCACCGGGAAGTTCACCGGCACGCCCACCCGGTCCGGGGAGTACGAGATCGCGGTGAAGGTCACCGACGCCCGGGGCAACAGCGTCACGACCCCGGTGATCCTCTCCGTGGTCCCGCGCGACCTCAGCCAGAAGACCGCGCTGACGGCCAAGTCGATGGACGCCAACTACATCAACACCGCCGTGGTGCAGAACGACGGCACCGTGTGGGAGTGGACCGCCGACCAGAGCCGCAGCGGGTTCCTGACCCCGACCAAGCGCGAAGGCATCAGCAACATCATCCAGACCGCCACGGGCGCCGAGTCCACGCTGGCCCTGCGCGCCGACGGCACCGTGTGGGGCTGGGGCTGGAACATGTACGGAGAGCTGGCCAACCCGGATGCCGGCGGCCTCGCCGAGATGCCGGTGCGGGTCGGTGGACTGACCAACGTCGTGCAGATCGCCTCGGCCGGCCGGACCAACTTCGCACTGAAGTCCGACGGCACGATCTGGTCCTGGGGCTCGAACTGGAACTATCTGCTGGGCACCGGGCAGTGGCAGGACAACCCGCCCGTCAAGACCCCGGTGCGGGTGCCGAACCTCGCCAACGCTCCGATCGCCTCGATCGAGGCGGGCGAGGAGTCGGTCTACGCCGTGACCCGCGACGGGAGCGTGTGGGCCTGGGGCATGAACTTCGAGGGTCAGCTCGGGCTCGGCCACACCGACAGCGCCAGCTCCCCTCGACCGGTTCCCGGTCTCACCGGGGTGAAGTCCGTGGCCGCCGGGTCCTCCGGCGCCTACGCGGTGAAGACCAACGGCACCGTCTGGCACATGGGTCAGCGCGACTGCGCCATCCATCCCAGTGGAGCCCCGAAGTTCTCCACCACCGCCCAGCAGGTCTACAACCTGACCGGGGTGACGTCCATGTCCGTGGGTGCCTGCAGCTCCTTCGCGGTGAAGGCCGACGGCACCCTCACCGTGTCCGGTCAGGCGATCAACGGCGCCGACCTGGGCACCGGCACCACCTACGAGCCGAACTTCGTGCCGGTGCCCGGACTGCCGTCCGTCGCCAAGGTGACCGCCAACGCGGGCATCGCCGGTGAACGCCGAGCCTCGGCCTACGCCATCGGCACCGACGGATCGCTGTGGGGCTGGGGATTCCAGGGCCCCTACCACTCCCGCGACGGCGGTGACGGGCTGGTCCACACCCCGACCCGGCTCACCCGCTGAGCGCAGCACCACCCGCCAGAGGCCGGTGAGGGAACGTTCCTCACCGGCCTCTGCTGCGCCCGTAGCGGGGCGCGCACCGGTGTCGCAGCGGCGGAGTACGCTCAGCACCGTCCCCTCCCCCTGGCAGCCTCAGCGGCCCGCGCAGCGCGCGCGCACACCACCGACGCCCGGCGCCCCGCGCCCGCCGCACACATGGAGGGTGACCTCGCACCACTCGAGCCCCAGGAGCACCACCATGGCGTCCACCCTCATCGGCCTCACGGGCCCCAAGCGCTCCGGCAAGGACACCGCCGGCGCCCACCTCGTCGACGAGCTCGGCCACACCCGGCTGGCCCTGGCGGACCCGATCAAGCAGATCGTCGCCGCCATCGACCCGTTCGTCGAAGGCAAGGCCCGCCGCAACCCAGAGGACGAGCACGAGTCCGTGCCGAAGAAGGCCGCCGACGAGTCCTCCCGGCTGGTCAACAAGATCGCCGGGGAAATCTCCCGCCGCGGCCTGTCCTCCGACCTCACCGCCGGGCGCATCCTGCAGGCCGTGAAAGTCGCCCGCATCCTCAACCCGTTCGCCGTCCCGGCCCACCGCGACGCCGACGCCGACCGCCTCTCGACCCACCTCGCGGCCGTGAACGGAGACTGGAACCAGCTCAAGAACGAAGAGCTGCCCGCCCACCGCGAGATCCGCCGCCTCCAGCAGGTCCTCGGCACCGAGGCCGGCCGCCAGGTCTTCGGCGACGACCTGTGGATCCGCCTCATGCTCGAAGCCGCCGCCAAGGTCGACGGGCCTGTCGTCGTCACCGACGTCCGCTTCGACAACGAGGCCGAGGCGATCCACGCCGCCGGCGGGATCGTCATCGCGATCGAGCGCCCCGGACTCGGCGCCAACACCGACGCCCACGCCTCCGAAGCCGGCGTTGCTCCGACCCTGGTCGATAAGATCATCGTCAACGACGGCGGCCTGGCTGACCTCTACGCCAACGTCTCCGACGCCGTGGAGACCGTGGTTCTGGTCGCGTAGAGACCCGGTTCGCGCTCGCCCGACGGCCCGTCCCGCGCACCGTGGGGCGGGCCATTCGCCGCAGTCGGTCGTAATCTGCCCGCACGCGGGTCCCCAGCCTTGGCCTCGGCGTAGCGTTGTGACCAGCAGATACGCACGAACGGGGATCGCCATGCGACTGACCCAAGCGGAGATCGACGAGCTGCTCGCCACGCGCACCACCCACCGGAACACGTTCCAGGACGAGGCCGTCACTTTCCTGCGCACCAGCGCCGAGACCGGCGGGGAGTACACCCTCCTCCACCTCGTGGCCGAACCGGGCGCCGGCGTCCCCCGCCACTATCATCTGCACTCCTCCGAGCACTTCGAGATCCTCGACGGCGCTCTGACCGTCGAGGTCGCGAAGCAACCCCACGTCGTGCTGCCTGGCGAGCACGCCACAGCGTCGGTGAACACCGTGCACCGGTGGATGAACCAGGGTTCGTCCACGGTGCGGGCCCTGGTCGAGATCTCACCGGCCAGCGAAGGGTTCGAGAAGGGGGTGCCGATCCTCTACGGGTTGGCCAGCGACGGGCTGTCCAGGTCTAACGGGGTGCCGCGAAACCCGCTCTTGACGGCGTGGATATTTGAGCTCGCCGACGTGCGCTTGCCCGGGGTCTCCCGGGTGGTCGGCCCGCTCATCCACGCCATGGCAGAGCGTGTCCGTGCCCAGGGCACCGACCGGGAGCTGGAGCAGCGGTACTGCCGCTGACGGCCCGCCGAGCCCGGAACCTGCTCCGGCCGCATGAGACCGGCAAGCCCTCTCCCGATGACCTGTCCAGCACTGCGCGGGGTGGGCCGCTTCCGTACTCGTCACCTGTTCGATCCCCGGCGCGGCGGCGTAGCGTGGTGACCAGCACAAGGGTCACGAACGGGGATCATCATGCGCCTGACCGCTGCGGAGATCGGTGAGCTGCTCGCCACCCGATGCATCCACCGCAACGCCCTCCAGCACGACGAGGTCGTGTTCCTGCGCACTGCCGCGGAGACCGGCGGGGAGTACACCCTCCTGCACGTCCAGGCCGAACCCGGCTCCGGCGTCACTCGGCACTACCACCAGACCTACACGGAGCGTTTCAACGTGCGTGAAGGTGTGCTGACCGTGGAGACCGGCGGTCGCACCCAGGTGCTGATGACCGGGGAGAGTGCCACCGCCCCGACGAACACCGTGCACCGCTGGGCGAACCAGTCCTCATCAACGGTGCGGTTCCTCGTCGAAGCGACGCCGGCCAGCGAAGGGTTCGAGAAGGGCCTGCAGGTCCTCTACGGGCTGGCCTCCGACGGGCTGACCTTCGCCAACGGGGTGCCGCGCAACGTGCTGCACACCGCGTGGCTGATGGAGTACTCGGACATCTGGCTGCCCCGGACGTCCCGGCCGCTCGGCCCGCTGCTGCGGGCCCTGGCCGAGAAGGCCCGGGCGCAGGGAGTCGACGAGCAGCTGCTGGACCGCTACTGCGACTGAGGCGGGACGGGCCGCCGTTCGTGAGGGCTCCGCACACATGGTGGGTGACTTCAGCCCCCGCCACCGTAGGAGCCCGCGATGACCTTCCCCGTCTTCCATAACAGCCAGCGCATGGATCCGCACCCTGTCAGCCCGGAGTACGTACAGGGCGCGATCGAGGGCTACCTGGCCGCCCAGCCGCGCTACCGGCGCATGCACCTGTGGCACCTGGAGGCCCTGGCCAAGCGGCTGGGCGACGGCGCCGAGGCAGTAATCAAGGACCTGCTGGCCGACGGGGCCGTCCTGCGCCTGGATTCCTCGATGATGCCCTCAGTATTCTCGCTGGGAACCGGGACCGGCTTCACCACGGTGCGCGCCCTCCAGGAACTCGCCGCCGACTGGTGGCTGGAGGACCGCTTGCGAGATGAGGTCGCCGCCCATCTTCGCGCCGCCGGGCACCCCGTCACCCCGACGAGCGGACGCACCGGGGACGCGGTGCTCGGACACCGGGACGGCCACCTGCTCGGATCCCCGCGAAAGAGCCGCTGACATCGGCGGCGGGCCATGAAGGGTTCTCCGCACATATGGGAGGAGCCTAAAGCTTTCCACTTGCTGGTGGACCACCATGGCTCTCAACACCGCCCAGATCGTCACCGAGCTATACCGGCTCTCCACCGTCCGCGCGAGATCCACGCCGCCGACGCCGCTCCTTTCGACGTGGGGCCGGCCGTGCACGAGTGCAGGGGAGCTCGCCAGACGGCGGCAGAATGCGCCACGTAAGCAGCTGATAGGAAGCCTCGATGGCTGCGAGACTGCGGATTCCTGGCACGGGCGGTGCCCGTGCTGAATACGCTGGTAGTTGCCGGACTCGGCTGGGAGACCACGTCGTGGCAGGCCGTCGACGACGCCCTGGTTCCGGCTGACACCGACAACGCGGTTCAAATTCCCCCCCCCCCCCCCCCCCCCCCCCCCCCCCCCCCCCCCCCCCCCCCCCCCCCCCCCCCCCCCCCCCCCC
>NZ_JAVKPS010000015.1:0-65888 GCF_040981005.1 Kocuria sp. CPCC 205258 | reverse complement strand
CACGCCCTGGATCAGCGAGGAGGCGCAGTTGCCGACACCGGCGACGGCCACGCGAATGGGATGGTGGGACACGGGACTCCTTCGTCTGGCGGCCGACCGCGACCGGCCGTGTGCCGGGGCGGCGTGCCTCCTGGGGTTGGGGGACGGGGGTGTGATGGTGTGCGGACCGGGCGGGGAGCCGGACCGGGCCGGCCGCGGCCTGTCAGTGACCGCGGGCGATCCACTCCGGCAGGCGGGGGGTCTCGGCGCCGATCGGGGTGGACTCCCCGTGCCCCGTAAGCACCTCCGTGCTCTCCGGCAGGGTCAGCAGCCGGGTGCGGATGGACTCGATGATGCTGCCGAAGTCCGACCAGGACCGTCCGGTGGCGCCGGGTCCGCCGCTCGATGCGCTGTGGGGCCATGCGGGCGCGGGGTGTCCTCCGCCCGGCACCGGCGTCTGCCCGGAGACGCAGCCCTCGCTCATCGCGACGCCTCCCGGAGTCCGGAGGGAGGTGAGGGCGTCGTGCCGGTGCGCCAGGCCCGGATCCCGTTCCCGGACGGCGCACGGTGGACTCGGTGCATCGGGTCTTCCTCTCCGTGTCGGGCGGCCCGCCGTCCCGGGTGGCCGGTGGACGACCGCCGGGCCCGGGCCCCGCCCGCCACTGCATGCAGGCGTTTCTCATTTGGTGCAACAGGTATCGCGATGCGCAACGCCTGGTGTGGGGAAAGTCTCCGGGGGATCATCTTCCCTGTCAAGGGCGCGGCGGAAGGTGCGGGGGACGGGAGCGCGCCCGTTCCCGGCAGGGGCCTCTCCTCGGCGGGTGCCCATGGTCCACCGTCACCGGTGACCGCCGGCCGGTTCGTGGCCGGTCTCCTCGAGCTCCATGCGTTCGAGGATCGTGGCCGAGATCTCCTCGACGGACATGGAGGCGGAGTTGACGTGGGGGATGCCGTTCAGCGCGTACATCTCCTCGGCGTTGCGCAGTTCCCAGGAGCACTGGGCGAGAGAGGAGTAGACGGTCGACGGCCGCCGCTCCTGACGGACCTGGCTGAGCCTGAGGGGTTGCGAGGTGAGTCCGAAGCACTTCCCGAGGTGGGGTGTCACGGGGGTCGGCAGGGCCCGCCGCTCGAAGTCCTCGTCCACCAGCGGGAAGTTGGCGACGCGGATGCCGTGCTGCAGGGCCAGGTACATGGTGGTGGGGGTCTTGCCGCAGCGTGACGGGGCGATGAGGATCAGGTCGGCCCGCTCCAGCGCCCGGACGGACTGCCCGTCGTCGTGCTCCATGGCGTACTCGACCGCCGCCATCCGGGTCTGGTAGCGGATGGCGTCCCCGAGGCCGTGGGCCCGCCCGGGCTGCAGGTTCGCCGTGGCGTGCAGCGCGGTCTCGAGCTGGGGGAGGTGGGTGCCGAAGAGGTCCACGAAGAAGCCCTGGCTGTCGGCGAGGATGCCGCGGATGTCCGGGTCGACGACGGTGGAGAACACGACCGGCATCCGTCCGGTGGCGGCCACGGCGTCGATCCGGGCCGCCACCTGCCGTGCCCGCTCCACGGTGACGATGAACGGCACGGTGTGGCGTTCGAAGTGCTGGTCGGGGAACTGGGTGATCAAGGTGGTGCCCAGCGTCTCGGCGGTGATCCCCGTGCCGTCCGACAGGAAGAACGCCACCGGGCAGGTGTCGGTCACTGGTGCAGGTGCCTCTCTTCTCGGTGCCCGCGGTGCCCGTGCCCGCGCGTCCGGCGCCGGTACGGGCACCGCTCACGCGGTGGGCCGGGCCGGGGTGCGGGCCAGGGACAGCCAGGTGTCCACCACGGCGTCCGGGTTCAGGGAGACGGAGTCGATGCCCTGTTCCAGCAGCCACTGGGCGAGGTCGGGGTGGTCGCTGGGACCCTGGCCGCAGATCCCCACGTACTTCCCCCGGGCCCGGCAGGCGGAGATCGCCATGGCGAGCAGCTTCTTCACGGCCGGGTTGCGCTCGTCGAAGGAGGAGGCGACCAGCGCCGAGTCCCGGTCCAGGCCCAGGGTGAGCTGGGTGAGGTCGTTGGAGCCGATGGAGAACCCGTCGAAGTGGTCCAGGAACTCCTCGGCCAGCAGTGCGTTGGCGGGCAGCTCGCACATCATCACGATCTGCAGGCCGTTCTCCCCGCGGGCCAGACCGTTGGCGGCCAGCAGCTCGACGACGCCCTGGGCCTCGGTGAGGGTGCGCACGAACGGGACCATGAGCTTGATGTTGGTCAATCCCATGGTGGTGCGTGCGTGCCGCACCGCCGCACACTCCAGCTCGAAGGCCGCCCGGAAGGCCGGGGACAGGTACCGGGAGGCGCCGCGGAACCCGATCATGGGGTTCTCCTCGGCCGGCTCGAACTGGGGGCCGCCGAGCAGGTTGGCGTACTCGTTGGACTTGAAGTCCGAGAGCCGGATGATCACCGGTTCGGGGGCGAAGGCGGCGGCGATCGTGGCGATGCCCTCGGCCAGGCGCTTGACGTAGTAGTCACGCGGCCCGTCGTAAGCGGCGATCCGCTCCCGGATCTGCCCGGCGACCTCGGCGGGCAGCTCCGGGGAACCGTTCTCCAGCTCGAGCAGGGCCAGGGGGTGGATGCCGATCTGGCGGTTGATGATGAACTCCAGCCGGGCCAGCCCCACGCCGTGGTGGGGCAGCTGGGCGAAGCTGAACGCCTGCTCCGGGGTGCCCACGTTCAGCATCACCTTCAGCGGTGCTTCCGGCATGGATCCCAGGGCCGTCTCCTCCACGGTGTAGTCCAGCAGGCCTTCGTAGACCAGGCCTGCCTCGCCCTCGGCGCAGGAGACCGTCACCGGAGTGCCCTCGGCCAGGACCTCGGTGGCGTTGCCGGCGCCGACGACCGCCGGGATGCCCAGCTCGCGGGCGATGATGGCCGCGTGGCAGGTGCGCCCGCCGCGGTCGGTGACGATCGCGGCGGCCTTCTTCATGATCGGCTCCCAGTCCGGATCGGTCATCGACGCCACCAGGACGTCGCCGGCCTGGAAGGAGGCCATCTGCCCGATCGAGGACAGCACCCGCACCTGCCCGGCGCCGATGCGCTGGCCGATGGCCCGGCCCTCGGCCAGGACCTTCCCGTCCTCGTGGAGCCGGTAGCGCGTGATGCCGCCGGCCGCCCGGCGGGAGACGACCGTCTCGGGGCGGGCCTGCAGGATGTAGAGCTGTCCGTCGGTCCCGTCCCTGCCCCACTCGATGTCCATGGGCCGGCCGTAGTGGTCCTCGATCGCCACCGCGTACCGGGCGAGCTGCTCGACCTCGGCATCGGTGAGGCTGAACCGGGCGCGCAGCTCCGCCGGGACCGGAACGAAGGCCACGGTCTCCCCGAGCTCCTGGGACTGCGTGTAGGTCATCTGCAGGGCCTTCTCCCCGAGCCCGCGCTTGAGCACCGCCGGCCGGTCCGCGGCCAGGGCCGGCTTGTAGACGTAGAACTCGTCCGGGTTCACCGCCCCCTGCACCACGGCCTCCCCCAGTCCGTAGGAGGAGGTGATGAACACCGCGTCGGTGAACCCGGACTCGGTGTCCATGGTGAACATCACCCCCGAGGCCCCCACGTCCGAGCGCACCATCTTCTGCACCCCCGCCGAGAGCGCCACCTCGGCGTGGGTGAAGCCGTGGTGGACCCGGTAGGCGATCGCCCGGTCGTTGTACAGGGAGGCGAAGACGTCCTTGACCGCGGCCAGCACGTTCTCCACCCCTCGCACGTTGAGGAACGTCTCCTGCTGCCCGGCGAAGGAGGCGTCCGGCAGGTCCTCCGCGGTCGCGCTCGAGCGCACCGCCCAGGACACCTCCACACCCTCCGGCTGGGCCCCGGCCAGCTCCTCGTACGCCTCCCGGATCGCGGCCTCCAGCGCCGCCGGCAACGGCGTCTGCCGGATCAGGGAACGGATCCGGGCGCCCGCGGACGCCAGGGCACCCACGTCAGCGGTGTCGAGGCCCTCCAGGGCTTCCTCGATCTGCGCATCCAGCCCGCCGACCCGCAAGAACTCCCGGAAGGCGGTCGCGGTCGTGGCGAAACCGCCCGGCACCCTGACACCGGCCGCACCCAGGTTGCGGATCAGCTCCCCCAGGGAGGCGTTCTTGCCCCCCACCTCCTCCAGGTCGGACAGGTCGATCTCGGTGAACGGAAGAACATGGGTCATCAGAATCGTGCTCCTAGGGGTGCGTTCGAGCGAGCGTCGGTCATGTCGTCGGGGAAGGCCGTGCCGGATCCTGGGCGGGTCGCACGTCGGGGACCCCGCCCGGTCCGGCCGTGCCGGTGCGGACCGGCGTGCCCGCCGGCGCAGTCGGCACGTCGATGCGGACGGAGTCCACGACGGCGTCGATGCCCGCCCGGACGGCCCGAACGCACCGCGGCCGCCGCGGCCGAACGGGGCACCGCATGCCGCGTGCCGCACACGGTTCTTCCGTCCGGCTCGTGATGCAGCCCACATCTCTGTCGCCAATAGATATATCACTCATATACACGCTGCGGAAGGATGTGACGGCACGTCTCGGGAGTGGCTGCCCGGGCCACCGTTTCGGGCGTGGAGGAGTGGAAGGCAGTTCGTTGCATTCATTGCAACGGGTATGCGTTCCAGTCCAGGCGCCTGCGAGTCCGAATCCGGCCCCGCTCGGAAAGTTACGCGAAGGGCCTTGACCGTGGCGCAGGTCACTTCCTACAGTGAAGCAACTCGGTTGTGATAAATGCAACAAATGGCGATCGAGAACACCACGACCCAACCACTGTCAGGCGCAGCAGCACCTTCCGCTTCCACTGCCGAGGCCGGCGACGCCGAGCCCGCGGTGCAGCGCCTCCCCTGACCCACCCGGACTGTCTGACCGGGAGCCGCTCCACGAAAGGACGACCATGACCACCTCGCCCATCACCGCCCCCGCCGCCTCCGTCGCCGAGCTCGAGCGCCTGAAGACCCTGCACAACGGGCAGAAGGAGCAGCTGACCTTCTCCGACGCCGAGTTCGAGCGCCGGCTGGTCGGCCTGCGGCGGATCATGGCGGAGCAGCAGCTCGACGCCGTCATCCTCACCAGCTACCACGGCATCAAGTACTACTCGGACTTCCTCTACACCACGTTCGGGCGCAACTACGCCCTCGTCGTCACCGCCGACGACTCCGTCACGGTCACCGCCAACATCGACGCCGGCATGCCGTGGCGCACCAGCTACGGCGACAACATCGTCTACACCGACTGGCGGCGCGACAACTTCTACTACGGCCTCCAGGAGGCCCTGCGCCGGCGCGGTGTGGCCGCCCGGCGGATCGGCGTCGAGGACGACGCCCTGCCGCTGCTGACCCGCCGGCGCATCCAGGCGGCGTTCGAGGGCGCGGAGCTCACCGACGTCTCCCAGGACGCCATGCGTCAGCGCATGCTCAAGTCGCCCGAGGAGATCGAGGTCATCAAGCACGGCGCCCGCATCGGCGACCTCGGCGGCGAGGCCATCCGTGCCGCGATCCGCGAGGGCATCACCGAGTACGAGGTCGCGCTGGCCGGCACCGAGGCGATGGTCCACGAGATCGCCCGCACGTTCCCGCACCGCGAGGTCCGCGACACGTGGGTGTGGTTCCAGTCCGGGATCAACACCGACGGCGCCCACAACTGGGCCACCACCCGCAAGCTCCGGCGCGGGGACATCCTGTCCCTGAACTGCTTCCCGATGACGTCGGGCTACTACACCGCCCTGGAGCGCACCCTGTTCCTCGGTGAGCCGGACGCGCGCTCGCGCGAGCTGTGGGAGATCAACGTCCAGGTCCACGAGCGCGGCCTCGAGCTGATCAAGCCGGGTGCGGTGTGCAAGGACATCGCCGCGGAGCTCAACGAGATCTTCATCTCCCACGGCCTGCTCGCCAACCGCACCTTCGGCTACGGCCACTCCTTCGGCGTGCTCAGCCACTACTACGGCCGCGAGGCCGGCCTGGAGCTGCGCGAGGACATCGACACCGTGCTGGAGCCGGGCATGGTCGTGTCCATGGAGCCGATGATCACGGTCCCGGAGGGCGAGCCGGGCGCCGGGGGCTACCGCGAGCACGACATCCTCGTCGTCGGCGAGGACGGGGCCGAGAACATCACCAAGTTCCCGTACGGCCCCGAGCACAACATCGTGTCCGCCTAGGCGCGGAACGACGACGGCGGCGGCGCCCCGGTGCGCCGCCGCCGTCCTCCCCGGCAGCTCCTCTGCCGCAGCCGCACCCCGCGGCACCGCCACATCCACTGCACGGAAGGACCACGGTGGTCACCACCCGTTCGCTCGAAGACCTCGACGCCCACAGCTACCAGGAGTACGTGGCCACCGGTCAGGGGCTGGTGCTCATCCCCACCGGGGCCACGGAGCAGCACGGTCCGCACATGCCGCTGGGCGTGGACGCCATGCTCTCCCGCGCCATCTGCGCCGCCGCGGCGGAGGACCTCGACGCCCTGGTGGCGCCGGCCTTCAGCTACGGCTACAAGTCCCAGCCCCGCTCCGGGGGCGGCAACCACCGCGCCGGCACCACCAGTCTCTCGGCCCAGGCCCTCATCGCACAGACGAAGGACGTGGTGCTGGAGTTCTTCCGCCACGGCGTCCGCCGGATCGCGGTGGTCAACGGCCACTTCGAGAACTACCAGTTCCTCTACGAAGGACTCGACCTCGCGGTGCGCGAGGCCCGGGCCGGCGGCCTCGACGAGAGCCGGGCCCTGCTGCTCTCGTACTGGGACTTCGTCGACGAGCAGACCCTGGCGGCCGTCTTCCCCGACGGCTTCCTCGGCTGGGACATCGAGCACGGAGGCGTCCTCGAGACCTCGCTGATGCTCCACCTGCACCCCGGGAAGGTCGACATGTCCCGGGCCCCCGACCATCCCCCCGCTGACCTGGCCCCCTACGACGTTTTCCCCGAGGACCCCGCTCGCACCCCGAGCTCCGGATGCCTCTCCTCTCCAGCAGGCGCGACCGCCCAGCGCGGCGAGCTGCTGCTCTCCACCGTCCGCACCGGCATCGTCCGGGCGGTCACCAGCGAGTTCGGGAAGTGAGAAACACATGAAGAAGTCACACGCCTCCGCGGCGGCCGCCACCGAGGCCGTGACCGTGCCGCGGTTCCGGGGGCGGCACCTGCCGGCCCTGGACCGGCTCGTCATCACGGTCCTCCCGCCCCTGCTCATCATCGCCGTGCTGGTGGTGGTGACGATGGACCCGGGCGGCGCCGCCGAGGCCATCTCCACGGCGCGCACCTTCGTGACCGGGAACTTCACGTGGCTGTTCATCCTGTACTCGCTCGTGGCGGTCGCCGTCTGCGTGTGGCTGGTCGTCAGCCGCGTCGGCTCGATCCGCCTCGGCGGCCCGGACGCCCGCCCGGAGCACGGCAAGTTCGCCTGGTACTCGATGCTCTTCGCCTGCGGACAGGGCATCGGCCTCATCTTCTGGTCGGTCGCCGAGCCCATCCTGCTCCGGGACGAGAACCCCGTCGTGCCCGCGGGGCAGGACGGCGCGGCCGAGGGCGCCATGGTGTGGTCCTACTTCCACTGGGGCCTGACGGCCTGGGCCATGTACTGCGTGGTGGCCGTCTGCCTCGCCTACTCCCACCACAACCTCGGCAAGACCCTCACCTTCCGCGAGGCCACGGTCGACATCCTGCCGAAGTGGTCGCAGCGCGGGGCCGGCGTGGTCGTGGAGCTGCTGGCCATCATCGCCACCGTCCTGGGCCTGGCCACGTCCTTCGGCTTCGCCGCCATGCAGTTCAGCTCGGGGCTCGCGTCCTTCACGGGGCTCTCGCCGAGCTCGGGCGTCTGGCTGCTGGTGATCCTGGGCCTGGGCGGGCTCACCGCCGTCTCCGCGTTCTTCGGCATCAACAAGGGCATGAAGCGGATCAGCGAGCTCAACTCGGTGCTGAGCATCGTGCTGCTCGTGGCCGTATTCGTCTTCGGCCCCACGATCTTCCTCATCTCCAACATCACGCAGACCTTCGGCTCCTTCTTCTCCAACTTCCTGCCGATGAGCTTCTGGACCGACGCGGGGACCGCGGGCCAGGACATCGCCAGCTGGCAGGACAGCTGGAACGGCTGGTGGACCGTGTTCATCTGGTGCTGGGTCATCGCCTTCAGCCCGTTCGTCGCCGGCTTCATCGCCCGCATCTCCCGGGGGCGCACCATCCGTGAGTTCGTCATCGGTGTCACGGTGGTCCCCTCCCTGATCGTGATGGCGTGGATCGGCGTGATCGGCTCGGCGGCGCTGCACTACGACGACCGCAGCGACCGCGGCATCTCCGCGGCGGTCGCGGCGGACACGTCCAGCGGGCTGTTCGTCATGCTGGAGTCCGTGCCCGTCGTCGGCTCGCTGCTGCTCGTGGTCGCCACCGTGCTCGTCGCCACCTACTACGTCACCTCCCTGGACTCCGGCGCCCACGCCCTGGCCGAGTTCGTCTCCGCGCCGCGGAGGGCCGGGCCCTTCTTCCGCGTGGTGCTCGTGGCCAGCATCGCCGCCGTGGCGGTCACGCTGCTCACGCTCGGCGGCACCGCGGTGGTGGACACGGTGCAGACCGGCACCATCATCGGGGCCTTCCCGTTCTCCTTCGTCATCCTGTTGATGATCGCGAACCTGGTCCGGCGGCTGCTCACCCGCACCCCGGAGACCGAGCGCCTGGAGCGCGAGGTCAACGACCCCTCGCCGGACGCGCCCGGCGGCGGGGACGCCACGGTGGTGGAGCGGGCGGTCCCGCAGCCCCCGGCCCGGCCGGCCGCGGTGCCCGCCGGACGGGAGCCGGTCCCGGACGCGCTCGCGCGGCCGTGATCCCCGCCCACGGGACGGTGGCCCTGACCGCGGCCGCGGCGTGCCCACCGTCCCGCGGTGCGAGCGCCGGCGCACGGCCTCCGGGCGGCGGGGCCGCGACACACGGCCCCGCCGCCGGGACGGCCGTGCACGGCGGACCCGCTCCCGTGCAGGAGAATGGAGAGTCCTATGACTGAATCACCGGCCAGCGCCTCCTCGAGCGAAGCCCGCGCGGCGTCCGTCGTCTCCCACGCCCTGCGGGTGCTGCGGTGCTTCTCCGCGGCCGAGCCCACGCTCGGGGTGACCGAGATCGCGGCGCGCGTGGGCCTGCACAAGAGCACCGTCTCCCGGCTCCTGACCACCCTGGAGCGGGAGGACGTGGTGGAGCGGGACCCGCAGACGCGGCGCTACCGCCTGGGGCTCGGCCTGATCTCCGTGGCCGGCCCGCTGCTTGCGGAACTGGACGAGCGGCGGGTGGCGTACCCCGTGCTGCTCGAGCTGACCGAGCAGACCCAGGAGACCAGCGCGCTGCTGGTCTGGAACGGCGACCAGGCCGTGTGCGTGGAGCAGATCCCCAGCCCGCGGCAGATCAAGCACACCACCCCGCTGGGCACCCGGTACGACACGGCCCTGAGCGCCTCGGTGCAGATCTTCCTCGCCGAGCAGCCGCCGGAGCGGGTCCGGGCGCTGCTGCTGTCCGGGATCGTCGAGCTGCCCGATCCCACCGAGGCGGGCATCGAGCTCTACCTGGAGTCCCTGCGGCAGGTCGCCGAGGACGGGGTGGCCCTCAACTACGGCAAGACCTCCGTGGAGGAGGTCGGGGTCGCCGCCGCCGTCCGTGACCACCGGGACCAGCTGGTGGCGGCCGTCATGGTCGCCGCGCCCCGCTACCGGGTCACGCCGGAACAGGCCGAGCTGCTCGCGGCCGCCGCCGTGGCGGCGGCCCGGGAGGTGTCCCAGCGGCTCGGCGCGGCACCGGCGGCCCGCCGGACCGGGCGGGCGTCCCTGGAGGTGCGCTGACCGGGGCGATCCTCACGCCTCGCCGGCCACGGCCCGCCCGATGGTCTCCCGCAGGATCTCGCTGGTGCCCCCGAAGATCGTCAGCAGCCGGGCCGCGAGATAGGCCTGCGCCACCGGGTAGTCGAGGATGTACCCGTAGCCGCCGTGCAGCTGGAGGCACCGGTCGGTGACGGACCGCGCCCGCTCGCCGGCCCAGTACTTGGCCTTGGAGGCCCCCACCACATCGAGGGTCCCCGCGTTGAACGCGTGCACCGCCCGCTGCACGTAGGCCTCGACGACCTCCACCTCGACCGTCAGCTCCGCGAGCTCGAACCGGGTGTGCTGGAAGTCCAGCACCCGGGAGCCGAAGGCCGTGCGCTCGCCGGTGTACCGGAGGGTGTCCGCCAGGGTCGAGCGGGCGACGGCGCTCGCGGCCACGGCGACCGCCAGCCGCCCCTGCGGCAGCACCTGCTGGATCTGCCGCAGCCCGCCGCCCTCGGCGCCGACGAGGTTCGCCGCCGGGACCCGGACGTCCTCGAAGAACAGCTCGGCGGTGTCCGAGGCCCTGACCCCCATCTTGTCGAGCTGCTTGCCCGTCTCGTAGCCGGGGGAGTCCGCCTTGTGCACCAGGAACAGGCTGAGGGCATCCTCCCCGGCGCGCCCGGTCCCCCCGTCCGTGCGCGCCAGGACGAGGGCGGCGTCCCCGCTGATCCCGTTGCCGATGAACGTCTTCTGACCGGTGAGCACCCACTCCTCGCCGTCGCGCACGGCCCGGGTGCGCACCCCGCGCAGGTCGGAGCCCGCGCCCGGCTCGGTCCAGGCCACGGAGGTGACGAGCTCCCCCGTGAGCATGCGCGGCAGCCACCGCCGCTTCTGCTCGTCGGTGCCGTGGGCGAGCAGGTGGGGCAGCACCCAGTCGTCGTGCAGGTGCAGGGCCAGGGCCACGCCGAGGGCGCCCTGGCGGACCAGCTCCTCGTCGAGCACGGCGCGGAACCGGTAGTCCGTCAAGCCCATGCCGCCGAACTCCTCGGGCACGGCGAGGCCGAGCAGGCCGGCCCCGCCGGCGGCCGTCCACAGGCTGCGGGGCATCATGTGCTGGGCGTCCCACATGGCGTAGTGCGGGGCCACCTCGCGGGTCGTGAACTCGCGGGCCACCTCGCGGAACTCCTCGTGCTCCTCCTCGTAGAACGCCGGGGTCTCGGTCACGGGGTGCCTCCTGTGCTGGTGGGGGTCGGGGCGAACGCGGTGCGCAGCGCGGCCCAAGTCATCTCCTCGAGGGCGGCCCGGGCCGCGTCGAGCCGCCCCGCGTCCTGCGGGGCGCGCAGCCGGTGGGCCGTCCGCAGGGAGTGGGGGGTCGAGTTGATGAGCCCGAAGGCGGCCTGGGCGCGCAAGGTGAGCTCCGCGACGTCGCGCGCCGGGGCCAGCTCCTGCAGGGCGTCCACCCACAGCGTCACGTAGCCGCGCTGCAGGACGCGGACCGCGCGGCGGTCCTCCTCGGTCAGGTTCGGCAGCTCCCGGTCCTGCACCACGATCACTGCGGGACGGTGCAGCGCGAACTCCACCTGGAAGGAGATCAGCGCCCGCAGCCGCCGGGCCGGATCGGGGGAGCGGGCCACCACCTCGCGGCCCCGGTCGAGCAGGTCGTGGCTGACCTCGAGCAGGATCGCGCCCAGGACCGCCTGCTTGCTCGGGAAGTGCCGGTAGACCGCGGGCCCGCTGACCCCCGCGGCGGCGCCGATGTCGTCGATCGAGACGCCGGCGAAGCCGCGCTCGGCGAAGAGCGTGGCGGAGGCGGCCAGGAGGTCCTGGCGCCGCCGAGCCTTGGCCTGCCCGCGCACGGTGGTGGACGGGCCGGGGCCGCGCTGGGTCTGGGTCACGGATCCTGCTCTCGGGGTCGGATTCCTGGACATTCTAGTGAGCCACCACTAACCTGAACCCCAAGTTAGTCGCGATTAACCGAAATGGCATCCCGGACGGCCGGCCCGGAGCGGAGGGAACCCATGCGCGTGCTGAGCACCCAGGTCGATCCGGGCGGCGCGGAGTTCGCCGCCAACGCCGCCGCACAGCAGGGACTCGCCGAGGAGCTGAACCTGCGCCTGGAGCGGGCGGCGCAGGGCGGGCCCGAGGCCTCCCGGCGGCGGCACGTGGCGCGCGGCAAGCTGCCGCCGCGCGAGCGGGTGGATCACCTGCTGGACGAGGGCAGCCCCTTCCTGGAGCTCGGCGCCCTGGCCGCGGAGGGGATGTACGACGACGAGTGCCCGGGGGCCGGCCTGATCGCCGGGATCGGCCTGGTCCACGGCCGGCAGGTGATGGTCGTGTGCAACGACGCCACGGTCAAGGGCGGCACCTACTACCCGATGACGGTCAAGAAGCACCTGCGCGCCCAGGAGATCGCCCTGGAGAACCGGCTGCCCTGCGTCTACCTCGTCGACTCGGGCGGGGCGTACCTGCCGCTGCAGGACGAGGTCTTCCCGGACCGGGAGCACTTCGGGCGGATCTTCTTCAACCAGGCCCACCTCTCGGCGGCGGGCATCGCGCAGATCGCGGCCGTGCTCGGCTCCTGCACCGCGGGCGGGGCCTACGTCCCGGCGATGAGCGACGAGACCGTGATCGTGCGCGGGCAGGGCACGATCTTCCTGGGCGGGCCGCCGCTGGTGAAGGCCGCCACCGGCGAGGAGGTCACCGCGGAGGAGCTCGGCGGCGGGGAGCTGCACGCCCGGACGTCCGGGGTGGTCGACCACCTCGCCGAGAACGACGCCCACGCCCTGCAGATCGTCCGGGACATCGTGGCGACCCTGCCGCCGCCGGGCCCGCGGGCCTGGCCGGTGGGGGAGCCCGCGCCCCCGGCCGTGGCCGAGGACGAGCTCCCCGGGGCGGTGCCGGTCGACCCCAACTCCGGCTACGACGTGCACGAGGTCATCGCCCGGCTCGTGGACGGCAGCCGCTTCGCCGAGTTCAAGGCCGAGTACGGCACCACGCTGGTCACCGGCTTCGCCCACGTCCACGGACACCCCGTGGGCATCGTGGCCAACAACGGGGTGCTCTTCGCGGAGTCGGCGCTGAAGGGCGCCCACTTCGTCGAGCTGTGCGACCAGCGCGGGATCCCCCTGCTGTTCCTGCAGAACATCACCGGCTTCATGGTAGGCCGCGACTACGAGGCCGGAGGCATCGCCAAGCACGGCGCCAAGATGGTCACGGCCGTGGCCACCACCCGGGTGCCCAAGCTCACCGTGGTGATCGGCGGCTCCTTCGGGGCCGGCAACTACTCCATGTGCGGGCGGGCCTACTCCCCGCGCTTCCTGTTCCTCTGGCCCCAGGCGCGGATCTCGGTGATGGGCGGGGCCCAGGCCGCCTCGGTGCTGGCCACAGTGAAGGCCGACCAGGTGGCCGCCCGCGGGCAGGAGTGGGACCCGGCCGAGCGCGAGGCGTTCATGGCGCCCGTCCGGGCCCGGTACGAGGCCCAGGGCAGCCCCTGGTACTCCACCGCCCGGCTCTGGGACGACGGCGTGATCGCCCCCACCGACACCCGGGAGGTGCTCGGGCTGGCCCTCGAGGTCTGCTCCCGGACCCCGCTGCCCGAGCCGGCCTTCGGCCTCTTCAGGATGTGATCCCCGTGACCGCCGGCACGCCGCCGCGCCGCTTCGACGTCGTCCTCGTGGCCAACCGCGGGGAGATCGCCCGCCGGGTCCTGCGCACGCTCCGGGCGCTGGGGATCCGCTCGGTCGCGGTCTACAGCGAGGCCGACCGGGACGCGGTGCACGTGCGGGAGGCCGACACGGCCGTGTGCGTGGGCCCGGCGGCCCCGGCCGCGAGCTATCTGCGCATCGACGCCGTGATCGGGGCGGCGCGGGCCACCGGCGCGCAGGCGATCCACCCCGGCTACGGGTTCCTGTCCGAGAACGCCGCCTTCGCCCGGGCGTGCGCCGACGCGGGGATCGTGTTCATCGGCCCCGGCGTGGAGGCCCTCGAGACGATGGGCGACAAGATCCGCGCCAAGCGGCACGTGTCCGCCGCCGGGGTGCCCACGGTCCCCGGGGTCTCCGAGCCCGGTCTCGACGACGACGCCCTGGCGGCCGCGGCCGCCGGGATGACGTACCCGATCCTGATCAAGCCCTCGGCCGGGGGCGGCGGCAAGGGCATGCACGTGGTGGCGGCCCCGGACGAGCTGCCGGAGGCCCTGGCCACGGCCCGCCGGGTGGCCGCGGCCGCCTTCGGGGACGACACCCTGCTCCTCGAGCAGCTCGTCGAGTCCCCGCGGCACATCGAGGTGCAGGTCCTCGCCGACGCCCACGGGGCCGTGGTCCACCTGGGGGAGCGGGAGTGCTCCCTGCAGCGGCGGCACCAGAAGGTCATCGAGGAGGCGCCCTCGCCGCTGCTGGACCCCGCCACCCGGGAGCGGATCGGGGAGGCCGCCTGCCGGGTGGCCCGCTCCGTGGACTACACCGGTGCGGGCACCGTGGAGTTCCTGGTGCCCGCCGCGCAGCCCGGGACCTTCTACTTCATGGAGATGAACACCCGCCTGCAGGTGGAGCACCCCGTCACCGAGCTGGTCACCGGCACGGACCTCGTGGCGCAGCAGATCCGCGTCGCCGCGGGGGAGCCGCTGGACCTGGTGCAGCAGGACGTGGTGCTCACCGGCCACGCGGTCGAGGCCCGGCTCTACGCCGAGGACCCGGCCCGCGGCTTCCTGCCCACCGCCGGCACCGTGCTGGCCCTGGAGGAGGCCTTCGGCCCGGGGATCCGCGTGGACTCCGCGCTGGCGCCGGGGCTGACCGTGGGCTCGGACTACGACCCGCTGCTCGCCAAGGTCGTCGCCTGGGGCGCCGACCGGGCCCAGGCCCTCGACCGGCTCGACCTGGCCCTGGCGGACACCGTGGTGCTCGGGGTGGGCACCAACACCGAGTACCTGCGCGCCCTGCTGGCCGATCCCGGGGTGCGCGCCGGGGTCATGGACACGACCCTCATCGAGCGGCGCCTGCCGGAGCTGGAGTTCACGGCACCCGACGAGAGCCACTTCGCCGCCGCGGCCGCCCACCTCGCGCGGCACCGGCCCGCTGACCCGCGCCCCGCCGGGGACACGGGCCCCTGGTCCCGCCCGGACGGCTGGCGGGCCGCCGGCCGCGCCCGGCCCGCGGTGGTGCTGGCCCACGGGCTCGAGGAGCCCCGGCGGACCGCCGTGGACCCCGCCGTGCGCCTGACGCCGATGCCTGGCCGCCCGGCCGCGCACCTGCTCGAGAGCGGCGGGGCCGCGCGGGTGGTCCACGTGGCCGCGGGCACGGACAGCGTTTGGGTGGGCGAGGACGGCTGCGCCTACGAGCTCCGGGTGCTGACCCGCGAGGCCCGGCTCGAGCGGTCGCTGGCCGCCCTCGAGCGCACGGCCGGGCCCGCCGCCCCGGAGCTGCACTCGCCCATGCCCGGCACCGTGGTCGCCGTCCCGGCCGCCACCGGGGACCGGGTCGCCGAGGGGCAGACCGTGGTGGTGGTCGAGGCCATGAAGATGGAGCACCGCCTGACCGCCCCCACCGCCGGCACCGCCGAGCTCTCCGTGCGGGCCGGTGACCGCGTGGCGCTGCACCAGCTGCTCGCCCGAGTGGTCCCCGACGTCGTCCCCGAGGGCGTGACCGCACCGGTCCCCGGGGACGCCCGCGACGACGTGCCGGACGGCGCTCTCGACGGGACGCCCGGCGGCGCCCCGGAGGCCCCCGGCACCCGCCCGCAGACCGACCCCCGTCCGACCGACCAGGAGCGCACCCCATGAACTTCGAGCTCGACGAGGAGTACCAGGACCTCTCCGACACCGTCCGCGACTTCGCCGACGAGGTGATCGCCCCGGTCTCCGCGCGGTACGACGCCGCGCACGAGTTCCCCTACGACATCGTGGCGCAGATGGGGGAGATGGGCCTGTTCGGCCTGCCCTTCCCCGAGGAGTACGGGGGGATGGGCGGGGACTACTTCGCCCTGTGCCTGGCGCTGGAGCAGATCGCCCGCGTCGACCAGTCCGTGGCCATCACCCTCGAGGCCGGGGTGTCGCTGGGCGCCATGCCCATCCACCGCTTCGGCACCGAGCAGCAGAAGCAGCGGTGGCTCCCCGACCTCGCCGCGGGCAAGGCGCTCGCCGGGTTCGGGCTCACCGAGCCGGAGGCCGGCTCGGACGCCGGCGGGACCCGCACCACCGCGAAGCGGGAGGACGGGCAGTGGGTGATCGACGGCGCCAAGGAGTTCATCACCAACTCCGGCACGGCGATCACCCGCCTGGTGAACGTCACCGCGGTCACCGGCACCACGGAGCTGCCGGACGGGCGGGTGCGCAAGGAGATCTCCACGATCATCGTCCCCACGGACACCCCCGGCTTCCGCGCCGAGAAGGCCTACGACAAGGTCGGCTGGAACGCCTCGGACACCCACCCGCTGTCCCTCCAGGACGTCCGCGTCCCCGAGGAGAACCTGCTGGGGGAGGAGGGCCGCGGCTACGCCAACTTCCTGTCCATCCTCGACGAGGGCCGCATCGCCATCGCGGCCCTGGCCACGGGCGCGGCCCAGGGCTGCGTCGAGGAGTCCGTGCGCTACGCGCGGGAGCGGCAGTCCTTCGGACGGCCCATCGGGGACAACCAGGCCGTCTCCTTCAAGATCGCCCGGATGCAGGCCCGCGCCCACACCGCCCGGCTGGCCTACTACGACGCCGCGTCCCGGATGCTCGCCGGGCGGCCGTTCAAGACGCAGGCCGCGATCGCCAAGCTCGTGGCCGGGGAGGCCGCGATGGACAACGCCCGGGACGCCACCCAGGTCTTCGGCGGCTACGGGTTCATCAACGATTTCCGGGTGGCCCGCCACTACCGGGACGCCAAGATCCTCGAGGTCGGCGAGGGCACCACCGAGGTGCAGCTCATGCTCATCGCCCGCGAGCTCGGACTCTGAGGGGGCCGTCGTGACCGAGGAGCGCCGGGTGGTCCGCCAGCGCGGGCTGTGGTTCGAGGAGTTCGAGGTCGGCACCGTCTACGAGCACGCCCCGGGCCGGACCGTGACCGAGGCGGACAACGTGCTGTTCACGACCCTCACCATGAACACCCAGTCCCTGCACCTGGACGCCGCGTGGTCCGGGCGCCAGCCCTTCGGCCGGCGGCTCGTGAACTCCATGTTCACCCTCTCGACCATCGTGGGGGCGTCCGTGGCCCAGCTGACCCAGGGCACCATCGTGGCGAACCTGGGCTTCGAGGAGGTCGCCTTCCCGCACCCGCTCTTCCACGGGGACACCCTGTACTCGTCCTCCGAGGTACTCGGCGCCCGCCCCTCGGCCTCCCGGCCCGGGCAGGGCATCGTCCGCGTGAAGCACGTGGGCCGCAACCAGGAGGGGGTCGTGGTGGCCGAGTGCACCCGCTCGGTGCTCGTGTGGTCCCGCGACGCCGCCCCGCAGTGACAGCACACCGTGAAGCCCCACCGCGACACCCCGCCGCGACCCCCGGCCAAGGAGCCCCGATGACCGACCCGTTCACCCTCGGACCCGCCCTGCTGTTCTGCCCGGCCGACCGCCCCGATCGCTACGCCAAGGCGGCCGAGCGCGCCGACGCCGTGATCCTGGACCTCGAAGACGCCGTGGCGCCCTCCGCCAAGCCCGCCGCCCGGGACGCCCTCGTGGCCACGCCCCTGGACCCCGCCCGCACGGTTGTGCGGATCAACGCCGAGGACACCGAGGACTTCGCCCACGACCTCGTCGCCCTGCGGCACACCGGGTACACCACCGTGATGCTGCCCAAGACCGCCTCCGCGGAGCGGCTCGCCGTCGCCGCCGAGCTGGGCCTGCACCGCGTCGTCGCGCTGTGCGAGACCGCGGAGGGCGTGGTCAACGCGGCCGAGATCGCCCGGTCCCCCAACGTGGTCGCGCTGATGTGGGGCGCCGAGGACCTCGTGGCCTCGCTCGGCGGCAGCTCGTCCCGGCGCCGGGACGGCGCCTACCGGGACGTGGCCCGCCACGCCCGCTCCGCCGTCCTGCTCGCGGCCGGCGCCGCCGGCCGGCCCGCGATCGACGCGGTGCACGTCGACCTCGCCGACCACGACGGGCTGCGCGAGGAGGCCCTCGACGCGGTGGCCTCCGGCTTCGCGGCCACCGCCTGCCTCCACCCCGGGCAGGTCGGGACCGTCCGCGCCGCCTACCGGCCCGGCCCCGAGGAGGTCGCCGCGGCCCGGGAGCTGCTCGCCGCCGCCCGCCGCACCCCCGGCGTCTTCGCGTTCCGCGGTCGGATGGTCGACGAACCCCTGATCCGCCACGCCGAGCGCCTCGTGCGCCGCGCGGACGCCTGAGACCCCGTCCGTCCGCGCGGACGCCTGAGACCCCGCCCGTCCGCACGGACCGCCCGTTCCCGCCCCGTCCCGCCCATCCCCGTCCCGTCCGGAGGAGACCATGAGCCAGCCCCTGACGATCGTCGTCCCCGTCAAGCACGTTCCCGACGCGGCGGGGGACCGCGTGCTCGCCGGGAGCCCGCCCCTGCTCGAGCGCGCGTCCGGGATCCTCTCCGAGCTCGACGAGTACGCCCTCGAGGCCGCCGCGCAGATCGTCGAGACGCACGGGGGCGCGGCGGCCGGGCACCGCGTGCTCGCCCTCACCCTGGGACCCGCGGGCGCGACGGACGCGCTCAAGCGCGCCCTGCAGCTGGGCGCCGACGCCGGGTTCCACGTGTTCGACGACGCCCTGGTCGGCTCCGACGCCTGGGTCACCGCGCGGGTGCTCGCCGCGGCGGTGCAGCGGATCGCCGCGGCGGAGGACCGGGCCGTGGACCTCGTGCTCACCGGCATGGCCTCCACCGACGGCGAGACGTCCCTGGTCCCCGGTCAGCTCGCCGAGCGGCTCGGTCTCGCCCACGTCGGCTTCGCGAGCTCCCTGGCGCTGGCCGAGGACGGCGCCTCGCTCACGGCCGTCCGGCACACCGAGACCGAGGCCCTCCGGGTCGCCGCGGAGCTGCCGGCGCTCGTGGCCGTGACGGACCAGGTCAACACCCCGCGCTACCCCAACTTCAAGGCGATCATGGCGGCCAAGAAGAAGCCCGTGCAGACGTGGTCCGTCGCCGACCTCGGCCTGGACGCCGGGGACGTGGGCCTCGCCGGCTCGCTCACCGAGGTGCTCGACGCCGTGCCGCGCCCGCCCCGGACCGCCGGGGAGGTCGTGGCCGACGACGGCGAGGGCGGCATCCGCCTCGCCGAGTTCCTCGTGGCCCGGAAGCTCGTCTGAGCACCCGGCCGACCCCGCCGGACCCCCATTGCACGCGCCCGCCCGCCGGGCAGGAGGAGGACGACCATGACCACGACCACGACCACGACCGTCGCACTGGTGGTGCTGGCCACCACGGACCGGCTGCGCCGCGCCGACCGGGAGCTGCTCGTGCTCGCCGGCACGCTGGGCGAGACGCACGTCGTCGTGCCGGACGCGCCCGGCGACGCCCTGCTCGGCGAGCTCGCCGCCCACGGGGTGGGCACCGTGCACGCCCCGGAGGGCGGGCCCGGCGACCGGCTCACCACGCCGGCGGTCGCGCTCGCGGAGGCCGCCGCCCGGGAGACCGGCGCCACGGCGCTGCTGCTCGCCGCCACCCCCGAGGCCAAGGACGTCGCCGCGCGCCTGGGCGTGCGGCTCGGGGCCGGGGTGGTCACCGACGTGGTCGCCCTCGGCGCCGACCTCGTCGCCACCAAGTCCGTCCTCGCCGGCGGGTGGACCACCCGGTGCCGGGCCACGAGCCCGGTGCTGATCGCGACCGTCCGCCCCAACTCGGTCGAGCTCCCCGCCGACGTCCCCGCCGACGTCCCCGCCGACGTCCCCGCCGACGTCCCCGCCGACGTCGCTGCTGCGGCGCCGGCCGGGGTGCGGCGCCCGCGGGTGCGCACGCACGCGCTCGAGGACACCGTGCCCGCGGCCCGGGTGGTGGGCCGGTCCGCGCTGCCGGCCTCCGGGCGCCCGGCGCTGGGCGAGGCGCGCGTGGTCGTGGCCGGCGGCCGCGGCACGGGCGGGGACTTCGGGCCGCTCGAGGCGCTCGCCGACGTCCTCGGCGGGGCGATCGGGGCCTCCCGCGCGGCGGTGGACGCCGGGTGGATCGGCCCCGAGGCGCAGGTGGGCCAGACCGGGCGCACCGTCTCCCCGCAGCTCTACGTCTCGTGCGGGATCTCCGGGGCCGTCCAGCAGCGCGCCGGGATGCAGACGGCGGGCACGATCGTGGCCGTGAACAAGGACGAGCAGGCGCCGGTCTTCGAGATCGCCGACCTCGGCATCGTGGGCGACCTGCAGAAGGTGCTGCCCCAGGCGGTCGAGCACCTCAGGGCGCTGCGCGGATAGGAACCGGGCGGCGGGGCCCCGTCCCGGGCCGTGGGCTCAGCGCGCCACGGTCCGGTGGCCGGCGTCCAGCCGCCGGGTCCAGCCGCGGGCGTCGAGGTGCTCGAGCAGCGGGATCGCGACGCGCCGGGAGGTGCCGAGCGCCTGGCGCGCCTGGCTCGTGGTGAAGGGCTGCGGCAGCCGGGCGAGCTCGCGCATCGCCAGGGCGGGGGCGGTGGGGAGCAGCACGACGCCGTCCCCCAGCCGGAGCAGCCGGCCGGTGCGCTCGGCCGCGGCGAGCTCGCGGGCGCCGAGCCGCAGCGCCGTCAGGTCGTCGGCCTCCGGGCTCCGGAAGGGCTCGGCCCCGAGCCGCCGCTCCAGCTCGAGCACCGCGGTCTCGTGGGCGCCGAGGCCGCCGCGGTGGTGTGGGGACCGGATGTGCCCGCCGCCCTGCTCCAGGCCGGCGCCGCGGACCACGGGGTCGACCAGCGCGGCGTCGGGCAGCGCGAGCAGATCGCGGGCGGCGCCCCGCGAGAGCCCCGCGGCCAGGGGGTCCCGGGCGTGCAGCTCCTCCACGGCGGTGCGCAGTCGCTGCGTCCAGGACTCGAGCACGGGGGCGTGCACCCACCAGCCGCCGAGCGCGCGCACGTCGCCGGGCGGGGCGGCGTCCGCGGTGGGCACCAGCCCGAGGCGGTGCAGGTGCTGCGCCTGGACCGCGCCGCGGCGGGCCACCTCCGCGCCGACGTCCCCGCGGAGGTCCGTGCCGGCGAGCCGGACGGCGCGGCGCGCCCGGTCGCCGCGCCGCCGCAGCGCGGGCGGGTCGGCGTCGAGGACCTGGGCGCCGCCGAGCACCGAGCGGCTGCCGGGGTCGCGGAGCACCAGGCGGTCCCCGAGGACCAGGGGCAGGGGCCGGTCCAGGACCAGCCGGGCGTGGTCGTCGTCGAACGGGCTCAGCCGGGCGGGCACGGCCGCGGTGCCGGCGTGGACCACGAGGTGCTCGGCCGTGTCGGTGAGGGCGGGGCCGGTGGCCCGGCGGACGTCGAGGACGTCCGTGAGCGGCCACGTGTCCGGGGTGACCAGGGCGTCGCCGCGGTGCACGTCGGAGGCGGAGACCCCCCGCAGGTTGAGCGCCACGCGGGTGCACGGCTCCAGTGCGGTGTGGGCCACGTTTCGGCTGTGCATGCCCCGGACCACGACCGGCACGGCCCCGCCGTGGCCGAGCAGGTGCAGCCGGTCGCCCTGCCGGAGCGATCCCGCGGCCAGCGTGCCGGTCACCACCGTGCCGGCACCGGTGATCGTGAAGGACCGGTCCACCCACAGCCGCAGCCGCCCCTGGGCGGGGGCGGGAGCCCGCGCCAGGACGTCGTCGAGGACGGCGCGCAGCTCGTCGAGGCCCGTGCCCTCGAGGGCCGAGACGGTGACCACGGGCGCGTCGTGCAGACCGGTCCCGGCCAGTTCCGCGCGGACCTGGGCGAGCACCTCGCCGGTGCGCCCGGGGGCCCGGTCGGCGCGGGTGAGCACCACCACGCCGTGCTCGATGCCGAGGGCCGCGACGGCGTCGCGGTGGTCGCCGGACTGGGCCTGCCAGCCCTCGTCGACGGCGACCACGAAGCAGACGACGGGAGCCGGGCCGAGACCGGCGAGCATGTTGCCGAGGAAGCGCTCGTGGCCCGGGACGTCCACGAAGGCCACGTCGCGCCCGGACGGCAGCGCGGTCCAGGCGTAGCCCAGGTCGATGGTCAGCCCGCGGCGGCGCTCCTCCTCCCACCGGTCGGGCTCCATGCCGGTGAGGGCCCGCACCAGGGTGCTCTTGCCGTGGTCGACGTGCCCGGCCGTGGCGACGACGTGCACGCTCACCGGGCCCCTCCCGGGCCGCCGTCCGCACCGGCGAGGGCGGTCAGGGCCGCCTGCACCGCCGCGCGCAGGCGCTCGTCCTCGGACTCGGGCACGCAGCGCAGGTCGAGCAGGCACGCGCGGTCGTGGACCCGGGGGAGCACGGCGGGGCGGCCGGTGCGCAACAGCGGGGCCGCCGCCTCGGGCAGCCGCACCGCCCACCCCGGCAGGGGCACGCCGGGCGCGCCGCCGCCGCCGACACGGCCGTCGTGGGCGACCACGGGTGCGCCGAGGGCCGCGCCGAGCCGTTCGGCCCGGTCGCGGAGCCGGTCCGGGTCCGCGTGCAGCGCGGTCGTGACCGGGGCGGGCCCCCCGGTGAGCGTGGCCTCCAGGGCGGCGAGCGCGAGCTTGTCGGCGCGGACCGCCCGGGCGAGGGGGTGGGCGGCGAGCCGGGCGACGGCGTCCGAGCCGCCGAGCAGCAGCCCGGCCTGCGGGCCGCCGAGCAGCTTGTCGCCGCTCGCGATGACGAGGTCGGCGCCGCCCTCGAGGGCCGAGGCGGCGTCGGGCTCGGACGGCAGCTGCGGGTCCGGGGTGAGGAGCCCGCTGCCGAGGTCCGCCACGAGGGGCAGGCCGTGGGCCCGGGCCAGCGGCCGCAGCTCGCTGGCCTCGACGCCCGCGGTGAACCCCTCCAGCCGGAAGTTGCTCGGGTGCACCTTGAGCAGGCAGCCGGTCTCCGGGCCGATCGCCTCGGCGTAGTCGCGCAGGTGGGTCCGGTTGGTCGTGCCCACCTCGCGCAGCCGGGCGCCGGTCGACTCGATCAGCTCCGGCAGCCGGAAGCCGGCCCCGATCTCGACGAGCTCGCCGCGGCTGATCACCACCTCGCGGCCGGCGGCCAGGGCCGTGGTGGCCAGCACGAGGGCGGCCGCGCCGTTGTTGACGACCAGGGCGTCCTCGGCGGGTGGGCAGGCGGCGAGCAGGGCCGCCCGGGCGGCGGCGCCGCGGCGGGAACGGGTGCCGCTCACCAGGTCGAGCTCCACGTCGACGTACCCACCGGCCGTGACCAGCGCGTCGAGCGCCGCCGCGGACAGCGGGGCGCGGCCCAGGTTGGTGTGCACCACCACGCCGGTGGCGTTGAGCACCGGCGTCAGGCTCGAGGCGGAGCGGGCCCCGAGCGCGGCGAGCACCGCCGGCTCGACCTCGCCGGGGGCGATCTCACCGCGCCGCGCCCGGTCCTGGGTCTCGCGCACCAGCGCGCGGACGACGTCCTCGCTCAGCCGCTCGAGCGCCCGGCGGACGGACGGCAGGGCCAGGAGCTGGTCGGTGCGCGGGATCAGGCGGCGCGGGTCGTCCAGGGCCACAGTCCCTCCTCGTCGGGCGGCACGCGGTGCGGGTGGTCGGTGCGCGGGTGGGCGGCGCAAGAGTTTGGCGGAGGCGGACGGGAATCGAACCCGCCAGGCCGAGGTGCTCGGCCTCACCGGTTTTGAAGACCGGGGGGCCCACCAGGACCCGGACGCCTCCGGCACCCAACCTAGCACCGCCGTCACCAGTAGGCTGACGGCATGGAACAGACCCGGACGCCGACCCCGCCCCTGCCCGCGCCCGGGACGGTCCGCCTGACCGGCTTCGCCCACGGCGGCGGATGCGCGTGCAAGATCCCGCCCGGCGAGCTCGAGGACGCGGTCCGGGGCCTCACCGGCCAGGCGGGGGACGGCGTGCTGGTCGGTCTCGACGACGGCGACGACGCCGCGGCCGTCCTGGTGCGCGAGGACCTCGCGGTGCTGTCCACCGCCGACTTCTTCACCCCGGTGGTCGACGACGCCTACGACTGGGGCCGGATCGCCGCCGCGAACGCGCTCTCGGACGTCTACGCCATGGGCGGGCGCCCGGTCATGGCCATCAACCTCGTGGGCTGGCCCCGCGACGTGCTGCCGATGGAGCTGATGACCGAGGTGCTCCGCGGCGGCCTGGCGGTCGCCTCCGCGGCGGGGTGCCCGGTGATCGGGGGACACTCCATCGACGACCCGGAGCCGAAGTACGGCATGGCCGTGACCGGCGTGGCGCATCCGGATCGGCTGCTGCGCAACGACGCCGCCGCACCGGGGCTGCCCCTGACCCTCACCAAGCCCATCGGCGTGGGACTGCTCAACAACCGGCACAAGGCGACCGGCGAGGTCTTCGCCGAGGCGCTCGCCACGATGACCCGGCTCAACCGGGACGCGGCCGAGGCGGCGCTGGCGGCCGGGGCCCGGGCGGCCACGGACGTCACCGGCTTCGGCCTGCTCGGGCACCTGCACAAGATGTGCCGTGCCTCCGGGGTGGGCGCGGTGCTCGACCGGAGCGCCGTGCCCCTCGTGGAGGGCGCGGCCGAGGCGCTGCGGGACGGCTACGTCTCCGGCGGGACCCGCCGCAACCTGGACTGGGTGCGACCGCACCTGCGGGCGGGGACCGGTGTCACCGAGGACGACCTGCTCCTGCTGGCCGACGCGCAGACCTCGGGCGGCCTGCTCGTGGTCGGCGAGGTGCCGGGGTACCCCGTGGTGGGCCACACCGTGGCCGGGTCCGGACTCCACGTGCGCTGAGCCCCGCCGGGGCACGGCGCCGGGCGCTCAGCCGACGGTCGTGATCGAGTCGTCGGTGATCCCGGCGGCGCGCCGGGCGGCCAGCCGGGCCTTCTGCGGCTCGATCGTGTAGCGGGGGTCCACGGCCGAGTGCAGACCGGCCTCCATCACACCGAACCGGGTGAGCGCCGAGGACGCCAGCAGCGCCAGCCCCGAGACCGCGGCGACGGCCCGGTGCCGCCCGCCCAGCAGCGTGCCGAGACCGCCGGCGACCGCCAGCCGCTCGCTCCACGCCAGCATGGTCCCGGCCTGGCCGTGGTGCAGCGGCTCGGCCGCCACCGGGTCCATCCGGCGCTCCATCAGCTTCGTGGCGATCAGCTCACCGGCCACGCCCAGCACGGCCAGCCGCCGGGCGGGGCCGGCCTCGCCGACCGAGGTGGTGACCATCGCCAGACCGCCCGAGGCGAGGCTCGCCGAGCTCACGAAAACGAACGCCAGGTCCTCGCGGGCGGCGTTCCAGGTGGGCGTCGCCGTGTCGGAGAGCAGCGCCGCGGTGTACGCGGCGAGCGGGCCGGCGAAGACCGCGGCCTCGACGCCGGCCGGGCCCTCCACGGCGCGCAGCACCGGGCGCAGCGGGCCCAGCGGAAGACGGGAGCCGGTCATCCGGTCCACCTCGGCCGCGACCGCGGTCCCCATGCCGGCCCCGAACGCGCTGAGGATCCACGTGCCCATGCTCATCGGCGAGGTCGGCTTGAACGTGCGCAGCATGTGCAGGAAGCGCTCCGGGCGGCCGAGATCCGCGACCAGCGCCGCGCCGCCGAGACCGAGCGCGGTCACCGACCCCAGCCGGGCGTTGCGGCGCAGCTCGGCACGGCCCGTGAGCTGACCGCCGAGCGCGAGCAGCGCGGAGCCGCCGGCCACTCCGCCGAGGAACAGGTACGCGGCGACCTCGTGGCCCCAGGGCGCCGGCTTGACCACCGGGCGGCCGTAGTAGGAGCCGAACTCCGGCTCCGGGACCATCGGCATCTCCCGTGAGCCGTCGCCGCCGCCCTGCCCGGCGCCCCGGCGGCGCGGGCCGTCCCGCCGCCGGCGGCGCGGCGGCTCGGGTGGACGGTAGCCGTCGAACTCGGACAGGCTCACGAGCGGCCCCCCGCGAAGGCCAGGGCGGCGGCGGCGAGCATGCCCGCCGCGGCCAGCCCGGCCCGCTGGTACATCCGGGGCAGGTCCGCGGTCGGCACCCGCGGGTCGGGCGGAAGCCCGTAGACCTCCGGCTCGTCGAGCAGCAGGAACACCGAGCCGGTGCCGCCCACGCCGTCCAGCTCGTTGGCGCCGTAGAGCCGCGCCTCGGTGCGCCCCTCGGCGTGCAGCTCGGCGACCCGGTGCCGGGCCGTCTCGACCATGTCGTCGTGCTCGCCGTACTTGATGGACGTCGTGGGGCACGTCTGCGCGCACGCGGGCGTCTGGTCGTCCACCATGCGGTCGTAGCACAGGGTGCACTTCTGGGCGACGCCCACGTTCTTCACCGCAGGCTTGTCCGGCTTGCCCGGCTGCCCGTCCCGCTCCGTGCGCGGGGCGGCCGTGCCGTCGGTGCGCCGCTCGATCACGCCGAACGGGCAGCCCGCCACGCAGGTGCCGCACCCGTTGCACACGTCGTCCTGGACCACCACGGTGCCGTGCTCGGTGCGGAACAGCGCCCCGGTGGGGCACACGTCGAGGCACCCGGCGTGCGTGCAGTGCTTGCAGACGTCCGAGGACATCAGCCAGCGGAACTCCTCGGTGTTCGGCGGGGTGGTGTCCCCGGCGGCCGGCTGCGGGCGCGCCTCGGGCGGGCCGACGCGCGGCATGCCCAGGCTCACGAGCTTGCGCCCGGACTCGCGGGCCTCCTCGATCCGCTCGCTGTCCTGCTCGACGAACGCCACGTGCCGCCAGGTGCTGGCACCCAGGGCGCCGGTGTTGTCGTAGGAGGACTCGAGCAGCTCGAGGTCCCCGTCCTGGGGGTTCTGGTTCCACTCCTTGCAGGCCACCTCGCAGGCCTTGCACCCGATGCAGATCGAGGTGTCCGTGAAGAAGCCCTTCCGCGCGTGCGCGTGCTCCCAGTGCGCGTCGGCCGTGGGATCGGTCGGTCCGGCCAGCTGGCCCATCAGTGCTCCCTCGTCGGGTCGGTGGTCGGGTCGGTGCCCGGATCGGTGCCGGGGACGTCGATCCGGGTGTTGCCGGTCTCCACGGTGGCGCCCGCGCGCTGCTGGTACTCCAGGACCAGGTCGAGCAGCTCGGGACCCCGCGGCCGGCGGCCCGGGCGGATGTGGCACGAGCCCACCTTGGAGTCCTGGATCTGCACGTTGGGCTCGAGGGTCAGGCCCAGCAGGTCGTTGGCGGAGTCGCCGCTGACCACGGCGTCGTCGCCCACGCCCCAGTGGTACGGGAGGCCGATCTGGTGCACGGTGTGCCCGCGCACCACGAGCGGGGTCATCCGCTCGGTGACGAGCACCCGCACCTCGATCGCCGCGCGGGGCGAGACGATCGTGGCCCAGCCGTACGGCTCCAGCCCGCACTCGGCGGCGAGCTCGGGGGAGACCTCGCAGAACATCTCCGGCTGCAGCTCCGAGAGGTACGGCAGCCACCGGCTCATGCCGCCGGCGGTGTGGTGCTCGGTGAGCCGGTACGTGGTGAACACGTAGGGGTACACGTCCGCCCCCGGCTCCCCGGCGCTCGGGGCGGTGAGGTTGTCCTGGCGGGCGAACAGCACCCGCGAGGGGTTGCGCTGCTGGCTGTACAGGGCGTTGCCGACCGGCGACTCCTGCGGCTCGTAGTGCGTGGGCAGCGGCCCGTCCAGCACGCCCTTGGGCGCGTACAGCCAGCCCTTGCCGTCGGCCTGCATGATGAACGGGTCGTCGCCGGCGAGCGCGGCCGCTCCCCCCGCGTCGGGGTCGGGGCGGGTGCCCGGGGCGAGGTGGAGCGGGAAGTCGGGCACGTCGTCCCCGACCCACTGGTCCTGCTCCTCGTCCCACCACACGAGCTTCTTGCGCTCGCTCCAGGGCCGGCCCTCCGGGTCCGCCGAGGCGCGGTTGTAGAGCAGCCGACGGTTGGCCGGCCACGCCCAGCCCCACTCGAGCGCGGCGGGGCCCTGATCCCCGCCGGGCCTGCGGGCGGCGGCACGGTTGACGCCGCCGGCGTAGACCCCGGTGTAGATCCAGCAGCCGCCGGAGGTCGAGCCGTCCGCCCGCATCTCGGTGTACGAGGACAGCGGCTTCCCGGCGTCCGGGCCGGTGAGGTGCCGGCCGTTGATCTCGGCGAGCACCGCCTCGGGGTCCGGCTCGCCGTGCTCGTCGACGGGGTAGTCCCAGGTGAGGTCGAGCAGCGGGCGGTCGCGCTCGTCCCCGGACCCGGCCAGCCGCTCCCGGATCCGCCGGCCCAGCTCGAAGAAGAACTGCAGCTCGCTCCGGCACTCGCCCGGCGGGGCCACGGCCTGGTGGCGCCACTGCAGCAGCCGCTGGGTCTGGGTGAAGGTGCCCGACTTCTCCACGTGCGTGGCCGCGGGCAGGAAGAACACCTCGGTCTCGATGTCCTCGGTGCGCAGCTCGCCCGAGGCGATCTCCGGGCCGTCCTTCCACCAGGTCGCCGACTCGATGAGGTTGAGGTCCCGCACCACCAGCCACTTGAGGTGGGACATGGCCATCCGCTGCATCCGGCCGTTGGAGGAGCCCACCGCGGGGTTCTGGCCGAGCAGGAAGTAGCCCTCCACCTCGTCGTCGAGCATCTTCGTCAGCGTCTGGAAGGTGCCGTGCGCGCCGGTCAGTCGCGGGAGGTAGTCGTAGGCCCAGTCGTTGTCCGCGGTGGCGGCGTCCCCCCACCAGGCCTTGAGCAGGCTCGTCGTGTAGGCGTCGGCCTCGGCCCAGTAGCCCTTCTGCTTCTTCGACGCGATCGCGGCCAGGTAGTCGTCGAACGTGTCGTGGGTGCCGGCCACCGGCATGGGCAGGTAGCCGGGCAGCAGGTTGAACAGCGTGGGGATGTCGGTCGAGCCCTGGATGCTGGCGTGCCCGCGCAGGGCCATGATCCCGCCGCCGGGGCGGCCCATGTTGCCCAGCAGCAGCTGCAGGATGGACGCGGTGCGGATGTACTGCGCGCCCAGGCTGTGCTGGGTCCAGCCCACGGCGTAGGCGAAGCACGTGGTCCGCTCCCGCCCGGAGTTCTCCGTGATGGAGCGGGCCAGGTACGCGAAGTCCTCGGGGGAGACGCCGCACACCTCCTGCACCATCTCGGGGGTGTAGCGCGCGTAGTGCCGCTTGAGGATCTGGAACACCGTCCGGGGGTCCTGCAGGGTCTCGTCGCGCTGCATGCGGGCGTGCTCC
The DNA here is from genome assembly GCF_040981005.1 of Kocuria sp. CPCC 205258. NCBI lineage: Bacteria > Bacillati > Actinomycetota > Actinomycetes > Micrococcales > Micrococcaceae > Kocuria > Kocuria sp. CPCC 205258. The sequence goes on along the minus strand of NZ_JAVKPS010000015.1, from coordinate 37,134 downwards.
ATCGGGGCGCCGCCGCTGCCGAGCTGCTGGCCGGCGGCCTCGTCCACGGCCTCCGCCCCCTCCTCGGCGCCGTGGTCGGGGTCGCCCGCGGGTGCGTCCACCCGGCCGTCGTGGTCCCCGGCGCCGTCCTCGTTCTCGGCGTATGCCCAGGTGGACATGTCGTACTGGCCGGTCTCCGGGTCGAACCCCGAGAACAGCCCGTCGAGGTCCTCGGCGTCGCGGTAGTCCTCGTTCACCAGCGTGGCGGCGTTGGTGTAGGCGCGCACGTACTCCTCGAACCACAGGTCGTGGGTGAGCACGTGGTTGACCAGGGCGCCGAGCAGGACGATGTCCGAGCCGGCCCGGATCGGGACGTGCTTGTCAGCGACCGCCGAGGTGCGGGTGAAGCGCGGGTCGACGTGGATGACCCGGGCGCCGCGGGCCTTGGCCTCGGTCACCCACTGGTAGCCCACGGGGTGGCACTCGGCCATGTTGGAGCCCTGGATGACGATGCAGTCGGCGTTGGCCATGTCCTGCAGGGACTGCGTGGCACCGCCACGTCCGAACGAGGCTCCCAGACCGGGAACCGTGGCGGAGTGTCAAATACGGGCCTGGTTCTCGATCTGGATCGCTCCTGCGGCGGTGAAGAGCTTCTTGATGAGGTAGTTCTCCTCGTTGTCCAGCGTGGCGCCGCCCAGGGCGGCGAAGCCCATCGTGCGGCGCAGCGGACGGCCCTGCTCGTCGGCGTCCTGCCAGCCGTTGCGGCGGGCCTCGAGGACGCGGTCGGCCACCATCTCGAGAGCGGTGTCGAGGTCCAGCCGCTGCCACTCGGTGGCCCGGGGCGCACGGTAGAGCACCTCGGTCTGCCGGCCGGGCGCGTTGACCAGCTGCTCGCTGGCCGCGCCCTTGGGGCACAGGCGGCCGCGGGAGATCGGCGAGTCCGGGTCGCCCTCGATCTGGACGACCTTCTCGTCCTTGACGTACACCCGCTGGCCGCAGCCGACCGCGCAGTACGGGCAGACGCTCTGCACGACCCGGTCCGCGGTGGTCGTGCGCGGGCTCGTCGTCCGGGTGCGCTCCGAGGTCACCGCCGGGCCGCGACCGAGCAGGTCGCCCGAACGGATCTGCCGGAGGACCGGCCACTCCAGGGGACTGAATCGTGACATGTCAGGAGCATAGCCCGCCGGTGTGTCAGGAGCCACACCGGCGGGCGGCGCGGCGCGGACCCCGCCGGTGAGCGGGACCCGCTAGCCCCGCGGGGACTCCGCCGTCCGGGAAGGGGTGCCCAGGACCAGGCGGCGGGTGCCCCGGACGGCGGCCGCGATCACCCGCTCGAGCGGTCCCTGACCGAACGTCGCCTGCCAGAGCACGGCGAAGCCGGCGGCCACGGCCACGTGCACGGCGAACCAGAGCGCGCGGTCCTCGTAGTGGAGCGTCGTGGCCAGGGCGAGCAGGTGGGCCGAGTACAGGGTCAGGGTGCGGGCCCCCATGGCACCCAGGGTGGTCCACAGCCGGTTCGGGCGCGCGACGAGCAGGAAGAGCCCCAGCACGGCCAGGCCGGTGCCCAGGTCCATGAGCAGCGTCACCGGGGTGTTGCTGTGCGGTCCGGGGGTGAGCAGCCACCACCACGTGGAGGTGGGCAGGTCCGGGCTCGGGCCCCAGACGAGGATCTCGTCGACCTGGTCCTCGCTCAGCCACGGGGTGTGCCGCAGCAGCTGGTCGTAGCCGCCGGCCTGCAGGACCAGCACCCAGTAGACGAACCAGGCGCCGAGCGCCAGGACCACGCCGGCCACGACGATCCGGACCCGCACCACGACCTCGTGCAGGTCGGTCCGGCCGAGGAGCAGACCGGCGCAGAGGTACGTCAGGTAGGGCACGGCCGGGTAGGTCCCGGTCAGCAGCACCTGGGCCAGGGTGGCGCCCGGGTCCGCGAGCGCGCTGCCGAGGGTGGGGTTGACGGCCCCGGCCTGGGGCAGGGCGGGGCCGAGGACGTGCACGAGCACGGGGCCCAGGACCGCTGCGAGCGCCGCGACGGCGGCCAGCGTGCGGCGCCGCAGGCCGAGCAGCGGGACGGCGAGCAGGAAGAACGCGCCGTAGTAGACGAGGATGCCCAGCGCGGGCGCCGGGGACGGCATGACCTGGTTGATCGCCAGCCCGGCGGCGGCGATGAGCAGGGCCCGGACCACCAGGCCGGCGCGGGTGGCCGTCAGCGCGCGGCCACGGTGCGGGGTGCGCCCGCCCGAGGAGAACGCCAGGCTCAGCCCGGCCAGCAGGGCGAACAGCGCCGCGGCGCGCCCGCCGAACAGGCTCCACTGGAGGGTGGGCTCGAAGGTCCCGGGGTCGTGGGCGGGCAGGATGTGGACCGCGATCATGCCGATCAGCGCCAGGCCGCGGGCGGCGTCCACGGCGATGAGGCGGGGTCTGCGGGCGGGGGCCGCAGCGGTCGTGCTGATGGTGCCGGTCGTGGGGGCTTCGGACGTTCGGCTCATGGGATCTCCGGGGGGCGGGGGCGCGCAGGGGATCGTGGCCGCTGCCGGCGGGGACCGGTGCGGCCCGTGCGCGGGGGTGCGCAGGGGGTGCGCGCGGACGGGGCGGCTCGCGGGGGTCCGGGCGGCCGGCCGGTGGGACGTCCGGCCGGCCGCCGGGGGAGGGGCCGGTGCGGACGTCGGTGCGCCCGGGCGGGGGCCCGGTGCGGCGGCGGTCCCGAATCCCCCTCGGGCCGCCTCCGACCCTAGGAGCCGGATCCTCTTCTGTCCACTTGGCGCGTTTGCATTGTCGCAGGTCACAAGGCGTTTGTGACGTGTTCACCGGCGCCCCTCTGGAAGTCCGCCGGGGTCGCTGGTTCCATGGGAGCAGGCCTCTCCGGCCTGCGCCGGGCGCCGGGCGGGGGGCGCGGTCGCAGGTCCTGAGGAAGGTTTGATGATGAGCAGTGCACTGTCCCCCCGGCCGGCGTTCCGGTCGGTCGACCCCGTCCACGTCCCGCTGCTCCCGGAGCACCCCGACGACGCTGCCCCCGACCGCCAGGACGACGGCCTCGGTCTGCACCCCGCCGGGCTCCTCCAGCGGGCCTTCACCGCGGCGGGAGAGGTGGAGGCCGCGGAGTGGGCGCTCGACCACGTCCTCGACGCCGTGGCCTCCGGCGAGGAGGTGGGCATCGGTCTCGACGTCGCCCCCCTCGACGGCGCCCTCGAGTCGGCGCGCTGGGCACTGGACCGGGCGGTGGTGGCCCTGCACGCCGAGATCCGCTGGGCGGCGCGGCACGGCGTCCCGCTCTGCCTCCTCGCCGAGGCCTCCGCGACGGAGCTGGACGAGGTGCGCTCCGTGCTGCGCTCCGCAGCTCCCGGGGCGGGGACAGGGGGACTGGCCGTCGCCGGCTGAGCCGACCTCAGCCCCGCTGGGGCTCGGAGCCCGTCCTTGTTGTTACGAATGGGTAACTGATACCGGCGGTTCCTGTTTCTTCTGGCGTGTCTGCTGTCGTCCCCCGAACGGACCACATAGATTTCTTCTGGGTGCGGCGGACGGTGATCTCCGTCACGTCGGACCCGGAGCCCCGTGCTCCACGACGCGAGCCCCGTGCTCGCCCCGGCGTGGCCCCGTCCCCCTCGGACTGCGAACCCAGCACTCCTGGCGGGCCCGTATCGACCCATGGAGGAAACGATGAGAACGAAGCGGATCGCGGGCACGTCAGTGGCGCTCTCCGGAGCCCTGCTGCTCACCGCGTGCGGCGGGGGAGACGGCGGGGGCACCTCCGCCGAGGGCGGCGGCGACGGCACCTTCAGCGTGTACATCGGCGAGCCCGAGAACCCGCTGCTGCCCGGCAACACCGGCGAGACCGAGGGCGGCCAGGTCGTCGACGCGCTTTGGACCGGCCTGGTCGAGTACGACCGGGAGTCCAACGAGGCCGTCTACACCGGCGTCGCGGAGTCGATCGAGTCCGAGGACCAGACGACGTGGACGGTCAGCCTCAAGGACGGCTGGACCTTCCACGACGGGTCCCCGGTGACCGCCCAGAGCTACGTGGACTCGTGGAACTACGTGGCCAACAGCGAGAACGCGCAGGGCAACTCCTACTTCTTCTCCAACGTCGAGGGCTACGACGCCCTCCAGGGCGAGGAGGGCGCGAGCCCCACCGCCACCGAGATGTCCGGCCTGCGCGTCGTCGACGAGCAGACCTTCGAGGTCACCCTCAGCGAGCCCTACGCGCAGTGGCCGACCACCGTCGGCTACACCGCGTTCTTCCCGATGCCGGAGGCGTTCTTCGAGGACCCCGAGGGCTTCGGCGAGCAGCCGATCGGCAACGGCCCGTTCAAGGCGGACGAGGCCTTCCAGGAGGGCCAGGGCATCACGCTGACCCGCTACGACGAGTTCGGCGGCGACGAGCCGGCCCAGGCTGCGGCCGTGGAGTTCCGCGTCTACACCGAGATCAACACCGCCTACAACGACCTCCAGGCCGGCTCGCTCGACGTGGTCGACATGATCCCGCCGGACGCCATCGCCTCCGCCGAGGACCAGTTCGGCGAGCGGTTCAAGACCACCCCGCGCGGCGACATCACCGCGCTCGGCTTCCCGACCTACGACGAGCGCTTCACCGACCCGGAGGTCCGCCGCGCCTTCTCCATGGCCATCGACCGGCAGGCGATCACCGACGCGATCTTCCAGGGCTCCCGCACCCCGGCCGCATCCTTCGTCTCGCCCGTGATCGACGGCCACCGTGAGGACGCCTGCGACGCGTGCGAGCTGAACGTCGAGGAGGCCAACCGGATGCTCGAGGAGGCGGGCTTCGACAAGTCCGAGCCCGTGGACCTGTGGTTCAACGCCGGCGCCGGCCACGAGGAGTGGATGCAGGCCGTCGGCAACCAGCTCCGCGAGAACCTGGGCGTCGAGTACCAGCTGCGCGGCGACCTCCAGTTCGCGGAGTACCTGCCCAAGCAGGACGAGAAGGGCATGACCGGCCCGTTCCGCTCCGGCTGGATCATGGACTACCCGGTCATGGAGAACATGCTCGGCCCGACGTACTCCACAGCGGCCCTGCCGCCGGCCGGCTCGAACGTGACGTTCTACTCGAACGAGGAGTTCGACGCCAAGCTGCAGGAGGGCAACGCCGCCGACTCGATCGACGCGGCGATCCAGGCCTACCAGGAGGCCGAGGACCTGCTCGTGGCCGACATGCCGGCCACGCCGCTGTTCTTCGGGCTCGTGCAGTACGCCCACTCGGAGAACGTGGACGAGGTCTACGTCAACAGCTTCGGCCGCGTCGAGGTCGAGGACGTCGTCGTCACCTCGGAGTGATCCGACCCTGACCCGGGGCGCCCCGCACGGGGCGCCCCGGGCCCACCTGTCCGCGCAACACCTCCACACACAAGGAGACCCATGGGGCGGTACGTCCTCCGCCGTCTGCTGCTGACCGTCCCGGTGCTGCTGGGCGCGTCCCTGCTCATCTTCTCGATGGTCTACGCGCTGCCCGGCGATCCCATCCGGGCGCTGGCCGGCGACCGGCCGCTGTCCGAGGCCGTACAGGCGCAGCTGCGCGCCGAGTACAACCTCGACGACCCGCTGCTGATCCAGTACGCCAAGTACCTGGGCGGCCTGGTGCGGGGCGACTTCGGCACCGACTTCTCGGGCCGTCCCGTCCTCGACACGATCGTGGACCGGCTGCCGGTGACGGCCCGGCTGGCCCTCGTGGCCGTGGCCTTCGAGATCCTCATCGGCATCCTCGCCGGCGTGCTGGCGGGCCTGCGGCGCGGATCCTTCTTCGACAACCTCGTGCTGGTCTCCACCACGGTGGTCGTGTCCATCCCCGTCTTCGTCCTCGGCTTCCTCGCCCAGTACGTCTTCGGCGTGCGGCTCGGCTGGTTCCCCATCGCCGGCATCTCGGACGGCTGGTACAGCTACGTCCTGCCCGGCTTCGTGCTCGCGGCGCTCTCGCTCGCCTACGTGGCCCGGCTGACCCGCACGAGCCTCGCGGAGAACCTGCAGAGCGACTACGTGCGCACGGCGCGCGCCAAGGGCCTCAGCGAGGTGTCGGTGGTCGGCAAGCACACCCTGCGCAACAGCCTCATCCCGGTGGTCACCTTCATCGGCGCCGACCTCGGCGCCCTCATGGGCGGGGCCATCGTCACCGAGTCGGTGTTCAACATCCCCGGTCTCGGCCGGGCGGTCTACGACGCGGTGCTGCGGCAGGAGGGCGCCGTCGTCGTCGGGATCGTCACCCTGTTCGTCTTCTTCTACATCTTCTTCAACCTGGTGGTCGATGTCCTCTACGCCGCCCTCGACCCGAGGATCCGCTATGAATGAGCCGCGTCCGGAGAGCGTCCGCGAGGAGCGGGACGCCCGCCACGAGACCTTCTCCGACCGCGTGGACGACCGCGCCGACGAGATCGCCTCGGCGGCGGCCGCCGGGGACATCGAGCAGGTCAGCCTGTGGCGGGACGCCTGGAAGGGCCTGCTCCGCAACCCCTTCTTCCTGGTGGGGGCCCTGCTCTTCGTCGTGTTCGCGGTGATGGCCCTCGCCCCGCAGGCGTTCACCTCGGTGGACCCGCGGGCCTGCAGCCTCGGCCGCTCGGGGGAGGGCCCGCAGCCCGGGGCGCCGTTCGGCTACGATGTCCAGGGCTGCGACTACTACTCGAACGTGGTGCACGGCGCGCGCATCTCCCTGGCCATCGGCTTCCTCGCCGTCCTGGGCACCCTGGCCATCGGCGTGGTGGTGGGCGCGCTCGCCGGCTACTACGGCGGCTGGCTCGACTCGCTGCTCGCCCGGATCACCGACATCTTCTACGGCCTGCCGCTCATCCTGGGCGCCATCATCCTGCTCTCCGTGCTGCCCGAGCGCGGGGTGCTCGAGGTCTCCCTCGCGCTGATCGCGTTCGGCTGGATGACGGCCATGCGCCTGGTCCGCTCCAACGTGATCGGGGTCAAGGAGGCCGACTACGTCCAGGCGGCCCGGGCGCTGGGCGCGCGGACCGGCCGGATCCTCACCAAGCACATCCTGCCCAACGCCGTGGCGCCCGTCCTGGTCTACTCCACCATCGCGGTCGGCACGATCATCGCCTCCGAGGCGACGCTCACCTTCCTGGGCGTGGGCCTGCAGCTGCCCGAGATCTCCTGGGGCCTGCAGATCAACGCGGCGCAGAACAGGCTGCGCGACGCCCCGCACCTGATCCTCTTCCCGTCGCTGTTCCTGTCCCTGACCGTGCTCTCGTTCATCCTCATGGGCGACGCGCTGCGCGACGCCCTCGACCCGAAGTTGCGCCGATGACACCCTCCTCCGTCCCCGCTCCCACCCCCGCCCCCGTGCCCGCGCCGCAGGGCGGCGCGGCGGACCCCGTGCTCGAGGTCGACGACCTCGCGGTGGAGTTCCGCTCCCGCCGGCGCACCGTCCGGGCCGTCAACGGGATCAGCTACACCGTCCGGGCCGGCGAGACCCTCGCGATCGTCGGGGAGTCCGGCTCCGGCAAGAGCGTCAGCGCCCAGGCCGTCATGGGCATCCTCGACATCCCGCCCGCCCGCATCACGCACGGCGCGATCCGCTTCCACGGCGAGGACCTGCTGGGCATGAGCCGCCGGGACCAGCGGGCGGTGCGGGGGCCGGGCATCGCCATGGTCTTCCAGGACGCCCTCTCCGCCCTGAACCCGGTCTTCTCCGTGGGCCACCAGATCGGCGAGCTGTTCCGCGCCCACCGGGGCGCCTCCCGGCAGGAGGCGAAGGCCCGGGCGATCGAGCTCATGGAGCGCGTGGGGATCCCCGCGGCCCGGGAGCGCGTGGGCGACTTCCCGCACCAGTTCTCCGGCGGCATGCGCCAGCGCGTGATGATCGCGATGGCCATCGCCCTGGACCCGGACATCCTGATCGCCGACGAGCCGACCACCGCGCTCGACGTCACCGTCCAGGCCCAGATCATGGACCTGCTCACCGAGCTCCGCACGCAGGCCGGGATGGGCGTCATCCTCATCACCCACGACCTGGGGGTGGTCAACGAGGTCGCCGACCGGGTCGCGGTGATGTACGCGGGCAGCATCGTGGAGAACGGCACGGTCGACGAGGTGCTCTCGGCGCCCCTGCACCCCTACACCCGGGGGCTGATGTCCTCGATGCCCAGCCTCGAGTCCCAGGGCGAGCGGCTCCTGCCCATCGCCGGGACCCCACCGGACCTCTCCGCCATTCCCGCCGGCTGCGCGTTCCACCCGCGCTGCCCCATGGCGCGGTTCGGGCGGACGGCGGCGCCGGGCAAGGACTGCGCCGCGGACGTCCCGGTGCTGCGCGAGGTCGTGCCGGGCCGGACGGCCGCGTGCCACTACAGCGAGGAGCTCGAGCATGAGTGACACCCGGCCGACGACGACGGCGGACGCGCCCCTCCTGGAGCTGCGCGGGCTCACCAAGCACTTCCCCCTCACCCAGGGGGTGCTGCTGCGGCGGACCGTGGGCCAGGTCCAGGCGGTGGACGGCGTGAGCATGACCCTCGGCCCGGGGGAGACCCTGGGGCTCGTGGGCGAGTCCGGCTCCGGCAAGTCCACGGTGGCGAAGCTCATCATGGCGCTGCAGCAGCCCACCGCGGGCCAGGTCCTGTACAAGGGCCGGGACGTGGCCGCGATGTCCTCGCGGCAGCTGCGGGAGTACCGCCGCAACGTGCAGATCATCTTCCAGGACCCCTACTCGTCCCTCAACCCGCGGATGACGGTGGGGGACATCGTGGCCGAGGCCTGGGAGGTGCACCCCAACGCGGTGGCGCGGCAGGACCGCGCGGCCACGGTCCGTGAGCTGCTGGAGCGGGTGGGGCTGCGGCCCGACTACGCCAACCGGTACCCGCACCAGTTCTCCGGGGGCCAGCGGCAGCGCATCGGGATCGCGCGGGCCCTGGCCCTGCGCCCCGAGGTGATCATCTGCGACGAGCCGGTCTCGGCCCTGGACGTCTCCGTCCAGGCGCAGGTCATCAATCTGCTACAGGACCTGCAGGACGAGTTCGGCCTGTCCTTCCTCTTCATCGCCCACGACCTCTCGGTGGTGCGCCACCTCAGCGACCGGGTCGCGGTGATGTACCTCGGCAAGGTGGTGGAGACGGGCGACCGGGACGCGATCTACCACCGGGCCGCCCACCCGTACACGCAGGCCCTGCTCTCCGCGGTGCCGGTCCACGAACCGGCCCTGCGCGGGGGGCGCGAGCGGATCATGCTCAGCGGCGACCTGCCCAGTCCCGCGAACCCGCCCTCCGGGTGCCGGTTCCGGACGCGGTGCTGGAAGGCGCAGGACGTGTGCGCCGAGCAGGAGCCGGAGCTCGTCGACCGCGGCCAGGGCCACCCGGCGGCCTGCCACTTCGCCGAGAGCCGGGACCTCGTGCCCGGCTCGGGGTAGCCGCCGGCCGACGCGGCAGGCCCGCGCCGGGCGGCCGGGCTCAGCGGGCCCCGGACCCTCCGGGGGCCGCCGCGGGGCCGGGTCCGCCGGGCGCCTCGCGGTCCCCGCCGGCGGGCAGGGCGGCCGAGTCCGGGAACGCCGCGCGGGCCCACAGCCGCATCACGGCGTAGCTGCGCCAGGGGCTCCAGGCGGACGCCGTCGCGGCGGCGGCGGCCGCCCCGTCCGCCCCGAGCGCGCGCCGCAGGACCAGGTCCTGGGGCAGGAAGACGTCGGGGTCGCCCAGGACGCGCAGCGAGATCGACCCGGCCGTCCACGGGCCGATGCCGGGCAGGGCCAGCAGGCGCTCGCGCAGCGCGGCGGCGTCCTCCCCGGCCGGCGCGCCGGCACGTCCCGGCGGGGCGTCGAGGACGAGTCCGTCGCGGACCGCCACGGCGAGCGCGTGCACGGTCGCGGCCCGGCGGGTGGTGACGCCCACCTCCCGCTGCAGCCGGGCCGGGTCCGTCCCGGCGATCCGGCGGGCCGTCGGGAAGGCGGTGGCGCCGCCGGCCACGGGCGTGCCGTGGTGGCGGACCAGGCGCCCGGCGAAGGTGCGGGCCGCGGCGAGGGAGACCTGCTGCCCCAGCACGGTCAGGACCGCCGTCTCGAAGCCGTCCGGTGCACCGGGCAGCCGGATCAGGGGCCAGGCGCGCACGTCCGCGGCGAGCACGGGGTCGGCCGCCAGGGCGCGGTCCGCCGCGGAGGACTCCGTGCCCTCGCCGAGCCAGCGGCGCACCCGCTCCAGCACGGGCTCCAGGGTCTCCGCCGCCCCGGGCCCCACGCGCACCGGCAGGCCGGCCGGAGTGAGGCCCCTCCAGTCGACCGTCACCGTGCGGACCGCTCCGTCCACCACGACAGGGCGCCGCTGGGCGCCGCCCGCGAGGTCGTCGCACCCGGGCACGGCCTGGGAGGCCAGGAAGTCCCGGAGGAACCCGGGGGACGCCGGCGCCGGGAGCAGGAGGTCCACGGCACCCGCGGACCCGTCGTCGTGCATGCGCTGCTCCCGGTCGTCGAGTGCGGGGATCCGGACCCAGCCTGTCCCGGGGGCCGCCGCGTGTCCAGGCGGAGAAGCGGCGGAGGCCCTGTTCAGATTGTTCAACAATCACTACACTGGCACGAAAGTGACCGCGGCCACGTCCAGGGTGGCCGGCGCCGTGCCCCGGCGCAGGTCGCTCCCGTCCCGAGGAGGCCGCATGTCCAGCTCCGCCCCCGTCCCGCCCGTCCCGGAGGGTCGCGGCGCCGTCAGCAGCCCCGCGGCGATGCGGGCCGTGAACCGCTCCGCCCTGCTCGGGGCCCTCTTCCTGATGGCCACCAGCGCCATCGGTCCCGGGTTCATCACCCAGACCGCGAACTTCACCGTGCAGCTGGGCGCCGCCTTCGCGTTCGCCATCGTCATCTCCATCGTCGTCGACATCGCGGTGCAGCTGAACGTGTGGCGGATCATCGGCGTCTCCGGGCTCAAGGCGCACGAGCTCGGCAACCGCGTGCTGCCGGGCCTCGGCTGGTTCATCGCCGCGCTCGTGGCCACCGGCGGGCTCGTCTTCAACATCGGCAACACCGCCGGCGGCGGGCTCGGCCTCGACGCGCTGCTCGGCCTCGACCCCACGTGGGGCGGCATCATCACGGCGCTGATCGCGGTGGGCGTGTTCGTCAGCAAGCGCGCGGGCGTGGCCCTGGACCGGATCGTGGTGGTCCTCGGCGTGCTCATGATCCTCGTGACGAGCTACGTCGCGTTCGTCTCGCGGCCCCCGGTGGGGGAGGCGCTGCGCAACGTGGTGCTGCCCGAGAACGTGGACTTCCTGATCATCACGACCCTCATCGGCGGGACCGTGGGCGGGTACATCACCTACGCGGGCGCCCACCGCATCGTCGACGCCGGGATCACCGGCGTGGAGAGCGTCAAGCAGATCTCCCGCAGCTCCGTGGTGAGCATCGTGCTCACCGGGGTCATGCGCTTCCTGCTGTTCCTGGCGATCCTCGGGGTGGTCGCCGGCGGCGCCCAGCTCACGGGCGAGAACCTCGCCGCCCAGGCGTTCCGCTCCGCCGCCGGGGAGGTCGGCCTGCGCCTGTTCGGGGTCATCCTGTGGGCCGCGTCCATCTCCTCGGTCATCGGCGCCGCCTACACCTCGGTGTCCTTCCTCACCACCTCCCGGACGAGGCCGCGCACCCGGAACCTGATGACCATCGCCTTCATCCTGGTCTCGGCCACCGTGTTCGTCCTGCTCGGCCAGGCGCCGTCCACGCTGCTCATCGTGGCGGGCGCCGTCAACGGGCTCATCCTGCCGCTGGGCTTCGCGGTGCTGCTGTGGGTGGCCTGGCGCCGGCGGGACCTGCTGGGCGGCTACGAGTACCCGAAGTGGCTCGCTCTGATCGGCACCGTGGTGTGGCTGCTCACCATCTTCCTGGGCTACCAGTCCCTCAGCGGCATCGCCGCGCTGTGGGCGTGATCGCCGTGGGACCGGACAGCACGCAGGCCCGGCGGGACCGGGCCGCCCTGGCCCCGGGCGCCGCCCGGGCGATGTTCCGCAGCGGCCTGGTCACGCCCACGTCGGGCTGGTGCGACGGCTTCGCGCAGGCCAACCTGATCGTCGTCCCCGCGGACTGGGCCTTCGACGTCCTGCTCTTCGCCCAGCGCAACCCCAAGCCGTGCCCGGTGCTCGGCGTGCTCGAGGCCGGCGAGGTGACCGGGCCGCTGCTGGGCGGCGGCGACGTCCGCACCGACGTCCCGCTCTACACCGTCTACCGGGACGGCGAGGCGGCGGGCACCCGCACCGACCTGCTGGACGTGTGGCGCGAGGACCTCGTGACCTTCGCCCTCGGCTGCAGCTTCACCTTCGAGGCGGCCCTGCAGGAGGCCGGGATCCCGATCGCCCACATCGACCAGGGCGTCAACGTCCCGATGTACCGCACGAACGTCCCGTGCGTGCCCGCCGGGCGGCTGTCCGGCCCGCTGGTCGTGTCCATGCGGGCGATCCCCGCCTCCCGGGTGGCCGACGCGGTGCGCATCACCTCCCGCTATCCCGCCGTGCACGGCGCCCCGGTGCACGTCGGCGCCCCGCAGGAGCTGGGCATCCGGGACCTCGGGGCCCCCGACTACGGGGACGCGGTGGAGATCCCGGACGGCCACGTCCCCGTGTTCTGGGCCTGCGGGGTGACGCCCCAGGCGGCGGTGCTCGAGTCCGGGGTGCCGTTCGCCCTCGGGCACGCCCCGGGCCACATGCTGGTCACCGACCTGCCCGACTGGCAGTACCAGGTCCCCTGAGCGCGGCCGGCGCGGGGCCCTCCAGGACGTCCAGCAGCTGCTGCCGGGAGGCCTCCAGGTAGTCGTGCATCTGCACGGCGGCCTCCTCGCGCCGGCCCTGCTCGAAGAGCTCGAGGATCCGGGCGTTGCGCTCGATCCAGGGCGCGTGGAAGGACGGGTCCTGGCGCATGGAGTAGAACACCAGCCGCATCTCCGCGAGGGTCCGGGACATCAGCTCGTCCTGGCGCGGCGAGCCGGCCAGCTCCACCACGCCGCGGTGGAACCGCTGGTTCGCGTCGGCCATGCCGGTGACGTCCCGGCGGTCGCGGGCGGCGCGGCCGTCCTCGACGGCGGCGTGCAGGCCCGGCTGCGGGACCGGGTCCGACCAGCGCAGCGCCGAGGTCTCCAGGGCGAGCCGCACCCGGTGGATCTCCCGCACGTCGTCCGCGCCGGGCCGGGCCACCGAGACGCCGCGGTTGGGCACCCGCACCAGCAGGTTCTCCCCGACCAGGATCGTGAACGCCTCGCGCAGGGTGTTGCGGGAGACCCGCAGCGCCTCGCTGACCCGGGCCTCCGAGAGCCGGGTCCCGGGCGGCAGCCGGCCGGCCACGACGCCCTGGCGCAGCACGTCCACCGCCCACGGGATGGCCTCGCCCTGCGGGGCGGGCCCGGCCTGGGCGACGGCCGTCGTCAGGATCTCGTTCTGCACGGTGTTCATCGATCCCCATCCTGACATCCCGGGGGCGCCCGGCCGTGCGGCGGCACCCTGGTGGCGGACCGGGCCGTCCTCTACGCTGTCAGGACGTCCGACCCACTCCCTGGAGGCTTCGATGCAGAAGACCGGTGCAGCACTCGCCACGGCGGCCGTCCTGACGGTGACCGCGTGCGGGGGAGGGGAGTCCGGCGGCGGAGCGGCCGGGGACGGCGAGCTGACCAGGGTCGGCGTGGGCGTCATCGCGAGCACCGACGTGGCGCCCCTCTACCTCGGGATCGAGCAGGGCTTCTTCGAGGAGGAGGGCCTGGAGCTCGACATCACCCAGGCCCAGGGCGGTGCGGCCATCGTCCCGTCCGTGGTCAGCGGGGAGATGGACTTCGGCTTCAGCAACGTGACGTCGCTGATCGTCGCCCGGTCCCAGGGTCTGCCGCTGCAGATCATCGCCAACGCCAACAACTCCACCGGGGTGCAGGGCGAGGACTTCGCCGACGTCCTGGTGCGCGAGGACAGCGACATCCAGGACGCCGCGGACCTGCAGGGCAGGACCGTCGGGGTGAACACCCTGAACAACATCAGCGACACCACCATCCGCGCGGCCATCGAGGCGCAGGGCGGGGACCCCGGGGACGTCGAGTTCGTCGAGGTCCCGCTCCCCGACATGCCGGCGGCCCTGGAGCGGGGCGAGGTGGACGCGATCGGCTCGATCGAGCCGTTCCGGACCATCGCCATGCAGGACGGGGCGCGCTCGGCGGTCTCCAACTACGCGTTCCCGATCGAGGACCTGACGGTGGCCGTGTACTTCACCACCGAGGACGTGCTGGCCCAGGAGCCCGAGACCGTCGAGGCTTTCCGGGCCGCCATCGAGAAGTCGCTGCAGTTCGCGCAGGACAACCCCGACGAGGTCCGGGCCGTGCTGCCCAGCTACACGCAGCTCGACGAGGAGCTGATCGACCAGCTCGTCCTGCCCGCCTACCCCACCGAGGTGAACCGGCAGTCCGTGCAGGAGCTCGCGGACCTCGCCGTCCAGCACGGGCTCATCGAGGAGGCCCCGCCCCTCGAGGAGCTGCTCCCCGAGTGACCGGCGGCCGCGCGGCCGCCGGCCGAGCCGCGGTGGAGCCCGGTCAGGAGAGGCGGGCCAGCACCTGGTCGGCGGTCACCGCGTCCCCCGGTCCCACCGCGAGCTCCCGGACCGTGCCGGCCCGCGGCGCGGACACCCGGGTCTCGGTCTTCATGGCCTCCAGCACGGCGACGTCCTGGCCTGCGGCCACGTCCTCCTGCTCGGCCACCAGCCACGAGACGAGCGTGCCCGCGAAGGGCGCGGTGACGGCGCCGTCGTCGGCGGGCTGCGCCTCCGCGGGGGCGGCCTCCGACGCCGCGGGGGCGGCCTCCGACGCCGCGGGGGCGGAGCCCAGGGCCGCGGCGAGGGCGTCGGGGATCCCGATGCTCAGGCGCCGCCCGTCCACGTCCACGGTGAAGCGGGTGCGGCCCGGCTGGTCCGCGCGGGCGTACTCGGCGTCCGGGGCGAGCCGGCCGGCGAACTCGTCCTCGATCCACGTGGTCCACACCCCGAGCCCCTCGCCCCCCGTGAAGGCGGGGGCGTCCAGCACGGCGCGGTGGAACGGGACCGTGGTGGCCACGCCGTGCACCCGCAGCTCGCGCAGGGCGGTGCGGGCCCGCACGAGCGCCTGCTCGCGGGTGGGTGCGCTGACCACGAGCTTGAGCAGCAGCGAGTCGAAGGTCGTGGCCACCCGGGTGCCGCGGTGCACCCCGGAGTCCACGCGCACGCCCGGGCCGGTCGGGGTGTCGACGGCCTCGACCGTGCCCCCGGAGGGCAGGAAGCCGCGGCCGGGGTCCTCGGCGTTGATCCGGAACTCGAACGCGTGCCCGCGCGGGACCGGGGTCTCGAGCACCGGCAGCGGGTCCCCGGCGGCCACGCTCAGCTGGGCCCGGACCAGGTCCACGCCGTAGACCTCCTCGGTGATCGGGTGCTCCACCTGGAGCCGGGTGTTGACCTCCAGGAAGGAGATCAGCCCGTCCGGGGCCACGAGGAACTCGGCGGTGCCCACCCCCACGTACCCGGCCTCCCGGAAGATGCCCTCGGCGGCGGCGGCGATCCGCTCGCGCTGGTCGTCCGAGAGGAACGGCGCGGGGGCCTCCTCGACGAGCTTCTGGTGGCGGCGCTGCAGGGAGCAGTCCCGGGTCCCGAGCACGACGACGTGGCCGTGGGCGTCGGCCACGACCTGCGCCTCCACGTGCCGCGGGCGGTCCAGGAAGCGCTCCACGAAGCACTCGCCGCGGCCGAACGCGCTCTGCGCCTCGCGGGCGGCCGAGCGGAAGGCGTCCTCGACCTCGTCGAGCTCCCGGACCACGCGCATGCCGCGGCCCCCGCCGCCGTGGGCGGCCTTCACGATCACCGGCAGGCCGTGCTCCTGCGCGAAGGCCCGGGCGTCCTCCGGCGACTCGACCGGGCCGTCGCTGCCCGGCACGAGCGGGGCGCCGGCGCGCCGGGCGATCTCGCGGGCGGCGACCTTGTCCCCCAGCAGCACGATCGTCTCCGGGGAGGGGCCGATCCAGGTGAGGCCGGCCTCGATCACCGCCCGGGCGAACCCGGCGTTCTCGGAGAGGAACCCGTAGCCCGGGTGCACGGCGTCGGCGCCGCACCGGCGGGCGATCGCGAGCACCTCGTCCCCGTCCAGGTAGGTCTCGGCGGCCGAGGTGCCCTCCAGGGCGTACGCCTCGTCGGCAAGGAGGACGTGCGGGGCGTCGGCGTCGGGGTCGGCGTAGACGGCCACGGACTCGAGGCCGGCCTCGGCGCAGGCGTGGACGACGCGGACGGCGATCTCCCCGCGGTTGGCGATCAGGATCTTGCGCACGGTGCTACTCCCGGGAGGTGTCGGTGGACGTGCTGGTGGCGGTGCTGGCGGGTTCGGTCTGCGCGGTGGCGGGCTCGGGGTCCTCCGCGGGCGGCGGGCCGAGATCGGGCGCCGGCAGCCGGATGAAGCGCAGGCGCCCGCCGGGGCGCAGCTGGGCGAGCACGGCGAGGTCCTCCGGTTGGACCACCCCGAGCACGGGGTAGCCGCCGGTGGTGGGCGCGTCCTGCAGCAGGACGACCGGCAGGCCCGCGGGCGGGACCTGGATGCAGCCGGGCACGGTCCCCTCGCTGGGCAGTTCGTCCGTGCGCACCCGCTCCAGCGGCTCGCCGGAGAGCCGGGCGCCCACGCGGTCGGAGGACGCGGTCAGCTCCCACTCCTGCGCGAAGAAGGAGGCCACGGCGGCGGGGGTGAACCAGTCGTCGCGGGGGCCCGGGACCACGCGGACCGTGGGCACCGCGGCCGGGGTGGGCGCCGGCTCGGGGGGCTGGACGGCGGTGCCCGGGTCCGGTCCGACCGGCAGGGCGTCGCCGGCGGCCAGGGGGTCCGGGCCCAGCCCCGCGAGCGTGTCCGCGGAGCGGCTGCCCAGCACCGGCGGGACCGCGATCCCGCCGCGGACGCCGACGTAGACCCGCGCCCCGGCCGTCACGGTGCCGACGGCCAGCCGTTCGCCGTCGCGCAGGGCGAAGGGGGTGCCGGGCGGGGGTCGCCACGGGGCCGGGCCCGTGACCGTCAGCGCCGCCCGCGCGCCGGTGACCGCCAGGACGTGCTCCCCGTGGGCGGTCAGCTCGAGCCCGCCGAGCAGGTGCTCCAGCACCGCCGCCCCCGGGCCGTTGCCCACGAGCCGGTTGGCCGAACCGGCGGCGGCGGCGTCGAGCGCGCCGGAGGGGGACACGCCCAGCGCGGCGGAGCCCGCCCGGCCGCCGTCCTGGACGAGGGTCTGCAGCCCGGGGGCGCCGACCGTCAGGTGGGGCCCCCGTGCCGGGGCGGTCCGGGCGGGGGCCGCGGCGACCTCCACGAGCTCGCGCACGGGCCGGTAGCGCACCCGGTCCCCGGGGCGCAGCAGGGCGGGGTCCTCGCGGTCGAGGTCGAACATCCGGGCCGCGGAGCGGCCGATGAGCTGCCAGCCGCCGGGGGAGCTGCGGGGATAGACGGCGGAGAACCGTCCGGCCAGGGCCACCGAGCCGGCGGGGACGGCAGTGCGCGGCGTGCCCCGGCGCGGGACGTCGGGACCGTTCTCGCCCACGCAGTAGAAGAAGCCGGGCGCGAAGCCGGCGAAGGCGGCCGTCCACGCCTGCCCGGTGTGGAACCGGACCACCCCGTCCGCGCCGAGGCCCGTGAGCTCGCCGACCGCCTCGAGGTCCTCGCCGTCGTAGACGACGTCGATGGTCACGGTGCGGGCCCCGCCGGCCCCGGCGCTCCCGCGGGGGACGGCGCGGGCGGCGTGGACGACTCCCCGCAGCGCCGCGGTGGTGCTCGCGCGCACCACCACGGTCTCCGCGCCGGCCACGCAGTCCACGAGCCCGGGCAGGTCCGCGGCGGCGAGCCGGGCGTGCACCGCCACGGCGTCGTGCAGGTCGGCGCACTCGACCAGCGCCGCCCGCGGGCCGAGCGGCCGCACCCGGCGGGGCCCCGCGGGGGCCGGCCCGCTCACAGGAAGCTCCCGACCCGCAGGCCGGCCTCCTCGAGGGCGCGGCGCACGCGCTCGGCGATGGCCAGCGCCCCGGGGGTGTCCCCGTGCACGCAGATGCTCTGGGCGTCCACCGCCACGAGGGAGCCGTCGACGGCCTCGACCACGCCCTCGACGGCCATCCGCACCACGCGGGCGGCGATCTCGTCGGCGTCGTGCAGGACGGCGCCGGCCTCGGTGCGGGGCACGAGCGTGGCCTGCGGCGTGTAGCCGCGGTCGGCGAAGGCCTCGCGGACCGTGCGCAGCCCGGCCGCCCGCGCCTGGCGCTCGATCTCGGAGCCGGGCAGCACCAGCAGGGGCAGGGCGTCGTCGACGTCGCGCACGGCGTCCACCACCGCTCCTGCGTGCTCCTCGTGGTGGACGATCGCGTTGTACAGGGCGCCGTGCGGCTTGACGTAGCTCACCCCGGTGCCCGAGGCACGGGCCAGGGCCTGGAGGGCGCCGACCTGGTACACCAGCTGGTCGGTCAGCTCCGCCCGGGGCACGGCGATGAAGCGGCGGCCGAAGCCCTTGAGGTCGTCGTAGGAGACCTGCGCGCCCACGGCCACGCCCTGCTCGGCGGCCACGGTGCAGGTCCGGCGGGCGACCGTCGGGTCCCCCGCGTGGAAGCCGCAGGCCACGTTGGCGCTGGTGACCACGTGCAGGACGGCCTCGTCGCCGGCCATGGCCCAGGCGCTGAGCGACTCGCCGCAGTCCGCGTTGAGGTCGATGTCGGAGGGGGGCATGCTGTGCTCCTTGTCACGTCGGTCCCTCCAGCATGCCCTGTCCCCCAGGATTGTTCAACAATATTTGCCGTCGGGATCGGAATCCGCGCGGACCGGTGGACGCCGGGGCCCGGCCGCCGTAGGTTGGCCCGCACGAGGGCGCAGCGGTGCCGCGGGCGGCGCGGTGGGACCGCGCCGCCCGTCCACCTCCACCGATGGGACAGCACATGAGCGACAGGACCTCCCGCGCTACGGACGACTCCCCGGGGCGCTCCGGCTCCGTCCTGGCCCACCTGAGCGAGTCGACCGTGCTCCTGGACGTCCACGGGGCGGACCGGGACGGCGTGATCCGGCAGCTCGCCGAGCTCGGCGCGCACACGGGGCGGGCGTACGACGCCGACAGCACCGTCGCGGCGGCCCTGGCCAGGGAGGAGGAGGGGTCCACCGGGGTGGGCAACGGCGTGGCCCTGCCGCACGCCAAGTCCGCCGGTGCCGAGCGGCCGATGATCGCGTTCGCCCGCAGCCGGGACGGCGTGGAGTGGAACGCGCTCGACGGCGAACCGGTCCACCTGGTCTTCCTGATCTCCCTCCCGGAGGAGCGCTCCGGGGAGGAGCACCTGGAGCTGCTGGCCGAGCTCTCCGAGGCCCTGGCCGGGGAGCCCTGCCGGCGGGCCCTCCTCGACGCCGGGAGCGCGTCCGAGGTGCTGGCCGCGCTGGAGGAGGCGCTGGGCTGACCGGTCCGGCCGGGCAGGTGCGGGGCCCGGACCGCGGCGCCGAGGTCGAGCAGGCGCGGGCTCAGACCGCCCGGGGCTGCCGGGGTGCGGACGGCGGCCTCCCGCCCGTCGGGCGGCGCCCCGCCGGACCGCGGGCCGGTCTCACCGCTCGGGACGGGCGCCGGCCGGGGGCCGGGACCAGCCGGCGGTCCGGTCGCGCAGCGTGCGGTAGGCCTCCAGGACCTCGGGCGTCGGCTCCGCCTCGTACTGCCGGGCGCCGGCGAGCGCCCAGGCCGGGGGCTCGTCCCCGCCCGAGAGGGCCCAGGCGGCCTGCCGGGCGGCGCCGAGGGCCACGTACTCCGCCGGGGCGGGGACGAGCACGGGACGGCCGAGCACGGCCGGGGCGAGCCGGCGCACCGCCTCGGACTGCGCGCCGCCGCCGATCAGGAGGATCCGCTCCGCGGCGGTGCCGGTGGCCCGCTCGAGCGCGGCCACGCCGTCGGCGAGGGAGCAGAGCAGGCCCTCCACGCAGGCCCGGGCGATGTCCTCCCGGTCGGTGCGCGAGGACATCCCGTGCAGGGTGGCGCGGGCCTCGGGCCGGTCGGGCGTGCGCTCCCCGTCGAGGTAGGGGAGCAGGGTGACGCCGCCCGCCCCGGGGCGGCCCGCGAGGGCGAGCTCGGCGAGGCCCGCGTGGTCGACGCCCAGCACCCGGGCCCCGAACTCCAGGATCCGGGCGGCGTTGAGGGTCGTGGCCATGGGCAGGTACCGGCCGGTGGCGTCGGCGAAGCCGGTCACCAGCCCGCTGGGGTCCGCGGTGCGGGTCTCCGAGACCATGGCCGCGACCCCGGAGGTGCCGATCGACAGGGACACGTCGCCGGGGCCGAGCGTGACGCCCAGCGCGGCGGCCATGTTGTCGCCCGTGCCGGCCGCGAGCACCGCCCCCGCGGCCGTGCGGCCCATGACCGCGTTCGGGGCGGCGGCCACCTGGGGGAGCTCGAGGTCGTGGCCGAGCGCCTGCTCCACGAGGGCGTGGTCCCAGGCGCCGGTGCGCGTGGAGAAGTAGCCGGTCCCGGAGGCGTCGCCGCGGTCGGTGAAGAAGGACGACCGGTCGGCGTCGAGGTGGTGGGACAGGTAGTCGTGGGGCAGCAGCACCCGGTGGGTGCGGGCCGCGTGCTCCGGCTCGTGCTCCGCCATCCAGCGCAGCTTGGTGGACGTCATGGACGCGACCAGCACGCTGCCGAGCTCCTCGGCGCAGGCGGCCGCACCGCCCATCTCCTCGACGAGCCGGCGGGCCTGCGGCGCCGAGCGGGTGTCGTTCCACAGCAGGGCGTCGCGCACCACGGCGTCGTGCTCGTCGAGGGCGACCATCCCGTGCTGCTGGCCCCCGACGGAGACCGCGGCGGCCTCCGCGAGGAAGGGCCCGGCGGCGTCGTCGAGCGCGGCGAGCCAGGCCCGGGGGTCCACCTCGGTCCCGTCCGGGTGGGGGGCGCGGCGCTGCGCGAGGACCTCGCCGGTGCCGGCGTCGACGAGGAGCGCCTTGGTGGACTGGGTGGAGGAGTCGATGCCCAGGACGGTGGTGCGTGCCATGAAGAACCTCGGTGCAGGGTCGGGACGGAGCGGCGAGGGCGCCGCGGGACGGGACGCGCAGTGCCCGGCCCGGCGCAGGGGGGACGTGCGCCGGACCGGGCCGGGACGGGGCCGGCACCTCGGAGGGGGGTGGGTGCCGGCCCCGGGTGTCTCAGCCCCGGGCGCCCATGAGGTGCTCGACGGCGAGCTGGTGCAGGCGCACGAAGCCGTAGTTGCGCTCCGAGGGGCCCGTCAGGTCGAGGTCCTCGTAGGCGCTGCGGTCGGCGAGGAACGCCTCGAGGTCCTCGCCCTCGGCGAGGGTCGGCTCGCCGAGCTCGAGGATGCCGGACTGCTCCATGGCCTCCTGGACGTCGGGGTCCTGGCGGAAGGCCACGGCCCGCTCCTTCAGCAGCAGGTACATCCGCATGTTCGCCGCGGCCGAGTCCCAGACGCCGTCGAGGTGCTCGGTGCGGGAGGGCTTGTAGTCGAAGTGGCGGGCCCCCTGGTAGGCGCCCGGCAGGGACGGGAACCCGTTCTCCAGCAGGTCCACCGTGAAGAAGGCGCTGATCAGGTTGCCGTGGCCGAACACCAGGTCCTGGTCGTACATCGGGCCGTTCTGGCCGTTGAGGTCGATGTGGAACAGCTTCTCGCACCACAGCGCCTCGGCGAGGCCGTGCGTGTAGTTCAGCGTGGCCATCTGCTCGTGCCCGGTCTCCGGGTTCACGCCCACGACGTCCCCGTTCTCGAGCCGGTCGATGAACGCGAGGGCGTGCCCGATGGTGGGCAGGAAGATGTTGCCGCGGGGCTCATTGGGCTTCGGCTCGAGGCCGATGCGCATGTCGTAGCCCTGGGACTTGATGTACCCGGCCACGGTGTCGATGCCCTCGGCGTAGCGGTCCAGGGCGGCGTGGAGGTCCTTGGAGGAGTCGTACTCGGTGCCCTCGCGCCCGCCCCACATCACGAAGGTCGTGGCGCCGAGCTCGGCGGCGAGGTCCACGTTGCGGAGCACCTTGCGCAGGCCGTAGCGCCGGACCCGCCGGTCGTTGGACGTGAACGCGCCGTCCTTGAAGATCGGCTCCGCGAAGGTGTCCGTGGTGACCATCTCGCAGACCATGCCGGTCTCGTCCATGGTCTGCTTCAGCTGCCCGATCAGCTTCTCGCGCTGGGCCTCGGTGGCGTCGAAGGGGACCAGGTCGTTGTCGTGGAAGGTGAAGCCCCAGGCGCCGAGCTCCTTGAGCTTGCGCACGGACTCGAGGGGGTCGAGCTCGGGCCGGGAGGCGGTGCCGAACTGGTCGCGGGCGGCCCAGCCCACGGTCCACAGGCCGAAGGAGAACTTGTCCGCGGGGGACGGGGTGAGTGACGAGGCGAGGGAGGTCGCGGGGGAAGCGGTGGGCATCGGAGGTCCTTTCCCAGTTGGTTAGTTTCCGTTACTTACTATAAGAGCTGGGATACCGTGGGGGAAGACCGCCGGCGGATTTTCTGCCGTCCGGTCGGCCGGGATCCGCGCCGGACCCGGTCCCGTCGGCACCAGAGGAGAGTCGTCCGTGCAGTCGAGCCACCTGCGGGAGCACAACCTCTCCACCGTGCTGCGCGCCGTCGCCGGGGCGGACGCGCCGGTCTCGCGCGCCGCGCTCGCCAAGCTCACCGGGCTCACGAAGCCCACCGTGTCCAAACTGGTGCAGGAGCTGCTCGAGGCGGGCCTGCTCGTCGAGGGTCGGCAGACGGCCGCGCGGGTGTCCGGGCGGCCGACGATCCCCCTGACCGTGGCCCGGGGGACCGTGCTGGGCGTGGGCCTGGAGATCGCCGCCGACCACCTCGCGTGCCTCGTCACGGATCTCGGCGGCCGCGTCCTGCACGAGGAGTCCCGCTTCGGGGCCTTCGCCGGGGCGTCCGTGGACGAGGTCGCCTCCGTGCTGGCCGGTCTGCTGGACACCGCCCTGGCGCCCCGCCGGGACGTGCCCGTGGCCGGGATCTGCGTCTCGGTCCCCGGCCGGCTCTCCACGGACCGCGCCACCGTGCTCTCCGCCCCCAACCTCGCCTGGCAGGACGTCCCGCTGGTCGAGCGGCTCCGGGAGCACCCGGCGTTCCGGGGCCCGGCGCTCACCGCCGGCAACGACAGCATGCTCGCCGCGCGCACCGAGGTCCTGCACCGGCCCGGCGCGTCCTTCCTGTTCCTGCACGGCCAGACCGGCATCGGCGGCGCCGTGGTCCTGGAGGGGCGCATCCACCGCGGCGAGCACGGCTGGGCGGGGGAACTGGGCCACGTCACGATCACCCCCGGCGGGGAGCTGTGCCGGTGCGGGCGGCGCGGCTGCCTCGAGGCCTACGCCAGCTACCACGCGCTGCGGGGCCGGACCGGCCTGCCGGAGGACGTCCGGATCGAGGACCTCGTGGCGGCCACGGCGGAGCGGCTGCAGAGCCGGGAGGCGGTCATGGAGATGATCGGGCGGCCCCTGGGCGTGGTGCTCGCGAACTCGATGAACGTCCTGGACCTGTCGACGGTCGTGCTCTCCGGGTACTTCGCCCCGATCGCCCCGGAGCTGGAGCCCGTGCTGCGCGAGGTCCTGGAGGCGCACGCGCTCACGGCGGAGGTGGGGCCCGTCGAGATCCAGCGCTCCGCCGCGGACGCCCATCCCGCCCTGACCGGCGCGGCCGCCACGGCCCTCGAGGCCATTTACGACTCGCCGGCCCGCTGGATCGACCGGCGCTGACCCGCCCCCGTCCGGGGACGACGACGGGGCCCGCTCGCACGAGCGGGCCCCGTCGCGCTCCGGCCGGGGCCGGGCGATCGGCTCAGCGGAACGCGGGGTGGTGCTCCCACTTCGCGTCGCCGCCGGGCTGCGAGCGGACCAGGGTCTCCTGGAGGGCGTCGTAGGCCGGCTTGCGCTCGTAGTCGCCCTCCATGGTCAGGGCGTCCCCGTAGCCGGGGAAGGTGTTCGGCACCCAGGAGTGCTCGTCGAGCACGCCCCACACGGTGAAGGAGTTGCAGTCCTCCACGGCCAGGCACGCCTCGAGGGCCATGCGGTACCAGTCGGCCTGCTTCCGGCGCAGCTCGTCGGTCATCCGGTCGTCGCCGTCGACCGGTCCGCGGACGTCGATCTCGGTGACGGCCGTCTCCAGCCCCAGGTCGTCGAAGCGCTGGAGGTTCTGCTGCATGCGCCCGTCGAAGCCGTACTGGAGGCCGAGGTGGGTCTGCATCCCGAAGCCGTGGACCGGCACGCCCTGCGCGAGCAGGTCCTGGATCAGCGCGTAGTAGGCGTCGGACTTCGCGTTGAGGCCCTCCACGCTGTAGTCGTTGAAGAACAGCTGGGCGTTCGGGTCGGCCTCGTGGGCCCAGCGGAAGATGTCGGCGATGATCTCCGGGCCCAGCTCCCGCAGCCAGATGTTCTCCTGCAGGCGCAGGTTCCCGCTGTCGTCGAAGATCTCGTTGGCGACCTCCCACTGCTGGATGCGCCCCTCGTAGTGGCCGACCACCGTGTGGATGTGCTCCTTGAGGATGGCGCGCAGCTCGTCGGGGGTGTAGTCCCCTTCCTCGAGCCAGTCGGGGTTCTGGCTGTGCCAGAACAGGGTGTGGCCGCGCACGACCTGCCCGTTGGCCTCGGCGAAGTCGACGATGTCGTCCGCGGGGCCGAACTCGTAGACCCCCTCCTCGGGGTGGATGAACTCCCACTTCATCTGGTTCTCGGGGGTCAGGGAGCTGAACTCCCGCGCCAGGACGAAGCGGTACTCGGGGTCGGAGGGGAAGGGCTCCGGGTAGTCGGCGCTGGTGTGGTGGCCTCCGCCGGCCACGGCGCTGCCGATGTGGAAGTCCTTCGGGGTGTTCCAGCGCAGGGTGTCCTGCTGGGCCAGGCCGGGGGGCCGGGTCCCGGGGGCGGCGCTCGCGGCCTGGGGGACCGCGGTGAGGCACAGGACGGCGACGGCGGTGGCCGCTCCGGCGCGGAGGAGGGGGGCTCGTCTGCTCATGTCGGGGGTTCCTTCATCGGGGGGTGGGGGATTCGCGGGGACGGGTGGAACGGGGCGCGGTCCGCACGGCGGCCCGCGCCCCGGGCTCAGGAGGCGTCGGCGGACGCGGCGAGCGCGCGGTCGGCGACGCGGACCTCGACGGGGGTCGTGAGGACGCGGTCGGCGTCCTCCACGTCCCGGACCGTGCCGGTGACCGTGAACCGGCCCTCGAGGGGCAGGTCCTCGCTGGAGGTGCCGGCGCGCAGGACGAACTCGCCCGGCTCCACGATCCGGCGCACGGCCCGGCCCGTGAACGAGGTGCGGTCGGCGTGGACGGAGAAGACCACGCGGGCGCTCTGCCCGGCCTCCAACGCGATCTTGGCGAAGCCGACGAGCATCTTCAGCGGCCGCACGACCTGGGCGACGGGGTCGCTCAGGTACAGCTGGACGACCTCCTGGCCGGCCCGGCCGGAGGTGTTGGTCACGGTGACCGCGGCCTCCACGGTGCCGTCGGTGCCGATCTCGGCCGCGGACAGCTCGAGCGCGTCGTAGGAGAAGCTCGAGTAGCCGATGCCGTGGCCGAACGGGTACAGCGGCCGGGGGTCCAGGTTGGAGACGCCCTCCGAGTACCCGCCCAGGGCGGGGGTCAGGTAGGTGCCGGGCTGCCCGCCCACGTGCCGGGGGATCCCCACGGGCAGCCGCCCGGAGGGGTTCACCCGCCCGGAGAGCACTCCGGCGACGGCGTGCCCGCCCTCCTCGCCGGGCATGAAGGCCTGCACCACGGCCGCGCAGCGGTCGTCGAACGCGCCGAGGCTGTAGGGGCGGCCCGTCACGAGCACGAGGACCACCGGGGTGCCCGTGGCGAGCACGGCCTCGACGAGCTCGGCCTGCCGGCCGGGCAGGGACAGGTCCACGACGTCGCAGCCCTCGCCGGAGGTGCCCGTGCCGAAGAGCCCGGCGAGGTCGCCCACGGTGACGACCGCGAGGTCGGCCTCCTCGGCCGCGGCCACGGCCTCGGCGATGCCGCTGGTGTCGGGGTCGGTGAAGTCGACGCCGCGGGCGTGCCGGAAGGTGGTCCCCCCCTCCGCGAACTCCTCGGCGAGGGCGTCGACGATCGAGGTGATCTCGATGCCGGTGCCGGACTCCCCGAAGCGGGACAGGACGTGGTTGGTGAAGCTGTAGCAGCCGAGGAACGCGCGGGGCTGCCCGGCGCTGGGGCCGATGACCGCGACCTTCCGGGCGGTGTCGCGGGCCAGCGGCAGGACGCCCTCGTTCTTGAGCAGGACGACGGACTCCTCGGCCATGCGGCGGGCGAGTCGCCGGTTGGCCGGGGAATCGAGGTCGACGGCCCCGCCCGCGGTGCTGGGGTCGAAGCCCGGATCCAGCAGCCCGAGCTCGACCTTCTGCGTCAGCACCCGTCGCACCGCGCGGTCGAGCAGGGACTCGTCGAGCGCGCCGTCGCGCACGGCGCCGGCGAGGTCCGCGAAGCAGCCGGTCTCGGGCAGCTCCACGTCCATCCCGGCCGCGAGCGACTGGACGCCGGCGTCGCGGGGGTCCGCGGCGACATGGTGCATGGACTCCAGGAAGCTCACGGCCCAGTAGTCGGAGACGACCGTGCCCTCGAAGCCCCAGGTCTCCCGCAGGAGGGTGGTGAGCAGCTCGGGGTCGGCGACGGGCGGGACGCCGTCGACGTCCGCGTAGGAGTTCATCACCGCGCCGGCCTGCCCGAGCTTGACGGCCATCTCGAAGGGCACGAGGACGACGTCGCGGAACTCGCGCGGTCCGATCGAGACGGGGGCGTGGTTGCGCCCGGCGCGGGAGGTGGAGTAGCCCGCGAAGTGCTTCAGGGTGGCGATCACGCCGGCCTCCTGCAGCCCCCGGACGTACTCGGTGGTCAGGGTGCCCACGAGGTAGGGGTCCTCGCCGACGGTCTCCTCGACGCGGCCCCAGCGGTAGTCGCGGACGACGTCGAGCACGGGGGACAGGCCGAGGTGGACGCCCACGCCCTTCATGTCGGCGCCGATGTGCCGGGCCATGGTGCGGACCAGCTCGGGGTCGAAGGCGGCGCCCCAGGCGATCGCGGCCGGGTAGCAGGTGGCCCCCAGGGTGGTGAACCCGGTGAGGCACTCCTCGTGGGCGATGGCCGGGATCCCGAGCCGGGAGGTCTCCACGACCTGGCGCTGCAGGGTGCGCAGGTGCTCCACCCCGTCCGCGGCGGAGATCGGCGCGCTGCCGAAGGCCCGGGTGATGTGGCCGAGACCGTGCGCGATCGCGGCCTCGAAGGTCGAGCGGTCGTCGGCGAAGGCGGACTCCATGGGGGCCGCGCCGCCCGTGGCCTCCTCCGGGTCAGGGCGCAGCCAGTAGCTGCCGAGCTGACCGGCCTTCTCCTCGAGGCTCAGCTCCTGCAGCAGGGCGTCGACGCGCTCGGCGACGGGGCGGGCGGGGTCGTTCCAGGGTGCTGTCATGGGGGTGTTCTTTCTGCTCGGTGGGCGCGTCACTTGCCGAAGCCGGCGGTGAGCCCGGCGACGAGGTGCCGGCGCCCGAAGACGTAGAGGACGAGGATCGGCAGCGCCGAGAGGACGACGGCGGCCAGGACGGCGGGGATGTCGGCCTGGAACTCCCCCTGGTAGGTCCACAGGGACAGGGGCAGCGTGCGCTTCGCGGAGCTCTGCGTGAGGATCAGCGGGAACAGGAAGTTGTTCCAGCTGTTGAGGGCGTTGTAGACGCCCACGGTGGTGATGGCGGGCAGGCTCAGCGGCAGCACGAGCGTGCGGAAGACCTTCCAGTCGCCGGCGCCGTCGAGGGTCATGGACTCGTAGAGCTCGTTGGGGATGTCCCGCATGAAGTTCGTCAGGATCAGGACCGTGATCGGGATCCCGGACGCGATCCCGGGCAGGATCAGGGCGGCCAGGGTGTCGTAGAGGCCGAGCTGGACGATGATCAGGTAGATCGGGATGATCGTCGCCTGGATCGGGATGGCGATGCCCAGCAGGAACAGCCGGTTCGAGAACACGGCCAGCCCGCTCCGGCTGCGCACGATCACGTAGGACGCGAGCAGGGACAGGAACACGATCCCGGCCACGGTGAACACGACCACGACCACGCTGTTGAGGAAGTACTGGACGAACTGGTTCTGCAGGACCGTGGCGTACGGCGCGAACGTCGGGGACGAGGGCAGCAGCGGGTTCGTGGAGTAGTAGTCCTCGCGGGGCTTCAGGCTCGTGATGGCGATGTAGTAGATCGGGATGATGATCGCGCCCAGCCACAGCCAGCCGCCGACGGCCGCCGGGATGTTCGGGAGCCCCCGGCGCCGGCGGGCGGGACGGGCGGCCGCCGGCCGGGCGTCCGGGCGGGGCGCGCCCTCGGGTCGCGTGCGCACGGGAGGGGTGTCCGTGGTTCGTGTGCTCATGGGACTACGCACCTTCCGCCTGGCTCTCCATCTTTTCGGCCCCGGTGAGCCGTTGCAGGCCGAGGGCGAGGGTGAGCCCCACGGCGACGAGGATGACCGCCAGGACACTGGCCTCGCCCATCTGGTTGCTGCGGAATCCGGTCAGGTACATGTCCAGGGGCAGGATCCGGGTCGCGGTGCCGGGCCCGCCCCCGGTGAGGGCGAAGACGAGGTCGAAGTAGGTCAGGGAGCCGACCAGCATCAGCGTGGAGGACGTCACGATCGTGTACTTCAGCTGCGGCAGCGTGATCGAGAAGAACTGCCGCACCGTGCCCGCGCCGTCGATCGTGGCGGCCTCGTACATGCTCTGCGGGATCTGCCGCACCCCCGCCTGGTAGAGCAGCGAGTGGAAGGGGATGAAGGACCACGAGATGACGAAGACGACGACGTAGAACGCCAGGCTCCCGTCGCCCAGCCAGTCCTGCCGCAGCAGCGCCGCGTCGAACGCCCGCGAGAGCCCGAAGTTCGGGTCGAGCAGGGCCTTGAAGGCGATGCCGATCGCCGCGGCCGAGAAGAGCATCGGCAGGAAGTACAGGACGGAGAGGAACTCCCGGTACCGCTGGCGGCCGGCCATGAACACGCCGAGCAGCAGGCTCAGCGGGAGCTGCACGGCGTAGCTCAGCAGCGTGAGCTGGACGGTCAGCACCATCGCCTGCCGCGAGACCGGGTTCTCGAGCACGGACGCCCAGTTCTCGCCCCCGGTCCACTGCGGGGTGCCCAGGCCGTCCCACTCCATGAAGGACAGCACCAGGACGCCCAGCAGCGGACCGATCGCGAAGATGCCGAAGAAGACCAGGGCGGGCGCCAGCATCCAGTTGCTGGGGCCGGCGCCCACCCGGGCCCTCCGCCGGGTGGAGGAGCGCACGAGCATCAGAGCGTCCCGTTCATCGCGGTCTGGAACTCCTCGGGGCTCATCTCGCCGGCGAAGACCTGGCTGAGGTTGGTCAGCAGGGCCTGTCCCTGGTCGGCCGGGAGCGCCTGGTCCCAGGAGAGCTGGAAGTTCGGCGCGTCCTGCACCATCGAGTAGGCGAAGTCGAGGTACTCCGGGTGCTCGGTCTCGGTGATCCTGTCCTCCACGCCGTCCACGGCGGGGATCAGCCCGGCGTCGAAGAGCGTGTCGACCGCGGCGTCGTCGAGGTTCATGTCGTTGAGGTACTCGAGGGCCGTGGCCTGCTCCTCCTCGGACGCGTCCGCGGACACGGCCCAGAAGTTCGCCGGGTTGCCCACGATGTTCTGCGGGTCGCCCTGTCCGCCCTCGATCTCGGGGAACGTGGTGTAGCCCAGGTTGCCCTCGGCGGTCCACTCGGGGGCGTCGGTGAGGAAGCTGGAGTAGACCCAGCTGCCGTGCAGCATCATGGCCGCCTGGTCGGTGTGCACGAGCGCCACGTCGGCGCCCGCGTCGGCCACCACGGATCCGTAGGCGTCGCCGAAGCCGCCGGCCTCGACCAGCTCCTGGATCTTCTCCAGGGCCTCGGTGATCGCCGGGTGCGACCACGCGTCCTCCTCGCCGTCCACGACGGCCTGGAACACCTCGGGCCCGCCGATCCGGTCGGTGAGGTACTGGATCCACATGAGGTACGGCCACTGGCTGGAGCCGGCCACGGAGATCGGCGTGACGCCCTCGGCCTTGAAGGCCTCCACGGCGTCCAGCATCTCCTCCCACGTGGTGGGGACCTCGACGCCGGCCTCCTCGAAGAGCTTGGTGTTGTAGTACAGGATGACGGGCTGGGTGTTGTTGTTCGGGACGGCGTAGAGCTTCCCGTCCACCTTGCCGGTCTCCAGCACGGAGTCGAGGGCGCGCTCCTCCATCTCGGGGATCTCCCCGGTCAGCTCCACCACGCTGCCGTTCTCGACGTAGCTCTCCAGGGTGTCGCCGCCCCAGTTGTAGATCAGGGTGGGCGCGTTGCCGGAGCCGACGCTGGTGCGGATCTTCTCCTTGAAGGCGTCGTTCGCGAAGTACTCGGCGGTGATGGGGGTGTCGCCGTTGGCGTCGTTCCACGCCTGGAAGGAGCTGCGGAACGTCTCCTCGGCGCCGCCGGTCAGCGTCCAGGCGCTGGCGCCGCCCTCGCCGCCCCCGCCGCCGGGCTGGGCCCCGGCGCTGCACCCGGCCAGGGTCAGGGCCGCGGCGCCGACGAGCGCGATGCGGGACATCGAGCGGGGGGAGAAGGGGCCCCGGTGCGCGCCGGCGGGCGCGGGGCGGAGGCTGCGGTGGGTGGTCATGGCGTTCTCCTCGTCGTTGAGCAATACGTTGCGCCTACGAAACTTTTCGTATAGCGTTTCGTTGCGAGAAGGGTAAGTGGCCTGTTTCACACCCGTCAACCCCCTGGTGTGACCCGGGCCACTGCGGCGAAGTGCGTCGAAACGTTTCGCCGTCCGCCCGTGACCCGTCCGCCGTCCGAGGAGATCGTCCCGCATGAAGAGAACCACGCTGAGCCAGGTGGCCGCCCAGGCCGGCGTCTCCAAGGGCACGGTCTCCAAGGTGCTCAACGGACGCCCCGACGTGGGGGAGGACACGCGGGAGCGGGTCCGGGCCGCGGTCGCCGACCTCGGCTACACGGGCTCGGCCGCCCGCCGGCCCCGGACGGCCATCGTGCTCGTCTTCGACACCCTCGAGAGCAACTACTCCCTCCAGGTGATGGCCGGCGCCGTGGACGCCTGCGGCCGCGCCGAGGCCGACCTCATGCTGAGCACGCTGCCGAGCCTGGAGCAGGGCGACGTCCCCCCGTTCTCCGAGGACTGGTTCGCCCGCTGCGGCCGCACGGGCGAGACCGCGGTCATCGCCGTGACCACCCCGCTGACCGCGGAGCAGGTGGCCGCCGCGGCCCACGCGCAGGTCCCGCTGGTGGCCATCGACCCCGTGAACAGCCTGCCGTCCACGGTCCCCAGCATCGGCTCCACCAACTGGGCCGGCGGGCACGAGGCCACCACCCACCTCCTGGGGCTCGGGCACCGCCGGATCGGCCACCTCAGCGGCGCCGGGGGCTCGGTCCCGGCGCGCGAGCGCCTGGCCGGATACCGCAGCGCCCTGGAGGACGCCGGGGTGCCGCACGACCCCGGGCTCGTGACGGGCGGCGGGTTCAGCTACGAGGCGGGCTTCGCCGGCGCCCAGGAGCTGCTCGAGCTCGAGGACCCGCCCACGGCCCTGTTCGCGGCCTCCGACGAGGCCGCCCTCGGCGCCTTCGAGGCCGCCCGGCAGGCGGGGCTGCGGGTGCCCGAGGACCTCAGCGTGGTCGGCTTCGACGACACGCTGCTCGCGCGCTGGGCCTCGCCCAAGCTGACCACCGTGCGCCAGCCCCTGCACGCCATGGGCGAGATGGCCGTCGAGCGCGCGATCACCCTGCTGGCCGGCGGGTCCCGCCGGGTCCACCCGCTCCAGCTGCAGACCTCGCTCGTCGAGCGCTCCTCCACCGCCGCGCCCCGGGGCGCGGCGGACGGGGTGGTCACTCCCGGATGAGGCGGGCCCGGCCGGCCTGCCAGCCGAAGACCGCCGCGAGCGTGCCGACCGCCGCGAACATGACGCCCGCCGCGGCGAAGCCCCCGGTCCAGTGCAGCAGCTGCCCCACCAGGAAGGTGCCCGAGGAGCCCACGCCGTAGCCGACGCCCTGCATCATGCCCGAGAGCCGCACCGCCATGTGGCTGCTGCGGGTCCGCAGCGCGATCATCGTCAGGGCCACGGCGGTGAGGCTGCCCTGGCCCAGCCCCAGCAGCCCGGTCCAGACCCAGATCAGCTGGAGGGGCCCGAAGATCGAGAGCACGAAGCCGCCGCCGGCCATGAGGGCCACCGCGGCGTTGAGCACCCGCTGGTCGGCCATCCGCGCGGCCAGGACCGGGGCGAAGAGCGAGCCCGTCATCTGGAGCAGGATGGACACGGCCACGATCAGCCCGGCGGTGGCGCCGTCGATCCCGCGGTCCCGCAGGATGGGGGCGAGCCACGCGAAGACGCTGAAGGACATCATCGCCTGGAAGACCATGAACAGGGTGATCTGCCAGGCCACCGGCGAGCGCCAGGGGCCGGGCCCGTCGGTCCCGGGCGGCGGGGGGCCGGGCGCCCGGCGGCGGAGCGCCACCGGCACGAGCAGCGCCACCACCACGGCCGCGGGCACCGCCCACACCGCGAGGGAGCCCCGCCAGGAGCCCGTGGCCTGGAAGACCGGGTAGGTGAGGCCCGCGCCGAGGGCGGCGGACGCGCAGATCGCGGTGGTGTAGAGCCCGCTCATCAGGCCGATCCGGTGGGCGAAGTCCCGCTTGACGATGGACGGCAGCAGCACGTTGCCCAGGGCGATCGCGGCGCCGCACGCGACCGTCCCCGCGAGCAGCAGCGGCAGGGCGCTCGCCCCGGGCAGGGGCAGCCCGCGGGCCACCAGGCCCAGGGTCAGGACCACCATCGCGCCCAGCAGCACGTTCTCGGACCCGAACCGGCGGGCCAGGCGCGGCGCGAACGGCGCGAAGACGCCGAGCAGCGTCACCGGGGCGGTGGTCAGCACGGTGACCGCCCACCCGGGGAGGCCGGCGGCCGTGGTGATCTCCGGGAGGATCGCGGAGAAGCTGGAGAAGACCGTGCGCAGGTTCAGGCCCACCAGGACCACGCACACGGCGAGGTAGACGAGCGCCCGGCGGGACGTGGGGGCGCTCGGCGGATCGGCGCGCGGGCTCGGCACGGGGAGGTCTCCTCGGGGCTGGCGGGCAGGCCGGCCCCGCGAGGGGCGGCCCGGACAGGCTCCACGGTACTGCGACAGCGCTCCGACCCCGTGCAGCACTGGTGCCGTGCACGCGGGGTGCCCCGGATCAGTGCAGGAGCAGGCCGGCGAGGAGGACGGCCGGGAAGGAGAGGAACGAGCTGAGGAGGATGATGTCGCGGGCGGCGTTGGCCGGCATCCGGAACTGGGACGAGAACAGGAACACGTTCTGGGCCGTGGGCAGGGCCGCCATGACGACCACGCCCAGCAGCTCGGTGCCGCCCAGGCCGAACCCGAACCTGCCGATCGCCCACGCCAGCACGGGCATCGCGACCACCTTGACCAGCGTCCCGCCGAGCACGTCCGGCACGAGCACGCGGTTCCGGAACGGGCGCTGACCGTGCAGTCCCATCCCGAACAGCAGGAGCAGCAGGGGGACGGACGCCTGGCCGAGCATCTCGAGGGGGACCCACAGCACCTCGGGCACCTCCAGGCCGGTCGCGGAGAGCAGCACTCCGGCCGCGGTGCCGACCGTGACGGGGTTCGCCACCGACCGCACGATCGTGCGGCCGGTCGAGGTGCTCGTCCGCCCGGGTGCCGCCGTCCGGGTCGCCGCTCCCGGACCGGCACGGCGCGACGGGCGGGTGGCCCAGGAGAACACGAGCAGATAGAGCGGGGCGATCACCAGCAGCTGGGCCAGCAGCACGGAGACCACGGGCGCGGCGCTGCCCACCGCGTAGAGCGCGATGGGCAGCCCGATGTTCCCGGCGTTCACGTAGGAGGAGGCCATGGCGCCGACCGCCGTGCGGGCCGCTCCCCGGCGCAGCACCAGGCCGCTGTACAGGGCGAAGAGCGCACCCGCCACCGCGGCGGCGGCGAGGGCGATCGGGGTGTAGACCCCGAGCACGGCCCCGAGGTCGGTGCCCGCCACGAGCACCACCATCAGCGCCGGATTGGTGAGGTAGTAGATGACGGGGGTGAGGCCCGCACGCATCGTGCGGGCCTCACCGGGCAGCAGCGCGGCGGTGGCGAAACCGACGGCCGTGAGCACGGCCACCACGCCGAAGCCCAGCAGCACCCCCGTCATCCGGCCGCTTCCCTCCGGCTCAGCGGACCAGGCAGGGGCGCTTCGGGTCGAAGCTCCAGCCCTCGATGAGGTACTGCATGGCCGCGGCGTCGTCGCGGGCGCCCAGCCCGTGCTCGAGGTAGAGCTCGTGCGCCTCCGCCAGGCGCTCGCGGTCCAGCTCCACGCCGAGGCCCGGGCTCGCGGGCACCCGGATCTCGCCGTCGCAGATGCGCAGCGGCTCCCGGGTGAGGCCCTGGCCGTCCTGCCAGATCCAGTGCGTGTCCAGCGCGGTGATCTCGCCCGGTGCCGCCGCACCCACGTGGGTGAACATGGCCAGGGAGATGTCGAAGTGGTTGTTGGAGTGGGAGCCCCACGTCAGCCCGAACTCGTGGCACAGCTGGGCCACGCGCACGGAGCCGGCCATCGTCCAGAAGTGCGGGTCCGCCAGCGGGATGTCCACGGCGCCGGCGCGCACCGCGTGGGACATCTCGCGCCAGTCGGTCGCGATCATGTTCGTCGCCGTCGGCAGGCCGGTGGCCCGCCGGAACTCCGCCATCACCTCGCGGCCGGAGAACCGGCCCTCGGCACCGCACGGGTCCTCGGCGTAGGCGACCACGCCCTGCATCCGCCGGCCCAGCCGGACGGCCTCCTCGAGCAGCCAGCCGCCGTTGGGGTCGAGGGTGACCCGGGCCTCGGGGAACCGCTCCTTGATCGCGGTGACGGCGTCGACCTCGAGATCGCCGGCCTGGACGCCGCCCTTGAGCTTGAAGTCCTTGAAGCCGTACCGCTCGCGGGAGGCCTCGGCCAGGCGCACGATGCCCTCCGGGGTCATCGCCTCCTCACGGCGCACCCGCTCCCACTCGTCCGCGCCGTGGGGCTCGCGCAGGTACGGCAGGCCGGTGCTGTCCGGGTCGCCCACGAAGAACAGGTAGCCCAGCATGGGCACCGAGGCGCGCTGCTGACCGTCGCCGAGCAGCTCGGCCACCGGCACGCCCAGGAACTGCCCGTGCAGGTCCAGGAGGGCGGACTCGATGCCGGTCACGGCGTGCACCGCGGTGCGCAGGTCGAAGGTCTGCAGGCCGCGCCCGCCGGCGTCCCGGTCCGCGAAGGCCGCGGCGACCCGGCGCAGCAGGGTGCGGAACAGCGCCACGGGCTGCCCCGCCAGCAGCCCGGCAGCCTCCTCGATCGTGGCGCGGATCGCCTCCCCGCCCGGGACCTCGCCCAGGCCGGTCCGGCCGTCGGAGTCCGTCACGATCACCACGTTGCGGGTGAAGAACGGCCCGTGGGCACCGGAGAGGTTGAGCAGCATGGAGTCGTGCCCCGCGACGGGCACGACCTCGAGCCGGGCGACGGTGGGCTGGGCGCTCATGCGCGGTCTCCTTCCCGGGGGCCGGCCAGCTGGATGCGGCCGTCGACCCGGCGGTTGAGGTGCCACGGGTTGTCGTCCTGCACCGGCGCGGGCAGCAGGGCGCCGGGGATGTTCTGGTAGGCCACGGGGCGGAGGAACCGTTCGATCGCGAGCGTGCCCACCGAGGTGGTCCGCGAGTCGGAGGTCGCCGGGAACGGGCCGCCGTGGACCATCGCCTCGCCCACGTCCACGCCGGTCGGCCAGCCGTTGGCGAGGATCCGGCCCACCTTGCGCTCCAGCACCGGCAGCAGCGGGGCCGCGGTGGGGACGTCCTCCTCGGACAGGAACAGGCTCGCCGTCAGCTGGCCCTCCATCCGGGCCGCCGCGGCCACCAGCTCCTCCGCGGAGCCATAGCGGATGGCCAGGGACGAGGCGCCGAAGATCTCCTCCTGCAGCACCGGGTTGGTGAGGAAGGTGGGGACCTGGGCGCCGAAGACCACGGGGGCGGGGGCGTTCTCGGTGGAGCCCTCCCTGCCGCGGGCAAGGATCTCGACGTCCTCCTGGGAGCCCAGGGCGTCGATGCCCTCCCGGCAGGAGCGGGCGATGCCCGGGGTGAGCATGGTCGCGCCCTCGGCGTCGGCCAGCACGCGCGCGACGGCGGCCAGGAACGCGTCGCCGGCCTCTCCCTCGGGCACGAACAGCAGACCCGGGTTGGTGCACAGCTGCCCGGAGGAGCCCGTCAGGGAGGTGACGTAGGCGCGCGCGAACTCCTCGGCGTCACCGCGCAGGGCGGAGTCGAAGAGGAAGACGGGGTTGATGGAGCTCATCTCGGCGTACACGGGAATGGGCTCGGGACGGGCCGCGGCCGTGGCCATCAGCGCCGTGCCGGCGCCGCGGGACCCGGTGAACCCCACGGCCTTGACGGCCGGGTCCCTGACCAGGGCCTGGCCGATGCTCGCGCCGGGACCGTAGATCAGCGAGAACACCCCCGGGTGCAGGCCGCTCTCGCGGACCGCGTCCGTGAGGGCGCGGCCCACGATCTCTCCCGTGCCGGGGTGGGCGTTGTGCGCCTTGAAGACCACCGGGCAGCCGGCTGCCAGCGCGGAGGCGGTGTCGCCGCCGGCGGTGGAGAAGGCGAACGGGAAGTTGCTGGCCCCGAACACGGCCACCGGGCCCAGCGGGACCTTGCGCTGGCGCAGGTCCGGGCGGGGCAGGGGGGTGCGCTCCGGCAGGGGCGGCTCGATGCGCACGCCGCGGTGGTCGCCCTGCCGCACCACACGGGCGAACAGCCGCAGCTGCCCGGTGGTGCGCGCCAGCTCGCCCTGCAGGCGGGGCTTCGGCAGCCCGGTCTCGGTCGAGGCGCGGTCCACCAGCTCGGGGCCGGCGGCCTCGATGTTGGCGGCGATCTTCTCGAGGAAGCCCGCGTGGGTCTCGGGGGCGAGGCTGCTGAAGGACTCGAAGGCCTCTTCGGCGGCCGCGGTGGCCTCGGCGAGCTGGGCCTCGTCGACCAGGGAGTACGCGGGCTCGAGCTCGGCGTTGGTCGCCGGGTCGATGCCGTGGGTGGTGCCGCCGGTGCCGACGACCTGGCGGCCGGCGATGATCGAGTGGCCGGAGAGGGTGGTGGTCTGGGTGCTCACGGACATGGGTTTCCTTCGCTGTCTGTGCGTGCGGTCTCTTGGGGAGAGGGGGGTGTCAGGCCCGCTGCAGGGTGTCCGCCGGGGTGCCGGTGGGGAGGGCGTCGATGAGGGCGGTGAGGTCGGCGAGGTCTGCCTCGGTGAGGTCCTGGAGCGGGGG
>NZ_JAVKPS010000014.1:0-82146 GCF_040981005.1 Kocuria sp. CPCC 205258 | reverse complement strand
TAAGACCCGCAGCGCCGATGGTACTGCACCCGGAAGGGTGTGGGAGAGTAGGACACCGCCGGACCACACCAAGGGTCGAGCCCCCGCACCACACGGTGCGGGGGCTCCCCGCATTTAACACCCTCCGTCCTCGTTGTATCCCCTCCGACCACGGCTTATGGTCGAGGACCAGGACCCGGTGACGACGAGGAGGAGCCGTGCGACGGAGCAGGCTGATGACAGCAGTGATCGGAACGACCGCCCTGGTGCTCGCCGGTTGTGGCGGAGGCGGTGGCGACAGCACCGTGGTCGAGGAGACATCGGCCGCCCCGGAGGCGGCTGCCGGCTCCCGCGCCGTCCTCCGGGGCGCCGAGGGCGCGGAGGTCGGCAGCGTCAGCTTCTCGGAGGTCGCCGCCGGCACGGAGGTCGTGGCCGAGGTGCAGGGGCTCGAGCCCGGCTTCTACGGACTGCACGTGCACGCGACCGGTCTCTGCGAGCCCGACAGCGCGGCACCGGGGGACCCCGGCACCACGGGTGCGTTCCTCTCCGCGGGCGGCCACCTCGGGAGCGAGGACGCCGAGCACCCCGACCACCGGGGCGACCTCCCCGACCTTCTGGTGACGGAGGAGGGGACGGGCTTCCTCACGACGGTCACCGACCGCTTCGGTGTCCAGGACCTCGTGGCCGACGACGACGGCAGCGCCGTGATGGTCCACTCGGGCCCCGACAACCAGGCCAACGTCCCGGAGCGCTACGCCCCCGACGGCCCCGACGAGGCCACGCTGGGCACGGGCGACGCCGGCTCGCGGCTGGCCTGCGGCGTCGTCGAATGACCGCGGGCCGTCCCGGCCGCGTGTGAGACCCGGCCCTGCGGCGGCGTCCTTCGCTACCCTGAAAGCGTTCCTGCCGTACGCCCGAGAGAGGGGTCTCCCACCATGCCCGACGTCAGTCCCGCCACCGCCCGGATCAACGGGGTCACCATGACCTACACGGACCGGGGGGAGGGGCCGGTGCTGCTCCTGCTGCACGGTCACGCCTACGACCGCAGCATGTGGACCCGCCAGGTCGAGGTGTTCGCCGACCGCGGCTGGCGCGTGATCACCCCCGACCTGCGCGGCTTCGGCGGGTCCGAGGTCACCGAGGGGATCGTCTACACCGAGGAGTTCGCGGACGACGTCGCCGCGCTGCTCGAGCACCTGGCCGTCGACCGGGCAGTGGTGGTCGGGTTCTCGATGTCCGGCCAGATCGCCATGGAGCTCCTCCACCGGCACCCCGACCGGGTCCGGGCGCTGGTCGTCAACGACACCGTCCCCGAGGCGGAGGACGCCGCCGGCAGGCGGCGCCGCCACGTCGCCGCGGACGCCATGCTGACCGGCGGCATGGAGACCTACGGCCGCAACGTCCTGGGCAAGATGGTCGCCGAGTCGACGGTGGAGACCCGACCCGAGGTCGCGGCCGAGGTGCTGGCCATGCTCCAGAACGCTCCCGCGAAGGGGGCGGCCGCGGCCATGCGCGGGCGCGCCGAGCGCCGGGACTTCACCGAGCTGCTCCGTGGCGTCCGCATCCCCGTGCTCGTCGTGGTGGGCGCGGACGACGCCTTCGACGGCGGCGCCGGCCGGCGGATGGCCGAGCTGGCCCCCGGGGCGGAGCTCGTCGTCGTCGACGGCGCCGGGCACACCCCCAACCTCGAGCAGCCCGCCGCGTTCGACGACGCCCTGGAGAACTTCCTGCACCGTCTCGACGCCTGAGCGCGGTCACCCCGCGGCGGTACGCTCCTGCACCCCGTGCCCCTCGGCGGTCCCTCCGTCACGGGGGCGCGGGGTGTCCTGTTCTCCCACAGAGAAGCCGTTGTCCTCCCGACCGCATCATCAGTATGCTGTCCAGATCAGTGCACGACGAGAGGAAGTGGAGCATGGCCGAGACGAACAGCGGCAACCCGGAGAACGCCGACCGCGAGACGGTGGACCAGCTCGCGTTCCAGAACCCCGTGACGCGATACCCCGTCCTGTCGCCCCCGGAGCAGGACCAGCCCGAGCCGGGCCTGGACGTCGAGCTCGAGCCCAGGACCGACCGCGGGGAGCTCTCCTACCGGGGGACCGGCCGCCTGGAGGGGCGCAAGGCCCTGATCACCGGGGCGGACTCGGGCATCGGCGCGGCCGTCGCCATCGCGTTCGCCAAGGAGGGCGCCGACGTCGCCCTGAACTACCTCCCGGACGAGGAGCCCGACGCGCAGGTGGTCAAGGCCGCCGTCGAGAAGGCCGGTCGCACGGCCGTCCTCCTCCCCGGGGACCTGACCGACAAGGACTTCTGCGCGGCCCTGGTGGAGAACGCCGTGGACGGGCTGGGCGGGCTCGACATCCTCGTCAACAACGCCGGCAAGCAGGTGGCGGTCGAGAGCCTCGAGGACCTCAGCGACGAGCAGCTGGTCGACACCTTCACCGTCAACATCGTGGCGATGTTCCGGATCACCAAGGCGGCGCTGCGGCATCTGCCCGCGGGCTCCTCCATCATCAACACGACGTCGATCCAGGCGTACCAGCCGTCGCCGGACCTCCTCGACTACGCGTCGACCAAGGCGGCGATCAACAACTTCACCAAGGGCCTCGGCCAGCAGCTGGCACCCAAGGGCATCCGCGTCAACGCGGTGGCGCCGGGACCCTTCTGGACGCCGCTCCAGGTCTCGGACGGACAGCCGAAGGACGCGCTGCCCGAGTTCGGGCAGTCGACGCCCCTCGGCAGGGCCGGCCAGCCCACGGAGCTGGCCCCCGCCTACGTGTTCCTCGCCTCCTCGGAGTCGAGCTACGTCATCGGCGAGACCCTCAACGTCAACGGCGGCAGCCCGTCGCCGTGAGGACGCGCCGATCCGGCGAAGGGCTTGGCTCCGTGGAGCCTTCGCCCTAGGCTAGAACCAGCCCGCACCATCAGTGGACTTATGAAATGTTCCAGAAAGGCGGAATCATGACCACCAACCCCTATGACCCGACCCCCTACGACGCCGGCTCGAGCCACGCGGCCGACACCGGCACCTCGTCCAAGAAGGACGTCGCGGCGGAGCAGGGCAAGGCCGAGGCGGACCAGCTGAAGCACGAGGCCGCCGGCTCCGGCCAGCGCGTCAAGGAGACGGCGAAGGAGCAGGCCGGAGCCGTCAAGCAGGAGGCCACCGCCCAGGCGCAGAACCTCCTCGGCCAGCTCCGGAGCGACCTCAGGGACCAGGTGGCCCCCCAGCAGGAGCGCATCGCCTCGAGCGTCCGCTCCGTCAGCGACGAGATCAACGCCCTGTCCCGCGGTGAGAAGCCCGAGACGGACTTCGTCACGGGTCTGCTCGGCAGCGTCTCCGGGCGCGTCGACTCCATGGCCTCCTCCTTGGAGAACAAGGACGCCCAGGACCTGCTGCAGGACGTCCGCCGGTTCGCGGCCCGCCGCCCCGGGACCTTCCTGGCCCTCGCCGCCGGCATCGGGCTTCTCGCCGGCCGCGCCACCCGCGGCGTCAAGGACAGCGACGAGATCGCGACCGACCGCCAGGGCGCCAAGGAGTACTTCGGCGTCTCCGGCCGGCAGGACCAGGGCACTCAGGGCGGGACGGGCGTCGCCACCGGCGCCGTCTACGACCAGGGCTACGACCGCAACCTCACGGCGACCGAGACCTCGGGCTACACCCCGGCCGACCCCTACGCCTACCGCTCCGACGAGCAGGGCGAGGCGGCCCGCACCTACACCGACCGCGTGCCCGGCACCGTCTACCCGGACCAGGAGGGCGACCGTCGATGAGCCATCCCATTCCCCCCTCGGACGCCGAGGACAGGGCGGAGCACGAGTCGCTCGGTGAGATGTTCAAGTCGCTGAGCACCAACCTCTCCACCCTCATCCAGCAGGAGATCGCGCTCGCCAAGGCCGAGACGACGCAGGCGGTGCAGGAGGCCAAGCAGTCCGCCAAGGACACGGGCAAGGGCGCCGGCATGCTCGCCGGGGCCGGCGTGGCCGGTCACTTCGTCCTGCTCTTCCTGTCCCTCGCACTCATGTGGGGACTCAGCAACCTCGTGGGCCTGGCCTGGTCCTCGGTCATCGTGGCCGTGCTCTGGGCCGTCATCGCCGGCATCCTCGCCGCGATGGGCAAGAAGAACCTCAACGAGGGCA
Organism: Kocuria sp. CPCC 205258; assembly: GCF_040981005.1. Taxonomy (NCBI): domain Bacteria; kingdom Bacillati; phylum Actinomycetota; class Actinomycetes; order Micrococcales; family Micrococcaceae; genus Kocuria; species Kocuria sp. CPCC 205258. The sequence continues at coordinate 78,033 of NZ_JAVKPS010000014.1, read as the reverse complement.
AGCGGGAGATGACCGAGGCGACCCAGGATCCGCTGCCCCTCACCCGCGAGACCGTCTCCGAGATCCCGGACACCGTGAAGCCCTCCAAGAAGGAGAACCGATGAGCCAGCAGAACCCCGAACAGATCCGCGCCGACATCGAGGCCACCCGCGCTCGGCTCGGCTCCGACGTCGACGCCGTCGCGGAGAAGGTGACGCCCGAGCGCGTCGTCGAGCGGCAGAAGGACAAGGTCCGCGGCAAGGTCCAGGACACCGTGCACGGAGTGAGGGAGCGAGTCATGGGTTCTTCCGACGACGAGTTCACGGTGGGCGGCTACTCCACCGGTGACGTCAGGGACGAGGCGGCGTACCGCGCCGACCAGGCCCGCGGCGCCGTGCAGAACGCCCCGGCCACGGCCAAGGCGAAGACCCGGGGCAATCCGCTGGCCGCCGGTCTGATCGCCCTCGGCGCCGGCTGGCTCGTCGGCTCGTTGCTGCCCTCCACGCAGAAGGAGCAGGAGCTCGTCGCCGACGCGGCGGACCGGGTGCAGCCCCACGCCCAGCACGCGGTCGAGTCCGCGAAGAGCGCCGCGCAGGAGGTCGCCCAGGACCTCAAGGAGCCGGCCCAGGAGGCCGCGCAGTCCGTCAAGGAGACCGCGCAGTCGGGCGCCCAGGAGGTCAAGCAGCAGGGCCAGGGCGAGGCCCAGCACCTGAAGTCCTCCGCCCAGGACTCGGCGCAGTCCGTCAAGGACGAGACGAAGAACGCCTGACCCGCGTCCGGCCGCACCCCGGCCGGGAGCCGGTGACGCACCGGGCACGACGAGGCCCCCGGACCGACGGTCCGGGGGCCTCGTCGTGCCCGGGGAGCGGTCAGCGGGCCCGGGCGGCCTGCCCGAGGAGCCCCGGGAAGTAGCCGGAGAGGTAGCCGCGCTCGGTCGGGTGCAGGTTGTGGTCGCCGGCGTCGGGGCCGAAGAGGATCCACGGGTCCGCCGAGCCGACGCCGTGGCCGCGGAAGCGGTCGGTGACGTCCACGAAGACGGCGCCCTCCTCCTCCACGCCGGCCGCGAGAGCCGCGTTGAGCTCGTCGGTCCAGTCGTTGAGCTGGGCGGCCCGCTCGGCGGAGATCAGCGGGCTGTCCGCGCGGTCGTCGAAGAGGTGCGGATAGCCCAGCACCACGATGCGCGCGTCCGATGCCGCGTCGACGGCCGCGACGGTCTTGCCCGCGGAGGCGGCGGCGGACGCGATGAGCGCGGGGGCCTCCGCGAGCTTGGCGTCGCACGGCGCCGGACCGTAGGCGGCCTCGGCGGGGGCGCTGCACGCCTCGATGAACCCGCCCCACCCGATGTCGTTGCCCCCCAGGGTCAGTGTCACCAGGTCGGCCGAGTCGAGGGCGTCGGCGACCGGCTCCGTGGAGACGAGCTTCCGCACCTCGTGCGTCTCGTAGCCGGCGCACGCCGCGTCCAGGGTCACCTCGATCCGGGGGTGCGAGTCCAGCTTGTCGACGTGGTCCCGTCCCGTGCCCTGGACGCAGCCGGGCACGCCCTCGACCGCCTGGAGCCCGCCCGTGCCGAAGGCCGCGGAGTAGGAGTCGCCGAGGTTGACGACCTCGACGGTGCGCGGGGCCGCGGCGGCAGGGGAGGCGGCCGCGCCCGAGAGGGCGAGCGCCGCGGCCAGGGCGGTGACGGTGCGTCGGGCAGTGACTGAGGACATGGCGGGGACCTTTCGGGGGGCGGTGGCGCCTCCCGGGGGCGGCGCCGTGACGGCGGACGCCGGTGACTCACTGAATTTACAGTCGCGACGCCGCGGAGGGAAGGTCTGTCCCGGCGTCCTGACCCCAGGCCCCGGCCAGGAGTTCGAGGGAGCGCAGCACCTGCTCCTGGGTGGGGGACGCGGGGGCGATCATGAGCTCGTCGGCGTCCGCCGTGGCCGCGAAGTCCTCCAGGGCGGACCGAACCTCGTCGCCCGTGCCCGCGGCCGACCAGTGCAGCATGTGCAGGATCTGCTGCCCGGCGGGGCTGTCCATCACCATGTCCAGCTCGGCCTCGCTCAGCTCGCGGCCGCGGCCCACCATGGCGCGCACCCGTTCGCGCCGGGCGGTCACGAGCTGCTCGGCGGCGTCCTCGGCGGTGTCCGCGGCGATGACGTTGACGGCCGCGACGACGTACGGCTCCGCGAGCTGCTCGGAGGGACGGAACCCGGCGCGGTAGGCGGCCACGGCGTCCACGAGCGCGTCGGGGGCGAAGTGGGAGGCGAAGGCGTAGGGCAGTCCGTAGGCGGCGGCGAGCTGGGCGCCGAACAGCGAGGAGCCCAGGATCGTGAGGGGCACGTCCGTCCCGGCGCCCGGCACGGCGCTGACGCCCGGGACGATCGAGCGGCCGCTGAGATAGCCCTGCAGCTCGCGGACGTCCTGCGGGAACTGCTCGGCCGCGGAGGGGTCCCGGCGCATGGCCCGCACCGTCCGCAGGTCCGTGCCGGGGGCCCGGCCCAGGCCCAGGTCGATCCGTCCGGGGTGCAGCTCGGCGAGCGTGCCGAACTGCTCCGCGATCACGAGGGGGGAGTGGTTGGGCAGCATGACGCCGCCCGCGCCCAGGCGGACGGTGGAGGTGTGCGCGGCGACGTGGGCGATCAGCACGGCCGGGGCCGAGGAAGCGATCGTGGGCATGTTGTGGTGCTCCGAGTACCAGACCCGCAGGTACCCCAGGCGCTCGGCGTGCTGGGCGAGGCGCACGGAGTCGGCGAAGCTCTCGCCCACGGACGCGCCCTTGCGGACGGTGGCGAAGTCGATGACGGACAGGGGCAGCGGCACGGCGGACCTTTCACGGTGATCGGGAGACCCTCCACGCTACTCCTCTCCGCCCGGGACCGCCGTGGCGGGGCGCACACCGGTGCCGCCGCCCGCGGTGCCGGTGCGCGGTGTCGGCGGTCGCGGCTACGCTCGGCAGCATGATCGACCCCTCGACCCCGTTCTCGGCGCCCGAGCTGTTCGAGCTGCCCCGGGAGCGCGCGGAGATCGCCCCCGGCGCCGTCCACGTGCCGGGGTGGCTCGGGCCCGAGGAGCAGCGGGACCTGGTGCTCCGCTGCCGGGAGTGGGCCGTGGGCCCGGTGCCCATGCGGCACATGGTGCTCCCGGGCGGCGGCCGGATGTCGGTGCGCTCCACGACCCTGGGCTGGGACTGGGCGCCCTACCGCTATCTTCGCACCGGGGAGCGCAAGCGGGCACCGGACATGCCCCCGTGGCTGACCGAGCTGGGCCGCCGGGCCGCCCGGGAGGCCTACGGCCCCGGCAGCCCGGACGCGCAGGACTACCGGCCGGACACCGCCCTGGTGAACTTCTACGACGCGGACGCCCGGATGGGCATGCACCAGGACAGGGACGAGGCCTCCGCCGCGCCGATCGTCTCCCTCTCGCTCGGGGACACCTGCGTCTTCCGCTTCGGGAACACGCAGACCCGCTCGGCGCCGTACCGGGACGTGGAGCTGCGCAGCGGCGACCTCTTCGTCTTCGGCGGACCCTCCCGCTACGCGTTCCACGGGGTGCCGCGCATCCGCCCCGGCACGGGGGCGGCCGCGCTGGGCATGAAGGGCGGGCGGCTGAACCTGACCCTCCGGATGACGGGACGGTCCCGGCCGGAGCGCTGAGTCCCCGTGCCAGACTGGCGGGATGGAGCTCCCCGATCCCGCACCGGCCCACCTGATCGACCCGGCGGCGCCGGACGCCGAGGACGTCGGCGCCTACCGCCTGCTCGCCGCGGACATCGCCTCCGGCGTGGCGGTCGTGGCCGCCCGGCACCGGCGGCGGGACGTCGCCGCGACCGTGACCGGGTTCCTCGACGTCTCCTACGACCCGCCCACCATGCTCGTGAGCCTCTTCGAGGAGGGGCGGATCTGCGACGCGGTGGAGTCCTCCGGCGCGTGGACGCTCTCCGTGCTGCGCCGGGACCAGGAGGGCATCGCCAACTGGCTCGCGAGCCCCGGCAATCCGGTCGAGGGCCTGCTGGACGGCGTGCCCTTCCGGCGCGCGCCGCGCTCGGGGGCGCCCGTCCTGGACGGGGCGCTCGCGTGGTTCGAGCTCTCCACCGTGGCCGTGCACACCGCCGCGACGCACCGGGTCGTCGTCGGCGAGGTGACCGCGATGGGCCGCGGGGTCGCGGAGGCCCAGGCCGACGACCCGCTGGTGCACTACGCCCGCGGCTACCGGGGCCTGACCCGGTGACCCGGGGGCGCCGGACACGACGACGGCCCCCGTGCAAGACTGTGACGTCGGGTTTCTCCCGCCCCGTCAGCGGCGGAATCGATTGACTTCCGCTCCGGTTCCGGACGTAGCGTGGACCGGTGGGGCCGCCCGGCGGCACCGTTCCCACGGCTCTCCACGGAAGGACACTCATGGCGGCCCAGCACCACGAACGCCGGCCTCGTCGGGGGCACGACGACGACGCGCCGGCCGGCGGCGCACCGGAGCAGAGCCCTGCGCGGACGCCCGAGCGGACGGCGGAGGAGCCGCGGCTGAGCGCGGTCCCGCGGCCCGGCCCCCCGGCCGAGCGCGCGGCCGCGTCGGTCGCCGACCTCGAGGTCCCGGCAGACCACCTCCAGGACCTCGAGCACGTGGGCGAGGCGTTCAAGGCGGCCTTCGCCCACCACCCCGCGGGGGTCGCGATCATCACCGCGCGGGGCCCCGAGGGGCCGGTGGGCCTGACGGCGTCCTCGGTGTCCTCCGTGTCGGCCGTGCCGCCGATCCTCGGCTTCTCCCTGCAGGCCCGTCAGGGCTCGGCCGCGCTGCTGGCCGAGGCCGACTCCTTCCTGGTGCACCTGCTGGACGCCGAGAACCTCGACCTCGCCCGGTCCTTCGCCGTCTCCGGGGCGCCGCGCTTCGGGGCGGACATGCCCTGGGAGTACCTGGAGACGGGGGAGCCCCGGCTGCTCAACGTCGCCCGGGTCCTGCGCGCGGTCCCGCTGGCCCGGATCAAGGCCGGGCCCGCCCTCGTGTTCAACGCCGCCGTGGTCGACGTCCTCGGCCACGAGGGCACGGGCGTCCCCCTCGTCTACCACCGCCGCCGGTTCCACGAGCTCAACGACCGCTCCGCCCTGGACCCCGAGGCCTGAGCACCCGGAGACGGGCCCCGAAGTCCCGGAAGAACTTCGGACTTTGTTGTTGACACATCACCAAGGTGCTCCTAGAGTAGTTGACGAAGCAACAACCTGCTCGCCACCGATCCCCAAGGAGAACACCATGTCCCAGCTCAACGGTCTCGTCCCCGGTTCCTGGACCTTCGACCCCGCCCACTCCGAGGTCGGCTTCACCGTCCGCCACGCCGGCATCTCCAAGGTGCGCGGCACCTTCGGCGAGGTCGACGCGCAGCTCGAGGTCACCGACCCGGTCGAGAGCTCGACCCTGAACGCCACGGTCCAGATGGCGAGCATCGACACCAAGAACGCCGACCGCGACGCCCACGTGCGCAGCGCCGACTTCTTCGCGGTCGAGGAGCACCCCACGATGACCTTCACCTCGACCGCCGTGGCCTTCGACGGCGAGGAGGGCACGATCACCGGTGAGCTGACCATCAAGGACGTGACCCGCACCGTCGAGCTCGCCACCGACTTCAGCGGCGTGGTCGTCGACGCCTTCGGCGTGACCCGCGCCGGCTTCTCCGCCGAGACCACCATCTCCCGCAAGGACTTCGGCATCACCTGGAACGCCGCGATGGAGGCCGGCGGGGTCCTCGTCTCCGACAAGGTCGTCATCAGCCTCGACGTGGCGTTCACCGCGCCGCAGAACGACCCCGAGGAGACCGTCGAGGGCCAGGAGGCCGTCTCGGCCCAGGCCTGATCCCCGACGGGCGCGCACGGGAGCGGCCCGCACCCCTGCAGGGGTGCGGGCCGCTCCCGTGCGCGCCGTGACCGGTGCCGCGGGCCGGTGCGGCTAGCGGAGCTGCTGCACCAGGAACCAGATCGCGGGACCCGCGACCAGCAGCAGCAGCGCCCACCGGCGCAGCCGCACCTCGAACGTGGCGGCGTTGAACCGCCGCCCGTCCTTCGGCCGGGACTCGGCGATCTCGTCTTCGAGCGGCTTGGGGGAGGGCTCCTGCGACTCCTCGTGCGGGTCCTGGTGCGGGTCCTGGTGCGGGTCCTCGGGGCCGGTGCCGGCAGGGGGCACCGAGGTCACCGCCACTTCGTGGTCATGATCAGCCCCACCATCATCAGGGCCAGGCCCACCCCGATGTTCCACGTGCCGATCCCGGGCACGGGATAGGTGCCCTGGAAGAGGTAGTAGACGATGAGCCACAGCAGCCCGGCCACCAGCAGGCCCAGCATGATGGCCTTGTACCAGGTGGGCGTCGGGGCGTGGGTCTCCGGGGAGCCGTGCCGGGAGCGCTCGGTGAGCTCCTGCGCCACCGCGTTCGCGGCGGCCTCCGGGTCGAACGCGGTGGAGCCGCCGGGCAGCCCCTCCGCCGCCAGCCGCGCCAGCTCCGCGTCGACGGGCGGGGCGGCGGCCGGCGTCGACCGTCCGGAGCCGCCCGGACGGCGGGCCGGCTTCTTGCGGCGGTTCTTGGACTCGGGCACTGATCCTCCTGATCACCAAGCGGGCCGTCTTCACGGCGGGGGGTCCGGTGCACCAGTCTAGCCGCCCGGTGCGCGCCCTCCTGCGGACGCGTAAGCTGGACGGGCGCACGCGCCGAGAGGCACCCCACTCCCAGGAGATCCTGTGACCGTCAAGATCCTCGTCGTGGACAACTACGACAGCTTCGTCTACACCCTCGTCGGCTACCTCGAGCAGCTCGGTGCGAAGACCACGGTCATCCGCAACGACGACCTCGACGAGACCGCCGCGTGCGCGCTCGCCGACGAGCACCAGGGCGTCCTCCTCTCGCCCGGCCCGGGCGCTCCCGCCGACGCCGGCGTGTGCACCGCCCTGATCCGCCACGCCGAGCGGACGGGGCAGCCGCTGCTCGGCGTCTGCCTCGGCCACCAGGCCCTCGCGGAGGCGTACGGGGGGACCGTCACCCACGCCGAGGAGCTCATGCACGGGAAGACCTCCCGGGTGGAGCACAACGGCACGAGCGTCTTCGGCGCCGTGCCCAGTCCGTTCACCGCGACCCGCTACCACTCGCTCGCCGTCGTGGACCAGTCCGTGCCCGACGTCCTCGAGGTCACCGCCCGCACCCCGAACGGGGTGATCATGGGGCTGCGCCACAAGAGCGCCCCGCTGCACGGGCTGCAGTTCCACCCGGAGTCCGTCCTCACCGAGGGCGGCTACCTCATGCTCGGCAACTGGCTCGAGCTCGTGGGGCTCAAGGGCGCGGCGCGGGCCGCCATGTCGCTGTCCCCGCTGATCACCGTCTGACCCTCGGCCGCCGGCCCGGACGTCAGCCGCGCCGGGGCCCTCGGTCCGCGCCCTGCTCGAGCGCTTCGCGGGCCCGGTCGGCCGCCTGCTCGGGGATCCCGTCCTGCTCGTCGTCGTCGCGCGCCTCGGTCTCGGGGGAGTCCTCCGGGGACGTCTCGGCGGAGTCGTCCGGGGTGTTGCCGGGCTCGGACTCCTCCTCCTCCGGTGCGGCGGTCTCCTCGGCCTCCTCCTCGTCCTCGGTCGCCTCCGGGGACGGCGACGGGGTGGGCGAGGGGCTCGGCTCCGGAGCGGGCTCGGGCTCCGGGGCGACCGCCACGGTGAGCGTGATCGTCGAGCCCTGCGGCGCGGACTGTCCGGCGTCGACGCTCTGGTCCACGACCTGCCCGGCGGGCACTCCGGCCCGGGGGGTGGTGACGACCTCGGACGAGAGGCGGACCGCGTCCGCGCCGAGGGCCGCGACCGCCTCCTGCCGGCTCAGGCCCACGAGCTGCGGCACGGTCACCCGCCCCGTGGACAGCACGAGCTGCACCTCCGAGCCGCTCGGAACGGTGGTCCCGCCGGCCGGGTCGGTGGCGACCAGCATCCCCTGGGGCACCCACGGGCTGTTCGCCGTGCGGGTCGCCCCGGCCTTGAGCCCGGCGGCCTCCAGGGCGTCCCGCACGTCCTCCTCGGACCGGCCCGCGAGGTCGTCGGGGACCTCCACCTCGGCGGGCCCCCGCGAGACCGCGAGGACCACGGCGGAGCCCTCCTCGACCTGCGTGTCGGCCGTGGGATCGGTGCCCACGGCGTCGCCCTCGGGCACCTCGTCGTCGAAGACCTCCTCGCGCTGCGGCACGAGCTCCGCGTTGCGCAGCGCCGTCTCGGCCACCGCCGCGTCCATCCCCGCCACGTAGGGGACGGCGACGAGCGCGGGTCCGCCGCGCTGGTCCTGGACCCACTGGAGGGCCACGACCCCGAGGACGGCGAGGACCGCGAGGGCGAGCAGGCCGATCAGCGCCGCGCGCAGCGGTCGCCGTCGGCGGTCCCGCGCAGGGGTCGAGCCGCTGCCGGGGTCGTCCGCCGGCACCGGCGCCGCGGCGACCGCCGTGCCCGCCGCCGTCGGCGGGGCGGCCGCCCCGGCGGGCACGGGCACGGGCACGGGCGGGAGGGTCTTGGTGTCCTCGTCCCGCTGCCGCACCGCGTGCAGGGGCTGGGTGGCGTCCAGGTCCCCCGGCACCGCGGGGCGCAGCTCGCGCAGCGCCCGGCGCATCTGCCCGGCGTCCTGGAAGCGGGCGGAGCGGTCCTTGGCGAGGGCCTTCGCCAGGAAGTCGTCGACGCGCCCGCCGAGCCGGGGGTCCAGCTCGGAGGGTGCGGGGGGATGGTCCCGGACGTGCTGGGCGGCGATGTCCACCGAGGACCCGCCCACGAACGGCGCCCGCCCCGTGAGCATCTCGAAGAGCACGCACGCGGCGGAGTAGAGGTCGGAGCGGGCGTCCACGGACTCGCCCCGGGCCTGCTCCGGGGACAGGTACTGCGCGGTGCCGAGGACGGCCTGGGCCTGGGTCAGGGCCGGCGAGGTGTCCTCCACGGCCCGGGCGATGCCGAAGTCCATGACCTTGATCTGCCGCTCGGGGGTGACGATCACGTTGGCGGGCTTGATGTCCCGGTGGACGATGCCGGCCCGGTGGCTGTACTCCAGGGCGTCGAGGATGCCCAGGGTGATGTCCACGGCCTCCTGGGGCGTCACGGCGTTCTCGTGGATCAGCTCCCGCAGGGTCCGGCCGGGCACGTACTCCATCACGATGAACGGCCGGTCCACGCCCTCGTCGGTCGTCGCGAGGATCTCGCCCGTGTCGTAGACCGAGACGATGGAGTGGTGGTTCAGGGCGGCCACGGACTGGGCCTCGCGCTTGAACCGCTCGTGGAAGGTGCCGTCCCGGGCCAGTTCGGGGCGCAGCACCTTGATGGCCACCCGCCGGCCCAGCCGCAGGTCCCGCCCCAGGTGGACGGTGGCCATCCCGCCGCGGCCGATGGTCTCGCCCACCTCGTAGCGGTCGTTGATGAGGGAGGGGACGGGGTTCCGGCCCGGCACGGCTCAACCCTCCTGGCCGGGCCCGGTCGGTGTCGCGGTGGGCGAGGGCGATCCGGTGGTGGGGGCGGTGGTGGTCTCGGGCGCCGCGGCGACCCACATCTCGATGGTGTCGCCGGGGCGGACGGTGGACCCGCCCAGGGGCTGGGTGCGCAGCACGGTCCCGGGCTCGGCGTCCTCGGTGGTCTCGTCGTAGCGGATGATGTTCACGCCCAGGAGCCGGATCTCGTCGATCAGCGGGTCGGCCGGGCGGCCGACCATCCCGGAGGGCAGCTCCACGGTGTCCGGGCCGGTCGAGTAGACCACCGTGATGGTGGTGCTCCGCGCCACCTGGCCCACGGGGTTCAGGGACAGGACGGTGTTCTGCTCCTCGTCGGCGGTGCGGCCTTGCCGCTCCACGGGGAAGCCCAGGTCGGAGAGCTCCTGCACCACCTCGTCCACCGGCCGGCCCTCGTAGCGGGCGGCGAGGACCTCCACGGTGTCCGCGCCGGGCTGCTCCGCCGCCGGGGGCGTCGGCTCGCCGGGCACCGTGGAGGTCGAGACGGTGCCCGTGGGGGAGGGCTCCTGGCTCACGGGCGCCGGCTCGCGCAGCAGGAAGAACCACAGCAGCCCCGCCACGAGGAGCAACACCAGGAGCACCGGCAGCAGCCAGGCCCACACCGAGCGGCGCTCCCGGCGCTCCTCGGGACGGGCCGGACCGGTGCCGGAGTCCTCCCCGGAGTCCTCCGGGCCGTCGACGACGTCCAGCTCGGCGGTGATGGGCCGTGGTCCTCCGGCGGCGGCGGCACCGGTCGCCGCGGCGGCCGCGGTGCGGTCCCGGTCCAGCACCTGCGTCGGCTCGTCGCGCACGGGCTCGAACGCCTGGGTGGCGTCGTCGTCGGGCAGGTCGAGGAAGGGGCGCATCCCGGGGACGGCCGCGACCGCCGCGTCCTCGTCCCCGCGGCGGATGGCGTCCACGGCGGTGGCCAGGGCGCCGGCCGTGGCCGGGCGGTCCTTGGGGTCCTTCGCCAGCATCGACATCAGCAGCGCCCGCACGGTCTCGGGCACGCTGTCCTTCAGCGGCGGCGGCGGGTCGTTGACCTGCGCGAGGGCGATCGCGATCTGCGACTCCCCGGTGAACGGGCGGCGCCCGGCCAGGCACTCGTAGCCGATGATGCCCAGCGAGTAGATGTCCGAGGACCCCGTGGCGGTCTGACCCGTGGCCTGTTCGGGCGCGAGGTACTGGGCGGTGCCCATGACCTGCCCGGTGGCGGTGAGGGGCACCTGGTCCGCGAGACGGGCGATGCCGAAGTCCGTGACCTTCACCCGGTTGTCCGGAGTGATGATGAGGTTGCCGGGCTTCACGTCGCGGTGCACCAGGCCCTGGGCGTGCGCGGCCGCCAGCGCCCGTGCGGTCTGCCCGATGTAGTTGAGCACGGTGTCGGGGGCGAGCGTCTTCTGCCGCTCGATGATGTTGGACAGCGGCTCGCCCGGGACCAGCTCCATCACGAGGAAGGCGGAGCCCTCCTCCTCGCCGTAGTCGAAGACGTTGGCCACCCCGGGGTGGTTCAGGAGCGCGGTGTGCCGGGCCTCGGCGCGGAAGCGCTGCAGGAAGTTCGGGTCCCCGTTGTACTCCTCCTTGAGGATCTTCACGGCCACGATCCGGCCCAGGACCCGGTCCTTGGCCTTCCACACCTCGCCCATGCCGCCGATCGCGATCCGATCGGTCAGTGCGTAGCGCCCGCCCAGGACGGTGCTCGACGATGGTCTCACTTGTTCAACACCGCCTCGAAGAGTCGCTTGGCACCGGGACTGGTCAGGGAGGCGCCCGTCGCCACGTCCACGTCCTCGAAGACGACGGCGAGGGCCACCTGGGGGTCGTCGGCCGGCGCAAAGCCCGTGAACCAGGAGTCGTTGAGGCCTTCGTCCGAGCCGATCTCGGCGGTGCCCGTCTTCCCGGCCACCTCGACCCCCGGAACGGCCGCGCCGCGGGCGATGCCGTCCTCGACGACCTGCACCATCAGGTCCGAGACGGTCCCGGCGACGTCCGCGCTCGTGGAACGGCGCAGCTGCTCCGGGTTGAGCTCCTCGATCACGGACAGGTCGGCGGAGCGCACCGTGCGCACGAGCTGGGGCTTCATCTGCACGCCGTTGTTGGCGATCGTGGCGCTCATCATGGCCACCTGCAGGGGCGTGGTGCGCACGTCGTACTGGCCGATCGAGGACAGCGCGAGCTGGGCCTCGTTGAGCTCCTCGGGGAACACCGACGGGGTCACCTTGAGCGGCACCGAGAGGGGCTCCCCGTAGCCGAAGTTCCGGGCGGTCTCCCGGATCGCGTCCTCCCCGAGGTCCAGGGCGATCGAGGCGAACGGCGTGTTGCATGACTGCTCGAGCGCGAACTCCAGGTCCGCCTCCGCACGGGCGGTGCAGCCGCCGCCCACGTAGTTGGGCAGGGTCACGTCGGTGGCGGGCAGGGGCAGCTCCTGGGGGTTCGGGATCAGGGTCTCCGTGGTGTAGTCCCCGGACTCGAGGGCGGCCACGGTGTCGATGATCTTGAACGTCGAGGCGGGGGCGTAGAGGTCACCGGCGACGGCCCGGTTGACGAGGGGTGCGTCGGGATCCGCGTTGAGCCGTTCCGCGGCGGCGATCACGGAGCCCGAGTCGTGCGAGGCCAGCTCGTTGGGGTCGTAGCCCGGGGTGGAGACCATGGCGAGGATCGCGCCCGTCTCCGGATCGAGGGCCACGATCGAGCCCTTCCGGCCCTCGAGCACCTCGGCCGCGGTCTGCTGCAGCACCGGGTCGATGGTGAGCTCGACCGACGCGCCCGTGGGCTGGTTCCCGGAGAACATGGAGACCACGCGGTCGTAGAACTGCTCGTCGGAGGCGCCGGAGAGCTCCTCGCCGAGGGCCGCCTCGAGCCCGGTGGCGCCGTAGACGAGGGAGAAGTAGCCCGTGAGGTGCCCGTACGTCAGCGGGTCCGAGTAGACGCGCTGGTACTCGAAGTCGTCCTCCGAGGGCACGGAGGACGCCTTCGGGTCCCCGTCCACGAGGATCGCCCCGCGGTCCGCGCCGAACTGGTCGTAGAGGCTGCGGTTGTTCCACGGGTGCGCCTCGAGGCTGCGCGCCGCGACGAACTGCACGTAGGTCAGCGCGAGGAGCAGCACGGTGAAGATCGCCACGCCGGCCACCCAGGTGTGTCGGATCGCCCGGTTCACGATGCTCCTCCGTTCTCGGTGCTCCGGGACCCGCCGGGGCCCCTGCGGTCCTTGTCGGTGAGGCGGGACATCGCCTCGGTGGGGGTGCCGCCGTGGTGGTCCGCGTCCTCGGCGTCCCGGTGCCCGTCGAGGCCCGCGGCGGCGATCGGCTCGGTGGCGGCGGTGTCGGCGGGCACCGCCGGGCCGCGGGCGGTGTCGGCCCCGGTGCCCCGCCGTCCGGCGGCGCGGTCCTCCCCGTCCGACTGCCCCGCGTCCTGCTCGGGCCCGTCCGGATCCGTCCCGGGTCGGCGGTCCCGGCGGCGTCCCGGGCGCTCGGCGCGCTCCTGCTCGTCGCGCCGCGCCGCCTCGCGCAGCGCGGCCTCGTGGGCGGCGATCTCGGCGAGGTCGGCCTCGGTGGCAGGACCGGTGACCACGGGCCGGCGGGCCGTGTGGGAGATCGCCAGGATGATCGCCGCGATGATCCAGTTGGACAGCAGCGAGGAGCCTCCCGCGGACATGAACGGGGTGGTCAGCCCGGTCAGGGGGATGAGCCGGGTGACCCCGCCCACCACCACGAACAGCTGCAGCACGATGACCGCGGACAGCCCCGCCGCCAGCAGCTTGCCGAAGGAGTCACGGGTGCCCAGGGCGGCCCGGAAGCCCCGGGTGACGAACAGGAAGAACAGCACGAGCACGGCGCTCAGGCCGATGAGCCCCAGCTCCTCGCCGAACGCGGTCATGATCATGTCCGAGTTGGCGTAGGAGACGAGGTCCGGCCGGCCCTGGCCGAGCCCCTGCCCGAAGAGCCCGCCGGAGGAGAGCCCGAACAGGCCCTGGACGATCTGCCCGGAGCCGCCCGGGGCCCGGTTGTACACCTCCGGGTCGAACGCGTTGAGCCAGGAGTCCAGGCGCGCCGCCACGTGGCCGAAGGTCTGGCTCGCGAAGAACCCTCCGACGGCCACGAGCAGCAGCCCGATGACGATCCAGCTGAGCCGGCTCGTGGCGAGGTAGATCATGGCCAGGAAGAGGCCGAAGAACAGGATCGCGGAGCCGAGGTCCCGCTGGAACACCAGAACGCCGATCGCGATGATCCACGCCGCGAACATCGGCGCCATGTCCCGGAACCGCGGCAGGCGCACGGGGCCGATCTTCTTGCCGGCCAGCAGGATGAGGTCCCGGTTGGTCGAGAGGTAGCCGGCGAAGAAGACGGCCAGGGTGATCTTGGCGACCTCCCCGGGCTGGAAGGTGCGCCCGCCCACCGAGATCCAGATCCGGGCGCCGTTGAGCTCCAGGCCGAGACCGGGGAGGAGGGGCAGGAGCAGCAGCAGCCCGCTGAGCACCAGGCAGATGTAGGTGATCCGCCGCAGCACCCGGTGGTCCTTGAGGAACCAGAGCACCAGGCAGGCGGCGGTCATGGCGAAGGCCGTCCACACCACCTGGGAGCCCGCGGCCGTCTGGTCCGTGGTGAGGTCGATCCGGTGGATCATGGCGATGCCCAGTCCGTTGAGGGCCACCACGATCGGCAGGACGTAGGGGTCCGCGTACTTGGCCCGCAGCCGCAGCACCACGTGCAGGACCAGCGCGCCGATGCCCAGGACCAGCCCGGAGACGAGGAGGTGCGGGTCCCCCGAGCCCAGCTGGTCGGGGTCCACGAGGACGTTCGCGCCCACGCCGATGCCCACGGCGAGCACGAGCAGGAGCAGCTCGGTGAGCCGCCGCGGCTTCTGGCGGGGCTCGGCCTGCTCCTCCTGGGGGGACATCGCGGCGGGGGCGCTCATCCGTCACCACCGGGAGAGGCCGCCGGCGAGGGGGTGGGGGAGGCGGTGGCCCGCTGGACGGTGCCCGTCGGGCGCGGCTCCGGGCCGGGAGTCTCCTCGGGCACGGACTCGCGCAGCTCGCCCACGATCCGCTCCGCCTCCTCGAGGCTGCCGGCGGGGATGGCGTTGCGGACCCGTTCCTGGGCGAAGCCCGGGAGGTCCTCGACCCGCAGGTCCGTGGCGCGCTCGAGGTCGCTGAGGCTCACGGGCCCCAGCGACTGCGAGACGCCGTTGTAGATCGCCACGTTGCCCTGCTGCTCGCCGACGTAGTACTGCGAGCTGATCCAGCCGCTCGTCAGCCAGCCCCCGGCCACGAGCAGCAGCCCTGCCGTGGCCAGCGCGAGCACGGCCACGGCGCGCCGGTGGCGGCGCCGGCGCGGGGACGGGACGGTGGCGTCGGCCCGGTGCAGCGCCGACTCGACGTCCCGCGGATCGGCCAGCGTGTCCGGGGCGGAGGTCTGCAGGAGGGTCGCGCGGCGCTCCAGGACGCTGTCGCTCACGGTGGGGATGCGCCCGGTCTGGGTGGCGTTGGCGGCGGCGCCCACCAGCAGGTGGGGGCGCGCGGCGAGGTCGCGGCGCAGCGCGGCCGCCGAGGACTCGGCCTCGGCGGTCCCCGGCGTCCCGGCGTCCCCGGTGATCTCGTCCGAGGTGCGGGCGAACTCCGGGTCCGGGACGGCGCCGCGGGCCTCGCCGGCCTGCGGCACGGGGGCGGTGTCGTCGGTCTCGAAGACCTGGACGACCACCACGGTCACGTTGTCGGGGGCCCCGCGGTCCAGGGTCAGCTCCACGAGCGTGTCCACAATCTGGTTGAGGTCGTCGGTGGAGCCCAGCACCGAGTGGATGGTCTCCGGGCGGACCACGGCGTTGAGCCCGTCGGAGCACAGCAGCCAGCGCTCGCCGCGCTCCGGGCGGAGGGTCTCCACGTCGATCTCGGGGGAGGCGTCGACGTCCCCGAGCACGCGCATGAGGACGTTCTTGTGCGGGTGGGACTCGGCCTCGTCCGGGCGCAGCCGGCCCTCGTCGATGAGCCGCTGGACGAAGGTGTGGTCCTTGGTGACCTGGCGGAACTCGTCGCCCCGCAGCCGGTACGCGCGGGAGTCCCCGATGTGGGCCACGACGAGCTCGTCCTGGTCCGCGAGCAGGGCCGTGACGGTGGTGCCCATGCCGCCCAGGCGGGCGTTGCCCAGGACCAGCTTGGCGAGGTTCTGGTTGGCGTTCTGGATCTCGTCCGTGAGCACGGTGGCGCCGTCGCCGTGGTGGTCCGGGCGGTCGAGGCTCGTGAGGTCCATGACCGCGGAGGCCGAGGCGACGTCCCCGCCCACGTGCCCGCCCATGCCGTCGGCGACCACGGCGAGGTGACGGCCCGCGTAGGCGGAGTCGTCGTTCTTCGAGCGGACCCGGCCCACGTCGGAGCGCGCGGCGTAGCGGAAGGCGATCGCCATGCGTCAGGACCTCAGTTCCAGGACGGTCTTGCCCACCCGGAACGGGGTCCCGGGGTCGAGCGGCACGGCCCGGGAGAGGCGCTGCTGGCCGACGAAGGTGCCGTTGGTGGAACCGAGGTCCTCGAGGAACCAGCGGGAGCCCTGCGGGAACAGCCGGGCGTGGCGCCCCGAGGCGTAGTCGTCCCCGAGGGGCACGGTGGCCTCGGGGGAGCGGCCCAGCAGCACCGGGGCGTTGCCCAGCGGGTAGCTGCGGCCGCGGAGCGGGCCGTCGAGGACGACCAGGGTCTGGGGACGGGAGCGCTGCCCGGTGCCCGGGCCGGCGGCGGGCGGCACCGGGTCCTCCGCGGCGCCCCGGCGCTCGGCGCGGGACCTCGTGAGCACCGCCGGGAGCTTCCCGCCGACCGCGAGGTCACGACCCTGGCTGGCGACGATGCTGAAGATGAAGATCCAGAGCAGCGCCAGGAAGCCGAAGCGGAGCAGGGTGACGGTGAGTTCGGACATTCAGCGGTTCCCCTTCGGGGTCAGGAGGCGGAACGTGATCCTGGTCCGACCCATGGTGATCACGGAGCCGTTGACCAGCTCGGTGCGGCCGATCACCCGCTCCCCGTCCACGTAGGAACCGTTGGTGGAGCCGAGGTCCACGGCCACGAAGTGCTCGCCCTGCCGCCGGATCTCGAGGTGCTTGCGGGACACGCCGGTGTCCTCCACGGTGATGTCCGCCTCGGCGGAACGGCCCAGCACGATCGAGTCCGCGTTGAGGGAGTAGCGTGCGCCGTCGACGTCGAGCACCGGGATCCAGTGCTGCGCGGGCACGGAGCGCGTCGGCTCCCCCTCGTCCTCCTCCCGGCGGTGGCCGCGGGCGATCCGCTGCCCGCTCGGGGTGGCGGGGGTGTTGGGGGACTCGGCGGTGCGCTGGGCCGAGGAGTGGACGCGGAACTCGCCGGCCTCCACCTCCGGGTTGCGGGTGAAGGACACCTTCACCGCCCCCTGGAGGGTGTAGGCCTGGCTGCGGGCGTGCTTGATGACGACGTCGCACAGCTCCTCCGCGAGCGGCGTGCCCCAGTCCTGGGCGCGCGGGAAGTCCTCGTCCGAGAACTCCACGACGAAGACGTTGGGGGCCATGGTGCGGCCGGCGGAGATCGTGAACGCCTCCTGGTCGAGCTCCCGCCGGAGGGCGCTGGCGATCTCGACGGCCTCCACCCGCTTCCGGGAGCCGGTGGAGAAGGTGGCGCGGACGGCCTTCTCGATGTTCTTCTCGAGGCTCTCGAGGAATCCCATGCCGCCTCCTTCCTGGCGTCGATCACGGTGCGCATGCACCCGGTCCCGGGTCAGGCGCTCTCCAGGATAGTAGACGCGACGCCTGTGAGCCCGGTGGGGGGTCCGCGCCCGGCGGGTCAGCGCCCCGGTCACGTCCTTGCCAGGGGCTCTGCAGGGGAGAAGAATCCCGGGTATGAAGCACACTGACCGAAGGCACCTGTCCCTGGCGGCGCTCGTCCTCTCCGCCCTGCTCCTCACGGGCTGCGGCGGCGACGGGGGTGACGGCGGCGCCGGAGGTGACGGCACCACCGCCCCGGCGGAGACCGGCGCCCCGGCCGACACCGCCACCCCGGACGACACCGCGAGCCCGGACGACACCGCCACGCCGGACGACAGTGCGAGCCCGGACGACACCGCCACCCCCGACGACGACGGCAGCGCCACGGCCTCCGGCTCGGCCTCGCCCTCGGATAGCCCCGGCGACGACGCCACCGGCGGGTCCGGCGGCGAGGCGGCCGCCGTGGCCTCCGCGGTCGCCGCGGCCGAGGACGCGGTGGGCGGTGACGCCCAGGCCTTCGAGATCGGACGGGAGGACAGCCCGGCCAGCTGGGAGATCACCGTCGCCGCCGACGACCGCGAGCACCAGGTGTACGTCTCGCAGGACGGCGAGGACGTGATCAGCCAGGAGGAGGAGGGCGGCCTCGACAGCGACGACGGCGAGAAGCTCGCCCAGGTCCAGGTGCCGCTCGACGAGGGGCTGGCCACGGCGCTGGAGACGGTCAACGGCACGGTCGACGAGGCGCAGCTCGAGACGGAGGACGGCACGACCGTGTGGGAGGTCGAGATCGACGAGCCGGACGGCAACTCCGTGGACGTGTTCGTCAACGTCGAGGACGGCTCCGTGCTGAAGATCGACCGCTGACCCGGTGGTCGCGGATCCCGGCCGCACGGAGCGCCGCCGGCTGCGGCTGACGTTCCTGGGCCTGCTCATGGCGGTCCTGCTGGCCGCCCTCGACCAGACGATCGTGGCCACGGCGCTGCCCTCGATCGTCGGGGACCTGGACGGGCTCGACCGGATCTCCTGGGTGGTCACGGCGTACGTGCTCGCCGCGACCGTGGGCCTGCCGGTCTACGGGAAGCTGGGCGACCTCTACGGGCGCAAGCGGATCTTCCTGGTGGCCGTCGTGGTCTTCCTGCTCGGCTCCGTGCTCTCGGGCGCCGCCCAGGACATGACGCAGCTCATCGTCCTCCGCGCGCTGCAGGGACTGGGCGGCGGCGGCCTCCTGATCGGGGCGCAGGCGATCATCGCGGACCTCGTGCCCGCCCGCGAGCGCGGCAGGTACATGGGCGTGATCGGGGCGGCCTTCGGTCTCGCCTCGGTGAGCGGGCCGCTGGTCGGCGGGTTCCTCACGGACCTCGTCAGCTGGCGGTGGGTGTTCTACATCAACCTGCCCCTGGGCCTGGTGACGCTCCTGTTCATCCCCCGGTTCCTGCACCTGCCGCACGTCCCCCGGGGACGGGTGCGGCTCGACGTGCTCGGGACGGCGCTGCTGGCGCTGGGCAGCGTGGCGTTCGTGCTCCTCACCACGTGGGCCGGCACGGCGTACGCGTGGTCGAGCCCGCGGATCCTCGGCCTCGCCGGGGCGGTCCTGGTGCTCGGCGTGCTGTTCGTGCTGGTGGAGCGCCGCGCCGCGGAGCCGATCATCCCGCTGCACCTGTTCCGGGTGCGCAACTTCGTGGTGCCCACCGCGGCGGCCGTCGGCATGGGCGTGATCATGTTCGCGACCATCACCTACCTGCCCACCTACCTGCAGATGGTCGACGGCGCCTCGGCCACCACCGCCGGCCTGATGATGATCCCCGTGACGGCCGGGATGCTCGTCGGCACGATCGGCACGGGTCGCCGCATCGCGCGCACGGGGCGCTACAAGCACTGGCCCGTGCTGGGCTCCGCGGTGATGGCCGCCGGGCTCGCGCTGCTCTCGCTGATCGACGAGACCACCCCGTACGCCCTGACGGCCGCGGGCATGGCCGTCACCGGTCTCGGCATCGGCTGCCTCATGCAGAACCTCGTCCTGATCGTGCAGAACGCGGTGCCGCCCGCGGAGCTGGGGGCCGCGACGTCGTCGTCGAACTTCTTCCGCCAGATCGGGGCGTCCTTCGGGATCGCCGTGTTCGGCTCCGTCTTCGTCGCCCGGCTCGACGACGCGCTCGCGGGCCGCGCCGTGCCCGCCCTCGACCTCGACGCCCTGAGCCCCCAGGTGCTCGCGGGACTGCCCGCCCCGGTGCAGGAGGCCGTCGCGCAGGCCTTCGCCCAGTCGCTGCCGCCGATCTTCCTGTGGGGTCTTCCGGTCGCGGCGGCGTGCCTCGTGCTGTCCCTGCTCATCGAGGAGATCCCGCTGGGCACGACCGTGCCCGCCGCGCGGCAGGAGGCGCCGGGGCCGGCCGCGGCGCCCGCCGGGGCCGAGCGCGGCGGTTCCGCTGGCTAGGCTGGTGCCGGAACCACCACCGGATGCCTCAGGAGCAGCTCATGACCGATCCGCGCCCGTTCACCACCGCCGACCTCTACGACGAGCGCGGGGAGCAGCTGATGTCCTGCCCGCGCCAGTTCCTCGACCTGGGCGGGACGGCCGCGTTCACCGGGCCGGTGCGCACGGTCCGCTGCTTCCAGGACAACGGCCTGGTGAAGGCCGTGCTCAACTCCCCGGGGGAGGGTGCGGTCCTCGTCGTGGACGGCCACGGCTCCATGGGCACGGCGCTCATGGGGGACATGATCGCCGAGTCCGCGGTGCGCAACGGGTGGGCCGGGGTCATCATCAACGGCCCCGTGCGGGACCGGGTCGCCCTGGCCGGGCTGCCCCTCGGGGTCAAGGCCCTGGGCTCCAACCCGCGCAAGTCCGCCAAGGACGGCGTCGGGGAGCAGGACGTGCCGGTCGTCATCGAGGGCGTGACCTTCCGCCCGGGCCGGACGGTGTGGGCCGACGAGGACGGGATCCTCGTGGAGGGCTGAGCGCCGTCCGCTCCGTCCGGCGCCGTTCAGCCGGCGCGGTGGGTGAGCCGGCCGCCGCGGTAGGTCGCGCGCACGCCGATGTGCTCCACCGACCCGCCCCGCCGGTGCACCTCGAGGGGGTTCTCCTCCAGCACCACCAGGTCCGCGAGCTTGCCCGGGGCCAGCGAGCCGATCCGGTCGAACATCCCCAGCGCCTTCGCGGCCTCGGACGTGTAGGCGGCGAGGGCCTGCAGCACGTCGAGCCGTTCCCCGGCGGGACCGAACCGCCGCCCGTCGCCGTCGAGGCGGTCGGTCCAGGCCTGGACCGAGCGCAGCACGTCGCCGTCGGCGACCGGCCGGTCGGAGCTGCCCGCCACCCGCACCCCGGCGTCCAGGAAGCTGCGGCCCCGATAGGTCCAGTCCGTGCGCTCGGGGCCCAGGAGCCGGCGGAACTGGGCGGCCATGGGGCGCAGGAAGCCGATCTGCGGGGTCACCACGATCCCCGCGGCCGCGAGCCGCGGCAGCTGGTCCGGGCGGGTGATGCTCGCGTGCTCGATCCGGTTCGGCAGCCGGTGGCGCCCGTGCTCGTCCTGGCAGCGGGTGATCACGTCGATCGCGAAGTCGATGGCCCGGTCCCCGATCGCGTGGGCGGCCACCGACCAGCCCGCACGGTACGCCGCGTGGATCGCCTCGGCCATCTGCTCGGGGTTCTCCTGGAAGTAGCCCGTCGAGTGGCCTCCGCAGAACGCCTCGGTCACGGCGGCGGTCTCCCCGAGCAGCGAGCCGTCCACGAACACCTTGACCGGTCCGAGCCTGAGCTCGTCGTCGCCGAAGCCGGTGCGCAGCCCGAGGTCGAGCCCGCGCTCGGAGCCGTCCCCGAGCCCGCCGATCCCGTGCAGGACGTCCAGCACGGGCATCACCTGGGCCCGGGCGTGCAGGACGCCGGCGTCCCTGGCCTGCTGGTAGGCCTGCAGCTCGGAGGGGTTGTGCCCGATCCACCCGGCGCCCACCCCCGCCTCGGCGAACGTGGTGATGCCCTCGGCGGCGTAGCGGGCGGTGGCGCGGTCGAGCGCCGCCACGATCCGGTCCACGGGGTAGGGGCGGAACAGCTCCTGCACCACGGCCTGCGCGGTCTCCTCGACCAGGCCCGTGGCGCGGCCGGTGTCGTCCCGCACCACCCGTCCGCCCACCGGGTCCGGGGTCCCCGGGGTGAAGATCTCCGCCCGCCGCAGCGCCTCGGAGTTCACCACCGCCGCGTGGCCGGACGTGTGCCGGACGAACAGCGGCGTGCGGCCCGTGATGCGGTCGAGGACGTCGATGTCGGGCAGCGTCCCGCCCACGGTGGCCGGGAGGAAGCCGGTGGCCATGAGCCACTCCTCGTCCCGCGGCTTCGCGGCCATGCCGCGCTCCAGGGCCGCGTACAGCTCGTCCAGGGACGTGCAGCCGGAGAGGTCCACCTCCGCCAGGCCGAGCCCGAACCACGCGGTGTGGCAGTGCGCGTCCACGAACCCCGGCAGCACGGTGGCCCCGCCGAGGTCCACGGTCTCGGCCGCCGGCACGTCCGGGTCGTCGAGGACCACGATCCGCCCGCCGTGCACGCCGAGGCTCGACGCCGTCGGGCGGTCCGGGTCCATGGTCAGGACCGTGGCGTTGACGAGCAGGAGGTCGAGCTGCATGGGGATCCTTTCCGCGGGAGTGACCCCATCGTGGCACCCGGGGCCCGGCCCCGCACATCGCCGCACGGCGTGGGCCGCATCCGGCCCCGCCCGGGCCGGTCCCGCGGGGCCGGCCCGGGGCCGGGGGTCAGCCGAGGGCGGCGACGAGCTCCGTGGCCTGCCGGATGGCCCGCTTGGCGTCCAGCTCGGCCGCCACGTCCGCCCCGCCGATGAGGTGCACCGGCACGGCGCCGGTGTCGTGGCCGGTCCCGAGCAGCGTGTCGTGCAGCCGCCGCAGCGGCTCCTGGCCCGTGCACAGCACCACGGTGTCGACCGGCAGCACCTGCTCGACCGGCTCCGTGCCGTCGGGCCCCGGCGCGGTGAGGTGCAGCCCGTCGTCGTCGATCCGCCGGTACACGACCCCGCTCAGGGTGCGGACGCCGCCGGCCCGGAGCGAGGTCCGGTGGATCCAGCCGGTCGTGCGGCCCAGGCCGGCCCCGAGCTTGCCGGGGGAGCGCTGCAGCAGCGTCACCTCGCGCGCCGGGCGCCCGGGCCGGGGCGGGACCAGCCCGCCCCGGGCGGACAGCGTCGTGTCGACGCCCCACGCGCGGTAGAAGTCCGTGCCGGCGGAGTGCAGGAGGAACTCGGCGACGTCGAAGCCGATGCCCCCGGCGCCGAGGACCGCGACCCGGCGGCCCACGGGCGCCCCGTGCTGCAGAACGTCCCGGTAGCCCACGACCGAGGGGTGCTCCACCCCCTCGATCGCGGGCACGCGCGGTTCCACACCGGTGGCGAGCACGAGCCGGTCGAAGCCGCGCAGGTGCCCGGGCCCGGCCTCCGTCCCGAGCCGCACGTCCACCCCCAGTTCGGCGAGCCGCACGCCGTAGTAGCGCAGCGTCTCCGCGTACTCCTCCTTGCCGGGGATGCGCAGCGCCATCAGGAACTGCCCGCCGATCCGGTCCGCCGCCTCGAAGAGGGTGACGGCGTGCCCGGCCTCCGCGGCGCCGACGGCGAAGGCCAGCCCCGCGGGGCCCGCGCCGACCACGCCGATCCGCTCGGCCCGGCGGGTGGGGCCGAGGCGCAGCAGGGTCTCGTGCCCGGCCCGCGGGTTGACCAGGCAGGACGCGGTGCGGCCCGCGAAGGTGTGGTCCAGGCACGCCTGATTGCACGCGATGCACGTGTTGATGGTGTCCGCCCGGCCGCGCGCGGCCTTGACCACGAAGTCCGGGTCCGCGAGCAGGGGCCGGGCCAGGGACACCATGTCGGCGTCCCCGTCCGCCAGGATCCGTTCCGCCGTCTCCGGGGTGTTGATCCGGTTCACGGCGACCAGCGGGATCCCGACCTCGCCCTTGAGCCGGCGCGTCACCCAGGAGAAGCCGCCGCGGGGGACGACCGTGGCGATCGTGGGGATGCGCGCCTCGTGCCAGCCGATGCCGGTGTTGAGCAGGGTGGCGCCGGCGGCCTCGACCGCCCGGGCCAGCGCCACGACCTCCTCGAGCGTGGAGCCGCCCGGGACCAGGTCCAGCATGGAGAGGCGGTAGATGAGGACGAAGTCCGGGCCGGTGCGCTCGCGGACGCGGCGGACGATCTCCACGGGCAGGCGCATCCGGTTCGGGTAGCACCCTCCCCACTCGTCGGTGCGGTGGTTGGTCTCGGCGGCGACGAACTCGTTGATGAGGTAGCCCTCGGAGCCCATGATCTCCACGCCGTCGTAGCCGGCCTCCCGGGCGAGCGCGGCGGTGCGGGCGAAGTCCTCGATGGTCCGCTCGATCTCCTCCGCGGTGAGCTCGTGCGGCACCACGGAGCTGATGGGGGCACGCAGGGGGCTGGGGGCCACGGCGGCCGGGGCCTTGGCGTAGCGCCCGGAGTGCAGGATCTGCAGGGCGATCCTGCCGCCCTCGGCGTGCACGGCGCCGGTCACCACGCGGTGTCGGGCCACCTCCTCGGGCGTGCGCAGGAGGGCGCCCCCGGCCCGGGTGGCGCCCTCGGGGCTCGGCCCCACGCCGCCCGTGACGATGAGCCCCACCCCGCCCCGCACGCGCTCCGCGTAGAACTCCGCGAGCCGCTCGAACCCTCCGGGCAGCTCCTCGAGACCGGTGTGCATCGATCCCATGAGCACCCGGTTGGGCAGGGTGGTGAAGCCCAGGTCCAGGGGTGCGAGCAGGCGCGGATAGGGCACGGTCATGTGATACTCCTCGTCTCAGGTACTTGGTCACCGTAGGCGAGGAGTGAGCCGCCTCACAAGCGCGGCGCGGGCTCAGAGCGCGGCCAGCAGGTCCTTCCAGGCCGCGCGCCACCGCAGGACGTCCTCCGCGGAGGCCAGTCCGGTGTGCGCGAGGGCCACCGTGGCGCGGCCGCCCGCCCTGGCGCCGATGTTCGCGGAGACCCTGGTCCCGTCGGCGAGGCGGACGCGCCAGTAGCGCCACTTCTCGGTGGCGGCGGTGGTGGGCGGCTGCTGGAACGGGACGCCGCCGACCTCCGTGCGGCCGGCCATGAGCGCCGTCCACCGGGCGAGCGCCTCGTCCGGGGTGCCGGCCACCGTGCGGCTCGCGCTCGCCCCGAAGGTGCCGTCCCCGGCCTGCCCGGGCCGGCGGGCTCCCGTGTGCTGCTCGTAGGCCACCGCGACGGACTGCGCCCACCACTCGTGGTTCTCGACGACGCCTTCGAGCCGCTCCGCCACCCGGCGGGCGAGCTCGGCGTGGCCCATCGTCCGGGCGCCGAGCTCGTCGAGCCGGGCCGTCCAGGTCTCCCACGGGACGCCGGTGGCCCGCGCGATCCCGGCGGTGCTGGTGCTGCGGGTGCTCATGGGACCCAGGGCAGCGGCGGCGCGCCGGGTCAGTCCCCGGCCGTGGGGCCGGGACCGTCCGCGTCCGCGCCGAAGTCCGGGTCGGCGGGGTCCGCGGCGTCCCCCGCGCTCGGCACGCGCTGGCCGGCGTTGGTCTGGCCCAGGGGGTCCGGGGCCGTCTCGAGGTCGCGCGCCGGGGTGTCGGGGATGCCGACGTCGTCGGCCAGGTGCGGATCGTCGGGGAGCTGGTCGCCGGAGGCGGGAGTCGTGTCCATGGGACCAGCCAATCAGTGGCTCCCCGTCCTGGCAAGGACCCGATCAGGCGTCCGGCGGCGGGCGCGCACCGCCCGGATATCGCGGACAGCGAAGCGAATGGACAGGGTGCTGACAGTGGGTGGGGGGCGTGCCATAGTGGGGGCAGAGGCCCGTCCCGCGGGCCGCCCGCAGTTGTCGAGCCAGGCCGCCGCCCCGCGGCGGCCGGAAACACGGAGACGAACTCATGGCCACCCCGAACCAGCGCACCGCCCCCTACACCGTGCCCGGCCTGTCCACCGAGAACGGTCACGAGGTCGCCCAGACGCTCCAGCAGCGCCTGCACGCCCTCAACGACCTCCAGCTCACGCTCAAGCACGCCCACTGGAACGTGGTGGGCCCCAACTTCATCTCGGTCCACGAGATGCTGGACCCGCAGATCGAGCTCGTGCGCGGCTTCGTCGACGAGCTCGCCGAGCGCATGGCCACCCTGGGCGTGGGCCCCTCCGGTCTGCCGGGCGATCTCGTCCAGGCCCGCACCTGGGACGACTACTCGGTCCACCGCGCCACCGGCGTGGAGCACCTCGCCGCCCTCGACATCGTCTACAACGGCGTGATCGAGGACCACCGCGACGCGATCCAGAAGGTCGGCGAGCTCGACCCCGTCACCGAGGACATGCTCATCGGCCAGGTCAAGGAGCTCGAGCTCTTCCAGTGGTTCATGCGCGCCCACCTCGAGAACAGCGGCGGCGACCTCCAGCACGGCGGTGCCCGCACGGAGCAGGGCGCGGCGGAGTCCGCCGCCCAGTAGTCCGTCCCGCGACCGTGGCAGCCCACGCCCGCCCCGGCCCCGCCGACCCCCGTGGTCCGCGGGGCCGGGGCGCGTTCACGGCCATGTCCTTCAACGTCCGGCGTCCCCTGCCGAAGTACGGCCGGACGGCGCCGGACGCGTGGTTCACCCGGGCCCCCGCCGTGCAGGCCGTGCTCCGGGCCCACCGGCCGGAGCTGACCGCCCTCCAGGAGGTCCTCCCGGAGCAGCTGCACCACGTCCGGCAGGCCCTGGGCCCGGACCACGTCCTCCTGGGCGGGGGCCGGGACGCCGACGGCGGCGGCGAGCGGTGCCTGCTGGCCGTGGACACCGCCCGCTTCCGGATCGAGGGCTGGCAGCAGCGGTGGCTGTCCGCGCTGCCGGAGGTCCCGGGGTCGAAGGTGCCGGGGGACCTCTTCCCCCGCACCCTGGTGCTGGCCGACCTCACGGACCGGCGCACGGGAGTGTCCTGGCGGGTGGGCGCCACCCACCTCGACCCGTGGCCGGAGCGGGCGCGGCTGCGCCAGCTGGCCGCGCTCCAGGGCCTCCTCCTCGGGTGGGACGGTCCCCTGGTGCTCCTCGGGGACATGAACGCGGCCGCCGGCCGCTCCCGCACCTGGGACGCCGCGCTCGCCGGCGGGCTGCGGGACACTCTGCCCCCGGACGCCGCGGGGACCTTCCCCCGCTACCGGGAGCCCGGGGCCAGGACGCCGCGCCTGGACTGGATCCTGTACGGCGGCCCGGTCCGCGTGCTCGACGCCCGGGTCCTGGCCGAGCGCCCGCGCGGGGTGTGGGCCTCGGACCACTTCCCGGTGCTGGCCGAGCTCGAGCACGACGGCGGCCCCGCCTCCTGAGGCCGGGGCCGCCGTGCGCCCGCCCGGTGGGGCGGGCCGGTCAGTACACGATGCTGAACACCCAGACGCCCAGCGTCATGGTCACGAGGGTGATCAGGACGATCCCGATGAGGTTCAGCCACAGCCCGCCCTTGATCATCTGCCCGATGGTCACGTAGCCGGAGCCGAACGCGATGGCGTTGGGCGGGGTGGCCACCGGCAGCATGAACGCGCACGTGGCCGCGAGGGCCACCGGGATGGCCAGCAGCACGGGGTCCAGTCCCAGGCCGAGGGCCACGCCCCCGGAGACGGGCAGGAACGTGGCCGCCGTGGCGGTGTTGCTCGTCAGCTCCGTGAGGAAGAGGATGCCGGCGGCGAAGATCGCCACGACCAGGACGACCGGCACCGCGCCCAGCGCCGCGGCGGCCTGCCCGATCCAGTCGGTCAGGCCGGAGGAGGTGAACTGCGCGGACAGGGCCAGCCCCCCGCCGAAGAGCAGCAGCACGCCCCACGGCAGCTTCACCGCGGACTCCCAGTCCAGCAGCCGCACTCCCCGCCGGGCCCCGGCGGGGAGCAGGAACAGCAGCAGCCCCACGACCATGGCGATGCCGGCGTCGCTGATGGGCGGGGAGTCGAAGACGATGGGGACGAACACCCAGCTGAGCGCGGCCAGCGCGAAGATCGCGAGCACCAGCTTCTCGCCGGTGGACATGGGGCCGAGCTTCTCCAGCTCCTGGCTGATGAGCTTCCGGCCGCCGGGGATCTCGTCGATCTCCGGTCTGAACAGCACCTTGGTGAGCAGGAACCAGGCGACGACGAGCATGACGGCGGACAGCGGCACGCCCACGAGCATCCACTGGCCGAAGCCGACGTCGATGCCGTGCGCCTCCTGGAGGTAGCCCACCATCAGGGTGTTCGGCGGGGTGCCGATGATCGTGCTGAGGGACCCGATCGAGGCGGCGTAGGCGATGCCCAGCATCAGCGCGGTGCCGAAGTTGGAGGCGATGACCGCCTCCTTCACCTCGTCGCTCTGCGGGTCGGCGCCCTCCAGGTCCGCGTCCTCCAGGGCGCCGCCGTCCGTGCCGCCGGCCGACGCACCGGAGTCCTCGAGCAGCTTGGGCAGCAGGAGCAGCACGGACACCCCTATGGGCAGCATCATCACGGCGGTGGCCGTGTTGGAGACCCACATGCTGAGGAACGCGGTGGCCAGCATGAACCCGGCCACCATCTGGGCCGGCTTGGTGCCCATCACGCGCACGGTCCGCAGGGCGATCCGGCGGTGCAGGTTCCAGCGCTGCATCGCCAGCGCCAGCAGGAACCCGCCCATGAACAGGAAGATGATGTTGCTGCCGTAGGAGGCGCCGACGTCGTCCACGGCGACGTCCTCCCCGAGCACGGGGAAGACGATCAGCGGGAGCAGGGCCGTGGCCGGGATCGGGATCGCCTCCGTCATCCACCACACGCCCATCAGCACCGCGGTGGCGGCGGTGAGCTTGGCAGGGTGGGCCAGGTCGGCGGGCATGACGGCGTAGACCAGCAGGGCCAGGACCAGGCCGGCCACGAGCCCCGCCCACCTGATCCGGTGTGTCTTGGCGTGCACCGCGGGCGCCTCCTCCCCGGGGGAGCGGTGCTCGGCGTCCTCCCCGCCGCTCGGCCGGGGACTGCTGCGCTGCGTCGACGGGGCTTCGGGGACGGACGGTGTGCTGGCCATGTCTGCTCCACGTCCTCTCGTGGTGGCGGGTCGGGATGCCCCCAGTCTAGGGGCGCCGGCGAGCCCGGTGTGATCCGGGACACCGCGCCGGGATGCCCGGCCGGACGGCTCGGCGAGGCCCGGCAGGCCCCGGATCCGGCTGGTAGGGTCGGGATCGACCCTCCGTCCCGAGGAGCACGATGCGCTACGACGCCCGTCGCCGATCCGGGAACGGAGCCGCCCACGGCAGGCCGTCCGTCCGGTCACCGGTCGTCCGCGCCGCCCGTCCGCGAGGCGCCCCGCCATGATCGGGCCGGTCCTCGACGGGGTCGCCGTGGTGCTCGGCGCCAATCTCCTGCTCTGCCTGGTCCGGGTCCTGCGCGGCCCGACCGGCCGCGACCGCCTCCTGGGCGTCCTCCTCTCGGGCACCACGGGGGCCGGGCTCCTCGCCGTGCTGTCCGTGCGCACGGGCGTGCCTGCCCTGCGCGACGCCGCCCTGGTCATGATGGCGCTGGCCGCGGTGGTGGCGGTGTCCCGGCTGCGCGCGGAGGCGGAGGAGCCGTGACCGCGGACCTGGCCCTGGACCTGCTCTCGACCGTCCTCGTCGTGGCCGGCACGGCCTTCTTCACCATCGGCACCCTCGGTCTGCTGCGGCTGCCGGACCTGCGCACCCGGCTGCACGCGCTCACGAAGGCCGACAACCTGGGCCTGGGCCTGGTGATCGCCGGGCTGGCCGTCCAGGCGGGCTCGGTGGGCGCCGCCGCCAAGCTGCTCGTGATCTGGTCACTGGCCATGCTCGCCTCTCCGGTGATCGCCTCGTTGCTGGCCCGGCGCGAGGGGCTGCGCCCGGCGGGGGAGGCCGCGGGCGGACCGGCGGAGGAGGCCGTCGATGAATGACGAGCCGCTCCGGGCCCTGGACGTCCTGCTCGGCCTGGCCGTGCTGGCGGGGGCGGTCGCGGCGGTGACGCCGCGGCGCCGGATGGGCGCCACCGTGTCCTTCCTGGTCCTCGGGGTGCTCCTGGTCGTGCTGTGGACCCGCCTCGGCGCCCCGGACGTCGCCCTGGCGGAGGCCGCGATCGGCACGGGGGTGACCGGAGCGCTGTTCGTGGACACGGTGACCCGCGGGCGCGGCGCCCCGGACGGGGACCGCCCGGTCTCCCGGCGGCCGGCGGCGACGGCCGTGCTCGGGGTGACGGCCGGTGCGCTCCTCGGCGCCGGTCTGGCGGTGGCGCTCGTGCGGGCCGTCAGAAGCGGGCGCACGGGGCTCACCGAGCAGGTGCTCGGGCGGACGGGCGAGTCGGGGGTCGACCACCCCGTGACGGCCGTGCTGCTGAACTTCCGCTCCTACGACACGCTCCTGGAGATCGCCGTGCTGTTCGTCGCGGTCCTGGCCGTCGCCGTGACCCTGGGGGCCGGGTCCGGCCGGCCGGCCGCCGGGGCGCGCCGGACCCGTCCCGTCGCCGCGGCCGGGCGGCCGGAGACCCTCGTCTGGTTCTGCCGGGTGATCTCCCCGGCGCTGCTCCTGATCGCGGCCTGGGTGCTGTTCGCGGGCTCGGACCGGCCCGGCGGGGCCTTCCAGGCGGGCGCGGTGCTGGCCGGCGCCCTGATCCTCATGGACACGGCCGGGCTGGGCCCGTCGCCGCGGCACGGCGGGCTGCTGCGCGCGGCCCTGGTGGCCGGTCTCCTGGTCTTCCTCGCCGTGGCGGCCTGGGGACCGGCGACGGGCGGCGCGTGGCTGGCCCTGGACCCGGCGTGGGCCGGATGGGCGATCGTGGCCGTGGAGACGACGCTGGCCCTGAGCATCGGCACGGCGCTGACCGTGGTCTTCCTGGCGCTGGGCCGGGAGCGGGTGGACCCCCCGTGAGCGTCCTCGAGTGGTACCTGTGCGTCGCCGCGGCCCTGACCGTCCTGGGGTGCGTGCGGCTGCTGCTGGCGCGCGACCCGCTCGTGCGCCTCATCTGCCTCAACGTGGCCGGCAGCGGGGCCCTGCTGTCCCTGGTGGTCCTGGCGGCGCGCTCGGACCCGCCGGACCCGGTGCCGCACGCCCTGGTGCTCACGGGCATCGTGATCACCGTGGCGTTCACCGGGGTGGGTCTGGTCCTGCTGCGGCGCACCGAGGAGGCACCGGCGGACCCTGGTGAGGCTCCGCCGGACCCCTGGGGGCCGGCCGGGGAGGAGGGCGGCCGATGAGCGACCCCTCCGCGCTGCTCGGCCTGGTGGTCCTCGCCCCGCTGGCCCTCGCGGTGCTCACGGCCGTCCTGCCGGGCCGGTGGCTGCCCCCGGTGGGCCTGCTGGGCGCGGCCTCCGTGGCCGCGGCGGCACTGGCGCTCGTGGCGCACGTGGCCGGCTCCGGCGCGGCGGTGCACGACCTCGCCGGGTGGGGCTCGCCCCTGGGCATCGTCCTGCACGCCGACGGGCTCAGCGCGGTCT
Source organism: Kocuria sp. CPCC 205258 (assembly GCF_040981005.1). Lineage (NCBI taxonomy): Bacteria > Bacillati > Actinomycetota > Actinomycetes > Micrococcales > Micrococcaceae > Kocuria > Kocuria sp. CPCC 205258. The sequence goes on along the minus strand of NZ_JAVKPS010000014.1, from coordinate 47,517 downwards.
TCCTCCTGCTGACCGCGCTCGTGGGCGCGGGCGTGACCGTGTACGCGGCCTCCGACCGCGCGGCCACCGGGGACGACGCCCGCTTCTGGCCCCTCTGGTTCGCCACCTGGGCGGGCCTCGACGCGGTCTACGTGGCGGGGGACCTCTTCAACACGTACGTGGCCCTCGAGGTCGTGGGGATCGCCGCCGTGGGGCTCGTGGCCCTGGGCGGGCGGCAGGCGTGGGGCCCGGCCCTGCGCTACCTGCTGGTCGCGGTGCTGGGCTCGACGCTGCTCCTGGTGGTGGTCGCCCTCGTGTACGCGCAGGCCGGGACCCTGGACCTCCTCGTGGCCGGCGACCGGCTGGCGGGCGCCGGGTGGGACAACCGCTGGGCCGCGGTGCTGCTGGTCGCCGGGCTGGGCCTCAAGGCCGCCCTCGTGCCGATGCACGCGTGGCTGCCGCCGGCGCACGGGTCCGCGCCGACCGCCGTGAGCGCGATCCTCTCCGGGCTGGTGGTCAAGGCGGCGTTCTTCGTGCTGGTCCGGATGTGGTTCTGGGTCCTGGGGCCCGAGCCCGCGGTGGCGGTGCTGCTCGGTCTGCTCGGCTCCCTCGCCGTGCTCTGGGGCGGCACGATGGCCCTGGCCCAGCAGCGGCTCAAGCAGGTCGTGGCCTACTCCACCGTGGTGCAGATGGGCTACCTGTTCCTGCTCTTCCCGCTCTCCACGGCCTCGGCGCAGGATCCCGAGGCCCTGCGGGCGCTGTGGGGCGGGACGGCGGCCCTGGCCGTGGGCCACGGCTTCGCGAAGGCCTCGCTGTTCCTCTCGGCCGGGACGCTCAAGAGCGTCTACGGCACCGACTCGTTGCCGGCCCTGGCGCGCGTCGCGCGGCCCCTTCCCTCCTTGGTCATGGCGATGGGGGTCGCCTCGGTGACGCTGTCCGGCCTGCCGCCCAGCCTCGGCTTCGCGGGCAAGTGGCAGCTCGTCCTGACATCCGTGGGCAGCGGGCAGTGGGGGTGGGCCGCGGTGGTGGTCGGCGGCGGGCTGCTCTCGGCCGCGTACCTGCTCAAGCCCCTGACGGTGATGCTGCGGGAGCCGCAGGCCGGGGCGCTGCCGCTGCCGGCGTCCCGCTCGGCGTCCCTGCCGGTCCGCTGGGTTCCGCTCGCGCTGGCGCTCGTCCCACTGCTCGCCGGCCTCGGCGGCCCGGTCCTCACCGAGCTCGTGGGCCCGGCGGTCCCACCGGGGGGTGGCCCATGAGCACCGGCGGCTTCGCCTCCACCGGGCCCAGCGTGGTCCCGCTGGTCATGGTGCTGATCTCCCTGGTCCCCGGGACCGTCATCTTCTTCCTCCGCGAGGACCAGGTCCGGTCGCGCTCGGCGCTCAACCTCGCCGCCGCCGTGGCCAAGCTCGGGCTGGTGGCCGCGCTCGTACCGGTCGTGGTCGCCGGGGCCCGGCCGGAGTGGCGCACGCCCCTGTTCCCCGGGACCGACCTCGTCCTCCGGGCGGAGCCGCTCTCCCTGCTGTTCGCGGGCCTCTCCGCGGTGCTGTGGCTGCTGACCACCGTGTACGCCATCGGCTACCTCGAGCAGTACTCCCACCGGAGCCGGTTCTTCGGCTTCTTCAGCCTGTGCGTGGCCGCCACGGTGGGCATCTCCTTCTCGGGCAACCTCGTGACCTTCCTGGTCTTCTTCGAGCTGCTCACCATCACCACCTATCCGCTCGTGGCCCACTGGGGGACCGCCGGGGCGGTCCGTGCCGCGCGGCTGTACCTGTACTACACGCTGTCCGGCGGGCTCAGCCTGCTGGCCGGGGTGGCGCTGCTGAGCGTCCGCGCCGGGCCGGTGGACTTCACGGCGGGCGGGGCCGCCGCGGTCCGGGTGTTCGCCGCGGAGGACCCGGCCGGCGCCGCGCTCGCCTTCGCGCTCATGGTGGCCGGGCTCGGGGTCAAGGCCGCCCTGTTCCCGCTGCACGGCTGGCTGCCCCGGGCCATGGTGGCGCCGGCCCCGGTCAGCGCCCTGCTGCACGCCGTGGCCGTGGTCAAGGCCGGGGTCTTCGGGATCGTCCGGGTGGTCGACGACGTCTACGGCGTGGAGCTGGCCCACGCGCTCGGGCTCCTCGGCCCGCTGCTGGCCCTGGCCGCCTTCACGGTGGTCTTCGGCTCCGTCCTCGCCCTGCGCCAGCAGGACCTCAAACGACGCCTGGCCTACTCGACCGTCAGCCAGGTGTCCTACGTGACCATGGGCATCGCCGTGTTCAGCGAGGCCGCGACCGCGGGGGGCCTGGTCCACCTGGTCCACCAGGGGCTGATGAAGATCACCCTGTTCTTCTGCGCCGGGATCTTCGCGGAGGTCCTGGGCGTGAAGACCGTGGCCGGGCTGGCCGGGGTGGGGCGCCGGATGCCGCTGACCGCGGCCGCCTTCACGGTGGGCGCGTTCGGGATGATCGGCCTCCCGCCGGTCGCGGGCTTCGTCTCCAAGTGGCAGCTCGGGCGCGGCGCCCTGGACGCGGGGCACCCCGAGATCGTCGGGGTGCTGCTGCTCAGCGCCCTGCTCAACGCCGCCTACTTCCTGCCGGCCGTCTACGCCCTGTGGTTCCGGGAGCCGCCGGACGGGGGGAGCGGCGGGGCCGGGCCCCCGGCGCACGGCCGCGGCGGTCCCCTGCGGGAGGCGCCGGGCGCCCTGCTCGTCCCCGTCCTGACGACGGCGGCCCTGTCGCTCGCCGCCGGCGTGCTCGCGGGCGTCCCGTACTCGCCCCTGTGGCTGTCCCTGCTGATCGCGGAAGGAGCGTACCCGGGTTGACCGTCGCGCTGTGGTCCCTCGCCCTGCTCTATCCGCTCGTGCTCACCGCGGCCCTGGCCGTGAGCGGGCTCGCGGCCCCGGAGCGCGCCGCCCGCACCCGGCGGCGCCTGATCCGCTGCGCCCCGCCGGCGGTGGTCCCGTTCGTGCTCCTGACGCTGCTGCCGCAGGACGGGCCCGCCGGGCGCCCGGTGCTCGAGGTGCCCTGGATGCTGTTCGGGGTGTCCTGGGAGCTGGACCCGGTGGCACGGCCCCTGGTGCTCACGGGCGCGCTGCTCTACGGGGCGGCGCTCGCGGCGACCACGTGGCTGCGGCCCGCACCGGCGGAGGGGATCGGCTCCGCCGGGCTGACGGGCTTCCTGCTCGTCAGTCTGGTCGGGAACATGGGGGTCTACGCGGCCGCGGACGCCGTGTCCTTCTACCTGTGCTTCGTGCTCATGAGCTTCGCGGCCTACGGGCTCGTGGTGCACCACCGCACCCGGGAGGCGCGGCGCGCGGGACGCGTCTACCTCGTGCTGACCGTGCTGAGCGAGTCCGCGATCCTCGGCGCCCTGCTGCTCGTCGTGTCCGCGGGCGGGATGCGCCTCGCGGACGCCCCCGCGGCCGCGGCCGGCTCCGAGCACCTGCACTGGATCGTGGGGCTGCTGCTGGTGGGCTTCGGCGTGAAGGCCGGCGCCCTCCCGCTGCACGTGTGGCTGCCCCTCGCCCACCCGGCCGCCCCGCCGGCGGCCAGCGCGGTGCTCTCGGGCGCCATGGTCAAGGCCGGCCTGGTGGGCTGGCTCCGGTTCCTGCCCCTCGGCGAGGTCGCCCTCGAGCGCTGGGGCACGGCCCTGGTGCTGCTCGCCCTGCTCGGCGCGTTCCTCGCCGTGCCCGCGGGGGACCTGCAGGCGGACCCGAAGGTCGTGCTCGCGTACTCCACGATCAGCCAGATGGGGTTCCTCACCGCCCTGGTCGGGGTGGCCCTGGCCGTCCCGGAGCTGGCCGAGGCGTGCATCGGGGCCGCGGTGGTGTACAGCGTGCACCACGGCCTCGCCAAGGGCGCGCTGTTCCTGGGGGTGCCGGTGTGGAAGCACTTCGGGGCCGCCCGCACCGCCCCGCTGGCCGTGCTGGGGCTGTGCGGGGCCGCGCTCGCCGTGGCCGGGGCGCCGTTCAGCTCCGGGGCGGTGGGCAAGTACGCCGCCAAGAACGCCGTCGAGGGCGTCACCGTCGCGGGCCTGGACCTCACGCAGCTCCTGCCGCTCGTGGCCACGGGCTCCACCCTGCTGCTGCTGCGCTTCGGGCTGCTCCTGGTGCGGAGCGAGCGCGGGCCCCGGCACCGGCCGGACGCCGAGCTGTGGGCGTGGCTGCTCATCGTGCTGACCGGGATCACGCTGCCGTGGACCCTCACGCGGCAGTGGGTGCCGATCGCGGCCTACCCGGGGATCGAGCCCGTCACCCTCTGGGGCGCCTCGTGGCCGATCCTGCTCGGCCTGGCGATCGGTGCCGCGTGGTGGCGGCTGTCGGCACGGGACGCGGTCCCCGCGTGGGCGGCGCACCCCGACGGGCGGACCGTGCCCCCCGGGGACCTGCTGGTGCCGGAGGAGCGCGTGCTGCGGCGGATCGGCCGCTCGGCGGTCCGCGCCGAGCAGGGCGCCGCACGGACCCGGGCCGCGGTGCGGGCTGCCGCCGGCCGGCTCCGGCCGGGGCCCCGGAGGATCGCCGCCGTCGGCTCGGCGGTGCGCGCGGTGCACTCCTGGTCCGGCAGCGGGGTGGCGCTGCTCCTGCTGGTGACCGGCACGGCCCTGGCACTGGCGGTGGTCCCGTGAGGTGGGCCCGGGCGGTGGTGGTCCGCGGGGCGCTGCTCGGCCTGCTGTGGTGGGTGCTCACCGAGGGCGACTCGCCCGGCTGGTACTACGGGATGGTGGCCGGCGCGGCGGCGCTCGCGCTCAGCCTGCGGCTCTCCCCGCCGGCGGCACCGCGAGGACGCTGGGTCTCCCGGGCCTGGCCCACGGTCCGGCTGGTCGTCTGGTTCCTCGTCCACTCCGTGCTGGGCGGCATCGACGTCAGCCGCCGCATCCTGGCCCGGCGCGTGGACGTGCTCCCCGAGGTGCAGCGCCACCCCCTCCTCCTGGAGCCGGGGCACCAGCGGCAGGTCGCCCTCGCCATGGTGAGCCTGATGCCCGGAACGCTCATGGTGGGCATGGAGGAGGACACCGCGCTGATCCACGTCCTGGACGCCCGGATCCGGGTCGCCGAGAACTGGGCCGCGCTGCAGCGCGGGATCGCGGCGGCCGCCGGGACATCCCTCCTGGGCGAGGACCCGCCCCAGGAGGACGGGCCTCCGGCACCGCCCGACCAGCCGGGCGTATGACCCGCCGCGGCCACCCGTCCCGGCCGACCGCCGTGTGCCGCACGGGGGCGGGGCGCCCCGCCCGGACGGCGCCCCGGGCGGGACCCGGCTCAGGAACCGGGACCCGCCCAGGGCGCCCGCCGGGACGAGGACGGCGGTGCCGTGATCCCGGGCCCGGCGGGGGTGGCGGAGTCCCCCGGCCGCGGGGTCCCGCGCGTGGAGGCCTGGACCTCCGGCAGCCGGATGCAGGCGGCGAGGTGTGCCCGGCCGGCACGCCGCGGGCCGGTGGGCGGGATCCCCGGGGCGCCCGGCGGCGGGACGGGGGCGGGCACCGTCCGCGCGCACTCGTCGGCCGCCCACGGGCACCTCGTGCGGAACACGCAGCCGGACGGCGGGTCGAGGGGGGAGGGCACCTCGCCCTCGAGCGGGGCGGTCCTGCGGCGGCGCTCCGCCACCGGATCCGCGGACGGGGCCGAGGCGAGCAGCGCCCTGGTGTACGGGTGGGCGGGAGCGTCGAAGACGTCCCGCACGCCGCCGTCCTCCATGAGCCGGCCGAGGTACATCACCAGGACGTGGTCGCTCATGTGCTCCACGACCGCGAGGTCGTGGGCGATGAACAGGTACGTGAGCCCCAGCTCGCCCTGCAGCCGGTTGAGCAGGTTCATGATCTGCGCCTGGACGGAGACGTCCAGGGACGCGGTCGCCTCGTCGAGGACGATGAGGTCCGGCTCGCCCGCGAGCGCCCGGGCGATGGACACGCGCTGGCGCTGCCCGCCCGAGAGCTCGTGCGGGTACCGGTCGAGGAAGCGGCGGGAGAGGCCCACCTGCTCGAACAGCTCCGCCACCCGGCGGCGGCGCCCGTCCCGGTCCCCGCCGAGGCCGTGCACCTCGAGGGGCTCCGCCACGGCGCGGGAGACGTGCTGGCGGGGGTCCAGGGACGCGAAGGGGTCCTGGAAGACCATGGCGATCCGCCGGCGCAGGGCCTTGAGCTCCCGGCCCCGCACCGAGGTGACGTCCCGGCCGTCGAGCAGCACGGTCCCCGCACTGGGCTCCACCAGGTGCATCAGCGCGTTGGCCACCGTGGACTTCCCGGAGCCGGACTCGCCGACCAGGGACACCGTCTGCCCCCGGTGGATGTCGAAGTCGATCCCGGCCACGGCCTGCACCACGCCCTTGCCGCGGTCGGTGCGGACGGGGAAGCGGACCTGGAGGTCCCGCACGCTCAGCAGCGGCCGGTGGTCGCCGGTCATCGGGAGCCTCCTCGCCGGTCGGGGCCGGCCGCGCCCCCGCCGTAGAAGGTGCGGGCGACGTGGTCAGGTCCCACCGCGGTCTCCGGCGGGCGCTCGGTCTCGCAGCGGGGGTCGCCGCGGACGGGGCAGCGGTCCCAGAACAGGCAGCCCGGGGGCAGGTGCTTCGGGTCCGGCGGGCTGCCGGGGATCACGGCGAGCTCGCCCTTGCCGCGGGCCGTCTGCGGGCGGGCGGCCATGAGCCCCCGGGTGTAGGGGTGGCGGGGGTCGGTGAAGAGCTCCTCGAGGGGCGCGGACTCCACGATCTGCCCGCCGTAGAGCACGGCCACCCGGTCCGCGATCCCCGAGACCACGCCGAGGTCGTGGCTGATCCAGATCACGCTCATGCCCCGGGAGGCCTGCAGCTCCTTGACCCGCTCGAGGATCTGGGCCTGCGTCGTGACGTCGAGCGCGGTGGTGGGCTCGTCCGCTACGAGCAGCTCGGGGTCGCAGGCGAGGGCCACGGCGATCATCACGCGCTGCTTCATCCCGCCCGAGAGCTGGTGGGGGTAGGAGGAGAGGCGGGACGGCGGGTCGGGGATGCCGACCGCCTCGAGCAGCTCGAGCGCCCGGCGCCGGGCGTCGCGGCGGGTGAGGCCGAGGTGGAAGCGCGGTGCCTCCGTGAGCTGCTGCTCGACGGTCAGCACCGGGTTCAGGGACGTGGAGGGGTCCTGGAAGATGAAGCCGACCCGTCTGCCGTGGACGCCGCGCAGCCGCCGGGGGCTCATCGTCACGATGTCCTGACCGTCCAGCAGGGACTGCCCGCTGACCCGGGCGGGCGGGGAGTCGATCAGCCCGGTGGCCGCGAGCACCGTCATGGACTTGCCGGACCCGGACTCGCCCACGATGCCCAGGGTCCCGCCCCGGGGGACGGTGAAGGACACGCCGTTGACGATCTCCGCGGGGCCGATCCGGACGGCGAGGTCCCGCACGTCGAGCAGCACGTCCCGGTCGGCGGGCGCCGGGGCGGCGGATCGGTGGGGCTCGGTCGTGCGCATCAGGCGCTCCTCCGGATCTCGTCGGCGGTCCGCTGCCGCGGGTCGAGGACGTCGCGCATGCCGTCGCCCACGAGGTTGAACGCCAGCACGGTGCAGAAGATGGCCAGGCCCGGGAACACGCTCATCCACCAGGCGTCGTAGATGAAGGCCTGGGCGTCGTAGAGCATCCGTCCCCACGAGGGCTCGGGCGGCTGGACGCCGAGCCCCAGGAAGGACAGCGCCGCCTCGGAGAGGATCGCGAAGGCCAGCGAGAGGGAGGTCTGCACGGTGATGGGCCCCATGATGTTCGGCAGCACGTGGCGGCGCAGGATGAGGCCGTCGGACGCGCCGATGGACCGGGAGGCCGTGACGTAGAGCTCCTCCCGCACGGCCAGGGTGGAGGCCCGCGTGATGCGGGCGAAGATGGGGGTGTAGACCACCCCGATCGCGATCATCGCGGTGGTCAGCCCGGGGCCCAGGACGGCCACGATCGCCATGGCCAGCAGCAGGATGGGGAACGCGAAGAGCACGTCCGCGCTGCGCATGACGACGGTGTCGAGCCAGCCGCCGAAGAAGCCGGCCACGAGCCCCAGGGCCACGCCGACCACCAGGGCGATGCCCACGGCCACGAGCCCCACGGTCAGCGAGATCCGGGCGGAGAGCACCACGCGGGAGAACACGTCCCGGCCCAGCTCGTCGGTGCCGAACAGGTGCGCGCCCGAGGGCGGCTGCAGGGCGTTGACCACGTCGATGTCGTTCGCCCCGTAGGGGGCGATCCAGCGTCCGAGCACGGCGAGCAGGAGGACGACGACGAGGATGAGCAGCCCGGCGGCCGTGACCCGGTTCGAGACCAGCATCCGCAGGGTGCCGGTGCGGGCGGCCTCCTCCGGGGTCTCCGCCGGCTCGGCGGGCCGCGGGACGGGCTCGGTGCGGCCGTCGCCGGCGCCCGGGGCGCGGCGGTCGGGCGAGGGCGTCTCGGGGCTGCTCATGACACACGGATCCTCGGGTCGACGACGGCGTACAGGATGTCCACCAGCAGGTTGATCAGCAGGAAGATCAGGGCGATCAGCAGCACGGTGCCCTGGACCACCGGGTAGTCGCGGGCCGCGACGGCGTCGAAGACCAGCCGGCCCAGGCCCGGCCACGCGAAGACCACCTCGATGACGATGAGGCCGCCCAGCATCGTGGCGGCCTGGACGCCGGCCACCGTGAGGATCGGGACGAGCGCGTTGCGCATCACGTGCCGGCCGATGACCGTGCGGCGGGGCAGGCCCTTGGACCGGGCGGTGCGCACGTAGTCGGAGCCGGCGACGTCGAGCACCGCGGCGCGGACGTAGCGGGTCATGATCGACCCGGAGACCACGCCCACGGCGAGACCCGGCAGGATCACCCGCTGGAGCCAGCCCCACGGGTCCTCCGTGAAGGGCACGTACCCGGACGGCGGCAGCAGCCCGAGCATCGTCGAGAAGACGATGATCAGCATCAGGCCCAGCCAGAAGTCGGGGATCGACACGCCGAACTGGCTCACGGCGCGGATCCCGCCGTCCGCCGCGGAGCCGCGGCGCAGGGCGGCCCAGGTGCCGAGCGGGAACGCGATGAGCAGCGCGATCGTGATGCCGGCGAGGCCGAGGGACACCGTGGCCGGCAGCCGGTCCAGCAGGATGAGGGTGACCGGCTCGCCGCTGCGGAAGCTCACGCCGAGGTTCCCGGTGAGGGCGTTGCCGACGTAGGCGAAGAACTGCACGAGCAGGGGCCGGTCCAGGCCGGAGGCCTCGCGCAGGGCGTCGTAGGACTCCTGGGTGAAGCGCGTGCCGAGGGCCACCCGCACGGGGTCACCGGGGACGAGCTGGAGCAGGGCGAAGACCACGACCAGCACGCCGAAGAGCACCACCACGGTGTGCAGCAGGCGCTTGACGAGGAATCTCAGGAGCGGGCTGCTCATTCGGTGTCCTCCTCGAGCCTGACGTCCTTGAACCGGACGGCGCGGTCCGGGCGGGCCTCGTAGCCCTGCAGATCGGGGGTCCACGCCTGGACCACGTCGGGGTTGTACAGGTAGACGTAGCTGGCGTCGTCCACGATCTGCTCCGCCGCCCGGCCGTAGAGCTCCTTGCGGGCGTCCTGGTCGGTCTCGGTGCGCCCCGCGTCCAGGAGCCGGTCGACCTCGGGGTTGCGGTAGCCCTGGGCGTTGTTCGAGCCCTCGGAGTGGTGCTGGTTGTAGTAGTAGTCGTTGACGTCCACGTTGCCGAGCCAGCCCAGCAGGAGCATGTCGAAGTTCCCCTGGGCCTGCTCGTCGAGCCAGGTGGCGAAGTCGAGGGTCCGGATGTCGGTGGCCACCCCGATGTCGGCGAGGTTCGCGGAGATCACCTGGGCGGCCGTGACCGTCTCGGGGTACTCGTTGGTGACCATGAGCTCGACGGTCTCCCCGGTCAGCCCGGAGCTCTCCGCGAGCTCCCTGGCCCGCTCGGGGTCCTGCTCGAAGGGCGCGTACTCGTGGTGCCACACGGACGTCTCGGGGACCGCGGTCTGGTTCAGGGTCGCGTTGCCGTACCAGGTGACCTGGGCGATCGCCTCCCGGTCGATGGCCCGGGCCACGGCCAGGCGCGCGTCGAGGGAGTCGAAGGGCGGTCGGGCCTGGTTCATGGTCACGTACCAGTAGTCGGTCGAGGGGACCCCGGCGACCTCGAGGTCGGGGTTCCGCCGCAGCGCGTTCACCCGCTGCGGCGGGATGGAGTCGGTCCAGTGCACCTCGCCCGCGGTGAGGTCCGCGAGCGCCGTGGTGCCCTCCGAGATGAACCGGTAGACGACCCCCGGGACGTGGGGGCCGTCGCCCCAGTACTCGTCGTTGGCCCGCAGCGTCACGGCCGTGCTCGCGGAGTTGCCCACCACCTCGAACGGGCCGGTGCCCACCGGGTCGAGCTGGACGTCCCCGCTCTCCACGTTCTGCCGCTCGACGACGGCCATGCCCTTGTACCCGCCGATCGCGGCGAGCAGGGCGGGCGTGGGCTGGGACACGTCGATGCGCACGGTGTGCTCGTCGACCGCCACCACGTCCTCGACGGCGGCCAGGCGGTAGGCGTTGGCGAGCTGCTCGTCGATGATCCGGTCGTAGGAGTACACGACGTCCTCGGCGGTGAACGCGGAGCCGTCGTGGAACGTGACGCCCTCCCGCAGGTGGAACGTCCAGGAGAGCTGGTCCTCGCTGACCTCCCAGGACTCGGCGAGGGCGGGCTGCATCTCGAGGTTCTCGTCGGGCTCCACCAGGGTGTCGTAGACGTTCTCGAGGATCTGGAAGGAGAAGTAGGCGCTCGTGTTGTGGGGGTCGAGCTGGTCGGGCTCCCCGGCGATGGCCACCTCGAGGTAGCCGTCGGTGTCGAGGTCCCCCGCCCCGGCCAGGTCCACGCCCTCGCCCGCCGAGCAGGCGCCCAGGGCGAGGCACACGGCGCTCCCCAGGGCGGCGATCCGTGCTCCGCGTGCCATCCGCCGCCTCCCGGTGGTAGGAATGAGCCGTCCGCCCGGGAGCACCCGGCAGGTGCTCCGTGCGGCCGCCCTGCCGGTGCGCACCCGGTCGTGGGTGTCGTCCCACCCTATGCACCCGGGACGGCCCGCCACCAGCACCGCGGGCCCGGCGTGCCGGGGCGGAGGACGTCCCGCCCCGGTCCGCGCGGGGCATCCATCGACAACGAAGCGGCCGGCACGGACGTGCCGGCCAGGAGGTGCTCGTGACCTACACCGTGATCGCCCGGAGCGCGGACTCCCGCCTGCTCGGCGCCGCCACGGCGAGCTGCTCGCTCGCCGTGGGCAACGCCGTGCCGGCCCTCGTGCCCACCGCCGGGGTGGTCGCCTCCCAGGCGTGGACCAACCGGCGGCTGCGCTTCGAGATGCTCCGCACCCTGCACCACGGGGGCACGGCCGAGGAGGCGATCGCGGCCCTGACCGACGCCGACCCGGACCTGGCGCTGCGCCAGGTGGCCGTCCTGCCCGTGGCGGGGCCCGGCGCCCACCTCACCGGCAGCCTGTGCACGCCCTGGGCGGGGGGCGTGGCCGGGGCCGACTTCGTGGTGATCGGCAACTACCTGGCCGGCCCGGAGGTCGTCGAGTCGATGCGTGCCGCGATGGACGAGGCGCTCACGGGGTCCGGTCCGACCAGCACCGAGATGGCCGGCGCGCTCCTGGCCTGCCTGCGCGCGGGCCGGGACGCGGGCGGGGACAGCCGGGGGCAGCAGAGCGCCGCGGTGCTCGTGGCCGACACGCTCGCGGGCTTCCAGTACCCCGTGCTGCTCGACGTCGACCTGCGGGCCGACAACTCGCCCACCCCGCTGGAGGACCTGGAGGAGATGCTCGCGCTGAAGGGCAGGGCCCACCCGGCGCCGGCCGAGGTGGTGCCCAGCACCGGGGTCCCGCACCGGCCCGAGGACGAGGGGCTCTGGTCGACGGTCCTGTCCTGACCTCCCGCGGGTGGGCGGCCCCCGCCGGGGTGGCCTACCCTCGGTCCATGAGCTCTCGTCGTGTCCTCCCGCCGGTGCGCCGCGTCCCCGCGGCGGGCCTGACCGCGGTCCTCCTGGCGGGGGCGACGGTCCTCGCCGGCTGCTCCCCGGAGCCGGCCGGGCCGCCGGCGGGCGCTCCGGGCGGGACCGGGGCACCGTCGTCGGCCCCCGCGGCGCCGGAGCCGGCCCCGGACCGGCTGGAGGTCGTGGTCACCGGCGACGTCCTGCTCCACCCGGGGCTGTGGGCGCAGGCCGAGGCGGACGGGGACGGGGAGCTGGACTTCGGCCCGCTCGTGGAGGGCCTGCGCCCGTTCACGGAGAACGCCGGCCTCGCCGTCTGCAACATGGAGACCCCGCTCGCCGCGGCCGAGGGCCCCTTCTCCGGGTACCCCTCGTTCGAGGTGCCGCCGCAGATCGTCCCGGCGCTGGCGGACCTCGGCTACGACGCGTGCACCACGGCCTCCAACCATGCGGTGGACGCCGGCCCGGAGGGCCTCGAGCGGACCCTCGACGTCCTGGCGGACGCCGGGATCGCGACCACCGGCACGTACCGCGCCGCCGAGGACGCGCGGGAGCCGCTGGTCCTGGACGCGGACGGCGTGCGGGTGGGCCTGGTGACCGGGACCTACGGGCTCAACGGCAACGTCCCGGACGCCGCGTGGCGCGTGGACCTGCTGGACGTGCCCGAGATGGTCCGCAAGGCGCGCGCGGCCCGGGCGGCGGGGGCGGAGATCGTGCTGGCCGCCGTGCACGCCGGCGAGGAGTACTCCTCGGCGCCCGACCGGCAGCAGCTCGAGGTCACGCACGCGCTCGCCGACAGCGGGGAGTTCGACTTCGTCTACGGCCACCACACGCACTCGGTGCTGCCGATCGAGAAGCGCGGGGACACCTGGATCGTGCACGGCCTGGGCAACAGCGTCTCGGAGCACGCCACCCGGGTGCCGGTCAACAACGAGGGCCTGACGGTCAGCATGTCCTTCGCGCGCGAGGACGGGGAGTGGGTGGCCGGGGACCCGGTGTGGACCCCGCACATCCTCACCCTGGACCCGATCCGGTGGTGCGCGCTGCCGGCCGAGGACGTCTGCCGCTCCCGCGAGGAGGACGCGGCGTCCCTGGCGCGCACCGCGCGGACCGTGGGGTCGATGGGGGCGGAGGCCGACGGCGCCCGCCCGTGGCGTCCTCTCACCCTGGGCCCCGCGGGGGACTAGCGCTCAGTCCTGGTCGAGGGTGACGAGCGCCTGCACCGGGGCGTGGTCGCTGGGGTGGCCCCCCGCGAAGCGGGCGGTGTTGATCGCGGCGCGGCGCACCCGCACGTCGGGGCCGGCCAGCACCCAGTCGATCCGCTCCTCGCCCTCCACGGCCTCGCCGTAGTCCGGGAAGGTGCCCCACGCGGGGGTGAGCCGTTCCTCGGCGGCCGTCCAGGTGTCGGCGAGCAGCCCGGAGCCCACGAGCGTCTCGTACGCCCCGGAGTCCCCCGCCTCCGCGTTGAAGTCCCCGGTGACCAGGGTGGGGGTGTGCGGGTGGAAGCTGTGCACGAGCTCGACCAGGGCCTCCGCGCTGCGGTCCCGGGCGGTCTCGGAGTCGTGGTCGAAGTGGGTGTTGACGAGCACCAGGTCGGTGCCGGTGCCGCGGTCCAGGAAGCGGCCCCAGGTGACGATGCGCGGGATGTCGTTGCCCCAGGTGGTGGAGCCGATGAGCTCCGGGGTGCCGGAGAGCCAGAACTGGTCCCACTCCACCAGCTCCAGGCGCCGGGCGTCGTAGAAGATCGCGGAGTACTCGCCCTTGCTGCCCCCGGCGCGCCCGTAGCCGACCATCCGGTAGCCGGCGGGCAGCGCCTGCTCCACCGCCGGCAGCTGGTGGTGGAGGGCCTCCTGCACCCCGAGCAGCGTGGGCTGCTCGAGCTGCAGCAGCCGCGCCAGCCGGGGCGCGCGGTCGGGCCAGTGGTCCGGGTTCCCGGCGTGCGTGCCGCTGTGGTGGAAGCGGATGTTGTAGCTCATCACGTGCAGGGCGCGGCCCGTGGCGGGACCGATGAGCGGCACCGCGGGATCGGCGACGCCGGGGGTCGTGGAACGGTCGAGAAGGACGGTGTCTGAGGACATCACTGCTCCAGGGTGGGGGAGTGCGGGGGCGTCGTCGTCCCATGGTGGACCGGGCGGCCCGACCACGGTGCCACCGAGGGGGAACCCCCGGTGATCATCCGGTGAACTCGTGGGGTCCTCCACGGGGACCGCGGCCCCGTGGCCGGCGCTGCACGGCTCAGGCATCGGTCACCGCCACGGGGAAGTGCCGGATCTGCCCGGCGGCGAGCTCGTGGACCTCGCCGTCGACGTTCACGCGCACGGGCTCGGCGGGGCCGGGGGCGAGGTAGAGCCGCAACCCGGCGCGGGTGACCTCGACCTGGATGGGCTGGTCCCGGTAGCTGATCGAGAAGGACACCTTGGGCAGCTGCGGGGGGATCGCCGGGTGCAGCCACAGCATGTCGTCCCGGACCTCCAGGCCCGTGTAGCAGCGGGTGAGGATGTCCACGGAGCCGGCCATGGCCCCCAGGTGCACCCCTTCGCGGACCGTGTCCCCCTGGGCGTCCACGAGGTCGCTGTTGAGCGCCCGGGTGAGGAAGGACCAGGAGCTGGGGCGGTCCCGGCGGGCCTCGACCCAGGAGTGCACCACGTTGGAGAGCGTGGACCCGTGCGAGGAGCGGTCGCAGTAGAAGGCGACGGTGGCCCGGACCGCCTCCGCCGGGAAGTCGTAGCCCATCTGCCCCAGCAGCTCCCGCAGCTCCTCCGCGGAGAACAGGTACAGCAGCATCAGGACGTCGGCCTGCTTGGCCAGCCGGTAGTCGTTCGTGGAGCGCCCCTCGGCGTCGAGGATGAGGTCGAGGCGTCCGATGTAGCCGTAGCGGGCCCGGTAGTCCTCCCAGGCGAGCTCCGGCAGCTCCTCGTAGCCCTCGAACTGGGCGAGGACGCCGCCGGCCAGGAACGGCACCCGCAGCCGGGTGCGGACCCGCTCCCAGCGGGCCACCTCGTCCTCCCGCAGGCCCAGGCGCAGCCACAGGGGCCCGCCGTAGTCCTGGCCGAGGCGCTCGACCATCTCGACCGCCCGCGCGAGCAGCCACGCCGTCATGACGTTGGTGTAGGCGTTGTTGCGCAGCCCCGAGCCCGGCGCGCCCGGGGCGCCGTCGTGGAACTCGTCCGGGCCCATCACCCCGGTGATCACGTACCGGTCGTCCTCGGGGTCGTGCACCGCGAGGCTCGAGAAGAACCGGGCGATCTCCACCACGAGCTCGGCGCCCTGCTCGATCAGGAAGCGGGTGTCGTTCGTGGCCTGGTAGTACTGCCACACGCTGTGCGCGACCGCCAGCCCCACGTGGCGCTGCAGCCGCGAGTGGTCCGGGATCCACCGGCCGGTGCGGGGGTTGAACAGCGCCCGCGGGGTCTCCTCGCGGCCGTCGCTGCCGCTCTGCCACGGGAACATGGCCCCCTCGTGGCCGGCCGCGCGGGCCGCCGCCCGCGCCTCGGGCAGGCGCCGGTACCGGTAGGCCAGCAGCGCCCGGGTCCACTCGGGCCGGCGGAGGGTGAGCATGGGGTAGACGAACATCTCGTCCCAGAACACGTGGCCGCGGTAGCCCTCGCCGTGCAGCCCGCGGGGCGGGACGCCGGCGTCCAGGTCCGGGTGCGCGGCCGCCACCGACTGCAGGACGTGGAAGGTGTTGAGGTTCACGGCCAGGCCCTGCTGGCCGCCGGCGTCGGTGGCCACGGCGAAGGCGGACCACAGGGCCTGCCACGCGACCACGTGGGCGGAGAGCAGCTCGTCGAAGCCGCCCGCCCGCTCCAGCAGCGTGGACGCGGCGTGCGCGGGCGTGGCGATCGCCCGGTCCTGCGAGGTCACGAGGGCGACGACCTTCTCGACCCGCACGGCCCGCCCCGGGTCCATCCGCAGCCGCAGCTCGTGGCCCACCACGCCGGGCGCGGGCCGGGACGGGACCCGGGAGAGCAGCCGGTCCTCCGTGCCACTGCGGAGCACCCGGGTGCGGGCGGCCACGGCGATCCGGACGCCGGACCAGGACGTGGCCACCTCGACCCGTGCGGTCCCGTGGCCCAGGTCCTCGAGCCGGGCGTCGGCCAGGTGCCGGCCGGCCAGGGCGGCGTGCTCCGCGACGTTGCGGTTGCGGACGTCGGCGTCCACGAGGCTGCGCACGGTCAGGGTCCCGCTCCAGTCCTCGGCCTCGAAGACCGTCTCCTGCCCCGCCAGGTGGCGCTGGTCCTGGGAGACGAACCGGCGGGTGGTCACGCGGGTGGTGCGCCCGGCCTCGTCCCGGAAGCGCAGGGTGCGGGTCAGCACCCCGGTGCGCAGGTCGAGGTCCTGGTGGTGCTCCAGCACGTTGTCCGGGGTGGGCTCGAACCAGTAGCCGTCCTGGACGCGGTACTGCACCAGCAGCCAGTTGGGGGCGTTCACGAGGTCCTCGTGCTCCAGGACGAGACCGGCGGTCTCGGAGCGCAGCCGGTTGTAGACGCCCGCGAGGTAGGTGCCGGGGTAGTGCGTGCCGTCGGCCCGGGACTCGCTCGCGGCGCCGCGCACGGCCATGTACCCGTTGCCGAGGGTGCACAGCGACTCCCGCATCCCCTCGCGCGGCGGGTCGAGGCTGGCGTAGGTCAGGTTCCACGGGCTGCCCCCGCCGCCGCAGCCGCCGGCCCAGTCGGAGTCCTCCGGGGCGGTGGCGACCGGGATGTCGAGGTCCGTGAGGTCGTCCACCACGAGGTGGGCGCCGGCGGCGAGCAGCCGGCCCCGCCGGCCCGCGCCGTCGAGCCCCACGACGAGCCCGAAGCCGTGGGTCACGGCGGTCCGCACCAGGCGGTCGCTGTCGCTGACCACCACGATGTGCTCGGGCTCCACCGCCAGCCGGCGGGAGGCGAGCAGCAGGGAGGCGGCCGGCGGGTGCCGGTCCGGCCCGTCCCGGCCCGCGGCGCCGTCCCGCGGCGGATCGCCCGCCACCACGATGTCCGCCGGCGGTCCCGCGTCCAGCTCCGGGTGGGTGGTGACCAGGGCCGTGAGCACGCCCTCGGCGCGCAGGCGGGCGAAGAGCTCAGTGGCCCCCGCCTCGTGGCGCGGGTGCAGGACTGCCCCGCCGGGGCGTATCGGGACCGGGGCGGCGTCGTCGCCGGCGCGGGCGGTGTCGGCGGGGCCCGGTGCGGCCCCCGCCGGTGCGAGGGCGAGCACCACCGCTCCGTAGGTGCTCCTGCCGTGGACGGCAGGCTGCTCCAGGACGCCGCTCATGCGGTCATTGTGCCACCTGCCTCCGTCAGGAGCCGGAGGCGGGCGGTGCGTCAGTTGATGGTGCTGAGACGGATGGTCTCGGGCAGCCCCAGGATCTGCTCGATGACCTCCCGGGTCACGCCGTTGCCGGCGTCCGTGACGAGGTAGCCGGTGTCCCCGCGGGTGGACAGCTGCTGGCGGTCGATGTTGATGCCGTGGTCGCCGAGCACGCTGTTGACGGTCGCCAGCACGCCCGGGACGTTGCGGTGCAGGTGCAGGATGCGGGTGCCGTTGACGGCGGTGTCCAGCTGGACCTGCGGCATGTTCACCGACAGGGTCGTGGAGCCCGAGGTCGCGAAGGACGAGAGCTTACCGGCCACGAACCGCCCGATGTCCACCTGCGCCTCCTGCGTGGAGCCGCCGATGTGCGGGGTGAGGATCACGTTGGGCAGGCCCTGCAGCACCGAGGTGAACGGGTCCCCGGCCACCTTGGGCTCGTTGGGGAAGACGTCCACCGAGGCGCCGGCGATGTGCCCGCTGACCAGGGCGTCGCGCAGCGCGTTGTAGTCGACCACCATGCCGCGGCACAGGTTCAGGAACAGGGACCGGGGACGCATCCGCTCGAACTGCTCCCGGCCGAAGAGGTTGTTGTTGCTGGTGCGCCCGTCCACGTGCAGCGAGACGGTCTCGACCCGTTCCAGCAGCTCTTCCAGCGTGTCGCAGCGCTGGGCGTTGCCCAGGGGCAGGCGGTCCACCACGTCGTAGTAGTAGACCCGCATGCCGAGGGTCTCGGCGAGCACGGACAGCTGGGAGCCGATGTTGCCGTAGCCCACGATGCCGATGGTGCGGCCGCGGACCTCGTGGGCGCCCTCGGCGGACTTGTCCCACACGCCCTCGTGCATGCCCTTGTTCTTGTCCGTGAGGTGCCGGGCCATCGAGATGATCTCGGCGATCGCGAGCTCCACCACGGACCGGGTGTTGGAGTAGGGGGCGTTGAAGCACGTCACGGCGTGCTCGGTGGCGGCCGCCAGGTCGATCTGGTTCGTGCCGATGCAGAAGGCCCCCACGGACAGCAGCTGCGGGTGGGCCTCGAACACCTCCCGGGTCACGTGGGTCTTCGACCGGATGCCGAGCAGCTCGACGCCCTCGAGGGCGTCGACGAGCTCTCCGGTGTCGAGGGCGCCCTTGCGGGTCTCGACCTCGATGCCCTTCTCGGACAGGATGCGTTCGGCCTCGGGGTGGACGTTCTCCAGGAGCAGTGCTTTCACAGTCGCCCAGTCTATGGCTACGGCGCAGGGGACCGCGACGCCGGGCGTCACCCCGCGGCCGATGTGGCCCGGATCACCCGGCTCCGCGGGGGGCCGTCCCGCGCGGAGCACGTGGACGTTCCGCCGGCGGACGCAGGTCTACTAAGCAGTACTTCCACTGTTGCGGGCCGGCCGGTGACGGGCGTGTGCCTTCGCGAATAGCATCGCGAGCACCCCCTCAGGCGCGGCCCCCGGGCCGCACCGGCAGCCCTCATCCCCCAGGAGGACCAGCACATGATCCCTCAGCACCGCGACCCCGCGACCGCGCGCTCCTCGGACCGTCCGCGCCGCCGGCGCCGGACCGCGGCGGCGCTCGCGCTCGCCGTCGCCCTTCCCCTCGGTGCCGCCGCACCTGCCGCCGCGGACGCCAACTTCCCCGCCACGGAGGGGAGGACCAGCATCTCGAGCATCCTGACCCCCGACGACGTGGAGCGGGAGCTGCAGAAGCTGGAGCGGACCAGCCGCCACGGTGTCGACGCCTTCACCCTCGCCGAGGCCGGCATGGAGGTGAGCACCTCCGAACAGGGCCGGGACCTGTGGGTCGCGACCGTCGGCTCGGGGCCGGAGCACGTGTGGCTCCAGGGCCGGATCCACGGCAACGAGCCCTACGGCACCGACGCCCTGCTGAGCCTGCTCAAGGAGCTCGGCACCAACGGCTCGGCCGAGTACGAGCTGCTGCGCTCGACGTTCACCTTCCACGTCGTCCCCATGTACAACCCGGACGGCGCCGAGGCCAACATCCGGCACACCGTCCTGTGGGACCAGGTCTCCGGTGCGCCGGAGGACGGAACGCCGCAGCGCATCGACCTCAACCGCGACTGGACGGCCGAGGGCTTCGCGGCCGACGAGTCCCGCGCCTTCTACGAGTACTGGACGACGGTCGACCCGGCCTGGGGCGTGGACATCCACCACCAGGGCCTCAAGACGCAGTACGGGACCGGCGACGACGTCACGCTGTCCCTGGGCATCTCCCTCGCTCCCGGCGGACCGACCCTGCCGGGGCTCGAGGGCGGGGCCTACGACCGGCTCACCCGGCAGATGAACGTGCACGTCTACGACGAGCTCTCGAAGTACGGCTCCATCAACATCGACCGCTACCAGGTGGGCGGCAGCTACGAGATCGACATCAAGGGCGGTGTCGTCTCGGCGATGATGCTCGGCCTGGACCACGGCGGGCTCAACCCCGAGGGGCACTCCCACCCGGTGGTGTTCTTCGAGACCTCGGGCAACTCCTCGGACGGCAGCCTCGGCCAGAAGGCCCGCGGCAAGAGCGTGCGGCAGAACGTGCTCGCCGTGAAGGAGCTGCTGCTCGGCCTGGCCACCGGGGAGGTGCAACAGGAGGACCCGCAGCGCTGGGACGAGATCCCGCACGCCCCGGTCACCGGCTACCAGACCGACTACGCCGGGGTGATCCCGGTCGGCTGAGCCCGGCCGCCGGGCCCGGCGGCGCCGGCCGGTCCGGGGTCATCAAAAAAAGACGAAGCGGGACATCCGTCGGATGTCCCGCTTCGCCTGTGTGGTGCGCGAGGGGGGAGTTGAACCCCCACGCCCTTTCGGGCACACGGACCTGAACCGTGCGCGTCTGCCTATTCCGCCACTCGCGCTGATGGATCACAGCGGCGGACCGCTGTGGGCAACGACGACAATCCTACCCACAGTCGCCCCCGTTGGCCAATCGTGGTCTCCGGCCTGCCGTCAGTAGGCTTGCCGCATCCCGGTCAGGGATCGACGAGGGCACACAGGGGGCACGGATGGAACCCGACAGGGAGAATCTCGAGGAGAAGCGCAAGGAGCTGGGCAGGACGGACGAGCCGCTCGAGGACGAGCTGGTCGAGGAGTTCGAGAACACGGTCACCGAGGGCGCGGAGCGCCTGACCCGCACGTGGCGGGCGATGATCATCACCGGGCTCTTCGGGGGCATCGACGTGGGGGTGGGCATCCTCGCCTACCTGGCGGTCAAGGAGGCCACCGGATCGGACCTGCTGGCCGGCGCGGCGTTCGGCTTCGGGCTGCTCGCGCTCCAGCTCGCCCACTCGGAGCTGTTCACGGAGAACTTCCTGGTGCCCATCTACGCCGTCGTCTCCCGGCACAGCACCTGGTGGCAGCTGGCGCGCTTCTGGACGGTGACCCTGCTGACCAACCTCCTGGGCGGATGGCTGTTCACCTGGTTGATCGTGGCGGGGTTCCCGCAGTTCCACGACGTCCTGGAGGAGTCGGCGACCACGTACCTCGAGGGGGGCCTCACGGTGGAGTCGGCCGCTCTGGCGCTGCTGGCCGGCAGCACCATCACGCTCGGGACGCGGATGAGCCAGGGATCCAGCAACGAGGTGGTGCACACCGCCATCGCGCTCATCGACGGCCTGCTGGTCGTCGGGCTGGGCATGCTGCACGGTGCGCTGAACTCGGCGGTCATCTTCGGGGCGATGCACGCGGGCGCCGACATCTCCTACACGGAGTGGCTGGTGTGGATGCTGTGGGTCATCCCGCTGAACATGGTGGGCGGGCTCGTCATCATCACGATGCCGCGGCTCATCCGCACGCTCGAGCTGATCAAGAAGGAGCGCGGGCAGCAGGAGCGCGAGCACGCCGCCGACGGGCGGGTGGTCTGAGGCTCAGGCGACCACGAGCCCGGTGGTCAGGGCGAAGGCCCCCCACAGGCCCGTCAGGGCGAAGAGGGTGATCGGGGCGAGCAGCGCGATCTCCGCGGCCGAGCCGGCGTTGCCGATCAGCGGCACCGTGAGGAAGGACCGGTTCTTGTACACCGACCGGGGCAGCGGCAGCGGCATCCGCAGTGGGTAGAGCAGGTGGATCCCGCGCGTGGTCACCAGGTCCCCGGCCAGGTGCGCGACCACCCCCGTGGCCACGGCTGCGGCGAACCACCACTCGTGGGCGGGCGGGTGCAGCCCCACCAGGATGCCCAGCCCGATCCCCACGACCCAGTTGAGCTTCGCGACCCGGTCCGGCACGAAGGCGAGCACCTGCACCGCGAAGGCGATGAGGAGCACGGACATCACCGCGGCGAGCGGCCACACCCAGCCGAGGCCCTCGACCGGGATCCCGATCTTCTGCGCCGCGGCGGCCAGGCCGGTGAACACCGCCACGCCCAGCACGGAGTGGGTGCCGCGCCGGTGCCCGCCGGAGAGCCGGCAGATCCCGCGGGCCAGCCAGGTGGACAGCGGACGCAGGGACCGGGCCACGGTCCCGTCCGGGTGGTCGAGGTCCGGCAGCAGCGCCGCCCCGGCGGTGACGAGCGCGCCGGTGAGGACACCGGTGTCGCCGACGTCCAGGACGCCCCAGCCGATCGGGACGGTGAGGTCCTGGAGGTGCAGCTGGTAGTCGGCGGTCAGCGCCACCCACGCGGCCGCCCCGCAGGCCGCATGGCTCGGTCCCATCATGGAAGTGATGTCCTCCTCGGATTTTCGGTGCGGTGGGGTCAGAGCGACCTCACCAGCGGAAACACTAGAGTCCCAGCCGGACAGCACAGTGCCGGGGACTGCCCGGGGGCGCCCGGTGACACCGGATCCCCCGGGTCCGTAGGCTGACGGCCAGGACTCCGCCGACGGAAGGACAGCGCCGTGCTCCGATCCGATCGCTCCGGTGCGGGGGCGCCCACCCTGCTGCTGCTCCCGGGGCTGCTGTGCACCCAGCGGCTGTGGGACCGGGCACGGCCGCTGCTCGAGGCCTTCCACGACGTGCTCACGGTGGACCTGCCGGGCGTCGGCGGCGGCGAGCTCCCGGAGGGAGCCGCCGACCTGGAGGCGTACGCGGACCGGGTGTGCGAGGTGCTCGACGCCGAGGGGATCGAGCGTTGCGTGTGGGTGGGCCACTCGCTGGGCGGCTACGTGCTGGCGGCGGCCCTGGAGCGCCACGCCGACCGGATCAGCCACGCCGTCCTGGCCTACAGCACCACCGAGGCCGACGACGCGTCGGCCCGCGCCGGCCGGGACCGGGGGATCGACGCCGTGCGGGAGCACGGCGTCGCCGCCTACGCGGACCGGCAGATGCCCCGGACGTTCCGGGAGGACGCCCGCGAGGAGGACGTCGAGGCCGCGCTCCGGCAGGCCCGGGACTGGCCGGAGGACGCCGTGGTCCGGGCCCTGGAGGCCATGCGGGACCGGCCGGACCGCACACCCCTGCTGCTCGAGCACACCGAGCTGCCGGTGCTGCTCATCCAGGGGGACGACGACCCTGCCATCGACGCCCTCGACCCGGAGGAGGGCCACGTGACGCGGATCGTCACGGACACCGCGCACATGGGCGTGCTCACCGACCCGCACACCTTCGCGGGCATCGTGCACGGCTGGGTGGCCGACGAGCTCGAGCGCTCTGCCTGACCGGCCCCCGTCGGGGGCAGGGCGTCAGGGGGCTGCCACGGACCGCCACCCCGCGGAGTCCACCTCGACGACGACGGGCGCCCGGCCGCGCACGCTCCGCCGCCGCAGCGCCGCCTCGATGTCACCCGCGGGGGCGGCGACCACGAAGGTCTCGCCGCGGAACAGGTCGGCGGAGTCCTCGACGAGCGAGACCAGCTCCTCGGCGCCGCGGGCCGTGAACCGCTCGGCCACGCGCAGGCGCGCGGTCCACGGCGGGGGAGGGACGGCGTCGTCGAGGAGGACGGCCGTGGCCGGGCACTGCAGGTCGGTCATGACCCCAGTCTTCCCCTCGGGTCGCGGCGGGGGAAGGCGGGAGCCGCAGAGCACGGCCACCGGTCCCGGCCGACCGCTCAGTCCAGGGACTTGGGCCGCCACGGCAGCTGCTGGTCGCAGCCGGGGGTGAGCCAGGCCTTCACGAAGCCGCCGGACTGGTAGACGAACTCCCGCAGGTGACCCCGCGGCACGGCCGGGTAGTCGAAGGAGAGCACGTCCAGCTCCCCGGCGTAGCAGCGTTCCAGCAGCAGGCGGGAGCGGGCGACGTGCTGACGGTAGGTGAGCGCGCTGACGTGCTCCCACCCCCGCTGCTCGCTGAGCGCGCGCAGCTCCATGGCCTCGCCCTGGGTGGTCGAGGGGTCGGGGCGGAAGCAGATCACCTCGTAGTCCTGCTCGCCGCCCCCCGCGCAGGTCTGCGCGGCCCGCGTGTAGTACACCCGGCCCGAGGCGTCGCCGAGGTCGCCGGTGCCGGGATTCGCCACGACCAGCACGGGCGCCACCCCGGCGTCCATGAGCCGCAGCGCCTCGGCCATGCGGGTCCGGTCCGGCGGGCCCAGCACGAGCAGGGCGTCCGAGCGCGCCGGGACGTCGGTCCGGGGGTGCTGGAAGGCCGTCCAGCCGGCGATCAGCCAGACCAGGAGCAGCGCGAGCACCGGGACGAGCACCCAGGTCGCCCGGGCAGGGCGGTGGACGGGGCGGCGGGTGGTGCGGGCACTGCGGGGCATCGGGGCCGCTCCTCGCCGGTCGTGGGGACGGAGTCCGGATCAGCCGACATTGTCGCACCCGCCGCTGGGCGCGGCCGCCGTGTGACGGGCCGAGGCCGCCCGGGCGGGCCGGTGCGGGCCTACGATGTAGCACGCCGGTGCGGTGCGCGCGGGCGTGCCGCGCGGACGTGCCGTGCGCACCGCAGGTCGAGGACCGAGGAGGACGGACCGCATGACGGTGGAGGACGAGACCGGGGTGCTGTGCCGGGTGCCCATGCGCTGGGGCGACATGGACCCGTACGGGCACGTGAACAACGTGGAGGTCGTGCGGCTGCTCGAGGAGTCTCGGATCGCGGCCCTGGGCGTGCCCGTGGGCACCGGCGACCAGGTGGAGCCCCCGCTGATCCCGTTCTTCTCCGCGCTGCCGGAGGGCACCCAGGCGCTGATCACCGAGAACCGGATCAGGTACCTCCGCCCCCTCGAGTACCGCAACACGCCGGTGGAGGTCCGGGTGTGGGTCGTCTCCGCCCGCGGCGGGGCGCTGACGCTGGGCTTCGAGATCACCGACGTGGTCTCGCGCCGGGCGTGCGTGCGGGCCGAGACCCAGCTCGCGTTCTTCGTGCCCGCCACGGGGACGGTGCTGCGCATCTCGGCGGAGCAGCAGGAGCTCCTCGCCCCGCACGCGGGCCCGCGCGTCTTCCGCTGACCCGCGCGCCCCGCGGCGGGGTGCTCAGGCCTCCGTGCGCGCCCGGTGGGCCGCCTGCGAGCGCCGGTACTGCGCCGCGAGCCGGACCGGGGCGTTGGGCGCGCCGAAGCCGGAGTACCCGTTGCGGCGCTCGACCACCTCGAAGAACACCGTGCCCAGGGTCTCCGTGTAGAAGTGCAGGAACTCGCCCTCGGCGTCCCGGTCGTAGAGCAGGTGCAGCTCCTGCAGGGCGGCCACGAACCCGGCGTCGAGGTCGAAGCGGGCGTCGAGGTCCTCGTAGTAGTTCTGCGGCACGGGCAGGAACCGCAGCCCGCGCCGGCGCGCCCGCCGGGCCACGGCGAAGACGTCCGTGCAGGACAGCGCCACGTGCTCGGGGTAGGCCGCGCCCACGAAGGAGCCCTGCTCCGCGGCGGTCGGGGCCACGTTGAGCGGCATCCGCACCGCCCCGTTGGCCGAGCGCATCACCTGGCTGCGCACCAGCCCCGAGGGACCGGGGACGTCCTGGGCGGCCTGCGCCTCCAGCGCCAGCACCGAGGTGTAGAACAGGACGGCCTCGTCGTAGTGCTGCCACGGCTGGGCCATGTTGACGTGGTCCACCCCGGTGACCAGGGCCCCCGTGTCGAGCTCGTCGTCCGCGCCGAACTCGCCCAGCCAGGCGGGGACCCCGTCCGCCGTGCGCTCGCAGAAGAAGATCTCCGTGCCGTCCGGGGCGAACACGCCGCGCAGGACCTGCTCGTCGTCGCGCTGGGAGCGGGGCACGGGCAGGGCCTTGAGCCGGGCGGCCCGGTCGACGGCGGCGTCCGGGTCGGCGACGTCGAAGCCGAGCGCGGCGACCTCGGTGGGGGAGCCGTCCGGGACCGCGTCGTTGACGACGACCCGCACCGGTCCCTGCACCCACACCTGCACGTTCTCCTTGGACTGGTGGTGCCCACCCAGGGCGAAGCCGAGCTGGTGCAGGAGCCGGGTGGTCCCGCCGAGCCGCCCGGTGCGGATCTCCACGAAGTCGTGGCCGGCCGGCTCCTCGACCGCGGGCAGCGGCTGGAGCTCGAGCGTGTCCCGGGTCCGCTCCCCGGCCAGCGCCCGCCGGGTCTGGTCCTCGAGCCAGCGCAGGGAGCGCAGCCCGTCCACCGCCGTGCGGTTGACGTCGGCCTGGCGGAAGGCGTCGTTGAAGATCTCCAGGGACACGGGGCCGTCGTAGCCGGCGCGGACCAGGTGGGACATGAAGCCGACCATGTCGAAGTCGCCCTCCCCGGGGAACACCCGGTGGTGGCGGGACCAGGACAGGACGTCCAGGCTCAGCAGCGGGGCGTCGGCCAGCTGCACGAAGAAGATCTTCTCCGCCGCGATGTCCTCGATCGGGGCCGGGCCCCAGGCGCGGGAGAGGATGTGGAAGCTGTCGAGGCAGGTCCCCACGCTCGGGTGGTCGGCGAGGTCCACGATCCGCTGGGCGCGCTCGAAGTCGTTGACGAACCTCCCCCAGGCCAGCGCCTCGTAGGCCAGGCGCACGCCGTGGCGCGCGGCGAGCTCGCCGAGCCGGCGCAGCTGCCCCGCCATGACCTCGTCGTCGTCGATCTCGGCCGTGGCCACGTTGGAGCACACGAGCAGGGTCTGCGTGCCGAGCCGGTCCATCAGCCGGAACTTGGCCTCGGCGCGCCGCAGGTTCGCGGCCAGCTGCTCGGGGCCCACGGCCTCGAAGTCCCGGAAGGGCTGGTAGAGGTCCAGGCTCAGGCCCAGCTGCCCGGCGAGCTCCCGGATCTGCTCGGGGGAGGAGGGGGAGACGACCAGGTCCTGCTCGAAGACCTCGATCCCGTCGAACCCGGCGGCCGCGGCGGCGTGCATCTTCTCCTCGAGAGTGCCCGAGAGGCAGACCGTGGCGATCGAGGTGCGCATCAGCGTGCCGCCCCGGCGGCGGCCGGCTCCGCGGCGCCCTCCTCCGCGGCGCCCTTCTCCGCGGCGCCCTCGTTCTCGGCGCCCCGGCCCCGGGCCTCGAGGGCGCGCAGCTCGGCGGCCTCGGTGCGCGAGGTGTGCAGCGCGTCGATCTCGTCGAGGGACTTCCGCGCCGTCTCCTTCGCGGTGAGCGCGGCGCCGCCGGAGATCAGGCACGCGACCGTGACGAACACGGCCACGCCCAGCCAGTTGTCGCCGGCGGGACCGGCCACGGCGGAGGCGAGGACGGGCGCGAAGCCGCCCGAGACGGCGAAGCCGATCTGGGTGCCCAGGGCCAGGCCGGTGACCCGGACCCGCAGCGGCAGCATCTCGGCGTAGAACGAGGGCCAGATGCTGTTGGCCATCGAGTAGAAGCACCCGGACATGACGGCGCCGAGCACGAAGATGAGCGGCCAGTTCCCGGCGTGCACCGCCGAGAGGTAGGGGTACATCAGCACGGCGGGGCCGAGGACCCCCGCGAGGAAGACGGGCTTGCGGCCGATGCGGTCGGCGAGCACGGCCACGACCGGGATCACGAACAGGGCGACGGCGTTGGCCAGCACGGAGACCCACAGCATGGTGGAGCGCTCGAGGCCGACCACGGAGGTGGCGAAGGAGAGCGACCACACCGTGAACACCACGTTGACGGTGTTGATCATGGCGGCAGCGGCGATCCGGACCACGGCGGCCCGGTGGTGCCGCAGGAGCACGCGCAGCGGGGACTCCGGCTGCTCGGCGGGGGTCTCGGCGCGGGCCTCCCGGAAGGCCGGGGGCTCCTCCAGGTGGCGGCGGATCAGGTAGGCCACCACCACGACGACGGCGGAGAGCCAGAACGGCACGCGCCAGCCCCAGCTGAACAGCGCCTCCTCCGGCAGGAGGGTGAACGGGATGAACACGGCGGTGGCCAGCAGGGTCCCGAACTGGGTGCCCTGCAGGGTCCAGCTGGTGGTGTACGCGCGGCGGTCCTCGTCGGAGTGCTCGAGCGACATGGAGATGGCGCTGGCCTGCTCGCCCGCGGCGGACAGCCCCTGGACCACGCGGCACAGCACGAGCAGCACCGGGGCCAGCATCCCCACCTGGTCGTAGGTCGGGAGGCAGCCGACGGCGAAGGTCGCCCCGCCGATCATGAACAGGGTCAGCATGAGCACGAACTTGCGACCGAACCGGTCGGCCAGCGGACCCATGACCAGGGCCCCCAGGGGGCGGACGACGTACGCCACGCCCACGGTGCCCATGGCGAAGAGGATGGCCACGCCGGGGGACGTCTCGGCGGGGAAGAAGAGGTGGTTGAGCACCAGGGCGGCGGCGGTGCCGTAGACCGCGAAGTCGTAGTACTCGAGGGCGCTGCCGATCCAGCTGGCCAGCGCGGCCTTGCGGGGCGTCCGGCCGGAGGGCGGCGGGGCCGTGGTCTCGGCGGTCGTCGCTGCTGAGCTCATGGAGGTCCTTCGGGTCGGTCCACAACGCGATCTGGTTCTCATATTGTGGAAGTCACTGCTACTGTGTGATCATGATCTCTGTGAGCTGGTCCACATGTCAACCGCAGGACGGACGGAGCGCTGCTATGCGAACGTCGATCCGGACCGCCCTCCCCGGCGCCGGGGGCCCCCGGTGACGGCCCCGGAGCCGGCGGGGGCCGCCCGCCAGGACATGGTGGGCAAGGCCCTCCGGCTGCTCGAGCTGCTGGGGGAGCACCCGGACGGGCTGACCGCGGCGGAGGCCACCAAGATCTGCGGCTACCCCTTCAGTACCACCTACCGGCTGCTCAACGCGCTCGTCCGGGACGGCTTCGCCGAGCTGCAGGAGGACAGGCGCTACGTCCTGGGGCTGAAGATCTTCCACGCCGCCCACAGCGTGGCCCAGCGCCTCGGGATCACGGGGACGGTCGTGCCCGTGCTCCGGCGGATGGTCGAGCGCACGGGGGAGTCCTGCCTCTTCGCCGTCCTGGACGGCGACCGCTTCCACACCCTCGCCAAGGAGGACGGGCCGGACTTCCGGGTCACCTCCGACCCCGGCTACCGCGGCGCGCTGCACTCCTCGGCCCTCGGGCTGTGCCTGCTCGCGTTCGCCCCGGAGGACGTGCGCGAGCACCTGCTCGGCACCATCGAGCTCGAGGCCCGGACCCCGGCCACGCTCACGGACCGGGACGAGCTGCGCCGGCGGGTCGAGCGGATCCGGCGGGAGGGCTGGGCCACCCAGGACCAGGAGCACGACGTGGGGATGGTCGCCGTCGCGGTGCCCGTCCTGCGGCCGGGCGGGGGCTGCATCGGCTCGCTTGCGCTGTCCGCGCCGGTGTTCCGGCACCGGCTGGAGGACCTCGTGGACATGGTGCCCGCCCTCCGGGAGGCGGCCGGCGAGCTGGGCTCGCGGCTCACGGGCTGAGCGGCCGGCGCGGGCTCAGGGGACGGACTGGCCCCGCGCCGCCGTGAGCAGCGCGTACCAGTCCTCGTGGCCGAGCCGGGACGCGAGCTCCTCCGCCGCGGCGCACGCGGCGATCCGCTCCGGATCGGTGGTCCCCAGCACCGGGCGGATCCCGCCGGGGTGCTTCATGAGCCAGGCGAGGACCACCGCCTCGCCGGGGACGCCGTGCGCCGAGGCGATCCGGTGGACCGTCTCGGCGGTGGCCGCGGCGTGCTGGTCCTCCGGCGGGATCGGCGCACCGGTGTACAGGCCGCGGGCCAGGGCGCCCCACGCCTGCACCTCGATGCCGTCGGCCGCGCAGTACTCCAGGAGCCCCTCCGGGAAGGAGTGCTCCGCGCCCTCGGGGTGGTTGGCCAGGATCTGCTGCTCCACGAAGCTCCGGTGCCGCAGGCTCAGCTCGAGCTGCACCGCGGTGACGGGCGTGCTGAGCACCTGCTGGTAGCGGGACACCTGGCGGGTCGACATGTTGGACAGGCCCACGGAGCGGATCAGCCCCTCCTTGCGCAGCTCGTCCAGGGTCCCCGCGACCTCCCGGGGATCGGCCAGGGGGTCCGGCCGGTGCAGCATGAAGCGCTCCACGGAGTCCACGCGGAGCCGGCGGAGGGACCCCTCGAGGCCGCGGCGGATCGTGTCCCGGTCCAGCCGGTAGTGGGTCGGCGCGCCGGGTGCCGCGGTGTTGCCCGGCAGGCGCACCCCGCACTTGGTCTGGAGGCGCACCCTCCGGCGCAGCTCCGGGTCCTCCGCGAGGAGCTCGCCGAAGACCTCCTCGGACTTGCCGTGGGCGTAGATGTCGGCGTGGTCGAAGTCGGTGATGCCGGCGTCCAGCGCGGAGTGCACCGCGGCCCGGGCGCGGTCCACGGTCCCTGCGCTCGGCGGGGCGTCGTCCCACGACCCCCCGATGGTCATGCAGCCGTAGATCAGGCGCGAGCTCATGAACGGTCCTCTCCGTCGGGCACCCCGGCGTCCCGGGTGGGGCTCTGCTGCTCCAGGCGCTGCTGCTCGGCGGACCAGCGCAGGCGGGCGGCCGCCGCGTAGGCGGCCCCGGACTCCTTCATCCGGCCCGCGCGCTCGTAGAGCCGGCCCAGGGCGGTGAAGCACTCCGCCTGGTCCGTGGCCGTGGCCTCGGTCTCCTGGTAGAAGTCCAGCGCCCGGTTGTAGGCCGTGATGGCCTGGGTGTGGCGCTCGCCCAGCTCGTACACCCGTCCCAGGTTGACGTGGCACTGCGCCTGGTCCTGCGCCTCGTGCGGGGCGTCGAGGTACTGGCCCAGGGCGTCGAGGAGGTGCTCCTCGGCGTCGTGGGCGCGGTCCAGCTCGAGCAGCAGGCTGCCCAGGATCAGGTGCGTGCGGGCCAGGTGCTTGCCGCTGCCGGGGATGCGGCAGAACAGCCCGAGAGCGTTCTCGTAGGCGGTGACGGCCCGGCCGGGGCGGTTCATCCCGAGGTAGAGATGACCCAGGTTGTAGTGGCAGGCGGCCTGCTCCTGGAGGGAGTCTCCCTCCTCCTCGAAGAGCACGATGGCCTGCTGGTAGGCGGTCTCGGCCTCGTCGAGCCGTCCGCGGTCCTCGGCGTCCAGGGCCCGGGTGAAGAACCCGTGCCCGTCCTGGGTGTAGCTCATGCGGAGTCCTTTCTCGGCCGGGTCCTGCGGGGTGTCGGCGGGCTACGCGGGGTGCGGGTCCTGCGGGCGCGGGGCCCGGCGGCCCAGCGCGAACCACAGTCCCGCGCCGGCGACGGGGAACGCGAGGATCACGAGCAGCCACAGCAGGCGCAGCACGGGATCCAGGGCCGGGCTGCGCAGCAGGGAGACCGAGGCGGCCACCATCAGCACGACGACGACCGCTCCGGCCACCGTCGCACCGCTCTCCCACGCCCCCGTCCGCACGGCCTCGGCGCCGCCGGCCGCGAGGGCGGTCCAGGTGCTCATGCATCGATCCTCGCACCGTGGGCCCGGGCGGACAAGGGCGGGCGACCCGGCGCGCCGGGCCCCGGTCCCCCGTAGAGTGGAATGCGCCACAGCTCAGCACGCTGATAAAATGTGGCTGTCGACTGCAACCCCGAGGAGAGTCCACGATGTCCACCTCCGACGACCGTCCGTACGACCAGGAGTCCGCCCACGAGGAGCCCACCGCCGGGCGCGCCGGCGGGCGGGACGCGGACGACACCGGGGTGGAGCGCCATGCGCCCAGCTCGGCGACCGAGCTCTGGGACCACAACGCCTACGGGCGGGAGGACGGCGACATCGGCGGCTCCGCGACCTCGGGCGCCACCGACACGCGCGACCCGCGCGGCGGGGCTCCCGCCTACAACATCGACGCCGGGGACGACGACGCCGTCCGTCACGGCGACGACTCCGGCCGCGACGACGGCTCGCCCGTGCGCGGGACCGGCGAGTCGCTGACCGGGGCGGACGCCACGGCCGGCCACGGCCGCGAGAGCGTGGGCGACGAGCGGCCTGACGTTCGGCGCGACCACGGCCGGCGCGACGAGCCGTCCGGCGCCGGCGGAGGGGCCTTCGACCAGGAGGCGACCGGCCGGGACGCCACCGGCCCGGACACCGCCGGCCCGGACACCGCCGACCTGGACACCGTGGAGCGGGACGCCACCGGCCCGGACACCACGACCTGGGACGCCACGGACCGGGACGCCACGACCCGGGCCGGGGCGGAGCGCGGTCCCGGCCGCCACGCCGCCGGGGACGCGACCGGTGACCTCGGGGGCGGTGGGCGCCCCGGCGAGACCCCCTCCGTGGTCCGGCACGAGGAGCGGCTGCAGGTCGGGACCGAGCGCGTCGAGTCCGGGCGGGCCCGGCTGCGCAAGTACGTGGTGGAGGAGCCGGTGCGCGCGGAGCAGACCCTGGCGTCCGAGGACGTCGAGGAGGTCCGCACCCCCGTCACCGAGGAGGAGCGCGAGGCGTTCCTCGCCGGCCGGGAGCTGCCGGTGGGGGAGGACGAGGTCATCCTCTACCGGGAGGTGCCCGTGGTGCAGACGATGCGCGTGCCCTACGAGCGGGTGCGCCTGGTGGTGCGCCGCACGGAGCGCACGGAGGTGGTCGAGGAGACCGTGCGCCAGGAGCGGGTCGACGTCGAGGAGGACTGAGCCCCTCCGTCCCGGACCCCCTCGGCCACGGCGCCGAGGGGGTCCGTGCCGCTCCGTCCGGGGACTCCGCCCGGGTCGCGGTCGGCTGTTCACCCAGCGCGGAGGCGGGTCCGGTGACTTGTGCCCTGCCTCACGGGAGTGCACTAATGGTAAGTGAGCTGGTCGTTCCCGTCCGTGCGGACCGGGGCCGGCCGGTGTCGACCGCACTTCGACGACCGGGAGGTCCATCATGCGCAAGAGGCTGAACAGGATGAGGCAGAAGGCCGGGGGGCAGGCGCCGACGGCCCCCGGCGTCCCCGGCAGCGAGACCGCCCCGCTCGCGGAGCCCACCACGCCCCGCCCGCCGCTGCCGCCCAAGCCGGACCAGGGCACGCCGGAGCCGGTGAGCCCCACGGGCCAGGACACCGGGATCGACCCGACCCTCAACGCCCAGGGCGGCGAGCACCTGACCACCGCCCACGGTTCCCGGCGCGCCGACACCGACCACTCCCTGAAGGCGGGCCGGCGCGGCCCCGTGCTCCTGCAGGACCACCACTTCCGGGAGAAGATCAGCCACTTCGACCACGAGCGCATCCCGGAGCGCGTGGTGCACGCCCGCGGCGCCGGCGCCCACGGCGTGTTCCGCTCCTACGGCACCGCGAGCAGGATCTCCTCCGCCGCCGTGTTCGGCAAGGACGTCGAGACCCCGGTCTTCGTGCGCTTCTCCACCGTCCTCGGCTCGCGCGGGTCCGCCGACCTCGCCCGGGACACCCGCGGCTTCGCCACGAAGTTCTACACCTCCGAGGGCACCTGGGACCTCGTGGGCAACAACATCCCCGTGTTCTTCATCCAGGACGCCATCAAGTTCCCGGACGTCATCCACGCGGGCAAGCCCCACCCCGACCGGGAGATCCCGCAGGCGCAGTCCGCCCACGACACCTTCTGGGACTTCGTCTCCCTGCACACCGAGGCGCAGCACCACACGATCTGGAACATGTCGGACCGCGGCATCCCCCGGTCCTACCGCACCATGGAGGGCTTCGGCGTCCACACGTTCCGGCTCGTCGACGACGCCGGCCGCAGCGTGCTCGTGAAGTTCCACTGGAAGCCGAAGCTCGGCGTGCACTCGGTGCTGTGGGAGGAGGCGCAGATCGCGATGGGCATGGACCCGGACGTGCACCGCCGGGACCTCGCGGACGCCATCGAGGCCGGCGCCCACCCCGAGTGGGAGCTCGGGGTGCAGGTCTTCGAGGACAACGAGGAGCAGGTCTTCGAGGGCATCGACCTGCTCGACCCCACGAAGATCGTCCCCGAGGAGCTCGCGCCCGTGGAGCCGGTCGGGCTGATGACGCTCAACCGCAATCCGTCCAACTACTTCGCCGAGACCGAGCAGGTCGCCTTCAACCCGAACAACCTGGTCCGCGGCATCGACGTCACCAACGACCCCCTGCTGCAGGGGCGGCTGTTCTCCTACCTGGACACCCAGCTCAGCCGGCTGGGCGGGCCCAACTGGACCCAGCTGCCGATCAACCGCCCGCACGCCCCGGTCAACGACATGCTCCGGGACGGGATGCACCAGACGGCCGTGCACAGCGGGGTGGCGCCCTACCACCCGAACTCGCTGGACGGGAACAACCCCCTCCCCGCCGACGAGCCGGCCCGTCCCTTCATCGACCACCCGGCACCGGTCGCGGAGTCGGTCAAGGAGCGCGGCAACCCCGTGACCTTCGAGGACCACTACACCCAGACCCGCCTGTTCTGGCTGTCGATGAGCGACGTCGAGAAGGAGCACATCGCGCAGGCGTACACCTTCGAGCTCGGCAAGTGCTGGGAGCAGGCGGTCAAGGAGCGCCAGCTGCAGGCCCTGGCCAACATCGACGAGAAGCTGTGCGCCGTGGTCGCCCAGGGCCTGGGCCTTCCGGCGCCGAAGCCGACCGTCAAGCACGGGAGGATCAAGCCCAGCCCCGCCCTGTCCCAGGTCGGCGGGCAGTGGCCCCTCGACGGCCGGCAGGTCGGGATCGTGGTGGGCCCCGACCCCGACGAGAACGACCTCCTGGCGGTGGTCTCCGCGATCGACGACGCCGGGATGGTGCCGCTGGTCATCGCCCCGCACGGCGGGCCGGTCGGGCGCGGCGGGAAGGTCGTGGCCCACCGGACCTACCTCACGGCGCGCTCCGTCGAGTTCGACTCGGTGCTGGTGGCCGGCGCCGTCCCGCCGGCCCCGGACGCCCGGCAGGGCCTCGACGCGAAGGCCGGAGCCGTCGCCCCCGGCGGCGTGGACCCCCGCGTGCACCTGCTGCTCGGCGAGGTGTTCCGCCAGGCCAAGGCCATCGGCACCTGGGGTGCCAAGGGCCAGGCGCTCGCCGCGGCCGGCCTGCCCGAGGGCGCGCCCGGCGTGGTCTCCGGCAAGGACGCCGCCGCCGTGGTCGAGCAGGTGGTCACGCTCATGAAGAGCCACCGCGCCTGGGAGCGGTTCCCGGTCTCCGGCCGCCTCTGACGACCGTCCTGCCGCTGACCCGCCACGTCGGCCCGGGCACCCCGCGGATCCGCGGGGTGCCCGGGCCGACGTGGCGGTGGTGTCGGGCGGTCGGCGGCGCCGGATCGGGTCAGAAGCGGCCCAGCTCCTCCCGCAGCGCCGAGCCGAGGTCGGGGTGGCGGAACCGGTAGCCGCGGTCGATGGCCCGGTCCGCCGAGACCCGCTGGTCCGCGAGCGCCATCAGCTCGGCGCCTTCGGAGCCGAGCACGAGCTTCGGCCCGAACCCCGGGGTGGGGAGCAGGGCCGGCCGGCCGAGGACCTTGCCGAGGGTCCGGGCGTAGTCGCGGCCCGTCACCGGCATCGGGGCCACGGCGTTGACGGGCCCGTGCAGGCCGGGGGAGAGCACCGCGTGGGCGAACAGGCCCACCGTGTCGTCCAGCGAGATCCAGCTCAGCCACTGGTCCCCGGAGCCGAGCCGTCCGCCCAGCCCCGCGAGGAACAGGGGCAGCTGGGCCTTGAGGGCGCCGCCGGCGGGGGACTGCACCACCCCGGTGCGCACCGTGACCACGCGGGTGCCGATGGCCTCGGCCTCCTGGGCGGCCCGCTCCCACGCGGTGCAGACCTCGGCGAGGAAGTCGTCGCCCGGCGGGGACTTCTCCGTGACGCTCTCCCCGTGCGTGTCCGCCCCGTAGTAGCCGATCGCGGAGCCGTTGACCAGCGCGGCGGGGGCCTCGTCGCCGAGCGCGACGAACGCGCGGACGAGCAGCCGGGTGCCGAGCACCCGCGAGTCGTGGATCTGTTCCTTCGCGGCGTCCGTGAGCCGTCCGCCGATGTTGCGCCCGGCCAGGTTGACCACGACGTCCACCCCGCGCAGCGCGGCGGGGTCCAGCTCCCCGGCCGCCGGGTCCCAGGAGATCTCGAGGGGGGTGCGCGCCTCGCGGCGCACGAAGCGCAGGACCGTGTGGCCTCCGGTGCTCAGCAGCGCGGCCAGCTGCACGCCGATGGTGCCCGAGGCCCCCGTGACGGCGACGGTCAGGGGCCGGCCGGGATAGCGGCTGTGGAGCTCGAGGTCGGCGGCCAGCCGCCGGGCGCGGGCCTCGAACTGGCGGCCCAGCGCCGGGCTCATCAGCCGGTCCCCGAACGCCCTGCTGCCCGGCAGCGCCGCGTACTCCACGGTGTCGGTGACCACGGTGCCGCCGTGCCCGTCGTCGTCGAACCGGTGGTGGTGCTCCCAGGAGGCGAGCGGACCCTTCACCATCCGGTCCCGGAACTCCCGCCCGGGGACGAAGCCGTGGTGCTCCGCGGTCCAGGGCACCGAGGCCAGCCCGTAGGAGCCCGGCACGGCCACCCGCAGCCGGGACCGCGTCCCGTCCTGCAGCGGGGGCGAGGACTCCTCCACCACGGAGCCCGTCCACGCGGGCGTGAGCCGGGTGAGCGCCCCCGGGCGGGCGTGCCAGGCGAAGACGTCCTCGACGGGGTGGGGCACGCGGGAGCTGAACGTGAAGGTGGTCATGCGTGCCACTCAACCCGCATTGCCCCGGTTCGTCCAGGACCTCGGGCCGCGGGCCGTCCGTGTCCTGGCCCGGAGGGCCGGCGGCGGCCGGATGCGGTGCGGTGCCCGGTGCCCCGCGGACCGGGGTTCCCGCCGTCCCGCTTGCCCCCCGGCGGGCCGTCGCCCAGAGTGGGGGACGTGAACACCCCCGGACGCATCGTGCTCATCCGCCACGGCCAGACCGACTGGAACCTCGAGGAGAGGCTCCAGGGCGCCACGGACGTCCCGCTCAACGACGCCGGGCGGGAGCAGGCCCGGGTCGTCGCCCGCCACCTGCACGCCCAGGCCCTCGGCTGGGACGTCCTGGTCTCCTCGCCGCTCGGCCGGGCCGTGGAGACCGCCCGGATCATCGGCGAGGCCCTGGGCCTCGAGCTCGCGGCGACCTACGACGATCTCGTGGAGCGCAGCTTCGGCCCGCTCGAGGGCTCGCGCCTGGCGGGTCTGGAGGGCGCCGCGCGGGAGCAGGTCCTCTCCGCCGGGGAGCCGCCGGAGGCGGTCGTCCGCCGCGGTCTGGCGGCGCTGCGCCGGATCCGCGCCGACCACCCCGGGCGCAGCGTGCTGGTGGTGGCGCACGGCTCGCTCATCCGCCTGACGGTCTCCGAGCTCAACGGGGAGGCCCACCCCCGGATCGGCAACTGCGAGGTGGTCCCCGTGCGGACGGAGGCCCTCGGCGCCGCGCGCCTGCGAGATGACGTGTCGGAGTCCACCGCACCCTGACAGTCCCGGCTTCGTTCAATAAGCTGGGACCCACCAGGGACGGTCCCACGAGGTGCCGTCCACCCCCTGGGGCGGCGAGGGCGGCGCACGGACCGTGCCCCCCTGCCGTCCACGGCGACGAAGGCGTGATGCGGCTGTGGCCTCTGACCAGTACACGATCCCCGACGAGGACCGGACCGAGGCGCTGCAGGTGATCCCGCGGGCCCCCGAGTGGTCCGGGGACCGGGCGTGGATCAACGAGTACTACCGCCACGTGCCCCAGGAGGACCTGCTCGCGCGCACCGAGGACCAGCTGCGCGAGCGGGCCGACCACCACCACGAGGTGGGCCGGGTCCGCGCGCCCCGGGAGATCGCCGTGGGCGTGCGCCAGGAGGACTCGACCTCCGTGGTGTTCGTGGTCACCGAGGACGTCCCCTACCTCGTGAGCACCGTGTCCGCGGAGATCGCCGCCAAGTGGGGCGGTGCCCGCCTGCTCATCCACCCCGTGCTCGTCGCCGCCCGGGACGCCGGGACCCACGAGCTGCGCGAACTCCAGCAGGTCCCGGACTTCTCGGCCACCTCCAGCGGCGACACCACCGCGCTGCCCAGCCTGGCCGGGTTCCGCTCGGACGGGGGCACCACGCACGTGGTGGAGTCCTGGATCTCCGTGGAGCTCTCCCGGCAGATCTCGGACGAGACCGCCCAGGAGCTCGTGCACCGGCTCACGAGCCTGCTCGAGGACGTCCAGCGGGTCGACGACGACCAGGTGGAGCTCAAGGAGCGCGTCGGACGGCTCGCGGAGGAGCTCGACCGGCTGCGGCAGCTGGACCTGCCCGAGGGCGGGCATCCGCCGCTGGTCGGACCGTCCCAGGAGTTCCTGCGCTGGCTGGTCCGGGGCAACTTCATCCTCATGGGCTTCAAGGAGTACGACCTCGAGGACTCCGGCGGCGGCCTCTCCCTGGTCAGCCGTCCCGGGACCGGGCTGGGCCTGCTCGTGGAGCACGACCGCAAGCCGCACCGGCAGGTCCTGACCGGGCTGGGCCGGGAGCACGCGCGCGAGGCCGGCACGCTGTTCATCACGAAGGCCAACCGCCGCTCCTCGATCCACCGCCGGGAGTACCTCGACTACATCGGCGTCGCGAAGTACGACGACGAGGGCCGGATCGTGGGCGAGTACCTCGTGCTGGGGCTGTTCACCCGCCGCGCCTACAACACGCCGGCCCGCGAGACGCCGTTGATTAAGGACAAGATGGCCGAGGTCGCCGAGCGGTTCGGCTTCCTCGAGGACTCGCACTCGGCCCGGGACCTCATGGGCAACATCGAGGACTACCCGCGCGACGAGCTGTTCCACATGACCGCGGACGAGCTCTACGACATCATGCGCGGCGTCATGGGCCTGGACGAGCGGCGGCAGACCCGGCTGTTCCTGCGCCAGGACCACTTCGGGCGGTTCATGTCCGCGGTCGTCTTCCTGCCCCGCGACCGGTACAACACGTCGGTGCGCGGGCGGATCGAGGCCGAGCTCAAGCGCACCTTCGACGCCGAGTCCATCGACTTCGACGCCCGGCTCTCCTCCTCGACCCTCGCCCGGCTGTTCTTCCGCATCCGGCTGCCCTACACCGGTCAGGTGCAGTCCTTCGACCGCTCGGGCCTGGAGGCGCGGCTGCGGGCCGCGGTGCGGTCCTGGTCCGAGGCGCTGGTGCGCGCGATCCACCGGGACTTCGCGGAGGAGCTCGCGCGGAAGCACGCCGAGAACTGGGCGGAGGCGTTCCCGGACGCCTATCGGGCCGACTACGAGATCGAGGAGGCGGTCGAGGACCTCCAGCGCTGCGAGGAGCTGTGGGGACGGGACCCGGACCTGCCCGCGGAGGTGCGCGTCGTCGACGACCCCGGGGGCGTACGGCTGAACATCTACCTCACCCGCTCCCTGTCCCTGACCGAGCTGCTGCCGATGCTGCAGAACCTCGGCCTGACGGTCCTGGACCAGAAGCCGTACGAGGTCACCCCCGCCGACGGCCGCCACTTCCAGCTCTACGACTTCGGAGTGCGGCTGCCGGAGGGCGTGCACGCGACCGGCCCGGAGGACGCCAAGACCGAGGACCTCATCGAGGACACCCTGTGCGCGGTGCTGTCCGGGCGGTCCGAGTCGGACTCCCTGAACCGGCTGGTCCTGACGGAGCGCATGACGTGGCGGACCGTGGCCGTGCTGCGCTCCTACGTCCGGTACCTCCTGCAGCTGGGGCACCCGAACTCCTTCGACTACATCGCGGACACGCTCCTGGGCTTCCCGCGGGTCACCCGGGCGCTGGTCGAGTTCTTCGACGCGAGCTTCAACCCGGCGCTCGACGACGCCGTGCGCGGCTCCCAGCGCGACGCCGCGCAGGGGCGGCTCACCGAGGCCCTGGACGAGGTGCCCACCCTGGACGCCGACAAGCTGCTGCGGGCGCTGGCCGAGTGCATGGCCGCCACGCTGCGCACCAACGTGTACCGGCACCGCCCCACCATGGCGTTCAAGCTGGACCCCCGGCGGATCAGCACGGCCCCGCTGCCGCACCCCATGTTCGAGGTCTGGGTGTGGTCCCCGCGGGTGGAGGGCACGCACCTGCGCTTCGGGCCCGTGGCCCGCGGCGGCCTGCGCTGGTCGGACCGCCGGGAGGACTTCCGCACCGAGGTCCTGGGCCTCGTGAAGGCGCAGATGGTGAAGAACTCGGTGATCGTCCCGAACGGGGCGAAGGGCGGGTTCTACCCCAAGCAGCTGCCCGAGCCGGCCGCGGACCGGGACGCCTGGGTGGCGGAGGGCCGGGAGGCGTACAAGCTGTTCATCGCCTCCCTGCTGGACATCACCGACAACCTCGTCCGGGACGGGTCCGGCCAGGACGTCGTCGTGCACCCCGAGAACGTGGTGCGCCGCGACGGCCAGGACTCCTACCTGGTGGTGGCCGCGGACAAGGGGACGGCGTCCTTCTCGGACACCGCCAACGCGATCTCCGCGGAGTACGGGTTCTGGCTCGGGGACGCCTTCGCCTCGGGCGGCTCGGTGGGCTACGACCACAAGGCCATGGGCATCACGGCCCGGGGGGCGTGGGAGTCGGTGAAGCGGCACTTCTTCGCGCTGGGCGTCGACACCCAGGCGGAGGACTTCACCGTGGTGGGCGTGGGGGACATGTCCGGCGACGTGTTCGGCAACGGCATGCTGCTGTCCGAGCACATCCGGCTGCTGGCCGCGTTCGACCACCGCGACATCTTCCTCGACCCCGACCCGGACCCGGCCGTCTCCTACGCCGAGCGCGAGCGGCTGTTCGGCCGCCCGCGGTCCTCGTGGCAGGACTACGACCCGGAGAAGATCTCGGCCGGCGGCGGCGTGTACTCGCGCACCGCGAAGTCCGTGCCGATCTCCCCGCAGGTCCGCGAGGCCCTCGACCTCGACGACGGCGTCGAGGAGCTCTCCCCGATCGAGCTGATGCGGGCGATCCTGACGGCGCCGGCCGACCTCCTGTACAACGGCGGGATCGGCACGTACGTGAAGTCGGCGCAGGAGACCTCCACGGACGTGGGGGACAAGGCCAACGACCCGATCCGCGTCGACGGCCGGGACCTCCGGGCCAAGGTCGTCGGCGAGGGCGGCAACCTGGGCTGCACCCAGCTCGGCCGCGTGGAGGCCGCGCTGAACGGGGTGCTGATCAACACGGACGCGATCGACAACTCCGGCGGCGTGGAGTCCTCCGACCGCGAGGTCAACATCAAGATCCTCGTGGACCGCATGGTCGTGGCGGGGGAGCTCTCCGCGGCGGAGCGCGCCGGCTTCATCGAGGCCATGACCGACGAGGTCGCCGGGCTGGTGCTCGAGACGAACGTGGCGCAGAACGTGCTGCTCACCACGGAGCGCTCGCGCGTGCGGGCCCTCAACGAGGCCTACATCCGGTTCCTGCACTGGCTCGAGGACGAGGCCGACCTCGACCGGGGCATCGAGTTCCTGCCCTCCGACGAGCAGCTGCGCGAGCGGGTCCGCACCGGCCACGGGCTCACGTCCCCGGAGCTGTCCGTGCTGGCGGCCTACACCAAGATCCAGCTCTCGGAGGCGCTGGTCGAGGGCGGTCTCGCCGAGGACCCGTGGTTCGAGGAGGTCCTGGAGGCCTACTTCCCGGAGCAGATCACCCAGCGCTTCGGCGAGCTCGTCGGCACCCACCCCCTGCGCGCCGAGATCATCTGCACCGTGGTGGCCAACCAGATGGTCAACTACGGCGGCATCCCGTTCGTCTACCGCGTGATGGAGGAGACCGGGTGCGGGCCCGTGGAGGTGGCCCGGGCCTTCGTGGCGGCCGTGCAGATCTACGAGATCGACCGCTACGCCCACCAGCACCGGGAGCTGCCCGCGGAGGTGCCCACCGAGGTGTGGGACCGGATGTTCCTGGACATGCGGCGCCTGCTGGACCGCGTGGTGCGCTGGCTCATCAACCGGGAGGAGACCGCCAACCCGGTGGCCGAGGTCATCGACCGCTACAAGCCCACCGTGGACATCCGGTTCCTCGAGGACCGGCTGCTCGGGGAGGACTCCCGGCAGCGGGTCGACTCGCGGGCGGAGGCCGCCGCGCGGCAGGGCGTCCCCGGGGCGCTGGCCACGGAGTGGTCGCAGCTGCTGGACGCGTTCGCGCTGCTCGACGTCGCCCGGCTGGCCCACGCCTCCGGCGAGGCGATCGCCGAGGACGGCGGCCTCGACGAGGAGCAGATCAAGACCATCGCCAAGGTCTACTTCCGGCTCTACGACCGCTACCGCATCGAGAGCCTGCTCAACCGCATCACCGGCCTGCCGCAGACCACCCGCTGGGAGAACCTCGCGCGGATGTCCATGCGGGAGGACGTCTACGCGACCCTGGTGGCCCTCGCCGACCAGGCGCTCGAGGCCCCCGGCCGGGACGCGCGGGAGAAGGTGGAGTCCTGGGAGTCCAGCAACGAGTCCCGCCTGGGCCGGCTGCGCGAGGTGCTGGGGGAGATCGAGGCGGAGGACACGGGCGAGGCCTCCGCGGAGCTCGCGTCCCTGTCCGTGGCGCTGCGGACCATGCGCAGCGCCCTGGTCGGGTAGGACGGCCCGTGCAGGGGACGGCCGCGGTCGTCGGCTCGGGGCCCAACGGGCTCGCCGCGGCCGTGGTGCTGGCCCGCGCGGGCCTCGACGTCACGGTCCACGAGGCGGCGGGCTCGGCCGGCGGCGCGGCCCGCTCCGCGGCCGTGCTCGGCCCCGGCACGGTGGTGGACCTCGGCTCCGCCGTCCACCCCTTCGGCGTGGCCAGTCCGCTGTTCGCGCGGCTGGGCCTGCACCGGCACGGCCTGGAGTGGCTGCACCCGCCGGTCGTGGCCGCGCACCCGCTCGACGACGGCCCGCCGGGCCTGCTGCACCGCTCGCTCGAGCGCACGGCGGCGGGGCTGGGCGCGGACGGCCGGGCGTGGTCCCTGCTGCACCGCGGCGTGGTGGAGCGCTGGGAGGAGACGGTCGAGTCGGTGCTGGGCCCGCTCGTGCGCGTGCCCGAGCACCCGCGGGCCCTGGCGTCCTTCGGTCTGCGCGCGCCGTGGCCCGCCGCGGCCACGGCGCGGGCGCTGTTCCGCACCGAGCAGGCCCGGGGGCTCTTCGCCGGGTCCGCCGCCCACGCGGTGCTGCCCCCGCGGCATGCGCTGACCTCCGCCTTCGGGACGCTGTTCGGCGCCGCCGCCCACGCCACGGGGTGGCCGGTGGCCCGCGGCGGCACCCAGGCCGTCGTCGACGCCCTGGTGGCCGATCTCGAGGAGCACGGCGGGCGGGTGCTCGTCCACTCCCCGGTGACGGACCTCGCCCAGGTGCGGCCGGCCGACGTCGTCCTGCTGGACCTCACGCCCCGGCAGGTGCTGGGCCTGCGCGGGCTCGAGCTGCCGGACCGGTACCGGCGGGCGCTCGCCCGGTGGCGCTACGGCACGGCCTCCTACAAGGTGGACCTGCTGCTGGACGGCCCCGTGCCGTGGCGGGACCCGCGCGTGGCGGAGGCCGGGACCGTGCACGTGGGCGGGACGCTCGCCGAGATCGGCGCCGCGGAGGAGCAGGCCCGGGCGGGCCGGCTGCCGGAGCGCCCGTTCGTGCTCGTGGCCCAGCAGGGGGCCGCCGACCCGTCCCGGGCGCCCGCGGGCCGGCAGGTGCTGTGGGCCTACGCCCACGTCCCCCACGGGTGCGACGACCCCCGGGCGGGGGAGCGGGTGCTCCGGCAGCTCGAGCGCTTCGCCCCCGGGGTGCGCGACCGGATCCGCGAGCGGGTGGACACCTCCCCGGCCGGGCTGGAGGCGTGGAACGCGAACCTCGTGGGCGGGGACATCGGCGGCGGCTCCCTGGACGGGTTGCAGCAGGTGTTCCGGCCGGCCGTGCAGGCCGACCCCTACGCCACCGGCGTGCCGGGGGTCTGGCTGTGCTCGTCCTCGACGCCCCCGGGTGGCGGGGTGCACGGCATGGCCGGGTACCACGCGGCCCGCAGGGCGCTGCGGGGCCTCGCGAGGAGCCGGCGGCCCGCCGGCTGACGAGCGCTCAGGCGCCGACCCCGGCGTACGTCGTGGCCGCGAGCTCGCGGATCTGCGCCACGTAGCCGCGGGTCTCCGCGAACGGGGGGATCCCGCCGTGCCGCAGGACCGCCGTGGGCCCGGCGTTGTAGGCGGCGAGCACCAGGTCGATCTCCTCCCGGGCCGAGGCGGGCGCCAGTCCCCGCACCATGCGCCGCAGGTCCTTGAGGTAGAGGCCCTGGGCCCGGATGGCGGCCCGCGGGTCGAACGGGTCGCCCCGGCCGTAGCGCTTCCACGTGTCCGGCATGAACTGGGAGAGGCCCTGCGCCCCGGCGGGGCTGACGGCCCGGGGGTCCCAGCGGCTCTCGACGTCCAGCTGGGCGGCGACGATCTCGGGCGGGAGCCCCGAGAGCTCGGCGGCGGCCAGGACGTCATCGCCCCACGGCTCCGGGACGGGCGCGGTGCGGATCGGCTCCTCGCCGGGGGGCGCCCCGCAGCATCCGGGGGCGTTGGCGTGGAAGAGCCCGCCGGCGCCGATCAGGAGCAGGACCACGGAGGCCAGCAGGAACCACCGGGAACCGCGCGGGGCGAGTTCCTCGGTGCCGGGGCGCGCGGGGTCCAGGACGGTGGTGGCCATTTGTCCCAGGCTAGGGCGGCCCGCCCGCCCCGGTCTGCGGCCTCTTGGGGGGACAGCCCGCCCCAGCGCCTACGATGAGGGCGTGACTGCCGAGATCATCGCGACCCTCATCACCGCCGCCCTGCTCGTCGTCGGGTGCCTCGGCATCATCGTGCCGGTGCTGCCGGGCTCGATCCTGATCGTGGTCGGGCTCCTCGTCTGGGCCCTCACGGTCCAGGCGGTCGAGGGCTGGACCGTGCTGGGGATCGGCTCCGCGCTGGCGATCGCCGGGATGGCCGCGAGCGCCGTGCTCACCGGGACCCGGCTCAAGCGCCGGCAGATCCCCAACCGCTCCCTCCTCTACGCCGCGGCCGGCGCCGTGGTGGGGCTGTTCGTGATCCCCGTGGTCGGGATCTTCGTGGGGTTCTTCGTGGGCCTGCTGCTGAGCGAGACCGCTCGCCAGCGGGACCTCCGGGCGGCGCTGGACTCCAGCTGGGCCGGTCTCAAGGCGGCGGGCCTGGGGATCGTCGTGGAGTTCGCGTGCGCGCTCGCCGCCTCCACGGTCTTCGTGCTGGGCGCGCTGGTCCTCTTCACGACCGCCTGAGCCGGGGACGCCGAGGGCCCGGCCACCAGCGGTGTCCGGGCCCTCGGCGTCCCACGGCGCGTCAGCGCCAGGGCAGGGGGACCACCTCGACGTCCTGCCCGGCGGCCACGCCGCCCGGCGGGACCACGGCGATGACGTCCGCGTGGGCGAGCCCGCGGAGCATGTTCGCGCCGACCCGGTCCCGGGGGGCGACCGTCCCGTCCCGGAGGTAGGCGGGCACCAGGGCGGTGACCTTCTGGCCCGGCAGGTCCTCGGCCGCGGGCAGGGTGCGCGTGGCCGGGGGCCGGTCGCTGTGCAGCTTGGCGAGCAGCGGCTGGGCCACCGTGAAGATGCTGGTCATCGCCGCCAGCGGATTGCCGGGCAGGCCCACCACGAAGGGGCCGTCCTCGGGCAGCCGCGCCAGGAACGTGGGGTGGCCCGGGCGCTGGGCGAGGCCGTCGAGCAGGAAGA
Source organism: Kocuria sp. CPCC 205258 (assembly GCF_040981005.1). Classification (NCBI taxonomy): domain Bacteria; kingdom Bacillati; phylum Actinomycetota; class Actinomycetes; order Micrococcales; family Micrococcaceae; genus Kocuria; species Kocuria sp. CPCC 205258. The sequence goes on along the minus strand of NZ_JAVKPS010000014.1, from coordinate 2,740 downwards.
CTGCCCCGAGCTCCTGGAGCGCCGACCGGACGTGGTCGGCGTCGGAGTGGCCGGTCCCGCCGGTGGTGATGACCACCTCGGTGCGGGCGTCGAGCACCGACGCCATGCCGGAGGGCGCCTCGGTCAGGGCGGAGAGCATCGCCTTCGCGGTGTCCTCGACGCGCCGGAGCTGGTCCACGGACCCGCCCAGCATCTCCACGAACGTGGGCAGCTGGGGGCCGAAGGCGTCCCGGACCTGGCCGGGCTCGGGGATCCCGTCCTCGACCACCTCGCTGCCGGTGAGCAGGATCGTCACGCGCGGACGGCGGCGGACGGGAAGCATGTCGTGGCCGCTGACGGCGGCGAAGGCGATGTGCGCCGGGTTGAGCAGGCAGTCGGCGTGCAGGATGACATCCCCGGCCGCGACCTCCTCGCCGGTGCGGCGGATGTTCTGCCCGTAGGGGATGTCCTCGGCCGAGGGGGCGTGGGCCGCGATGGTGAGCACGGTGCCCTCCTCGGACAGGTGCGCGTACTCGTCGCGCAGCACGGCCCGGGCCCCGGCGGGGACGAGTCCGCCGGTGACGATGCGGGTGGCCTCGCCCGGCTCCAGGTTGAGCACCGGGCGGTAGAGCTCCCGCGGCGGGATGGTCAGCATCTTGCGGGGGTCGGTCTCCACGGGCTCGGGGAAGACCACCGTCCACGGCTGGGGGCCGGCCACGGCGTAGCCGTCCATGGCGGAGGAGGCGTAGTGCGGGACCGGGATCGGGGCGGTGACGTCCTCGGCGAGGACCTCGCCCAGCGCCTCCTGCAGGGGCAGCCAGTGGCTGGGCAGCGCGGTGGCGATGTCGTAGGAGAACTGCCGGGCCCGGTGCCAGTCGGCGTCGTGGACGGTCTCGACCTCTTCGGGGGCGCTCTCGGGCGTGCCGCTGTCGTCCTCGATGACGGGCAGCGCGTGCGTGTAGGGGCTGTTGGTGTCGTGGGGCAGGGGCAGTCCGGACATCAGTTCTCCTCGGGGGTTCGGCCGGCGGCGGGGACGAGACCGTCGACGGTCTGCAGCGCGCGGTCCAGGACACGGTGCTCGTCCTCGCCCGCGGCCGCGGCGCGGCCCACGTGGTAGCCGAGCAGGTAGGCGGTGGGCGGGACGGCGGGGCGCACGGTGCCGTGGGCGATCCTGCCGGTGAGTCCCAGCACGGCGTCCAGGGGGAGGTCGGCGTCGGGCACGTCCAGGGCCGCGCGCACGGCCTCGACCCACCGCTCCAGGATCTCGTGCTCGGACGGGCTCAGGTCCTTGGGCATGCGCCGCTCCTCCCGGGCGGTGGGGCCGCCCGCTCGTGGTCAGGTCAGGTGGTGCCTGTGCACATCGTCCCACGTATCGACGTCCGCGGTGGCGTCCTCGGGCACGGTGACGTCCCGGAGCGGGAGCTCGCGCACGAACGAGAACACGGACCGGTCCGCGGCGTCCTGCCCCGCGAAGGCCCGGCGCAGCACGTCGCTGCGGTAGAGGGCGGCGAGGGGCTGGCGGTGGCCGTCGGGCGGGACCGACACGTAGCCGGCGGCGCCGTCACCGGTCCGGGCCGCTTCCAGCAGGAGGGGCACGGCCCGCGACACCCCGGGCATGTCGCACGCCAGGGTCAGGGTCCACTGCGCGGCGGGCAGGGCGTCGAGGGCGCGCAGCCCGGCGGCGATGCCCGCGGCCGGGCCGGAGAACGGCGGGTCCTCCCGGGTGCGCAGCACGTGCCCGGGGACGGTCGGGTCCGCCGGGCCGACGACGACGACGCCCGCCGCCTCCCGGACCGCGTCCAGCGTGAGCTCCAGCAGGGTGCGCCCGGCCCGCCGCAGACCGGCCTTGGGGCGGCCGCCCAGGCGGGCGGAGCGGCCGCCCGCCAGGACCACGGCGTGGAAGACCGGGGCCCGTCTCGGCTCGCTCACGCGCTCACCCGCCGGAGAAGGGCGGCAGGACGTCGAGCACCGCCCCGGACGGGACCGGGGTGTCGGGGTCGGGGCAGGCCACGCCGTCGAGCAGGAAGCTGGACCGGGCCAGCACCTGCGCCAGCGGAGGCTGCCCCGGCGGCGGCTCGGGGTGGGCCCGGGCCAGCAGGTCCTCCACGTCCCGGCGCATGCAGGGCCGGTCGTCGGAGACCTCCAGGGTCTCGGCGTCGGTGCCGGCCGCGGCGCGGGCGGCCGCGAAGTAGCGGATCAGCATCCCGGCTCAGCCCCCGATCGCGCTCATCGAGCGTTCCGGCTGGACGTAGTCGGGGGAGTCCAGGCCTACGTGGTCCATGCCGTGGGCGGCCGGTTTCGCCCACATCGCGGCCCGCCAGCGCTCGGCCAGCTGTCCGTCGGTGGCACCGGTGCGCAGCAGCGGCAGCAGCTCGACCTCCTCGTGGGAGAACAGGCAGGACCGGATCCTGCCCTCGGCGGTGATCCGGGTGCGCTTGCAGTCGCCGCAGAAGGGCTCGGTGACCGAGGCGATGACCCCCACCGTGCCCAGCGGCGCGTCCGCAGCGGCCGGGGCGTCCGGAGTGGTGAGGGGGTGCACGTCCCAGAGCTCGGCCGGGGCGCCCTCGCGCGGGCCCGGGTGCGGGGCCAGCCGGAACCGGCCGGCGAGCCGGTGGCGGATCTCGGCGGCGGTGACCATCTCCGCCCGGGTCCAGCCGTGGTCGGCGTCCAGGGGCATCTGCTCGATGAAGCGCAGGGCGAAGCCGCGCGCCAGCGCCCACGCGAGCAGCTCCGGGGCCTCGTGGTCGTTGACCCCGCGCAT